>NZ_JBQCHP010000035.1:0-54523 GCF_051954575.1 Dyella sp. | reverse complement strand
GCTCAAACGATGGTGTGCCCGTGGCACGTGTTGCCACCTTGATGAGGCCTTATACATAGATGCAGCCGGCCTTCGGGGAATGAAAAAAGCGGTTGACGTAGGGGGCGAGTCCATACATAGGTTGGGGTGCAAACCCCAACGCCGCCATGCCTGAGAGATCAAATGTTGGGGTTTACACCCCAACCTACGTTAGAACGGCAGCTTCAACGACGGATCCACCGCAAGCAATTGCGCCCGGAATACATCCTGGATGCGCTTGAGCGCCTGCTCGTTGTCCGCATCAAAGCGCAAGACCAGGATTGGCGTGGTGTTGGACGGACGCACCAGGCCCCAGCCGTCCGGCCAGTCGGCGCGGACGCCATCGATGGTCACCAGCGTGGCGTCGCCGAAATTCGCCTTTTCGCGGAATTTTTCGATAAAGCGGTAATGTTCGCCCTCGGCCATTTCCACCTTGAGCTCCGGCGTGGAAACGCCCTTAGGGCAGGTGGCGAAGATGTCTTCCGGCGTGCGGCCTTCGATGTCGCCGGCGAGGATTTCCAGCAGGCGCGCGCCGGCGTAGATGCCGTCGTCGAATCCGTACCAGCGCTCCTTGAAGAAGAAATGGCCGCTCATTTCGCCAGCCAGTTCCGCGCCGGTTTCGCGCATCTTCGCCTTGATCAGCGAATGGCCGGTGCGCCACATCAGCGGACTGCCGCCGGCATCGAGGATCTGGCCTTTCAGGTGGCCAGTGCATTTGACGTCGTAGATGATCGTCGCGCCAGGCTGGCGCGACAGCACGTCGCGCGCAAACAGCATCAGCGTGCGGTCGGGGAAGATGATCTCGCCGCTGCGCGTGACCACGCCGAGACGATCGCCGTCGCCGTCGAACGCGAGGCCGAGATCGGCGCCGGTCTGCTTCACCGAAAGAATCAGGTCTTCCAAGTTGTGCGGATCGGACGGATCGGGATGATGATTGGGGAAGCTGCCATCCACTTCGCAATACAGCGGAATCACTTCGCAGCCGATGCCTTCCAGCACCTGCGGCGCCACCGCGCCCGGGATGCCGTTGCCGCAGTCGACCACGATCTTCAGCGGGCGCTCGGTCTGCACGTCCGCGGTGATGCGTTCGATGTAGTCGGGCACCACGTCGACCAGGCGCAGCGTGCCGCCCCCGTCGGATTCGAGCGCGCCGGTGGTGATGCGCTGGTAGAGATCCTGGATCGCACCTTCGGACAGCGTTTCGCCGCCGACCACGATCTTGAAGCCGTTGTAGTCCGGCGGATTGTGGCTGCCGGTCACCGCCACGCCGCAGCCGGTGTTGAAGCGATAGGCGGCGTAGTAGACCACCGGCGTCGGCACTGCGCCCACGTCGATCACGTCGACGCCCGCCAGGCGCAGGCCATCGGCCAGCGCACCCGCCAGTTCCGGACCAGACAGGCGGCCATCACGGCCGACCACGATTTCGCGCAGGCCCTTCTCGCGCATCACCGTGCCGATCGACTGGCCGAGCAGTTTGGCCACGCCGGGCGTAAGGCTCTTGCCCACCACACCGCGCACGTCGTAGGCGCGGAAGATCGCTGGGTCGACATTGATCTGCGTGGGCGTCGCTGGCGCCGATTTGGCGGCGGGCGCCGGGGCGGCTTTGACAGGTTCCGGTTTGGGTTGAGCCTCCACGATATCCGACAACGTCTGTTCCTCGAGCGTAGGCGCACGGCTTTGTTTGCCGGCGCGCGTCAATAACCAAAACAAACCGGCGCCGCCGCCCAGGCCCACCAAGGTAAGCAAGGCGGCCAGCGGCCACGATGGCGGCAGCACGATATAGGCACCCGGCAGCACCGCCACGACATTGAACGTGCTGCCCGGCACCGGCTTGCCGGCGGGCTCCACATCCACCGCGCTGACGCTGCCGTTGGCCAGCAACTCAAGGTTGTCGCCACGATCGGTGCTCTGGTTCAGCCGTAGCCGGCCGCTGCTGACGGCCACACTGTCGAAGCGATCGGCCATCGGGGCGAAGGGCAGCTCGATCCATGCCCAGGCCTGCGGCTTCTGCGTCGTTCCCACTGGCGCGACCAAGGTGAGGCGACGATCGCCCGCACCCCTGAGGGCGGCTTCCACCGGCGGCCCGCCTTCGGCATCCGGCGCCGACATCAATTGCGCCGCCTTTGCGTAGCCGAACTCGCGATAATTGGCGTGCAGCACTTCGTCCAGTCCGCCGCTGTACAGCTCGATGTTCAGGGCTTCGGGCAGGCGCTGCTTGAGCGCCGCGATCACTTGCGGGCCGCTCGCCGGCAAGCCGCTCGCATCGATGCCGGCCACGGCCCGGTTCACCAGCTGGTGCTGCCGCACGATTTCTTCGGCCAGCACTTGCACGGCTTTGTCCTGCGCCGCGTGCACGTGCTCCACCGCGCTGCCTTGGTTGGCGATCAGCCAGGTCTGCCAGGCGCTGAATATCCCCAACGCCAGCAGCAAGGTGCCGCCGGCCAACATCAGCAACCGCCCCCATTGCACATCCGGCAAACGCGCTCGTGCGCTGCTCACTGCCATGCCCCGTTTCCCCGCAGTCTCAATGTTTTCCGGTCGATCCGAATCCGCCTTCACCCCGTTCGGAAGGTACGAATTCCTCGACCAGCTTCAGCCGTGCCTGCCCCACCGGCACCAGCAGCAATTGCGCGATACGCTCGCCCACCGCAATGGTGTAGGGCTGCGTACCCCGGTTCCAGCACGAGATCATCAAGGGTCCCTGATAGTCGGCGTCGATCACGCCGACCAGGTTGCCCATCACCAGCCCGTGCTTATGGCCCAGGCCCGAGCGCGGCACGATCAGCGCGCACCAGCCCGGATCGCCGATGTGAATCGCCATGCCGCTGGGCACCAGCGCGCTTTCGCCGGGCTGCAGCGTGAGCGGTTCGGCCACGGCGGCGCGCAGGTCCATGCCGGCGCTGCCGACGGTGGCCGCCTGCGGTAGCGGAATACTGTCGCCCAGGCGCGAGTCGAGAATCTTCACTTCGACATCGATCATCCGCGCACCGCCTTGTAGCGGCTGGCGACGCATTCGATCAGCTGGCGCGCGAGCGCGCACTTGTCGGCGCGCGGCAGCTCCAGCGAGCCGTCGGCCCAGTACAGCGTGATGGCGTTGTCGGCGGTTTCGAAGCCGAGGCCTTCGCCCACCTGGTTGGCGGCGATCATGTCCAGGCCTTTGCGGTGCAGTTTGTCGCGCGCATAGATTTCCACGTTCTGCGTTTCGGCGGCGAAACCCACCAGGAACGGGTGCGGCTGCTTCGCCGACAAGCTGGCGAGGATGTCCGGGTTCTCCGCCAATTGCAGCGTGAGATCGGCGCCGTCATGTTTCTTGAGCTTGTGCGCGGCCACCGCGTTGGGACGGTAATCGCCCACCGCGGCCGAGCCGATGTAGATATCCGCGCCTTGCACGGCGTCCGTCACGGCGGCATGCATCTGCGCGGCGCTGCGCACATCCACGCGTTTGGCTACCCCCGCGGGCGTGGCCAGGCTGACCGGACCTGCCACCAGCACCACCTGCGCACCGGCCTGCGCCGCCGCTTCGGCGACGGCAAAACCCATGCGCCCGGAACTGCGGTTGCCGATGAAGCGCACCGGATCGATGTCTTCGTAGGTGGGCCCTGCGCTCACCACCACCTTCTTGCCGCGCAGCACCTGCTCGGCGAACGAGGCGACGATCGCCGAGCGCAACTCGTGCGGTTCCAGCATGCGGCCCGAGCCGATTTCGCCGCAGGCCTGGTCGCCGGAGGCCGGCCCCAGGATATGCACGCCGCGCGCACGCAACGTGGCAACATTCGCCTGCACGGCGGCATGCGCCCACATCTGCTGGTTCATGGCCGGCGCCACGTACAGCGGTGCGGCGGTGGCCAGACATAGCGTGGTCAGCAGATCGTCGGCATGGCCGTGCGCCAAGCGCGCGATCAGGTCGGCACTGGCCGGCGCGATCAGCACGCGTTCGGCCCAGCGCGCCAGCTCGATATGGCCCATCGCCGCTTCGGCCGATTCGTCCCACAGGCTCACCCGCACCGGTTCGCCGGACAGTGCCTGGAACGTGGTGGGCGTGACGAAGTGGGTCGCATTCTCGGTCATCACCACGCGCACGCGCGCACCCAGATCGCGCAGGCGGCGGACCAGCTCGCAGGACTTGTAGGCGGCAATGCCACCTGACACTCCCAGCAAGATGCGACGTTCAGCAAGACTCATCGAGATGCTCTGATCCATTTTGCGTAAGCGGGGCCCGACGTACGAATAGACGGCTAGCTTACCGGATTCACATAAACCAACCGCTGTCCGGAAAGCACCTCGAACGGGATGCTGGTCACATGAGTATCCGACAGTGGCCAGAAAGCGAACGACCGCGCGAAAAATTGCTGGCGCGCGGCAGCGCCCATCTCTCGGACGCCGAGTTGCTGGCGGTGCTGCTCGGCAGCGGCGTGCGTGGCAAGGACGCCATCACCCTCGGCCGCGAATTGCTGATGCAAGCCGGCGGCTTGAACGCCCTGCTCGCCAGTCAGGACGGGGATATCCGCGCCGTTGGCCTAGGGCCAGCCAAGCGCGCACGCCTGGCCGCCGCGCTGGAGCTGGCGCGCCGCAGCCTGGCCGAGCAGCTTGTCGAACAGCCCTCGCTGCGCAATCCGCACGATAGCGGCGACTACCTCAGCGCCCGCCTGCGGCACCTGCCCTACGAGGTATTCGCCTGCCTCTATCTGGACAACCGCCACCGCGTGCTCGCCTTCGAAGAACTGTTCCGCGGTACCGTGGACGGGGCCAGCGTGCATCCGCGCGAAGTGGTGCGCGCCTGTTTGAAGCACAACGCCGCCGCCGTGATCTTCGCCCACAATCACCCGAGCGGCGTGGCCGAACCCAGTTCCGCCGACCAAGCGATCACCCGCGAGCTCGGCCAGGCGCTGCGGTTGATCGGCGTGAGGGTGCTGGATCACCTGGTGATCGGCCATGCCTCGCCAGTGTCGATGGCGGCGCGCGGGTTGCTCTGATTGGCAGGCTTCGGAAACCGCTTTCACGATTCTCGATTCACAGTGTCGCCACGGCCAAAAAAAACGGCGCGACCGGGAGGGTGCGCGCCGGGAGCCGCATGAGGGGAGGGTAGAGGGATGCGGCAGTCCCGTATCGAGCCAGCGGGGGAGACGCCGGAGATACCCAGCTATTGTCGCGTTGCGTCATGACTGGCGTGTGACATGTGCGGCTCCCTGCCCGCCCCGTCCGCCTGTCCAAGCCGGCCCGACAGCGGCTGGCAAGACTTATGCACACGGCGCCCCGAAGGCCACTTAGGGCCATATCACCGAAAAGCACATCAAGTTCACATTTTAATCCTTTGATTCAAAAGAACTAATTGCGTGACAAACAGGTTTCGGGTGCGCCTTCACGCGCCCTTGAACACGCCCCCTTCACTTTCCCCACAGACTTATCCACAAGTTCGTCCACTGCGCTGCAGCAGCGGCGCAAGCCCCTGGGCGACGGCCGTTCGGCAGAGGCAGAAGGCTCCGGCGCGGCGGTCTGTTACGATGCGCGGTTCCATCCCGATTCGATCCTCTCCTGTGAAAGAAGCGCTGCGCGAACTGGTCCTCACGGCTATGCGGACCCTTCAGGGCACCGGTGCCCTGCCCGCCGACATCGACCTGCCCAACTTTGTGATCGAGCGCGCGCGCAGCCGCGACCATGGCGACTTCGCCACCAACGCCGCCATGCTGCTGGCCAAGCCGGCGCGCGCCAAGCCGCGGGACCTGGCCGAAAAGCTGGTTGCCGCCCTGCCCGCCAACGCACTGGTGGGCAAGGTGGAGATCGCCGGGCCCGGCTTCATCAATTTCTTCCTGGCCGCGCAGGCCTATCACGCCGAGGCCGGCCGCATCCTGTCCGAAGGCAATGCCTATGGCCGCAGCCGCAGTGGCGCCGGGCATACGGTGGGTGTGGAATTCGTGTCGGCCAATCCGACCGGGCCGCTGCACGTAGGTCACGGCCGCAACGCCGCGCTGGGCGACTGCATTGCGCGCCTGTTCGAAGCTACCGGCTGGAACGTGAAGCGCGAGTTCTACTACAACGACGCCGGCGTGCAGATCCACAACCTCGCCATTTCGGTGCAGGCGCGCGCGCGCGGCATCGCGCTGGGCGATCCGGGCTGGCCGGAAGACGGCTATCGCGGCGACTACATTGCGGACCTCGCGCGCAGCTATCTTGCCGGAGACACGGTCATTGCCGATGGCCATGCCGTGGTCGGCGCCAAGGACGCGGACGATCTGGAAGCGATCCGTCATTTCGCCGTGGCCTATCTGCGCCGCGAGCAGGATCTGGACCTGCAGGCCTTCGGCGTCAGCTTCGATGTGTATTTCCTGGAATCCTCGCTCTACACCGACGCGAAGGTGGAAGAAACCGTGCGCGAGTTGATCGCCCACGGCCACACCTATGAGGAAGGCGGCGCGCTCTGGCTGCGCACTACCGACTTCGGCGACGACAAAGACCGCGTGATGCGCAAGTCCGATAGCACCTACACCTACTTCGTGCCGGACGTGGCGTACCACCGCAGCAAATGGCTGCGCGGCTACGAAAACGCCGTCACCGTGCTGGGCTCCGATCACCACGGCACGCTGGCGCGCGTTAAGGCCGGCCTGCAGGCGCTCGATTGCGGTATCCCGAAGGATTGGCCGCATTACGTGCTGTACCAGATGATCACCGTGATGCGCGGCGGCGAGGAAGTGAAAATCTCCAAGCGCGCGGGCAGCTACGTCACGCTGCGTGATCTGATCGACGAAGCCGGCCGCGACGCCACGCGTTACTTCCTGATTGCCCGCAAAGGCGATTCGCAACTCGTCTTCGACATCGACCTGGCCCGCTCGCAAAGCAACGACAACCCGGTCTACTACATCCAGTACGCCCATGCCCGCGTATGCCGCGTGCTGGAAGAACTGGCCGAACGCGGGCTGCCACCGGTCGATGCTGTGGCAGGCATTGCACAGATGGTCCGCCTGGACACCGAGCACGAGCAAATCCTGCTGAACGAACTGTCGCGCTACCCGGAAGTGGTGGAGGCGGCGGCCGCCAATCTGGAACCGCACCTGATCGCGCAATACCTGCGCGAACTCGCCGGCGCGCTTCACAGCTACTATCACGAGCACAAGTGGATCGTGGACGATGCCGAGCTGCGCAACGCGCGTATCACCCTCGCCGTCGCCACCCGCCAGGTGATACGCAACGGTTTGGATTTACTGGGTCTCAGCGCCCCGGAGAAGATGTAAATGGCAGCACGCAAGGGCAAAGGCCGACAGGCCGTTCGCAACAGTGGCGGCGGATTCCCGGCCTGGGCGGGCATTCTCGTCGGCATCCTGATCGGCGCCCTGGTGGTGGTGGTGCTGATGCGCCACTCGCTGGTGCCGATGACGCCCAAGGGCCCGCAACCCAACCCCGAGGCCACCGCGCAACCGGGCAGCGACGAGGGCCTGACTCCGGCCGCCACCAACACCGCGCCCAAGAAGCCGCAGTACGACTTCTATTCCGTGCTGTCGGAGAAGGAAGTACGCATTCCGGATTCGGAAATCAGCGCGCAGGCCAAGGCCGAACAGCAGCAGCAACTGGCGCAGCAGAAACAGCAGCAGGCGCAACAGGCCGCCACGCCGCCCCCGCCGAAGCTGCCGCCCAACGCGCCGGCGGCCGTCACGCAGAACATCACCGCCGCGCCGCCTTCGGCCGTGGCGCCACCGCCCTCGACCGGTCCCAGCGGTTACCTGTTGCAGGTAGGCGCGTTCCCGAGCGCCGCCGATGCGGAAACGCTGAAAGCGAAGCTGGCGCTGCAGGGTTTCGTCGCCAACGTGCAGTCGGTGAATGTCGGCGGGCAGACCTACCATCGCGTGCGCCTGGGACCGTTCCGGTCGGCCACCGATTTGGAATCGACCAAGCAGCGCTTGTCCGCGGCAGGCATCTCGGCCATTGCATTAAAGGCCGGCGGCTGACGTAGGTTGGGGTGCAAACCCCAACATCGCCATGCATGTGAGACCAATTGTTAGGGTTCGCACCCCAACCTACGAGCGTTGGCGCTTCAACCGGATCAACCCGGAAATATCGTCATCCCCATGCCCTTGCTGCATCAACTCGGCGTAATCGCTGAGCGCCTGCTCGATCACCTTGCGTGACGTACCGGCCTTCTCCGCAATTCCACGCACGATCTGCAGATCCTTGTGCAGCAATGCCAGCTTGAAGCCCACGCTGAACTGATTCTTCAACATCGTCGCGCCACGCTTTTCCAGGAACCAGTTGCCGGCTGCGCCCGCGCCCAACGTGGGAATCAGACGCTCCGGATCCAGTCCCAACGCCTCGCCTAATGCAAGACCTTCGCACACCGCCTGCGCAATACCCGCCACCAGCACCTGGTTGATCGCCTTGGTGGCCTGCCCGGCACCGACATCGCCGAGATGCGTAATGCGCAGCGCATACGCTTCCAGCACCGGCCGCGCGCGTTCCAGCACGTCGGCGTCGCCGCCAACCATGATCGATAGCTTGCCGTTCTTCGCGCCTTCCACACCGCCGGAAACCGGTGCATCCAGGAAATGCGCGCCGACCGCGGCAAGGCGCGCCGCGGCCTGCTTGGCGGTATCGGGCGCGACGGTGGAATGGTCGATCACGATGGTGCCGGGCTTGACGTGCGGGGCGAGTGCATCGACCGTGCTGAGCACATCCGCATCGGCGGTGACGCATAGCGCGATCACATCGCACTGCGCGGCAAGCTCGGCCAGCGTGGCGGGAGCGGTCACGCCGAGCGTGCGCGCCAGGGCTTCGGCCTTGCTGTGCGTGCGGTTGGCCACCGCATGCAGCAAACCGTGTTGCTTGAGATGTCCGGCCATGGGTTCGCCCATGGCGCCCAGGCCAATGAAAGCTGCCTTGATGGTCATGCGTGGTCCTGATTCAAATTGAGCGCGCGATGCACATCGTGGGTAACGAAGGGATTGTCCGGCGTGGGCGGTTCGAGCCAGTGCGGATGGCTCAAAGTATGCCGCATATCGGTCAGTCCACTCTGCCAGTGCTCGTGCATGGTCACGGCGCTGAACTCGTAATCCTTGTAATGGCCTTCGTACGGCTTGTCGCGGTAGATCAGATGGATGAGGTTGGTCAGCGCGCCGTTGGCGTAGCGCTCGGCGCGGCGATAGGCCGGATCGTCGCGCTTGTCTTCCGGCACCAGCTCCATCAGCTGGTGCAACAGGCGCTGCTGCTCGCGGCTCTGGTGCATGTATTCGGTGACCAGGCGCGTGCGGCTGGAATACTGGATGTCCTTCGAGCGCTCGGCCACGCTGCCCATGTCGCGCGGCAAGGCGCCGACGGCGCTCCACAGATCGACCTGGAAAACCAGCGCGTCACGGTGCGGCCGTTCCGTCAGCACCTTGTACAGCGGCGTATTGGAAACCATGCCGCCATCCCAGTAGTACTCGCCATCGATCTCCACCGCCGGAAAACCGGGCGGCAGTGCGCCGGACGCCATGAAATGCTCGGGCCGAAGCTTTTCCTGCCGATTGTCGAAATAAGCGAAGTTGCCGGTCCGCACATTCACTGCACCGACTGACACACGCAAGGTACGCGCGTCATTGATGCGATCGAAATCAGCCAGCCGCTCCAGGGTTTCGCGCAGTGGCGCGGTGTCGTACCAGCTGGACGTGGCCGGCGTGCCGTGCCATTGCAGTACCGGCGGCGGCATGCGCGGCTGGAAGAAGCCCAACTGTCCTTCGGTGATCGCGCGCCATGCGGCGAACATGTTGATGCCTTCGCGCAGCACCGAGGGCATATTTACGCCTTCCATCCACGGAAAACCCGGCGCATGGGGTAGCAAGGCCGACCTGCAGATGGTTTCCCAGAATTCGGTCAGCCGTTCCACCCGATGTTCCGGCGCATTGCCGGCAATGATGGCCGCATTCAACGCACCGATTGAGATGCCGGCGATCCAGTTCGGATGCAGGCCGGCTTCGGCCAGCGCCTGGTAGACGCCGGCCTGGTACGAACCTAATGCGCCACCGCCTTGCAGTACCAGCGCGGTGACCTTGTAGGCATCCTGCGCAGGATGATGCGGTAGCGCCTTGGACGGGATCTTGGTTGCGGCCATAAAGCTCCCTACGCGTTGTTTTCGGCGAGATAGTCGTAAACCACCGTGCCCAGATCGAGCGTGAGATCGGTGATGTAGTGCACGGCCGATTCCACCTTGAGCACCGGCAGTTCGGCAACTGGCGCAAGCGCATGCGGGTGCAGCTCCAGTGATGCCGGACCGGTCCATGCACCCTTCAAGGTGACGTTGCTCGTGTAGTAGCGCACCAGCTCGCAGATGCGCGCCGTGCCGTCCACGTGCGGAATGATCTTCAACAGGAAATTCGGTGCGGCCAAGCCGGCCAGGATCGCATCCGCATCGGCCGCGCGATGCTTGAAGCCCATCGTCGCCTTAGCCACGCGCACCTTGCCGTAATCGAGCGTGCCGACCAGCGTGTCGATCTCGGTATCCAGCACCGGCGTGGCGAGCTTCTTCGGGAAGCCCCACAGCTCACGGCCACCGGCGATCGGCGGATGGTCGTTGAGATACATCGCATGCACGTAGCCGCCGTGCTGGCCACGGAAATTCACCGGGATGACCTGTCCCGATTCGGTGTAGTCGCCGAAGCCGGTGGAATCGGGCATGCGGATGAATTCGTACTTCACCAGCGGCTCGGTGACTTCCAGCGGCTCAGGCACCACGGCGCGCAGTGCGTCCATATCGGTGCGATAGGTGATGACGAGGAATTCTCGATTGATGAAGCGATAGGGGCCCTTGGGGAACGCAGGGCTGGTTAGCGGCATGGCGAAAGCGTTGGCTTTGACGTCGGCGATTTTCATAAGCACGTCCTGTTGAATATGTCCGGAAGCCTGCTCCCTCCCCTACGTGCAGTAGGGGAGGGAGCAGGCTGAGGCGCAGCGTTACTGCATATACCAACCGTGGCTCACCACCACGCTCTGACCCGTCAACGCCGCACTCGGGAACGCCGCCAGGAACAGCGCCGTCTGCGCAATGTCCTCGACGGTGGTGAACACGCCATCCACCGTATCCTTCAGCATCACATTCTTGATCACTTCTTCTTCGCTGATGCCCAGCTCTTTGGCCTGCTCGGGGATCTGCTTTTCCACCAGCGGCGTGCGCACGAAGCCGGGACAGATCACATGCGAGCGCACGTTATGCGCCGCGCCTTCCTTCGCCAGCGTGCGGGCCAGACCGAGCAGACCATGCTTGGCCGTGACATACGCGGATTTCAGCTTCGACGCTTCGTGCGAATGCACCGAACCCATGTAGATCACCGTGCCACCACGGTTGCCCTTGTACATGTACTTCAATGCGGCCTTGGTGGTGAGGAAGCCACCATCAAGATGGATCGCCAGCATTTTCTTCCAGTCGGCGAAGGCGAATTGATCGATCGGGTTGATGATCTGCACGCCGGCGTTGGAAATCAGTACGTCCAGGCTGCCGAATGCCTCCACCGCCTTGTCCGTACCGGCGTTCACCGCCTCTTCGTTGGTCACGTCCATGGCGATGCCGATCGCCTTTCCGCCGGCTGCCTTGATCTCCGCCGCCGCCGCATCCGCAGCCTGCTGGTTGATGTCGGCGATCGCCACCGCCGCACCGCTTTTTGCATAGAGCTCGGCGATCGCCTTGCCCAGGCCGCTGGCCGCACCCGTGATCAATGCAACCTTGCCGTCGAGACTTGCCATGTGCCACTCCTTCGGATGGATAAAAAAAAGCGGGGCGGCACATGGAATCACCGCAGGATGTTTCGAAACGCATTCGAAACATCCCTAAGGCTCATCGCTAGCGCACGTCCTCGGAAAGATAGGTATAGCCGGTGAGACCTTCATTCAATGTTACAAACAGGCGCTCCGCCTGCTCGCCATCGATACCTGCCGCGGCAATCCGTTCGCGATAACTGCGTCGCAGCGCTTCCAGGTCATAGCCGACGTAGTCGAGCATCAGGTCGGTGGTATCGCCGCGGCGCTTGTGCGCAAACACATAGTTGCCGCCATCCACGCGCACGTTCACCGCGTCAGTGTCGCCGAACAGATTGTGGATGTCGCCCAGCGTTTCCTGATACGCGCCGACCATGAAGATGCCCAACCGGTACGCCTCGCCGCCCTTGAGCGGATGCAACGGCAGACTCACATCCACGCCTTCGGCATCCACGTAATGATCGATACGGCCGTCCGAATCGCAGGTAAGGTCGACCAGCACGCCGCGGCGCGTGGGCTGTTCGTGCAAGCGCGCGATCGGCGCAATGGGGAAGATCTGGTCGATTGCCCACACGTCCGGAATGGACTCGAACACCGAGAAATTGACGAAGTATTTGTCGACCAGTTTCTCTTCCAGCTCGTCCAGCGCCTGGCGATGCGAACGCTCCGCCGGCAACAGGCGCGCGCGCACTGCATTGGCGATGGCGTAATAGAGTTCATCCAGCCGCGCGCGTGCTGCCAGCGACAACTGGCCAAGCGCGTACAGCGTCTGGCCTTCCTGCAGGTGATGCTGCGCTTCGTGGAACAGTTCCAGCGGCGGGCGCGTATCGAGTTCGTCGTGCACTTCGCGCAGATGGCGCAGCACGGCCGGTTCGTCGTGGTCAGCGGCGGACAGGCTGCCCACCGGCACGGTTTCCACTTCGCTCACGTTCACCACCATCACAGCGTGGTGCGCGGTCATCGCGCGGCCCGCCTCGGTGATGATATGCGGCGCCTGCAATCCTTCTGCCTCCACCGCTTCGGCCAGCGACTGCACGATGGTGGCGGCGTATTGCTCGATCGAGTAATTGATGGAGTTGTGGCTGCGCGAGCGCGAGCCTTCGTAATCCACGCCCAGGCCGCCACCGACGTCGACGACGTCCAGCGGCACGCCCATGCGGGTGAGTTCCACAAAATAACGCGTGGCCTCGCGCATGCCGTTGGCGATGTCGCGCACGTTGGAAATCTGCGAGCCCATATGGAAATGCTGCAGCTTCAGTGTGTGCTTCAGGCCGGCCTGCTCCAGGCGCGTCACCAGGCTCAGCACCTGCGCTGGCGACAGGCCGAACTTGCCTTTGTCGCCGCCGGTGTTCTGCCATTTGCCCGCGCCGATGGAAGCCAGGCGCACGCGCACGCCGAGCAGCGGTTCCACGTTCAGCGCTTGGGCTTCGGTGATCACGTGATCGAGTTCGGACGGCTTTTCGATCACGATATGGATGCGCAGGCCGAGCTTGCGCCCGATCAGGGCAAGACGAATGTATTCGCGATCCTTGTAACCATTGCAGATCACGATGGAACCGGGACGCGCCATCGCCAGCACCGCCATCAGCTCCGGCTTGGAACCGGCTTCCAGGCCGAAGCCGTGTGCGCCGGCCGCCACCAGTTCCGCCACTACGCCACGCTGCTGGTTCACCTTGATGGGATAGACCGCTGTATAGCCGCCCGCGTAGTGCCACTCGCCGATGGCCTTGGCAAACGCACCCTGCAGGCGCGCAAGCCGGTCGGCCAGGATGTCCGGAAAGCGCACCAGCAACGGCAGGCGCAGGCCTTCGGCGCGGGCGCGCTCGACGATGTCAGGAAGGGAAAAGCCGGGGCCGTTCGGGCCATGCGGACGGATCACGATGTGGCCGGCATCGTTGACGTCGACGTAGCCATCGCCCCAGTAGGGTACGGCGTAGGTGTGGCGGGCGGCATTGATGGTCCAGGCATTCGCCATGACGGAATCTCCTTGCTAAGGATGCTCTGGTCGGCCCTGCACAGGCACCACAGACCCTGTGTGTCCGCATTTCTTCGGTCCACCGTCTCGACAGACGGCCAGTCTGCCTTCGCCGATGGCCCCTTGATCTGCGAACACACAGCGCCTGTGGCTCCTACGCAGAATCGACCAGAGCATCCTGGGGACGACGTCGTCGCAGCGGCGAGCCTTGACGAACACTAAGCCCGCCGGCCGGAAGCCTCGCACGCCGCGGGGCCGGGTGGACCTGATGGCTGCGCACGGCAGCCGAACGCGTATTGTAACGGCGCGCTGCGACAATTTGAGGTCAGTGCAGGCCTTAAGGCGCCCTCTTCCCGAAGGGGAGAGGGCGCCGTAGCACGCGGCACGTCCACTACCGTTACCGCTACAATTACCTTTCTTTAACCACGTTCCATAGGACTTACCCGTCATGTCGCAGCCCAGCTGGTTCACCGAAGCACACCAGGCTTCCGGTTCCTCCATCGGTTATCGCGTTGAAAAGCTGCTGCATGCCGAGAAAACGCCGTTCCAGACCATCGAGATCTACCAGACCACCGACTGGGGCAACCTGATGGTGATCGATGGCTGTGTGATGCTGACCAGCCGCGACAACTTCCTCTATCACGAGATGATGACCCACCCGGCGCTGTTCACCCATGCGCGCGCCAAGCGCGTGGTGATCATCGGCGGCGGCGACTGCGGCACGCTGCGCGAAGTGCTCAAGCACGAAGAAGTTGAGCACGCTGCGCAGGTGGAGATCGACGAGCGCGTCACGCGCCTGGCCGAGCAGTATTTCCCAGAGCTGTGCGAATCCAACAACGACCCGCGCGCGGAACTGTTGTTCATCGACGGCATCAAGTACATGGCCGAGGCGGAGCCCGAATCGCTGGACCTGATCATCGTCGACTCCACCGATCCGGTCGGTCCGGCCGAAGGCCTGTTCAACGCGGCCTTCTACACCAGCTGCTACAAAGCGCTGCGTCACGGCGGCATCCTGGTGCAGCAGAGCGAATCGCCGCTGGCGCACCTGGAGCTGATCAAATCGATGCGCGCCGCGATGCGGACGGCCGGCTTCAGCGCGGTGAAGACGCTGCCGTTCCCGCAACCGTGCTATCCCACCGGCTGGTGGAGCTGCACCATGTCGCGCAAGGGCGGCGACCTGGCCGGCTTCCGCGAGCGCGGCGCGCTCAGCAAGAATTTCCCTACCCGCTACTACAACGCCGAAGTGCACAAGGGTGCGCTGGCGGTGCCGGAATTCATGCGCGAGGCGCTTGGGGAGTAACGGGAATCGTCAATCGGGAATCGTAAATGGCCATTAACCGTGCGCTCTTGCGATTCCCGATTCTCGATTTTCGATTCCCGCCTAGAACAAACGGCTGCGCACCTTCGGCAGCACCACGATCACCAGCGTCGCCAGCGGACCGAACAGCAACGACAGCAGGAACCACAGCAGGCCGCTGCGGTTCTTGCCCTGCGCAAGACCGGCATTGATCAAGGCCAGGGTGCCCCATCCCACAAACCACGGGGCGTTCGCCTGGGTCAACATCGAAAACGACTCCACAGCTATCTCCTGCGTTCCTCGTGGGCGGCGGTCCTGCATGCTACAGGAGCTTGCGCAGCATGCCCAACGCACACATTCAGCGAAGAAGCCCGGCGTCTGCCGTTCAGAACCCTCTCAAACCCACGCAGTTATGCTGGCGGCTTTTATGACTTCACGGAGCAATGCCCATGCGCGGACCGCGCCTTATTGCCCTCATCCTGGCCGGCGCGTTGAGCGCGACGGCTGCGGCCGCCACACCTCAGGCCGGCCACCACAACACCGCCAAGGCGGCGGCTTCATCGCGTCAGGCAGCGCTGATCGCGTTTCAGACCGACCTTATTAATGTGCTGGTGCCCAGCGGCGATCCGGACCGCTTGCTGGCCGCCGCCCTGCTGGCCCGCCCGCTGCCGAACCCGAGCAAGCTGAACAACTTTCACGCCCTGATCGAGCGCGCCAGCCGCGCCGACGGCGCCGGCCCCGCCATCACCTGGGCGCGACTGGCCGATTGCAACGCCGACACCCAGTCCTGCCCCAACAGTGACGCGGTAACCCAGCTCACCCAGCAGGCGCCGGACAACGCGGCCGTGTGGCTGGTGAAGCTCAGCCAGGACGTCGGCACGCTGAAGAAAGACGACGCCCGCCAGGATCTGGCCAAGGCCGCATCCGCCAAGCTCTATGACGACTACAGCGGCGTCGCGCTGAAAGCATTGGCCAACGCCGCCACCATGCTGCCGCCGCCGGCCGCCACGCTCGATCCCAATTCCGACGCCGGCGCCAATGGCGTGCAGGTGCTGATCGCATACGGCTCCGCCGCCGGCATGCCACAGCCGGCCCTGCGCGACACTGCTACCTATTGCGAGGCGCAAGCGCCGAAAGACAGCACCGTCAAGGACGATTGCCTGAAGCTGGGCCAGCTCCTGGAATGGGGTTCCAGCCCGCTGGCCCGTTCGCTCGGCCTGCACCTGCGCGAAGTGCTCAACACCGACCCCGCCCAGCAACAGGATGCGCAGAACGCCCGCCGCAACCTGGTGTGGCAGGTGCAGAACTTCGCCCAGCTGTCCTTGCGCGCGCAGACCGACAAAGCCCAGGCGCAGCACTTGCTGGCCCTGGCTCGCAACGGTGGCACCCAGATGAGCCTGGTGCTGGCCGCCCTGCATGACGCCGGCATCGCGACCGATGCGCCGGCCGATTGGAAGCCGGGCTCCTGATCGGCCGTCAATCGGGAATCGTCAATCGCAAATAGGTAAAGCGCGCTCACTCGCTGCCTTGCCCCGCTTCGCTCTGGCGAATCCCGATTTCCAATTGACGATTTACGGCTCCCAACCAGCCAGCTACCCTTGACCCCACCTCAAGCCAACAGGGGTAGCTGATGCTTACGGTACTGGTAGCAAGCAGCAAAGGCGGCTGCGGCAAGAGCACGCTGGTGACCCAGCTCGCCTCGCATTGGGCGCAGGACGGCAAGCGCACCGCCATCGTCGATAGCGACCCGCAAGGCTCCAGCTATCGCTGGGCAAGCCTGCGTCCGGAGCATGTTCCCGGCGTGCTGGCGGTGGAAGGCGGACGCCGCGCGCTGGAAAAACTTCCCGAAGACACCGACCGCGTGCTGGTCGACACCGCGGCCGGCTCGCACGAGAAGGAACTGGAACCCTACCTCGAGCAGGCCAATGTGGTGCTGGTGCCAGTGCTGCCGTCGTCCTTCGATCTGCACGCCACGCTGAATTTCTTGCAGCACCTGCGCAGCATCGGCCGGATCAAGCGCGGCAAATTGCCGGTGGCGCTGGTGGGCAATCGCCTCAAGCCGTGGACGCACGCCAGCCAGGACGCCATCACGCAACTGGCCGAGCAATCGCCCTTTCCGGTGGTAGCACAATTGCGCGACACCCAGGCCTACGTGCTGCTGACCTCGCTGGGCAAGGGCATTTTCGATTACGGTTCCGAGCAAGTGCGCGGGCACCAGCAGGACTGGAACCCCCTGCTGCGCTGGATAAAACGCCAGCATTGACCGACCGCCGCCACGCTGAACCCAAACCTGCACCTGGAGCACTCACTGCCATGCACGAACTGATTCTGTTGCGACACGCCGAAGCCCAACCCGCCCCGCCCGGCGGCGAAGATGTGGTGCGTCGTCTCAGTGGCCGCGGCGAACAGGAAGCCCGCGACGCCGGTACATGGCTGAGGAAGCACGGCAAACGGCCCGATCGCGTGCTGTGTTCTCCATCGGAACGCACCTGCGCCACCGCGAACCTTGCGCTGTCCAAACTGGAACGCGCGCCAGAGATGAAAACCGCCTCGGAAATCTACAACGCCACACCCGGCGAGCTGCTGGCCTTGCTCGACCAGCACGCCGATGCGAACACCGTCATGCTGGTGGGCCACAACCCCGGCATCGAGCGGCTGGTCGCCCTGCTGGTGGAAGGGCGCTCCGACGAATTCCGCGGCATGCCGCCGGCCGGCCTGGCCGTGCTGCATCTGGACGATGGTCCGCTGGAGCCGGGCAACGCGCGACTGGATGCGTTCTGGTCGCCATGATGAAGGACGCCCTGGTCCAACCTGCGTAGGCGAAACGATGTTCAGAAGGTCCGCGGGCCACGTTGCCCGACGCGTGAGATACGGATGGCGACTGCTGGCTCTTGTGCTGCTGTTGCCATCACCGCTGTTTGCGGCGGCCGGCGCAACCGGCTACCGCATCAATCCTGAGGCTTCCCAAGCCACGTTCCAGGTTCGCCTGTTCTGGCTGGACAACGTCAACGGCCATTTCACGCACGTCAATGGCGACCTCGCACCCGGGCCGCATCCGGAAAGCTGGATCGTGAACGCCACCATACCGGTGGACAGCGTGGCGATGACGTCACCGCGCATGCGCAAAATGGTGCTGGCGCCCTCGTTCTTCGACGCCGAGCATCATCCGGTCATTCACTTCGTGTCCGATCCCGTCGCCCAATCCGAACTGATTGGCGGCGGCACCTTGACCGGTTATCTCACGCTGCGCGGCGTTACCGCGCCAATCCAGTTCGCGATGGAACCGGAACGTTGCGCGCAGTTGTCGTCCGCACCATGCAGGATTCAGCTGCGCGGCAACCTGCAGCGCAGCACCTTCGGCATGACCAGCAATCGCGTCGCCCTCTCCGACCGCGTCGACCTGAACCTCAGCATCACGCTTCAACGCGAAACACGCTGATCAGCGGCTATGATGGCGCCGCTCGATCGGCTGCTGCCTGCGGGTTTGCGTGGATCAGGAAAGTGAAAGCCATGTGGAAACATAAGCGTACGGCGGCGGGATGCGCCCACACGTTCGACGACGCGCGTGATGCGTCCGCGCGGGCGGCGCACATGCGTTGAACGGATCGGCCATGCACGCGCGCTGCAAACTTTTGCTGATCTTGCTGCTGGCCTCCCTGCTGCAGGGTTGCGCGCTGAGCCGCGCGCAGATCCGCCACGCCGATGCGGTGGTCGCCGCTAGCATCGATCGCCAGAGCACCTGCGCCACCGCCGACCATTGCCCAACACCATCGCCGCTGCTCGATACCGCGCAGAAAGTGCTGGCCGAATCCACGCCCGCCAGGCCGGTGCACGTCGTTACCCTGCTCGACGACAGCGAAGCCTCGCTGGCCGCGCGCATCAGCCTGATCCGCGCTGCGAAAACGTCGATCGACGTGCAGAGCTACATCTGGGACGAAGATGACCTCGGCCAGCTCGCGCTCAACGAACTCATCGCCGCGGCGCGGCGCGGCGTGCATGTGCGCATCCTTGCCGACCAGCTGTTCTCGTTCCAGGACCCGGCCATGCTCGCGCAACTGGCGCGGACCAGCCCCAACCTGGAAGTGCGCCTGTACAACCCCACCTTCCACGCCGCGCACACGCCGCCGCTGGAGTTCGCCGCCGGCGTGCTGTGCTGCTTCATGAAGTTCAACCAGCGCATGCACAACAAGGTGCTGGTGGTCGACGACACCATCGGCATCACCGGCGGGCGCAACTACCAGGATCGCTATTTCAACTGGGACAACGATTTCGACTACGTCGACCGCGACATCATGGTCGGCGGCCCCGCCGCACGCGAGATGGCCAAGGCCTTCAATCGGTTCTGGAACCACAAGCGCGCGGTACCGCTCACGCATCTGCGCGACGTCAATCGCCTGATCCTGCGCACCCCATCGCCGCCGCCGTGGCCGGCACCGCGCTACGTGTATCCCGCGCGCGTCGCCGCGGCGCAGGAGGAAGCGGAAAACCAGGCGTGGCTGGCCGAGCACGTCGCCAGCAACAGTCTCTATACCAGCAAGGTGGAGTATTTCAGCGACCTGCCAGCCAAGACCGAGCAACCCACGCGGCGCGAAGCGCGCGAGTACACCGCGCACTTGATGCGCATGGTCAGCAACGCGAAGAGGGAAGTGGTGCTGCAAACGCCGTACCTGGTGATGAGCCGGCGCGCGGAAAAGATTTTCAAGAACCTGCATCGGGAAGATCCTTCGCCGCAAATCATCGTATCCACCAATTCGCTGGCCTCCACCGACGCGTTTGCGGTGTATGCGGTGTCCTACAAGCACCGCAAGACCTATCTCACTCGCTACGGTTTCAACATTTACGAGCTGAAGCCGCGCGCCGAGCTGGCCAATGACGCCTACATGCAAGCCAATGTCGAGGATGAAGACGGCGGTGCGCCGCTCGTCGCCGGCGCATCCGGTTCGCGGCGCAAACGCTTTCCGGGCACCGAACGACACCCCGGCTTCTTCGGCAGCCAAGGCAGCCGCAATCGTCCCGCACCGCTCATCAGTCCAGGCCGGCGCTTCGGCCTGCATGCCAAGTCATTGATCATCGATGATGACTTAGGCATGGTCGGTTCGCACAATTTCGATCCGCGCTCCGACCACTACAACACCGAATCGGGCGTGATCGTGTACGACCAGCGCTTCGCCGCGCAATTGCGCGATTCCGTGCTCGAAGCCACCGAGCCCCAAAACGCCTGGGTGATTGCACCGCGCAAACCGGTGATCCCCGTGCTCGGCCAGATCAGCCAGTTCATCGGCGACATCTCCGCCAAGCTGCCGCTGTTCGATATCTGGCCGTTCCGCTACGCCACCAGCTACGACATGAAACCCGGCACCGATTGCCCGCCGATGCAGCCGGACAATCCTGATTTCAGCCGCTGCTACACGGCCGTGGGCGATTTCCCCGACGTGGCGATTTCAACCAAGTTGATTTACACGCGGTTGATTACCGCGTTCGGCGCCGGCGTAAAAGGCGTGCTGTAACTTGTAGGTTGGGGTGCAAACCCTAACACCGTGATCTTGATGGCATGGCGACGTTGGGTTCGCACCTTGATATATCCCCACGTTTTGCCTTGGAATCTCAGAAAAATCAGGCGGCTGCGTGCTGACCGATTAAATCAAAAGAATCATGACGTCATTCCGGCGAAAGCCGAGCAAAAACGTGGGAATACATCAGGGCTCGCACCCCAACCTACAGCATCTGCTCATACATAAAATAATGGCATTGCGCCATGCCAAGCTCGCGATACGTCTGCTGCGCCCGCACGTTCTCCGTTTCCACATACAAGCGCAAACCCACCGCACCCGCCTGCTTCGCACGCTGCGCCACGTCGCCATACAACGTACGGAACACGCCACCTCGCCGTGCCTCCGGCGCCACGTACACGCTCTGGATCCACCAGAAATCGCCGTTGCGCCAGTCGCTCCACTCATACGTCACCAGCAGGCAACCTACGGCCTGGCCATCGCGCTCGGCCATCAGATAAAACCCGCGCCGCGGTTCATCGAGCACTGCCGTTACGCCACGCAGCAACACCTGCGGATCCAGTCGCTTCTGTTCGGTTTCCCACGCCATCGCCACGTTCCATGCCGCAATGGCAGCGATGTCCTCGCGTTGCGCCGGACGGATCTTCAATGACGACACCGTATGCTCCTTTTTCATTCTGACTTGCGCCGCACGCGCGAGGCGCCCAGCTTGCGCGTGAGCGTATTGCGGCCCACACCCAGCGCTACCGCCGCATGCTGGCGATGCCCTTCGTTGGCGGCCAGGGCCGCTTCCATCAGTACGCGATCGAGCGTTTCGCGTGCGCGTGCGTGGATATCCGCCTCGCCGCGTTCCAGCGCGCGATCGGCCCAGTCGCGCAAGGCGTCTGTCCAATCGCCGCGTTGCGCATCGGTGGATTTGCCCAGGTCAGCCGGCAGGATTTCCGTCCCCGCGGCAATCACCGCCAGGCGCCTGCACAAGTTTTCCAGCTCGCGCACGTTGCCGGGAAAATCCCGCTGCGCGATGGCCTTCAGCGCCGCCTTGGAAAAGCGCTTGGCCGGAAGCTTCAGCTCCTGTATCGCGGTGGCCAGAAAGTGCTGCGCCAGCATCGGGATATCGCTGCGCCGCTGCCGCAACGGCGGCAGCTCGATGCGCACCACATCGAGTCGATGCTTGAGATCGGCGCGGAACTGCCCCGCGACGACGCGCGCATCCAAGTCCTGATGCGTGGCCGCCACGATGCGCACATTGCAGCGGATCAGCTCTCGCCCGCCGACACGATAGAACTCGCCACCTGCCAACACGCGCAACAAGCGCGTCTGCAGGATCAACGGCATGTCACCGATTTCATCCAGAAACAGCGTGCCGCCTTCGGCCTGCTCGAAACGCCCGGCCACGCGACGCGTGGCGCCGGTGAACGCGCCGGCTTCATGGCCGAACAATTCGCTTTCCAGCAACTCGCTGGGAATTGCCGCGGTGTTCAAGGCCACGAAAGGCTTGCCGCGCCGTGCACTCTCCTCATGCAAGGCGCGCGCGACCAGTTCCTTGCCGGTACCGGTTTCGCCGGTAATGAGCACGTTGAGATCGCTGGCGGCCACGCGGCCGATCAGCCGGAACACTTCGCGCATCGGCGCGCTCTCGCCCAGCAGCGCGTTCGCGGGAGCTAGCGTTACGGCAGACGCAGCTTCCGCATTCGGCACTTCGGCCAATGCGCGCTGCACCGACGCGAGCGCCTGGTCCAGGTCGAATGGCTTGGCGAGGTAATCCACCGCGCCCGCGCGATAGGCCGCCGCGGTGGTGGCTACATCCGTGTACGCGCTCATCACGATCACCGGCCCGATGCCCTGCGCGCGCAATTCATCCAGCAAGGCCAGCCCGCCATCGCCCGGCATGCGCACATCGGTGATCACCAGCGCCGGCGTCGCTTCCTGCAATGCCTTGCGCACGCTGCTTGTCTCTTCGAACTCGCGCACGTCCATGCCGGCATCACGCAGCGCTTCGGCCAGTACAAAGCGCACGCCGCGATCATCGTCGACGATCCAGATGCCCGCGCGGTTATCGGATTTAGCCATGGGCACGTCCCGTCGAGGCTGCCGCGCCCACACGTGGCGGCAAGGGTAGATAAAGCGAAAACACGGTTTCGCCCGGGCGGCTCGCGTAGCGCAATTCGCCGCCATGTTCGTGCGCGATTTCGCGCGACAAGGCCAACCCCAGGCCGGTGCCATCGGCGCGTCCGGACACCAGCGGTTCGAACAAGGTGTCGCGCAACGCCGCCGGCACGCCGGGGCCGTCGTCCATCACGTCCAGCCGCAAGGCGCTGCGAAACATGCGATCGCCCAGCCGCACGCCATGCTCGACGCGGCTGCGCAAAGTGAGCGTTTTAGCGCCAGCTTCGATCGCGTTACGCGCAAGATTCAGCAACACCTGCTGCAAGCGATCGGCGTCGCCTTCCACGTCTGGCAAGCTCGGGTCGTAATCCTGGCGCAGACGCGGCGGCGAAGGCTCCGCGCGAATCAGTCCGCCGACTCGTTCCATCAGCTGGTGCAGATTCACCAGCGCCAAATGGGGCGCGCCATCGTGATGCAGCAGGCGATTGGCCAGCACGGTAAGCCGGTCCGCCTCCTTGATCACCATGCCGGCCAGCGCTTGCATGTCCGGATCCTCCAGCCGGCGCTGCAGCAACTGCGCAGCGCCGCGCAAACCGGCCAGCGGATTCTTCACTTCGTGCGCAAAACCGCGCAGCGTCGCCGACAACGGCGACACGGTGGACGGCAGCTCCGCCACCGTGTGCACCTCGACCAGCAGATCGCCCCCTTCCAGCGGCTGCAAGGCCACATCCACCCGCTGCCCGCTTTGCACCCCCGGCAGCAGCAAGCCCCGGCACTGCACCGAACGCTGCTCCGCCAGGCTGCGCTCGGCCTGCGCCACCAGCCGCGGATCCTGCAACAAACCCAGCAGCGACTGCCCCTGCGCATGCCGCAACCCCAGCCCCAGCAACTCCGCCAGCGCCGAATTGATCCACTGCACCCGCAAGCCCCCATCGACCACCGCCAACCCGGTCGACATCTGCTCCACCCAGCTTCGGGACTGCTCGTTCATTGCACCATCATGGACAAAGCGCTGGCTTGGTGCAAATTGCTTGATGGCACAAGGAAGCTGGCCGGTTGTGTCGCATGGGCGTCACCGATTGCCGTATTGAGGCCCATTGACGGTGGCCGGGCGTGCGTGCGGGCCTTGATCCCTCGGTTGCATCCCCCCGCATCAATCAATACGAGCGCGGCAAGCACACGCCGGACACCAGTACGCTGACCAAGCTTGGGCAGGTCCTTGACGTGCCTGTTGCTTATTTTTTCGCGAGTGACGATGACTTGGCGGATCTGATCATGACTTTCCACCGGCTATCGCTGACGCGAAAGCGGCGACTCATGGCGCTGATTCAGCGCGCTAAGCCTTAAATGGCCCGGGATGTCCCGAAGGCTTTCAAATCTAACAAAATCTGGTGCGATCTAAGGAGAATCGCCTAGATTGGGTTTCCTTAGATAAGCGCGCTGAACGCTAGATCCGTGCTCGTGCATGAGCCTGTACGTAGCGCGCTCGGTCGAAGGATGACGATGCACTTGCGGCGCGCCGTCGATCGCCGGCGCGCCGCAAGTCGAAGCGTCTCAGGGCTGATGCCCCAATCTGATGATCATCTTCGGATGGCGTTCGCTTAAGGCCTTCAACGCGAGCAAACTCTTTCGTTCGCTATCCCGGTCGAACGTATAGCTTCCCGGTTCAACTCCATGCTCCCAGCCCCAGCGCGTGTGGCAAGCGTCGCCTGTGAGCAGCACAGGGCCTTCTGGTGTGCGTGCGAGATAGGAGACATGACCCGCGGTATGTCCCGGTGTCAGAATGGCAAATAGGGAGCCGTCGCCGAAAACATCGATTATCCCGTCAAATTTTCCATCCGGATCTTTCGTGAACTGAAACTCCTGGATGGCTGGCCGGCCTTCAAGGAACTGATCTTCCATCCCTGTGACGAAAAAGTTCTCAGCCTTCTTCTCCTCAGCTTCGCCGGGACCTGTGTAGAACGGAACATCTTTCGGAATGTCAGGCATGCCGGAGATATGGTCGAGATGGAGGTGGGTCATGAAGACTCCTTTGAGAGGAACGCCTTCCGATTTGATGGCCGACAGGGCATCTTCCCGAATCTGCATCTTCTGTATTTTTGCAAAGTGTCTTACCACCCAGCCGACCCCTACTCCCGCTGGATCATCCACCAGTTGCTTTGAAACCCCTGTGTCGACCATAAAAAATCCCTGCGTGGGATGCCGCAGGAGATGCGTATAGATTTGGATCGGCTCCTCGTGATCTTGGAGGCCGGCCTGGACGGCCTTTGGATCTTTCAGATTGATCAGTCCAGAAAGATCGGCAACCCAATCCGCGCTGGCGACCGTTTTGAGTTCAATCGGCCCGGGTTGATCGATCAAAACCTCCATTGCCGACGAGCTGATTGGCTTTCCGAGGTGAGAGGGAACAGATTGATGGGTCGATTGCGCACACGCGGAAAGCGCGGCGACGAGGAACATGAGGGCTGCTTTTCTAAGACCGATGCTTCTATTCGCACCAGTGACGCGTGCGTCAGGTGTGCTGCGCATGGTTTTCTCCGTTGAAAGTGGTGGGCAGAACCGATGCGCTAGATTAAGATTAACCGGAACGTCGATCCGGTTATGGAATATACGGAACACTGTTCCGCTTTACAAGAGGTGTGTAGTGAGCAAGGCGACTAAGCAATCCACCAGCAAAAAAGTAGCCCGTCCTGTGCGCGCAGACGCGCTACGGAACATCGATACCTTGCTGCGGACGGCATTGGCCGTTTTCGATGAATCGGGAGTTGACGCGCCAGTGCGCGAGATTGCACGGAAGGCCGGGGTGGGCGTCGGCACGATTTATCGCCACTTTCCACAGCGTTCTGACCTTGTAGTGGCCGCGCTGCGTAGTGAAGTAGACGCCTGCGCGGATGCCGGGACGGAGCTTGCGGCCACGGATAAGGCGGGCGTGGCCCTAGAAAAATGGGTCGAACGCTATGTGGAGTTCGTGACAAAAAGGCGCGGGCTCGCCGCCGCGCTCGGCTCAGGTGATCCCGCCTTCAAGGCTCTGCCAACGTATTTTCAGCAGCGACTCCTCCCTGTCGTTCACGAGCTGCTCGACGCGGCGATGGCGTCGGGCGAGATTCGGAAAGGAGTTCGCCCGCAGGAGCTATTGTGCGCGGTGGGAGCGCTCTGCGCCCCGCTTGAGTATGCAGAAGACCCACCCGATGCCCGAAAGTTGGTAGGTCTGTTTCTCGATGGCTTGCGTTACGGCGCGGCGTCCACAACTAAGGCCCTCTAAATTATGGCGATGTGGTACGAACGATCAGATCCGTCAGGCAGGCATACGGACACTGCGCATGAACATAGATGACTACGAGAGGCAGTATTTTCCGGTATACGAGGCGTTCGCCGCTACGGTGCAGTTCATTCTCAAGGTCGCCCTAGCTGCTGACCCACAACTTCCCCAGCCGCAGTCCATCCAATCTCGCGCAAAATCCGTAGAAAGCTTGCGCAAGCGGCTTGATGATGAAGGGAAGCTGGATTCACACACGCTTGAGCAGGATCGGCGTGATCTAGCCGGCGCCAGGATCATTTTCTATACCAATAATGATGTCGATCGGTTTCTTGCCTCAGTGTTGATACGCGACAATTTCGAGATAGAGGAAGACTCGCTCAAGGTTCATCACCCCACACCCGAAAATGATGGTGTTCGCTACCGCGGCATTCACTACACGATTCGGTTACGTGATGATCGCCTCCAACTGCCCGAATATGCCCGCTTTGCGGAACTGCGCTGCGAGATCCAGATACAGACCATTCTCAATCACGCTTGGTCCGAAACCTCACACGACATTATTTACAAAAATCGTTTGGGCGATGGCTTCGGTAAAAAGGCCATCGAGGGTATCACGCGGCGGTTCGAGCGGATCATGGATAAATACCTGATTCCAGCGGGTTACGAGATCCAAAAGGCGCAGCAAGACTACGAAAGAGTGCTCCGTGGCAAGCAGCTGTTCGATAGTGATCTCGTCACGTTGCTTAAGAACGCAAAAAACAACAACGAGCGTTACGACATCCTCTCTGGATTAAAGGACTATGCAATCCCTCACTACGATGATCTTCCGGCTGCATATGCGAGCTTGAAAGGGCCACTTTTAGATACGGTTCGCGCAGCTCGTGCCGACGAAGTCGTACCCATTGAAACCACCTTTGGAGCCATGAGAGGGATGCGCGCCGAAGATGTCACCAAGCTCGCAATCGATATTATCAGCGTCTTGCGCTATCAGGACGCCGTCGGCACGCTGATCCTTCTATTCGAGATGTACGCGAGCGAGCCGAGCGAACGCATTAAAGAAGAAATAACCAGTGTCGCCAGGCATCTTGGCGAGTACAACATCAACATTTACAACCAAGTCGGCCCCAGTTTGCAATTGGCTCTGATTGATCACATTGACGCCATGACCACTGCCGAAATTGATCGCGCCCGTTCTGTAGCTCTGGCCATTTGGTCAGAAGCCCTTAAGCCAGAAATTACGAGCCAGACATGGAAGGCCGACTCTATGATCCTTCGTTCCGGCACCGTGCCCGCGTCAGATCAGCTCAGGGAAGTGCGAACAAAGGCTATTCATGCGTTATTCGCAGCTTTCGACCGGTCAACCGACGACGATCAAAGACGGCTGGTTCTGTCGGCACTGGAAGAAGCAACGCGTGCGCACGGTCCCGCGGAACGGAGCGATGCGCTATTGGCCACCTCGCTTCAAGACACGATTCGCATTGTTGAGTTCTTAACTCAGCGCGCCACAGGAATGAGTTATGAGTTGCGTCAGCACTTGGAGCAAGCTCGCGTCCGAGACTACCACTGGGCAAAACACCTAGGCGAAGAGGGATCCCATACCCAACGCAAGCTTGCGGAAGAGCTAGCCACGGCGATCTTGAGATTCCGCGACTGCATCAATGGCGATGAGCGATTTGTCCGATACAAAGTGCTTGTGGGGTTTGAGTCGGTCTATCCAGTGCAGTGGGATGACCTCAACTTTGACTTCAACACGTCTGAGGAATATCGCAAGACCGAGTGCAGTCGCTATCTGGACGAGATTAACGCTGAAACCGAGGAAGAGTGGTTCGCACTGATCACGCGCTGCGCAGAGACCAAATCCAACGACCTAGCCACATTTCCTACTTTTACGGATTTTCTTGTTCAGTTGGCCCAGCGCAAGCCTGACGTCGCGCAGAGATTTTTGAACAAAGCAGGCCGAGACCTTCGCGGATTCCTAGCCGCGTTTCTCAACGGGTTGTTTGCCAGTAGTCAGCAGGACATCTACGAGAAAACATTAGCCGAGGAATTGGATTCTGGAGATAACTTGCCTGCTGTGGCGCGCCATCTCCGATATGGCAACGCTCGTAACCCCAGCGCCGCGCGATCGCTCCTAGATCGGTCCATAGCTATTCAAGATTCGTGGTCGGTTATGGAATGCTTGCTTCTCGCTATGCGGCATTGGGGTACGGACAGGGTGGCCGCGCCAGACATATATATGCGGGATGCTTTGAGTTATCTGACTGAACGGAAGGACGCTAGATGGGTATATCAGGCCTGGTTCTCTGCCGGTCGCGAATCATCGTTTTACGACAAGGTCCCCTCAGGTCTCGCCACCCAGATGCTGGAGAACATGGCGTACCTGCCCAAAATCAACCACCAAGTTGAGCAAATATTGACTCAACTGGCGAAACACCACCTCGAAGCGGTCTGGGATTACTTTGGCGAGCGTCTCCAGCATCAAGATCGCGATGGCGACGATGCCAAGAGTTTTGAGGCTGTGCCGTTCCAATTATTCGGTTTGGAGAAGGCACTCGCCAAAGATCCGGCGCTTGCGTTGGCTAGAGGGTTGGCATGGTTTCAGCGCGATGCAGGACTATTTGAGTTTCGCGGCGGCCGACTGCTGAGCGCAGCCTTTCCACGTGATGCCAACGACTTTTTTGTGGCCTTAGCTAATCTGGTCAAGACCGGCGGCGAGACCGAGGTTAAATTCGCCCTAGCCATTCTTCGAAATTATCACGGCGAGGCTTTTACCCACAGTGTTTTAAAAGAGATTGTTTTCCTGTTTCCAAAGAACAGGGCACTGCATAGTGCAGTACGGGCCTGCATCGAAAGCTTTGGCATAGCTCATGGGGAGCACGGCGTGGCAGATGCTTGGAGGGCTAGACGGAATTTGCTTGATGATTGGCTGAAGGATTCACGCCAAGCAGTGGTTGCGTTCGCCGAGCGAGAAATCGCCACTCTCACCCGTATGATCACTGACGAAGAACGTCGAGCAGAGTCTGATAAACGGCTGCGTGACATGAAATATGATGATCAGCCCGATAGTGACGATGATAACAATTAGGTTGGATATCATCCGAATAGTTGACGAGAGCGAGCCGTATGATTCAGTACATTGCTGAGGCGCAGGGGCTTTGGTATGAGGGTAGCGGTTCGTGGCTGCGCCGGGTCCAAGGCAACCCTATGATTCTTTCTCTGTCAGTGGTGGGCGAAGCGCGCACCGGGGAATTGTTATTTCACGAGGATTATTTCAACTCGGCAACGCGGATTCGGCGTGGCCGAGTATTCAAGAAAGACAATACACGGAACTCCTGGGAGGCAAATTGCGTCGCTCGTTTCCCTCATCGCGATTTGAAGAATGCGGCCAATCGCTTCGATGTGAATCGCGCGTACAGGGCCGCCGGCATCCAGCTTAAGTCAGGAGTGGAAATCGAGCTGGGTGATCAGGGAAGCGGTTCCCGATGGATAGTTGTTCTTTCGGAACGCATCGACCTCCATGAGCAATGCCTCACGCTTAAGTCCAAGACGCTGTTCGGAGTCCTTCCCGAACTTATTCCTGACAGGATTCCAGATTCCAATAGGCATGATGTCATGGGTTCGCTGGATGCTGTTGTGGAGGCAGCCTCGGTGCTGGCCCCTCAGGCCGTGATCGATGCCTGCCGAATTGCTGCTTCTTATGTGATCAGCGCCAAGTTTCCCGATTCGAACCCGGAGGGTAAACAAGATCTTGGTAAGTTGGTGAAATACCTCGGTCGCGAAGACAAACGAGCACTTGCCGATGCCGGTGATCTGATCAATTCGCTGCATAGCCGCGCGAAAGCCAATGCGGCCGCCAGTTATGGTACCCGCCCCGTCTCTCGCCAGGATGCGGGGTTGGCAGTGGGCGCACTTACGTTTTTGCTTCAGGATGCCGAGTGGGCTGTCAACGAATAGCCTTGCAGAACCAGCGACGGGAACAGAAGCGACGACAGCACCAGAATTGGTGACAGCCTAAAACAGAATACTCGACAGCATTTAACAGCGACAGCGATAGTTAAACCCAGTACCACCATCTGCAGCCAGTTTGGGTCACCATGGACGGCTGATCAGATCAAAACAAGTGTGTTTGGCAATCCTGTCGCCAAACGGCAAAAGCCTCAGCTAACCGTGTCGTTTGCCAACAAAAGCATCTGACCCTGTCGCGAGCCTACATATTCCAGGGGCAGTGACCCCGCCAAACGCATGATTTTCATTAACTTCAGGGCGGCGACACGGTTACCTGATCCCGACAGATTGGCGCTTCACTCGTCGACGTTAGCGCCGGCGCTTGAAGTCGCGTTGACGGCTACTCACTCGTCTGATCCACTCGTTCGTGGAAACGCCTTGCTAAGCTTTGGCCATCTGGCTCGGCGGTTTGGGGAAATTCCGCGCGATCCGGTCTATGACCTGGTCGTGCGAGGGCTGGCAGATCCTGACTCACATGTGCGTGACAAGCAGATGCGGCGGCTGATGATCTGGAACAGTTCTTGGGCTGGAACGTGGAAAGGCCGTGAGGTCCGATTTCGACCCAAAGCGGTCGCTCTAAGGAATCTCTGAAGATCTTTCTTCATGCACGAGCAGGCGTCATGGCCATCAGCTGGCGCCTAACCATCCACAGGTTCGACAGCGCAAACATGTCTTGATCTGCGCCTATCGGACATCCAATAGAGATTTCAGCCCGCCAAGTTTTAGAGCCGCCGCGAATCGATCAGTTCCGCCTTAAGCCGGGACTGTCTTTATGTAGTCGATGAATGCGCGCAACGCAGGAGGAACCAGGCGGCGCCCGGAGTAGTAAAGAAACGGCCCCGAAAACGACTGCCACCAGTCTGAAAGCACCGGCTCCAAACGTCCGCTTTCAAAGTGAGGACGAAGCCAGTCCTCGAACAAATGGATTATTCCAATGCCCGCGATCGCGGCCTCCACGCCAAGGTCGGTGGCGCCCCCGACCCTCACGACAAGCCGGCTTTGTGGGTCGACCCGGAACACTTCGTCATTTCGCTCATATTCCCATGGCGTCGCGAGCGCGCCGCCGACGTAGCGACCGACAATGCACGCGTGCCCGAGCAGCTCGCGCGGATGCGTCGGTCGACCGTGCTTATCCAAATATCCCGGCGCCGCGGCGGTCGCATAACGCTGCACTCGAGGACCAATCGGCACGGCGATCATGTCCTGCTCGAGTCGTTCGTCGTGGCGAATGCCTGCGTCATTGCCCAGTGCGAGCACGTCAACCAGATGGTCGTCGGCATCGATCTCCACACGTACATCGGGATAGGCCGCCATGAACCCGGGCAGGATGGCTGGCAGGATCAGCCGTGCCGCACTGACCGGCACGTTCAACCGCAGTGTGCCCATGGGGTGCCCGCTCAGGCCTTCCAACATTTGAAGCGCGGCGTCGACTTCACCGAGCGCCGGCCTGAGGCGTGTGAGCAAAAGAGCACCTACTTCAGTAGGCGTGACGCTGCGGGTGGTGCGGTGGAGAAGCCGCAGGCCCAATCGCCCTTCGAGGCGTTTCACTGCATCGCTAAGCGTTGAGGCGCTGACGCCGGCCTCGCGCGCAGCGTCCCGAAAGCCGCCGGCCTCCGCCACCGCGATGAAGGCATTGAGCTCCGTTAAGTCAGGGCGCATTGTTCGGCCTCCCGTACGGGCCGTCCGGATTGACGGTATTTAACCGTGCAATCGTAGCTACCAAGATGTGCGTCCACAACACGGCGACAGGTAGCCACACATGCAAGCGAGCGAACGATTGGGTGACCTTGGCGGGCAATTCTCCCCAGCGGATCACCCCAGCAATCGCACCACGGACCGCGTGGCCATCGCGTCGAACATTGGCTCGATTGTGCAAGCAGGTGTCCATGCCTGATTGGGCGCCACCACCCCTCTGAGGAAAAGAAATGAAAGCGATGATTTACCGCCACCACGGCGAGCCCAGCAACGTGCTGGCGTTGCACGATTCGCGCGAGATCCCGGCACCTGGATCTGGAGAAGTTTTAGTAAAAGTGCGTCGACGCATGGTGCATCCAATCGACGACCTCATGATCCGTGGGATCATTCCCCTCCCCATTCCGGAGTCTGGCCTGGTGCCGGGAGGGGATGGCGTCGGAACGATCGAGGCCGTGGGCCCGGGGGTGAAGCTCTCTTCAGGCATCGCGGTGGGCGCGCGGGTCGGATTGTTCGATGCGCACGGCACGTGGTCGGAACGCGTCATCGTTCCTGCAGCGGATCTCATTCCCATCCCCGATGACGTGAGTGACGAAGCCGCTTGCCAGGTGATGATCAATGGCATCACCGCCGCTACGCTGCTGCGCGAAGCCGCCGCCTCGCGAGGTGCTGCCGGTGAAGGGGCTCCGCTCCTGGTGACGGCGGCCGGGTCCAGCGTCGGTCGCAACCTGATCGCGCTTGCCAAAATGCGTGGGCTTAAGATCATCGCAACGGTCCGCAGCAAACCATCCGCCGATGTGCTCTCGGCAACTTTTCCCGGTATTACGGTGATCGATACGTCGGACAGCGATTGGAAAGAGCGAGCGAGGGCTGTCTACGGCGCTGCACCGAGCGTCGCCATTGACCCTATCGGCGGCGCAATGATTGCCGATCTTCTCGACGTTCTAGCGGACCGTGGCACGCTCCTGACCTATGGGGGCATGGACCATTCCCCGTCAACAGTGTCGAGCATTGCATTGACGGTGCGTGGATTGACCATAAAGGGCATCAACACGCCGGTTGCTGTCGCAGATCTCTCTGCCGACCAACGCGTGGATGATCTCAATGACATCTTCGACATGGTTCGCGCCAATGCATCGAGCCTTGCTGACTATCGGATGGTTCCGCTCACGGATGCTGTCAAAGCCCTATCCGCGGCTCAGGAAACGCCAAGGCGTGGCGCTGTGTTGCTGACCTCAGAGGCTTGATTCAATCATGAGCGAGCGAGTCAGCGTGCGGCTGGCTCGTTTAGCCCAGTTCACTTTTCGAGTACACCGAGGAGTGCTTCGATGAAACAACTTTTTCCCGACTTGTGGGAAACGCGAGAAGAGCATCCATTCCACGGCGTCACCACGCATGCCTACCTTCTGACTCAGGATGGCGGTAACGCACTCTTCTACAGCACGGGCATCCGCGAAGAACTGAATGAGATCCAGCGCCTGGGAGGAATTTCTCGGCAATACCTAAGCCATCGCGATGAGGCGGGGCCGCCGTTGGCCACTATCAAAGAGATGTTCGAAAGCCAGCTCTGCTGCCATGCCTTGGAAGTGAAGGCTATTGGCAAGTACAGCAAGATCGACGTCGTGTTTGATGACCAAAGTCTGGAGCCGGACAACGTTGAAGTCATTCCAACACCGGGCCACACCGCAGGCAGTACCTGCTTTGTCTTCCAGTCACCCTACGGTCTGCGATATCTCTTCACTGGCGACCTCATCTTTCCCGAAGATGACGGCTGGGGAACGCTCGTCCAATGGTCTGCTGGGGGGCGAAAGAAGGCTTTGGGCGAGAGCCTGATGAAACTCCGCGAGGTTCGTCCTGACGTTGTCATTTCGAGCGCCTCCGTGCGAAGAAACGCGGTGCAGTCCGTCACAGGCGATCAGTGGCGGTCCGTAGTCGATCAGGTCGTCGCACGTCTGTAAGTTTTGCTTCCTGCCTTGGAGGCGTGCGTGCTCTGCAGTCGAACTGAGCAAACAGTCGGCGTAATCGCTCATATCAAAAAACCGCGTAGCGGAGCAACGACGCTTGTGTTCGGTGGTCGGCTGATCTTTCACGCTCGCCAAAGCGCGGAAATGCCTCAATCGCAATTCAATCCGCATACGCGATGCATCTATTGCCATCTCAGTACCGCTGGTCGCACTGCACGAAAAATCTCCAGATCGGAACCCATATAAGCCAAATCAGGCCTAGAGTCGAGTCGATAGCTGAGCATCTAGCGCGGCTCGCGCGCGGTGGCCTGCATCCGGACCGGCATGAGCCGCAAGCACTTCGACAACTTGCTGCAGCTGAGCAGCACTAATGCCCACGTTCATACTGATACGTATATGTGCCTGCAGCTGAGGCGCCACACCGGGCAAAGTGGCCAGAGCTGCAACCGTGGCCAGTTCCCGACTCTGCCAATCGAGGTTGTCTCGCGCAAAGATGTCGCCGAAGAGATGGGTCTTCAAAAAGAGGTCAACGGCCGGCGCAAACTCGAACAATGCGCCTGTTACAGGTGCGCCGGAAAGCTTTGTCTGGTTTGCGGTGCCGATTTCCAGCAAGGCAGCGCCTTGAACAACGGGATTTGGCTCGCGGCCCGGCGCGTCGGTGACGCCCGCATCCTTGCGCGCCTGAAGCAGCTTCATCAACTGGGTCAGCGCATTGATGCTGCGCGGAAACCCTGTATACGCGTAGAGCTGCACGAGGACTTCCTTGCAGTCACTGACGGATAAGCCCGCATCAAGACCCTGTCTGAGGGCGTCATTCAAACGCTCTAAGTCGCCCACCGCAGTGAATGCGGCGATGGGCACGAGAGCCTTCTGTTTCGGGGAAAGGGTGGTTTCGGCAGTCATGATGAAATTCGTAGATGTGATGGGATGTGGCAGAAAGATCAAACCATGCGGGGTCAATAAGCTATGTGTCACCACGAAGCTGACAAGACAACTGCCAACCTAGGCCAAACGTCGAGAACGCCAGGTCAATAGTCGGCGAAAAGCCCGCGTAGTAAGGCTGGCGTCCCGCCATCTGTGGAATCTGTGGATGTAAGCAGAGGTACATTGAGTTCGGCCGCACACGCAAACGTCGCTTCGAACATCTCATCATCGAGATGCTTGTTACCGACTCGTCCGTAGAGAATGGCACCCAAGGCACCCAGCTCGGTCACCGCTCGACTCAACTCACGTGCCGCTGCATCAGCGCTGGCGAAAGGCAGCGAGGCAAGCGCTCGGAAGCGCGATGGATGGCGTTGCACGACCTCTGCGAGGCGATCATTGACACGCCTCGCCAGATCGACGCCATGTTCACCGAGATTGTTCAGCCCAGGTGTCGTCAGCAATAGCACCTGCATATCGATGCCCGTTTCATCCATCAGCGCCAGGCGCTTTTCGCCGAGGTCGGCCAAACGTTCGGCAATGGCGGGGGCATTGAGCATTAGCGTGCCGTCATCAGCACCAGGAAGCGTTGTCCACGCTTGCCTGATCTCACCCGGTAGCACATGTTCTTCGATTCCCACCATCTTCATGGTCAGGCTCTCTAAGGCGACTGAGTCGTTTTCACCGGAACTGCGTGTGCTGGTGCGCTGTAGTCATGATCGTGGGAAACGTTGCGCGACTGACTGCACTGATCGATATCGCCGATTGGCCTTACGGGCAATCGGATCATGAAACTGTGCTGGGTGATGCCAATGCTGGAGGAAGTGCAAGACATGTTTCGCGCCCCTCTAATGCCCGGAAAAGCGCAGCATAGCGTCCGGATACCGAGCACCCTGAACGACAATATTGGCCTGCTCGATCTCATCGAGATCCGCCTGATCGAGCGTCACGTTGAGCGCGCCGATGTTCTCTTCGAAGCGCTGAAGCTTTCGCGTCCCAAACAACGGCACGATCCACGGCTTCTGTGCCAACAGCCAAGCTAGCGCCACCTGCGCCGGCGTTGCCCGATGTTTTTCACCCATCTTGCGGATGAGATCGACCAGCTTTTGATTGGCGATGCGTGCTTCTTCCGAAAAGCGCGGCGTCTGCGCGCGGATATCCGACGTGTCGAATACCGTGCTGGCATCGATCGTCCCCGTCAGGAATCCCTTGCCGAGTGGGCTATACGGCACTAGGCCAACGCCCAGCTCCTCAAGCGTCGGAATAACTTCCGCTTCCGGCTCTCGCGTCCATAGCGAATACTCGCTCTGCAAGGCCGCGAGCGGCTGCACGGCGTGCGCGCGACGGATCGAACCCACACTCGCCTCGGACATGCCGAACCATCGCACCTTGCCCTCCGCGATCAAATCTTTGACCGTGCCGGCGACATCTTCCATTGGCACGTCGGGGTCAACGCGGTGCTGGTAGTAGAGATCGATATGATCAGTGCGAAGCCGGCGCAGGCTTCCTTCGATGGAGCGGCGGATCTGCGCAGGTTTGCTGTTCACGCCACCCCGGTGCTCGCCTGTTTCCTGATCGATGTCCCAACCGAACTTGGTCGCGATCTTGACCTTGTCCCGCACTGGCGCGAGTGCATCGCCCACCATCTCTTCGTTCGTCCAGGGGCCATAGACTTCGGCGGTATCAAAGAAGTCCATGCCGCGTTCGACGGCAGTACGGATAAGGCGAATCATCTCGTTTCGATCAGGCAGGTTCCGCGCCTTGCCGTAGCCCATGGCCCCGAGCGACAACGCCGATACTTCAAGACCCTGGCCAAGTTTGCGCTTGATCATGTCGTAGTTCCTGTCTTGGCGTCACGCGGCGCGATGCGAATCGAAGCCACCTTTCACGGCCAGCTCAGTGGCTAACGCCGGTTTTGAGTCGCGCAACCACGGCCTCGCCGACGCCATGCGCCGAAGCCGGGTTCTGCCCCGTTACAAGGCGGCCGTCGACCACGACGTTTTCGCTCCAGTTGGGTGCAGGCTGATGCAGCGCTCCGCGCTGCTTTAGCGTCGTGGCTAATAGATAAGGCACCACGTGGGTGTACTTGACCTCGGCCTCTTCCTCGTCGGTGAAGCAGGCGATGCGCTTGCCGGCCACGAGGTGCTTGCCATCGGAAAGCGTGGCGTTCACCAGCGCGGCCGGACCGTGGCACACCGCCGAGACGATGCCGCCGGCTTCCCAGATTTTGCGGATAACGTTCTGCACGGCCTCGCTATCGGCGAAATCCCACATGGTGCCGTGGCCACCGGCGAAGAAGACCGCCGAATAGCCGGACGGGTCGAGCTCGCCGAGCACCCGGGAATGAGCGAGCATTTCGCGAAAGGTCTTGTCCTTCCAGAAGCGGGCATTGACCGGATCGGAGAGGTCGAAGAAATCGATCGGCGGATGGCCGCCCCGGATCGAAGCGATCTCCACCGGGATGCCGGCCTTTTCGAATACATCCAGCGGATGGGTCAGCTCGACCATCGCGAAGCCGGTCGGCTCACCGGAATCGCCGCGGATCGGATGGCTGGTGACCACGCACAGTATGGGCTTGATAGCAGCGGGCATTATCCAGGTTCCTCAGGCTGTCAGGGAGGCCATGTCGATCACGAAGCGGTACTTCACGTCGCTCTTCAACATGCGCTCGTAGGCTTCGTTGATGTTCTGGATAGGGATGGTCTCGATGTCCGCGACGATGCGGTGCGCCGCGCAGAAGTCGAGCATCTCCTGGGTTTCGCGCATCCCGCCGATGAAGGATCCGGAGATTGCCCGGCGCCCGCGCACGGCGGCGCCGGCGTTCACCGGATGGCTCAAAGGCCCCATGTAACCGACCAGCACGAGCACGCCTTCGATGGCCAGGGTCGGCATGTAGGGATTGATGTCGTGGTCGTAGGGCACCGTGTCGACGATCAGGTCGAAGCGGCCCGCGACGGCTTTCATCTGTTCCGGCTCGCTGGACAGCACGACATGGTCGGCGCCGAGCCGGAACGCATCGTCTTCCTTGCCGGCCGAGCGCGTGAATAGCGTGACGTCGGCGCCGAGCGCCTTCGTCAGCTTCAACGCCATGTGGCCGAGGCCACCCAGGCCAACGACGGCCACTCTGCTGCCCTTGCCGACATGCCAGCGCCGCAGCGGCGACCAGGTCGTGATGCCGGCGCAGAGCAGCGGCGCCGCGCCGGCCGGATCGAGCCCGTCGGGCACCGACAGCACGAACCTATCGCGCACGACGATGGCGTCGGCATAGCCGCCGTAAGTGGGGCTGCCGTCCTGCCGGTCGGTGCTGCCGTACGAGAAGGTCGCGCCCTCCAGACAGTCCTGCTCCCAGCCCTTGAGGCAAGGCTGGCAGTGCTGGCAGGAATCCACCATACAGCCGACGCCGACCACGTCGCCTGCCTTGAAGCGCGTCACAGCCGCGCCGACCTGCCGCACGCGTCCGATGATCTCGTGGCCGGGCACGATCGGATACGTGGTGAAGCCGCCATGGTTGCGCGCCATATGCAGATCGGTGTGGCAGACACCGCAGTAAAGGATGTCGATCACCACGTCGTCCGGCCGCGGCGCGCGGCGCTCGAAAGCGAAGCGCTCGAGCGGAGCCGTGGCCGATAAAGCCGCGAAGCCCGTTGCATGCATGAGTGAGGAACCTAGTCGTGTGTTATGTGCGTGGGCCTTCCTGCGCATGACAAGAAGCGCGGGTCGGCGATCAGGGCCGGTCTCTCAGGCGCCAGTCGAAGCAAACAGGGCTTCCCAGTTGGCGAACGGACCCAACGGAATCACCTCCCAGCCGATCAAGCCGGCCCGGGCCAGCGGGAATTCGGCGAGGGCCTTCTTCGCGGCTTCGACAGACTCGGCTTCCGCGATGATGGCAACGCCTGGCCGGTTCTGGCGGAAGTAGATGTCGCGGATCAAGCCGCCCTTGTACATCTGCCAGCTATGGCGTACCTCGTCCTGCATATGGGGCTGATACTTTTCCGGGCTCGCTCCCGGCTGAGGCACATCGAGGCAGAGCAGCTTCATGGTCTGATTCCTTAGGTGGTGAGAGATAGGATTCACGCGGGCTGAAACCGGCGGGCGGTCTGGACGACACGGCGTCCGAGATACTGGGCCGTCGACAGATCACTGGCCGGGGGCGCTGCTTCGGGTGGCTGGTCTACGTTGGCGTGGGTCATGACGCCCAGCCAGCTTCCCAACCGATTCAAGTCATCGGGGCTGGAGGTGCTGCTGTTATTGCCGGGCATCAGGTCGAGACCGACCCAGATCATTCCGTGCTGTGCGGCGAACAGAGCCATGGAGACAAGCGAATTGAGCTTGTCTCCGTGCTGCGCTCCGGAGTTGGTGAAACCGGCGGCGAGCTTGTTGCGCCACTTGAGTTCCGTCCAGGCGGCTTTGGTGGAGTCCTCGAAGAACTGTTTGAGCCTGGCGCTGATCATGCCGTTGTAGGTCGGCGAGCCGAAAATGATTGCGTCGCTTTGCTCCAGCGTCGACCAATCGATGCCATCTGCGACAGCGAAAACCCTGACATCCGCGCCCGAGACCTGCCGGGCTCCTTCGGCGACTGCCTCGGCGACTCGCGCGGTATGGCCATAGCCGCTGTCGTAGACGATTGAAATCAACATCCAGGATCCTCGTGTTTCTGACTGAATGGCTCGTTTTTGCTCGGCCAACGTCGGCGGCGTGTATCTCAAGGGCGGCGTATGAAAATTTGCTGCCCAGGGACTATAAAGTAGAATTTGCAGAAGCACGGGTGGAAAAAATTCCACTCAATGCTTCCAAAATTTCTACAATGGTTCGAGTGAGGATGCGCGCATGCGCGATCGGTTCGATGGCGTGCAGCTGTTCGTGGAAGTCGTCGAGGCCGGCGGTTTTGCGAGGGCCGGTGAGCGGCTCTCGCTCACACGCTCTGCGGTCGGCAAGGCGATCGCCCGGCTGGAAGAGCGGCTCGGCGTGCAGTTGTTTCAGCGGACGACCCGATCCCAGAATCTTACGGAGGACGGACAGCAGTACTACGAGCGGTGCCTGCGTGCGATCGAAGAATTACGCGCCGCCGAAGCGATGCTGGAAGATGGGCGGCGCGAAGTGGTCGGAAAGCTGCGGGTTACGCTCCCCACGCTGTTTGGCCGCTACTGCGTCGCTCCGATTCTGCGAGCCTATGCACGGCAGCATCCCAGGCTCGAGCTCGAGCTCAATTTCAGTGATCGTCAAGTCGACCTGATCGCCGAAGGCTTCGACCTGGCGGTTCGCAATGGCGCCCCAGGCAATGGCTCCGCTCTGCGAGCCCGCCGCTTGGTGAACCAGCGTAAGGTTCTATGCGCGTCCCCCGCCTATCTGGCAAGAAAGGGTGAGCCCCGTTCTCTTGAGGACTTCGTCCATCACGACCTGCTGCCGTACTGGCGCAACGAGCATGGAATGGCTTGGCAACTCCCGGATGCCACTGATGCATTGGTAACTATCCAGCCAACTTCTCGTTTGAGATTCGACGACCTGGAGGTCATCGCCGACACCGCAGCCGACGGCATGGGTCTAGCCTGGCTGCCGTACTGGTTGATCCGTGAGCGACTGCGACGGGGCGTACTGGTGGAAGTCTGGGGCCATCGGCCGACCGCGGTCATGGAATGCTATGCCGTATGGCCTGCCGCCCAGTACCTGCCGCTCCGATCCCGCCTCGCCATCGATACGCTCGCCGCCGAGCTTCCGAAGTGCCTGGACGACTGAAAAGCAGGTGCAGCCCTTCTACGTTCCTCGGGACCACGTACACCCCTCTGTCCGAGCAAGCGAGAGTGATATGACAAGGCAAAGCAAACGAGGCTTGTGGTTTCGCATCGCCCTTGCATTCTGCGGGCTCGCCGGGAGCGCATTGCATGCGCAGGCGCAGACCGAACCCGTGGTACGCATTGCCGAGCTGGTCATCGATCCGTCGCAGCTGGATGCGTACAAGGCGGCGGTCAAGGAGGAAATGCAAGCCGCAGTGCAAAGCGAGCCCGGTGTCCTGGCCATCTATGCGGTGGCGGAAAAGGACCACCCCTCCACGATGCACTTCTTCGAGATCTATGCGAGCGAGGCGGCTTATCGAGCGCATATCCAATCGCCGCACTTCAGGAAATACGTTTCCACAACGCAGACCATGATCCGGTCACGCAAGCTGATCGAGACATTGCCCGTCCAGCTCAGCGCAAAAAAGGGAGCGCCTGGTTTCAATGACCTTGAGCCATAACGCTCCGATCCGCCTCTAAGAATGGAAATCTCGCCAATGTGAGCGCCAGTCGCCCAGAGCAGGTCACAGATAATTTGGGCGCATACCTACCGGGCGTGCCGATCGCGTTTGATGGGCGGGCGTACTACGCAAAGTATCAGCTTCCGATCTCCGCGATTACGGCCATGTGGTTAAAGAACACTCTTTTGAGCATCCAACGCACAAGCGGCCGTTAAACGATTCGATGTATGCGTCTTGGATGGCGGGCGACGTCCCCCCGCTTTTGAGTAGCGCAACGGTTAGTCCGTGAACTACAAGCGCGTGGAGCGGCTGTATCAGGGGGAAGGGCTGCAGGTGCGCCGAATCGCACATCGCAACCAAAGTAAGGGTTGTAGCTCTCGATTTCTGAGGCCACCTCGTCTGCAGAACCCTCCGTGCAACCGAAATTCAAATGAGACGTCCACGTACTCGGCCAGTTCTTTGGCGGTGCAGGCGACGTAGGCGATTGCCCCGGCAGGGTCAACAGCGGCGGCAATGATCTCTTGATCGTACTCGTTGACGTCAACGCCATCTCCCCGCGTGGTCGTTGCCACCGTGCGCTGCGATGAACATGGCAACAGCCGACCGGCAATAGGATTCGATTTCGTTGTTGTCCTCTGCTCTTGCCTGATCGAAGCGCGCGATAAGCAGAAGATCGGATCCTTTGAAAAGCGCGGCAAACAAGCGGGCAGACTGGAGAGGGTCGGGCACGCTCAGAAGCGCCTTTGCGTGCAACTGACGCAACAGTGCCTCGATTTGAGCGATGACATGGGCGGGGCCGGCTTCGTAATGGAGCTTGCTTAACGAGCTTTGATTCGTCCTGTCGGCCATGACCATGGCTTCAACACTGCGGACGTCTGATCTCAACAGCGTGCGAAGCAGTAATGCTCCCACCGCCATCAGCCGATCTTCGACCGAACCGTCGACGCCTTCAAGAAGGGATTGTGGTGCAAAAAACTGATGGCAGCCGGCCGCGATGGCCGCACTGAACAGCGCCTCCTTGTTCTCGAAGTGCCGATAGATGCTGAGCTTGGAGATCTTCGCTCGCTGGGCGACCTTGTCCAATGTCGTCGCTTGAAAACCCAACTCCACGAAGAGTTCGCGCGCGGCGTCGACGATCGTTTGGCCAAGGGCCTCGTTGGGGGGCCGACCGCGCCGGCCCTGGCTGTTTTCGGTCACGACAATTACGGTCCTTGACGGTATCCTAAATCTTGAATTACGATACCATTCAGTATCTAAATCTGCAAGCCAGCCCCAACCCAACCTCCCTCATCCACATACGGAGTCCATCACCATGGATGACGTCATCATCATCGGCGGCAGCTTTGCCGGTCTTGCCGCGGCTCTGCAGCTCGGCCGTGCCCGCCGCAAGGTTACCGTTCTCGATACCGGCCTGCCGCGCAACCGCTTTGCTGGCCATTCGCATGGGCTGCTCGGCCACGATCACAAGCCGCCGCTGGACATCCTGGCGGAGGCGCGACAGCAGCTGGCGCGCTATCCCACGATCAGGCTGGTCAATGCCCGGGCCGAGAGCATCTCCGGCGCCATCGACGATTTCTCTGTCGTCACTGCCGATGGTGGAAGCCTTAAAGCGCGCCGCCTGATCCTTAGCTATGGCGTCGCCGATCAGATGCCTGACGTTCCGGGCTTTGCCGAAGGCTGGGGAACCTCCATCGTGCCCTGCCCCTATTGCGACGGCTTTGAAGTCGCCGGCAAGCATTGGGGCCTCGTGTGGTCCGGTCCGCAGTCGCACAACCAGGTCAGGCTGTTCCACGATTGGACCGACAGGTTGACCCTCTTCGCCGATGGTCACGACATTCCGCCTGATATCCGGGCCGATCTAGCGCGCCGCAACATACCTGTCGTCGATGGCCGGATCACCACGATCGCCCATCACGGGGGCCATAGCGCCACCGTCAATCTCGATGCCGGCCCCCATGTCGCGGTCGACATCTTGTTCGCGCATCCGCGCAACCAGCCGTCCGCAAGCCTGCATGAATCACTGGGCCTGGCCACAGTCAATACGCCCCTAGGCATTGTTCTCAAGGTCGACGAGCGCCGCGAAACCAGCACGCCCGGCATCTACGCCGCCGGCGACCTCGCCAACCCCCTCATACCCTCGGTCACCACGGCATCATGGCAAGGCGCGATGGCCGGTATCTTCGCCCAGCAGTCGATGCTGGTTTGAGAACACAGATTCCATTCCGTGTAGATCGATCAGAAGACCCAAGACGCGATCTTGAAAGACATTCGAACGGCCTTGGGCAGATTCGAATCCCCGGGCGAGCATCGATCGACTCGGCGCCTCCGATCTCCGCAGCAAATACGGGGTGGACGTGCTGGTCGAGGCGATCGATCTTGCCTCGCCGGGCGCGGCCAGCCGCTTGAAATGCAGTCTCGACGCGAGGTCGGTGACCGTCGACCTCTTGTTGAACAATGCCGGATAGTGCGTGGAATAGATCAGAGCATCCTTAACTCTGGAGCGCTGGCGTGTGGGGCTCTTCGAACAAGCGGGCTGACTGCAGCAGCTGACCAGCCTCGTGCTTCGGCCTATATGCGCAGCGTCGTTTGTTCGCCCAGGCTTCACCAACGGAAACTCCGACCGTAGCAAACCACCTATTGCCACGGCGTCCCGCTAAATTGCGCCCAGCAGCGATTACGGTGAACTCCGCTTACTTCGCGCACCCCATGTATTGAGCTGGGGAATCTTCGAAAATTCCTCGGCGATGAAGTCCATGAATACGATGGCCCTTTTCGGCACTAGCCTGTTCGCCGCATAGACGATTTGCATCGGCACCGGCGGGGCGGCGAACTCGTTCAGAATGATTTGCAGACGGCCGGATTTGAGTCCTTCTTCGAACAGCCATGCCGGTCCCTGACCGATGCCAAGGCCCGCATTGACCAATGCGCGTGCAGCTTCAGGAGAATTGACCCTGATCCGGCCGGACACCGGAACCTCCGCATCCTTGAAGCGCCACGTTGCTCCCGATGCCAGCAATGTATAGATCACGCAATCGTGATCTGTCAGGTCGCCTGGGATTCGCGGCATACCGCGTTTTGCCAGATATTCTTTGCTCGCCACGCAAACGCGCCTGAAGGATCCAATACGCCTCGCGCGAAGCGCACTGTTCTCCAGATGGCCTATACGAATGGCCAGCTCAGCCCCTTCGTCGAGCAGGTTGACGAAGCGATCGCCGATCTGCAGGTCCAGCTCCATCTCCGGATAGCGCTGCAGAAAGGCAGGCACGAGAGGCATCACATACATGTGCGACAGCGCCGTTGGGCAGGCCACTCGGAGAAGTCCCGATGGCTTGACGTTCTCTCGCAGCGACATTTCCGATTCGGCTACCGCATCGAGTATGCGGCGAACCTCGGCGTAGTAACGCTCACCCTCAGGCGTCAAGACGAGCTTACGCGTTGAGCGGTTAAGCAGCCGAGTCTGCAGATGTTCTTCCAGCGCAGCCACATAGCGGCTGACGTTGGGTTGCCCAATGCCTATGTCACGCGCTGCGGCAGAAAAGCTTCCGGTCTCTACGGCACGGGCAAAACAGGTCATTACCAAGAACCGGTCCAATCTTCCCGCCTACATTCATGCCTGGATTGCATAAATGCTATGCAGGAAAGGGGTCTTATGGCAAATCCAGCATGGACTCATGCTAGCTGATACCGAAGGACTGCCGGCGCGGCAGACCCGGCATCAACGACAGGAGCAGCCCATGGCACGCCTAGCAGGCAAACGTACCCTCATCACCGGTGGCACCAGCGGTATTGGCTTGGAAACCGCACGGCAGTTTCTGGCCGAGGGCGCGCGCGTCATCGTAACCGGAGTGAACCCGGACTCCATTGCCAAGGCCAAGGTCGCGCTTGGCGAGCAGGTGCTTGTGTTACGTGCTGATTCGGCCAGCGTCGCCGCGCAGCAAGATCTGGCGCAGGCGGTAAAAGAACATTATGGCCAGCTCGATATCGCGTTCCTCAACGCGGGCGTCGCGGCCTGGGCACCGATCGAGCAATGGACCGAACAAGCATTCGATGCGTCGTTCAACATCAATGTAAAAGGCCCGTTCTTCCTCATGAAGGCACTGCTCCCCGTATTCGCCAGCCCTGCGTCGGTGGTGTTCAATACGTCGGTTAGCGCGCACGTGGGAGCCGCCCAATCGTCGGTGTATGCGGCGACCAAGGCCGCGTTCTTGAGCATGACAAAAACCCTTTCAAGCGAACTGCTTGAACGCGGCATTCGTATCAACGCTGTAAGTCCTGGCCCCGTCGAGACGCCGTTGTACGACAAGCTTGGCATTCCCGATGCCTATCGCGACCAGGTCAACAAAGACATTGCCGCAAGCATCCCGCTTGGTCGTTTCGGCACGCCGGGCGAAATCGCCAAAGCAGTGGTGTACCTCGCCTCCGATGAATCGAAGTGGACGATTGGATCGGAACTCGTCGTCGACGGCGGGCGCCTGATCAATGGTTGAGCGATTCCATATATGAGAAGTCGCGATGCGCCGCACCCTCATCTGATGGCACCCATAAAGGAGGGGGACTCTTTGTGATCGGTGATTGCAATGCAATTAGCTTCTGTTTGAAGTCGCTATCGCTATCGACCTGAAATATGTCCTGCGTTGGCACGCGCTCATCAAAGCTGTAATCCATTTGAATTACATGCCGCGAGCCACCTCTCGCTAGCCCCTTGTGGTCACCAGCTCCCCGGCGCGCGTAGCCGAGCCATACGGGTGCGCCGCCAAACTGTTGAACATGTTTTTGGAATGCTCAAGGCATGGATGGGGTCGGCGCATTTCCTCATGCGAACCTTGCCAAAGGTCGCCACCGAAATGAGCTTGTATGTGCTGGCTTACAACAGTTTCAGCACATACGATCAGCTCAAATCATTCGGCCATACATATTCTTCGCCCGTGATCGTATTCGCGCGTCGAAGCGCCACACAACTGACGTCGGTCTTTCGCTCTCGATTACGTGCCGGCCGGCATGTCACCAAGACGTTCGCGCAACTGACCTCGGTAACGGCGACTACACGGCACACTGGCACCATTGCGCATGCCCAGGCGCGCATCGCCGGTTTCCAGCGGCTCGATCTCCACAAGATAGTCGAGGTTGACGAAATAGCCGCGATGCACTCGCAGGAAGCGTGCCGGGTCCAGCCGCGCCTCAATGCCAGCCATCGTACTGCGCAATGGGTAGTCGTGTCCGCGCACATGCAGGTTCACGTAGTTGCCCGCAGCCTGCAACCACTCGATCTCGCTGGCGTTAACCAGGAAATCTTTGCCCAACTTACGCACCAGGAAACGCTCCGGCCGCTCTACCGGCTCTACCGGCGGCCCTTCGTCCGGTTCGGCCAACAGCTTTGCCTCGCCCTGCTGGCGCAGCAACCACAACCGCGACAGGCAAATCATTGCGACGATGACGAAGTAGCTTCGGATGTCCTTCAAATACTCGTAGCCGAAGTTCGGCCACCAAGCACCAAAACGGTAGTGCCCGCCAGTCATCCCATAAACCATCTTGCGCAGTCCGACCATCCCAATCACGTGCATCAGGCTGAACGCCACACTTGTCAGCAGATGCCGCGGCAGGCTGTGGCGCCACGTATCGAAACGGAACGGCCAGCGCCGCTCCACCGCCTTCACGAATGGGATCAGCAGCAGAATCAGCAGCGAACTGCTTGATTCCCAAACCCACGGCTCCCAGGCCGCCGTGCGTGCATGGTCGATCCGCGCAACGATGCCATTAAACAGCGTATTGAGGGTATACAAGGCGATCCAGAAGGCAGCCTCGATCGATGGGCGCCAACGCTGAAAATCCCTGTATCCAACATCCGCCTGCTCGTTCATCCCGACGATTATACGTAGCCGTGGCGCAATCCCCATGCGGCCCGTCCCACACCGTAGTCGTTTCATCCCTCACCACCCGCAATCCGTCACCACGCACTGGGAATGGCGGTAACGCAAGTCCATGCTGGCCTCTGTCACTCCAGTTCGAGGCGATACGATGAAAAGACGCGACTTGCTGAAAGCTGCCGCCACCCTTCCACTAACGCCCTTGCTGATGCGCAGCGGCACGGCCTTGGCACATGGCGTCGGAACGATGGCGATCAACTTACGCTCGCGGGTACGTCCAGGCCAGCCGGGCTGGCCGGCAGCCACGGAATGGGACCGGCTGAAACGGCGGGTCGGCGGCCGGCTGCTGAAGCTGGAATCGCCATTCGTCTCTTGCAGCGCGTCGCAGACGGACAGCGCGTGCGCACAGATGCTCAAGCAGCTGGACAACCCGTTCGCGGTGGGCGACAGCCCCGAACTGACCCAGACCAGCGGGTGGGCCGATGCCTGGACCTCGCAGCCCAGCGCCTACGCTGTGGCGGCGAAAAGGGCCGCCGACGTGGTCGCAGCCATCAACTTCGCGCGCCAGCACCATTTGCGATTGGTGGTGAAAGGCGGCGGTCACAGCTACCAGGGCACATCGGATTCGGCGGATTCACTGTTAGTGTGGACGCGCCACATGAACCAAGTGAGGCTGCACGACGCCTTCGTGCCGCAAGGCTGCGCCGGCTACATAGCGCCGCAGACGGCAGTGGACGTAGAGGCGGGAGCCATGTGGATCGACGTCTACAACGCCGTAACCACCCACGGCGCTCGCTACGTGCAGGGCGGTGGCTGCACTACGGTGGGCGTGGCCGGATTGGTGCAGAGTGGTGGCTTCGGCAGCTTCTCGAAGCGCTGGGGCACGGCAGCGTCCAACCTCCTGGAAGCGGAAGTCGTCACCGCCGACGGCCAAGTGCGCATCGCCAATGCCCGCACGAACCCTGAACTGTTCTGGGGTCTCAAGGGCGGCGGTGGTGGCAGCCTAGGCGTGGTCACGCGACTGACCCTACGCACCTTCGAGTTGCCCGAGTTCTTCGGCGGGGTGAACTTCACCATCAAGGCAGACTCGGACGCGGCCTATCGCGCCTTGATTGCCGAGGCGGTGAGCTTCTACCAGCGCGCGCTGTTCAATCCGCACTGGGGTGAGCAGATGAAGCTCTACGGCCGCAACATTCTGGAGGTCTCGATGATGTTCCAGGGCCACTCCAAGCAACAGGCCGAACAAATTTGGACCCCCTTCCTCGAGTGGGTGCAGGCCCGCAAGGACTGCCAAATCACCAAGCCGTTCGAGGCACTAGCCGCGCTGGCCAAGCACCTGTGGGACGCCGAATTCCTGCGCAAATACCTGCCGGACGCCATCGCCATGGACGACCGCCCAAACGCGCCGCGCGACCGCTTCGCGTGGGCCGGCGACCGGGAGCAGGCGGGCTCGTTCATCCATGGCTACCAATCGGCATGGCTTCCGGCCACTTTGTTGCAACTAGATCAGCAAACGAAACTCGCCGATGCGCTGTTCACCGCCGCGCAGCACTGGGGCGTCTCGTTGCATTTCAACAAGGGCTTGGCCGGCGCACCGGTTGATTCGATCGACCGGGCTCGCGACACTGCCACGCATCCGCAGGTGCTCGACGCTTTTGCGCTCGCAATCAGCGCCAACGGCGGTGATCCTGCTTTTCCCGGCATGCCCGGCGCAAAGCCCGATCTGGCCAAGGCGCGGCGCGATGCGGCCGCCATCGAACATACGATGGCCGCGTTGCGTGCCGTGGCGCCGAATGCGGGCTGCTACGTCTCGGAAAGCGACTACTTTCTGCGTGACTGGCAGCAGGGATTCTGGGGGAGCAACTATCCCCGTCTTGCCGCGGCGAAACGCGAGTACGACCCGGATGGCCTGTTCTTCGTGCATCACGGGGTCGGCAGCGAGGACTGGAGCCCAGACGGCTTCACTCGATTGCGGAGATAGAGAGTAAATCCACATGCGCCCAGTTTTCGCGGCCATGCGTGGAGCCGAGACTCGAATGCGCCGATCGAAGCGAGCGTAGATTGGGGTACAAACCCCAACATCGCGATCTATGCATGCATGGCAGTGTCGCGGTTTGCACCCCAGCCTGCGTGACACGCGAAATAAATCAGAATCTGCTCAAAGGGATTGTACCGGCAGCCCCATCACTGAACCGTCGTAAGTAAGCTCCACAATCACGGTCGGTAAGTCGGAGGAGGCTTTGGGAAGTGAGAAGCTGAATCCGCCTCCTGGGTCGGAACGCAGCGTCAGGTCCGTCTTTTCACCTAACACTTGAGCGCGTAATAGCCTTGGACCTGCAGTGAATGCAGGAATGCTCATGCTGGTGGGTGGCACAGAGCCATTGCTCGGTAAGAGGTGCAAGAAAATCGTCTTGCCTGACCGCGTGGAGCCAGCCGTAGCGGAGGGCAGGAACGGGCCGCCGCGTGTTCCGTAGATGGCCTTGCCGTGGCTTTGCAACCAGCGGCCCAGCTCATCGAGGCGTTGCAGTTGATCGTTCGGGATATGGCCGTCCGGTGCAGGCCCCACGTTCAGCAGAAGATTTCCGTCGCGCACCACCGTGTTGGTCAGCAGCAGCACGAGTTCTTGCAGCGATCGCGGTTTTGCGCCGGGTTGATAACCCCACGTGCCGGCAAGTGTCACGCACAACTCCCATGGCTGTGTATTGTCAAAATCGCCGAGTCGATCTGCACCTTCCCGTGTTCGCCAGTCTCCCGGTGCCGAGGTTCGATCATTGATCAGGATGTGCGGCTGGAGCTGATGAAGACGCCGGCTGACAAGATCATCCTGCCACGAGAACTGCCCCGAATAGGGTTTGTCATGCGCACGCGATTTCCAGCTTGAGCCGTCGAATTCAATGCCGCCGAAGCCGAGCCATTGCTCACCGCCGCCGTCAAACCAGATTAAATCAAGCTGGCCGTAGTCCGATGCCAGCTGTTCGATTTCCTTGTGATACTGCTCGCGCATCGCCTCGGCGGATTCAAGGTAAAGATCGGGGAAAAAATACCCGGGAAAGCGCCAGTCGAGGGGGGAGTAATACAGACCTGCACGCATCCCCTGCGCGTGCGCTGCGCGCATGTACTCGCCGACGATATCCTGATGCGCGGCCGTACGCATCGAATTGAAATCGTTCGCATGCGAGTCGAACAATGAGAAACCGTCATGGTGGCGCGCAGTCAGTACCATGTACTTCATGCCGGCCCGCCGGGCCGCTTTCACCCACGTTTCGGGTGCATGGGGATCCGGTTTGAATGCGTCCGCGAGCTTTGCATATTGGCGATGAGGAATGCGTTCGTTGAACATGGCCCATTCGCCGTGGCCTAGCACTGAATAGATCCCAAAATGGATAAACATTCCGAATCGCGCTTCGCGCCACCAATGGACGCGCTGGTCTGCATCAGGCCCTCTACGCACCTCGGCCAGTCCGAAAGGAGGCGGCGGGAGAGTGGCGCTTTGGGCGTTTCCCGATGCGCTGGCCGAAGATTGTGCGGTGTCTTTTGTATGGGTAACTGCTGAGTCTGGCGAGGTCGCCCAGGCACAGATCGGGGCCCATAGAAGCAGCACATAGACGAGAACTCGAATGCTATTCATAGTAGGCCGAAATGTGATGGGTGATCCCAGACTCGTCGAATCCCGAATTCAGGTCGTTACGTCAATGCTATTTCAAAGCGGGTCGTCATTCCGGCGAAGGCCGGCATCCAGTCTAAATATGCATCCGAAGGACACAACAATTCATATGTTGAGTGCTTCGCACTGCACTATTTGAACTGGATGCCGGCCTTCGCCGGAATGACGAGCAAAACGGTCAGGCATCGCGAATCTGGCTACTGCGTTGCTCCTGCTGCAGCACTCTATCGTTCGCCGCTGGTTGCGGCATTGCGAAGAACACAAGAGACGCTTGCGAAAATTGAAGCTGCGCAGCAGCAATTTCCCGGGCAGGCGTGATGGTTTTGCCTGCTGGTCAGTGCCGCGAGGCTTTCCTGTCGCCTCTATCAAAGTGCGATAGGGTGACTGGTTGGTGCCGTACGGCACGGCAACAGCGACTTGCCGCACGGAACGCCATCGACCTGGGCTTAGCGCAGCGACATGCCGCCCGATTTCCAATAGTTGACGGTCTTGTTGATCGACATAGGTTCCGGCTCATCGAAGCCGTGTGGTGACGCGGAAGGAGCCCGATCAATCATTCAACCGGACCGCTGCGGTGCGGTTGCGCCAACATGCGTTGTCATTGCTTCCGTGCAGCCCACATCGGCTGCACCTGCCACACAGGCGGCCGCGACAGCGCCTGGCGCGAGTACAGCCGTTGAAGGCACGACCATACCCACGCCAGCCTCACCGATTCCCGTAGCCGCACCCGCAACTGCAACCGCAGTGCCGCCAACCTCCACCACTGTAGTGACGGAGCAGCCCATGTTGTCGTTGGCGCAAAACATTGCCACTCAGATGGGATGTGGCGCAGTCAAAGCCCATGGCGAATCCGGATATATCGCACCCTGTGGTTCGAATGGCGTCTACATCGGTTGCGACGCGGGCCGGTGCCGGCCATTGCATACTATTAAGGCAACACTGATCAAGTATCGCCGTCGTCACCAGCCCTGTCTGTTCGCAGGCCACAGGGCCGTCGGCGAAGGCAGACGGCCGTCTGTCGAGACGGGTACCTGCGGCATGTGGACAGACAGGGCTGGCCCCACAGGTTGAATTTGAATGAGGGGGTGATGTCTGGAAGGCCCGCATGCTGCGTCGCGCGGCTTGGCAAGACGGCCAGTCTTCCCGGCGCCACGCAACACACCCTGCGAGCCTTCCAGACATCATGACGACGGCGATACTTGATCAGTGTTGCCTTAAGCTGGAAGGTGATGAATAGGCGGGGCTTAATACCATCGACGCGAATGGCACAGATACAAGCCACGCGGTGTCCGCGTCCCATAGCGAATACTGGATATTGGCGTTTCTTTCGGCCCACCCACGACGGCTGCGGAAATTAATATGACATGCTGAACCCCACGCGCAAGAACGCTGCCAGCTTCGCCACATCCAACGAACCGATACCCGCCCCGGGGTTGTACCGAGTCGCCCCTTGGTAAAACCAATTGTCTCCGGCACGAACACTACGAAAAGGCGAGAACCTCCCATAGCCGAGGATATTCTGGAGCGCATAGATCTGCGGATTCCACCATCCAATGCGATGTCCCACGCTCTGCCTCAACAGTGCATTGATGCCATTGAGCTGTGCCGATACGAAACTGGTTCCGCCTTCTCCGCTCTTGAGGCCGCCGTCGGTGGTCGAAACGTAGACATAGCCCGTTTCAGGATCGGCATCCAGAGAAATATCCGGCAGATTGCGGCCCGCAAAACCGCTAGGCATATTCAAAATCGTGGTGCAATTTCCGAGCAGATCGCAGAAGACCACCGCCTGCTCCGGCTGGCTGGTTTGAATGCCGGCCGTGGCACGCTGATAGAACGGTGTGGGCCAGTACACACTCACGCCACCACCGCCGCCCTCTGAAAACAAGGACACGCCCTGGTTGAGGTAGGTTGCGTAATAATTCTGGATGTAATCCCAGCCCCATACGCTTTCCTGGGTGATGGATTCCTCCGGGCCATTACCGAAGGCGTAGCTGTAGGGCACCGTCGTGCCTCCCGCCGCGGTGATGTACGGATCGGAAGCAGGCGAATCCACGCTGAGCGGCACGCTGTAACCTACCGCATCTGCGAAGTATGCGTTGACGTCGTACGCCCCGGAATCGCCGGCTGCCGCGAAGACTGATTGACCTTGGGCGGCTGCCTCCAGGAATAACTTGTGGAAGGCGCGCAGATCACCCACGTCGGTAGTATCACTGGCGTTGCCTCCCGCCCACGCGGCAAAGCTGAAGAACTCAGGCGCGCCCCAACTGGTGGAAAGGCTGTCGGCGATATTGTCCGACACGGCTTGCGCAAACGCATCCAGATAGCCTTCCGCCGTGTTGGGAGCGTCATAGACGATGATGTCGGCCCAGGGGGCAATACCGCCCGCTTGTTCCACAGCGATGGCCGTTTCGCCACTACCACTATCGATCGCCCCGCCACCGTCCACGTGCACCTGCCGGATGCGGTTTTGCCGGGTGGCCAGACCGATGTCCGACCAATAGGTAGTCGCATCGCCGGGATAGAAATTGGACAAGGTCACGATGCCCACGGTCGCACCCCTGCCGACTACACCACGCTCATAAAGCGGATTGATGTCGTAAAGATTGGCGACATCGCCCACGGTGTACTGCCCGGGGATACCGGTTGCCGTGGAATTTCCGCCGGAAAGCTTGTTCAGCGACAGCGCCTGGATATTTTCAACCAGAGCCTGCGTTGAAAGACGATGCGGGCGATATACATGCTCCGTACTCAGCCCGGTTGCAACATCGACCACATCGGCGATGGCCGAAGGCATTCGCAACGGCAGGATTGGCTTGTGGAAGCGCCGCCCGCTTCCGCTTGCGACGTAGTCGTGTATGGACGTCCGAAACAGTTGCCCGAACTGGCCCAACGTTCCGCTGACGCGAATTGCCACATGGTTGGGCAGTACTTCACCGCGCAGACCCTGCTTCTGCAGATATGCTTGCACGCGCGCGATATCGCTGTCGTTAGCGCCATATTGCTGCGCAAAATGGCGGGTGGTCAGGAACTGCAGGTAGTGCGCACTACCTGGCGTAACGGTTTGCCTGACGTAATTATCCAGCGCAACTTCGTTACGCAATTTCAGGAACAGCGTAACGTTCACAGGCTCACTTGTGGGCGCCATGCCGGCATCGATGGCCGGTGTCGGCTGCACTGCCCACGCCTTTGCGCTTGTACAGGCCAGCAGCAGGCCAAGGGACAGAACAAGTGGTTTGCAGCGTAACGTTGCGAACATGGCGTGCCTCCTTGAACCAGGGATGCCCGCTTGCCGAGTCACCTGGGTGCCGTGGATAACGTTTATCGTCTTCCGGACTTCATGCTGCGAGCCGGCCGACTCCGAGCTCATCGCCTACCCGCAGAGCGAGGATAAATGCCCTGCGTATGGGCAAAACTGTGCGTAGATACAACCAGCCGCAAACATCACGATGAAAGTTGAAAGGCACGACAAACGAGCCAGTGCCCAGGTGCGTATACACTTTCACTGATGCGAGGAGGATCAGCGTGGCCATGACGCCAGTCCAAGTGATGCAAGATTCAGCCCGCTCCCGGAGTCATATTTCCAACGCCTTGGCCTGACGGATCACCGGATTTAATGTTGCAGCGGGTACGTGCAGCGGGGGTGAACAGCTGCGCCGAAGATTTGCGGCTTTTAGAGAACTATCCGCCGAACGACATGAGGACGCACGATTTGTCCGGTCAAACAGCGCGAGTCGGAATGCTCGTCGCTACGGCAGGATGAGCGCAAGACGTGATTCAAGTCGAAGAAGCACGATGCTCCCGTTGTTGCGGTAACGCAGGGCCGAACCTTCCTGAGTATCGGTTTCATCGTTACATATTCAGTGGACATCCGGGCCTTGCAAAGCCATCGAGCGCCAGTTTGATTTGGTGCCGAGTGACTGTAACAAGGTCGACCAAATGAATTTGCCTTGCGAAGAGCGCGACTTCACGTCTTGCGCCTGCGTTGCGCTAACGGCGATCGCCAGGAAGGAAAGCTAAAAACAGCGATTGCGGAATGACCGCCATGCTGACCCTCCAATAGGTCCAAATTCATCCCTATACATCACGGTTAACCAGATGCCCGAACCTAGCTGCCTTGGCAATCGGGCCGAGGCGGGCGGCCGTAGCCGCATGGCATTACATTTTATTAATATACTCACGAGTATAGTTACTCCATGTCGAGAGACATCAGTCCCACCGCCTAGCCTGGCCTCCCCTCCTCGCTATGCAGCGTAAAGATGGATGACCCGAAGCCCGCAGGCTCCCCCTGCGGGCTTTTTATTGATAGG
>NZ_JBQCHP010000034.1:0-35540 GCF_051954575.1 Dyella sp. | reverse complement strand
CCAATACGTGGGGCCAGCCCTGTCTGTCCGCATGCCGCAGGTACCCGTCTCGACAGACAGCCAGTCTGCCTTCGCCGACGGCCCTGTGGCCTGCGAACAGACAGGGCTGGTGACGACGGCGATACTTGATCAGTGTTGCCTAAAGTCAGGCGTGCGATGGCCGCGCGGGTAGAATAAAGGCTATGCACATCTTCAAAGTCTTCCAGATCGAGGCGGCGCACCGCTTGCCCAACGTGCCCGTCGGGCATAAATGCGCGCGCCTGCATGGCCATTCCTTTCGCGTCGAAATCCATGTGCGCGGCGAGCCTGATCCCACGCTCGGCTGGGTGATGGATTTCGCTGACGTCAAGGCGGCGTTCGCTCCCCTCTACGAGCAGCTCGACCACCACTACCTCAACGATATCGAGGGCCTGGAAAACCCCACCAGCGAAATGCTGGCGCGCTGGATCTGGAAACGGCTGGAGCCGACGCTACCCGGGCTGGACAAAGTGGTGGTGCACGAGACCTGTACTTCGGGCGCCAGCTGCAGCAAGGACAGTTTTTGACGCAACGCAAAATTCACGGTTCCGTCACCAACTTCCTACGCTGGTTGAAATTTTTGTGACAGTGGCGCTTTTTAACAAAAAACATATTGCACTGCACAAAATGCTCTGATAGGCTTTGTCCCACTCTCCCATAATCCCGCCGCGAGGGACCAAAGCCATGACTCAGCAGCTGAACACCCAGATCTTCGCTTATGCCAAGCAGCTTTCCGACAATGCATTCAAGGCGCATGCCCTGACCATCAAGGGTCTGGAGCAGGTTGCCGAACTGCAGCTCGCCGCCCTGGAAAAGCAGACCCAGGTCACCGCCGAGTTCATCGCCCAGGCAGTGGAAGTGCGCGACATCGACGCGCTGCGCGGCCTGTGGGAAAAGGGCGCTTCGCTCACCCGCGAACAGGCTGAGAACACGGTTTCCGTCACCAAGGAAGTGATCGCCGTGGCCCAGAAGACCGCCGAGTCCCTCAATGCGTTGCTGCAGGAGCAGCAGAAGGCTGCCAACGAAGCCGTGGCCGCCCCGGTTGCCGCGATCAAGAAAGCCGCTGCCGCCGCCAAGTAATTCCCGCTCACGCATATCGCGACTCCCCTTGCGATATGCCCTTGGGCCGGGCTCTGACGAGCCCGGCCTTTTTCTTGTCCGCTATGCCCCCCGAGGCGGCCTGCCGCATAAGCTCGGCTTGCTGGCCCAAAAGCTGCACTGATATAATTTTTCGGATTGGATCGTGACCCGTGGCGGGTTTGATGCCTTGCGGGAACCTCACGTGCTCAACAGTCTTGCTTCCGGTCGACACCTCGCGCTGCGATTGCTGCTATGGCAGCTGTTCGCGGCGCTCATTGTGGGCCTCGTTTTCGCGACCTTCGGGCTTCGCGAGGCGATAGCGGCGGCAGCTGGGGCGACGATCGCGGCGGCGGGTACCGCGCTGCTTTCGGCGAGGATGTTCAGCCAGGTGAGCGGCGCCGGTATGGCGCTCGGGCGGCTGCTGACGGGCATGATCCTGAAATGGATGGTGATCATCGGGGGGATGGTCGCGATCATGTTTCAATGGAAATTGCCGCCGCTGGCCGCCATTACGGGGCTGGTGGCCGCGTACGCGGTTAATCTGCTGGCATTCAGATTCAAGGGTTAAGAGATGGCAAGCGAGCCGCAGGGCGGTCTTACCGAATACATTCGGCACCATTTGGAGCATCTGAAGCCGCCGCACGTCAGTGAGGGCGGGTTCTGGTCGGTGCATATCGATTCTGTCACCGTTTCGCTGGCCCTCGGTGTGCTGTTCTGCCTGTGGTTCTGGCTGCTGGCTCGCAAGGCGACGGCGGGTGTGCCGAGCAAGGCGCAGGCGTTCCTGGAGATCGTGCTCGAGTTCGTCGACGGTCAGGTCAAGGACGTCTTCCACGGCGATCGCCGGTTTCTCGGTCCGCTGGCGCTCACCGTTTTCGTCTGGGTGTTCCTGATGAATGCCATGGACTTGCTGCCGGTCGACCTGCTGCCGTTGATCACGGCCAAGTTCGGCATCGGCCATTTCCGCCCTGTGCCTACCGCCGACGTCAATATGACGTTTGCGATGTCCATCACGGTGCTGATCCTGGTGATCTTCTATAGCTTCAAGGCCAAGGGTCTTGGCGGCTACATGCACGAACTATTCACGGCGCCATTCGGCAAGTGGTTTTTCCCCTTCAACTTCGCGCTGAATTTGGTGGAGCTGCTCTCCAAGCCGGTCAGCCTCGCGATGCGACTGTTCGGCAACATGTACGCGGGCGAGCTGGTGTTCCTGCTTATCGCCGGCCTGTTCAGTGCGGGCAGCTGGCTGCTTTTCAGTATGGGCGTAATCGGCTATGCGGTATGGGGCATCTTCCATATCCTGATCATCTCGATCCAGGCCTTCATCTTCATGGTGCTCACCGTCGTGTACATCTCGATGGCACACGATCACCACTGATTCAATCAACTTTGTCAGAACAATTGCTTTTCTTTTCTTGAGGAGAACATCGTGGAACTAGTTGCTCACATCGCCCAAGTGCAGGGCTTCACCGCCATCGCCCTCGGCCTGATCATTGGTTTCGGCGCGCTGGGCGCATGTATCGGTATCGGCATCATGGGCTCGAAGTTCCTCGAAGCGGCTGCCCGTCAGCCTGAGCTGGTGCCGCTGCTGCAGGGTCGCATGTTCCTGCTGGCCGGTCTGATCGACGCGGCGTTCCTGATCGGCGTGGCGCTGGCCATGTACTTCGCCGTGGCGAACCCGCTGCTCGGCAACTTGACCGCCGCGGCAGGTCACTAAGAAACCTCGTGGAACGTGGCGCCGCTAACGCGGCGCCACAGTCCCGTAGGGCATCGAGCCCGCAACACTACGTACGTACAGGTAACGCAGCGATGGAATTCAATGCCACTCTGATCGGCGAGATGATCTCATTCGCCATCTTGATCTGGTTTTGCGTGCATTTCGTATGGCCGCATCTCACCAAGGCCATCGAAGAGCGCCAGCTGAAGATCGCCGAAGGTCTCAACGCGGCCGAGCGTGCGCACGCCGAATTGCGGGAGGCCGACAACAAGGCCGCTTCCGAAATCAAGCAGGCGCGCCAGCAGGCGGCCGAGATCATCGACCGCGCGCAGCAGCAGGCCAACCAGATCCTGGATAAGGCCCGTGCCGATGCGGTGGCCGAGATCAATCGGCAGAAGGCGGCGGCGCAGGACGAAATCGCCTCGATGGCGCAGCGTGCGCGCGAAGAGCTGCGTGAACGCGTCGGTGCGCTGGCAGTGCAGGGCGCTTCGAAGATCGTGCAGCGCGAAATCGATGCAGCAACCCACAAGACGCTGCTCGACCAGCTCGCGGCCGAGATCTGATCGATGGCCGCGCAGTCGATCACTCTAGCCCGCCCCTACGCCCGCGCCGCTTTCGAGCTGGCCCGGGCCGAAGGTGCCCTCGCCGCCTGGTCGCAGGCGCTGGCGTTTTCGGCGCAGGTGTCGGCCGATCCGCGTGTCGTGGCGCTCAGCAACGATCCGCGCGTGCAGCCGGAGCAACTGGTTGCGCTGCATCTGCCCGACGCCAGCAAGGCGGACGGCGCTTTCGGCAAGTTCCTTACCGAGCTGGCCGAACGCCGTCGCGTATCGCTGCTGCCTGACGTGGCCGCGCTGTACGAAACCTACAAGCGCGAATCCGAGTCGCAGCTGCTGGTGAAAGTCACCAGCGCCATGGCTCTGGACGCCGCGCAAACCGAACAGCTCAAGGCATCGCTCAAGCGCCGCTTCAAGCGCGAGATCGAACTGGAAACCCAGGTCGATCCTTCGCTGCTGGCGGGCGTCGTGATCGATACCGGCAGCGAGGTGATCGACGGTTCCGCCCGCGGCCGCCTGCAGCGCCTGGCCAACGCGCTTACAAATTAAGCATACCTATTTAGGACCACGACCATGTCCAGCACCACTCTCAATCCGTCCGAGATCAGCGAACTGATCAAGAACCGCATCGAGCAGTTCAAGCTCGGCGCGGAAGCCCGCAACGAGGGCACGATCATCAGCGTGTCCGACGGCATCGTGCGCATCCACGGCCTGGCCGACGTGATGCAGGGCGAAATGATCGAACTGCCGGGCAACGCGTTCGCCCTGGCGCTGAACCTGGAGCGCGATTCCGTCGGCGCCGTGGTGCTGGGCGAATACCAGCACCTGCGCGAAGGCGACACCGCCAAGACCACCGGCCGCATCCTCGAAGTGCCGGTCGGTCCGGAAATGCTCGGTCGCGTGGTCGATGCGCTCGGCAATCCGATCGACGGCAAGGGTCCGCTCAACGCCAAGCTCAGCTCGCCGATCGAGAAGGTCGCGCCGGGCGTGGTGTGGCGTAAGTCTGTGGATCAACCTGTGCAGACTGGCTACAAGTCGGTCGACTCGATGATCCCGATCGGCCGCGGCCAGCGCGAGCTGGTTATCGGCGACCGCCAGACCGGCAAGACCGCGCTGGCCATCGACGCGATCATCAATCAGCGCGATTCCGGCATTAAGTGCATCTACGTCGCCATCGGCCAGAAGCGCTCGTCGATCGCCAACGTGGTGCGCAAGCTGGAAGAGAACGGCGCGCTGGCCAACACCATCGTGGTGGTCGCTTCAGCGTCCGAATCGGCTGCGCTGCAATACATCGCCCCGTACGCAGGTTGTGCGATGGGCGAATACTTCCGCGACCGCGGCGAGGATGCGCTGATCGTTTATGACGATCTGTCCAAGCAGGCCGTGGCCTACCGCCAGATCTCGCTGCTGCTGAAGCGCCCGCCGGGCCGCGAAGCGTATCCCGGTGACGTGTTCTACCTGCACTCGCGTCTGCTCGAGCGCGCCGCACGCGTGTCCGAGGAATACGTCGAGAAGTTCACCAATGGCGAGGTGAAGGGCAAGACCGGTTCGCTCACCGCGCTGCCGATCATCGAAACGCAGGCCGGTGACGTGTCGGCATTCGTGCCGACCAACGTGATCTCGATCACCGACGGCCAGATCTTCCTGGAAACCGACCTCTTCAACGCCGGCATCCGTCCGGCCGTGAACGCCGGTATCTCGGTGTCGCGCGTGGGTGGTGCGGCGCAGACCAAGATCGTGAAGAAGCTCTCCGGCGGCGTGAAGCTGGCGCTGGCGCAGTACCGCGAATTGGCCGCCTTCGCGCAGTTCGCGTCGGATCTGGATCCGGCCACGCGCGCCCAGCTCGACCGCGGCCAGCGCGTCACCGAGCTGATGAAACAGAAGCAGTACGCACCGCTGTCCATCGCCGAACTGGCCCTGTCCGTGTACGCCGCCGAAAAGGGCTACCTGGACGATTTGCCGGTGAACAAAGTGCTGCCGTTCGAGAAGGGCCTGCACGCGTTCTTCCACCAGAACCATGGCGAGCTGATGAAGAAGATCGTCGCCACCGGTGACTGGAACAACGACATCGAAGGCACGTTCAAGAGCGGCCTGGACGAGTTCAAGAAGACGGGTAGCTGGTAATTAAGAGCCGCGAATCGTCAATCGGAAAACGGGAATCGTTAAAGCGCGCTGCAATGCCTTTTGCGATTCTCGATGGACGATTCCCGATTCACGACTTACCTGAGCGAGCACAGCGAGCGAATTAAATGGCAAGCGGACGCGAAATTAAAACCAAGATCAAGAGCACGCAGAACATGCGCAAGGTGACGCGTGCGCTCGAAATGGTCTCGGCCTCCAAGATTCGCAAAGCGCAGGACCTGATGAAGGCCTCGCGTCCCTATGCGCGCGCCATGCGCAAGGTGATCGCGCACGTGGCGCAAGCCAGCACGGAGCTCAAGCATCCGTTCCTGGTCGAGCGCACGGACGTCGCGCGCGTGGCCTACGTGGTGGTGACCACCGATCGCGGCCTGTGCGGCGGCCTCAACTCCAACCTGTTCCGCCGCCTGCTGCCGGCCATTCGCGAATGGCAGGACAAGGGCGTGCAGGTGGACGTGGTCGCGATCGGCCAGAAGGCGGTGCAATTCTTCCGCCGGCTCAAGGGCATCAATCTGATCGGCAGCGCCACGCACCTGGGCGAACGCCCCAAGGTCGAGCAGTTGATCGGTGTGATCAAGGTCGTGCTGGACGCGTACACGGATGGCAAGCTGGATCGCGTGTTCCTGTCCTACAACGACTTCGTCAACACCATGACGCAGAAGCCGACGGTCGACGCGCTGCTGCCGTTGCCGGTCGTGGCGGCTGAAATGGAAGCGCAGCACGTCGCGGGTGTGGCGCTGGAACAGTCGCACGACTGGGACTACATCTACGAACCGGATGCCGCCGCCGTGCTCGAGCACGTGCTGGGCCGCTACATCGAATCGGTGGTTTACCAGGGCGTGCTGGAAAACCTCGCCAGCGAACATGCGGCGCGCATGGTGGCGATGAAGGCTGCATCCGACAACGCCAGCAAGGTGATCGCCGAGTTGACGCTGAGCTACAACAAGGCGCGCCAGGCGGCGATCACGCAGGAAATTTCCGAAATCGTAGGAGGAGCAGCAGCGGTGTAACCGCTGCTGTTCCCAAAATGAATGGCGACGCGAAGCGGCGCCGCAAAAGACACTTAAAAGATCCATCCGGAGCACATCCATGAGCCAGGGTAAAGTTGTACAGATCATCGGCGCGGTTATCGACGTCGAGTTCGCGCGCGATCAGGTGCCGCAGGTGTATGACGCACTGAAGATCGACGGCACCGACATCACGCTGGAAGTCCAGCAGGTGCTGGGTGACGGCGTGGTGCGTACGATCGCCCTGGGTTCCACCGACGGCCTGAAGCGCGGCCTCGTCGCCCGCAACACCGGCGAAGGCATCAAGGTGCCGGTCGGCAAGGCCACCCTGGGCCGCATCATGGACGTGCTCGGCAACCCGATCGACGAAGTCGGCCCGATCCAGGCGCAGGACCATTGGGTCATCCACCGCGAAGCGCCCTCGTACGACGACCAGGCGCTGGCCAACGAGCTGCTGGAAACCGGCATCAAGGTGATCGACCTGGTGTGCCCGTTCGCCAAGGGCGGCAAGGTCGGCCTGTTCGGCGGCGCCGGCGTGGGCAAGACGGTGAACATGCTGGAACTCATCAACAACATCGCCACCCAGCACTCGGGTCTGTCGGTGTTCGCCGGCGTGGGTGAGCGTACCCGCGAAGGCAACGACTTCTATCACGAGATGCAGGACGCTGGCGTGGTGAAGCTGGACAACCTGCCGGAGTCGAAAGTGGCGATGGTGTACGGCCAGATGAACGAGCCGCCGGGTAACCGCCTGCGCGTGGCGCTCACCGGCCTGACCATGGCCGAATACTTCCGCGACGAGAAGGACGAACACGGCAAGGGCCGCGACGTGCTGTTCTTCGTCGACAACATCTACCGCTACACCCTGGCCGGTACCGAGGTGTCCGCGCTGCTGGGCCGCATGCCGTCGGCGGTGGGTTACCAGCCGACGCTGGCCGAGGAAATGGGCGTGCTGCAGGAGCGCATCACCTCCACCAAGACCGGTTCGATCACCTCGATCCAGGCCGTGTACGTGCCCGCGGACGACCTGACCGACCCGTCGCCGGCCACCACTTTCGCGCACTTGGATTCCACCGTCACCCTGAGCCGCCAGATCGCCTCGCTGGGCATCTACCCGGCCGTGGACCCGCTGGATTCCACCAGCCGCCAGCTCGATCCGAACGTGGTCGGCGCGGAGCACTACGAAGTGGCCCGCAAGGTGCAGGGCACGCTGCAGCGCTACAAGGAGTTGAAGGACATCATCGCCATTCTCGGCATGGACGAGCTGTCCGAGGAAGACAAGCAGGTGGTGTACCGCGCGCGCAAGTGCGAGCGCTTCTTCTCGCAGCCGTTCCACGTGGCCGAAGTGTTCACCGGCGCGCCCGGCAAGTACGTGACGCTGAAGGAAACCATCCGCGGCTTCAAGATGATCGTCGAAGGCGAGGTGGACCACATCCCCGAGCAGGCGTTCTACATGGTCGGCGGCATCGACGAGGCCATCAAGAAGGCCGAGGAGATGGGCGCCAAGAAGGCGGCCTGAGTAAAGCCGGGAGTCGTCGATCGGGCATAGCAAGCGTCGTCTGCGCCGCTATCGATTGACGATTCCCGAACGACGATTTACGCCACCGAGCGAAGCGAGAATTCTATGAGCACCATTCGTTGCGACATCGTCAGTGCCGAAGCCGAGATCTTTCACGGCGATGCAGTGATGGTGGTCGCCACCGGCGAGCTGGGCGAGCTGGGCATTACGCCCCGCCACGCGCCGCTGATCACGCGCCTGAAGCCCGGCCATATCGACGTGGTGCTGGAAGGCGGCGAGCGCCAGCAGTTCTACGTGTCCGGCGGCATCCTGGAAGTGCAGCCGCAGGTGGTGACCGTGCTGGCCGATACCGCCGCGCGCGCCGCCGACCTGGACGAAGCCGCCGCCAAGCGCGCCAAACAGGAAGCCGAGGACGCGCTGGCCAACCGCTCGGGCACCGTCGACGTGGCCGAAGCGCAAGCCAAGCTGGCCCAGGCGCTGGCCCAGCTGCAGGCGCTGGAACGCCTGCGCAAGAACCTCAAGCACTGAGCACGTTTTGCATCCAGAAAAAACGCCGGCCTCGTGCCGGCGTTTTTGTTTGCACATTGCTTTGACGGCCGGGCGCCTCAAAGTGAGCCCGGGCGAGCGCTATCCTTAGCGCCCGAACGACATCAGGACTCGACCCTTTATGAGCCAGCCCTCCTTGCACGTCATCGTCCTCGCCGCCGGCGAAGGCAAGCGCATGAAGTCCAAAAAGGCCAAGGTATTGATGCCGCTTGCAGGTCGCCCGCTACTGGCGCATGTGCTGGCCACGGCGCGCGCGCTGCCTCCGGCCGCAATCCATGTCGTCTACGGCTTTTGCGGCGACCAGGTGCTGGCGGCGTTCGAAGGTCAGGCGGATCTGCAATGGAGCTTGCAGGCCGAGCAACTGGGTACCGGCCATGCCGTCGGTGAAGCGCTCAAGAAGGTGCCGGACGGCGCGCGCGTGCTGGTGCTCTACGGCGACGTGCCGCTGACGCGCGCGGAAACCCTGCAACGCCTGGTGCAAGCCGAAGGCAGCCTCTGCATGCTCGCGACGCGTGTCGCCCATCCCCATGGTTACGGCCGCGTATTGCGCGACGGCAATGGGTTCGTGCGCGCGGTGATCGAAGAAAAGGACGCCGACGACGCGCAACGTAGCATCAACTTGATCAACACCGGCATCGTCGCCGGGGAGGCCGCTTCGCTTCGGCGCTGGATAAGCCAGCTTGGCCGCAATAACGCGCAGGGCGAGTACTACCTCACCGATATTTTCGAGTTGGCTGCCACAGAAGGCCGCGCGGCGCAGTGCATCGAATGCGACGATGCGATGGAGGCGGCCGGCGCCAACACACCCACTCAACTCACCGAACTGGAAGACGCCTATCGCCAGCGTGCCGTGCACGCGCTGATGACCGAAGGCGTGCGCGTGGTTGATCCGCGGCGCGTGGAAGTGCGTGGCGCCGTGACGGCGGCGCGCGATGTCGAGATCGACATCGATGTGATCCTGGAAGGAAATGTGCAACTCGGCGAGGACGTGCGCATCGGCCCCTTTTCACGCCTGAAGGATGTGCAGCTCGCGCCCGGCACAGTCGTGCACGCGCATTGCGATCTGGATGGCGTGGTGACGCACGGCCCATGCCTGATCGGGCCGTTCGCGCGCCTGCGTCCCGGCACCGAGCTTGCGTCGGGCGTGCACGTGGGCAACTTCGTCGAAACCAAGAAAGCGCGCCTTGGCGAAGGCAGCAAGGCGAATCATCTTACTTATCTGGGCGACACGGTAATCGGCCGCCACGTCAATGTCGGCGCGGGCACGATCACCTGCAACTACGATGGCGTGAACAAGTTCGCCACCACCATCGAGGATGGCGCTTTCATCGGTTCCAACAGCGCGCTGGTCGCGCCGGTGAAGGTCGGTGCGCAAGCCACCATCGGCGCAGGCTCCGTCATCACGAAGGATGCGCCCGCGGGCGAACTCACGGTGGCGCGTGGCCGGCAAACCACCTTGCCGGGATGGAAGCGCCCCGAAAAACAGAAGTGAGCTGGATGCCCTGATCTATTCCGCGCAGGCGTTACCGGCTCTGCCTGCGCGCAGCAGCTCTTCGGCGCGCTGCCTCGACGATGCGCCAGTCTGCTTTCGCCAGCGCACCTGTGATCTGCACGCAGACAGAACCGGTCCCACCTGCGCCGAATAAATCAGAGCATCCCTTACCTGAAGCGCCAGCCGTCGAGTTCCACCAGCAGCTCGCGCCGGCACACGTCGCCGTGCATCAACAAGACCGGCACGCCAGGCAGCCGCCGCTGCAATAGCTCGCGCACGCGAGCCGCATCGGTGGCGTGGCGCACGTAGCCTTTCAACGGCGAATGCGTGTCGAAGCCGGCGGGCATGTCCGCGGTGGCCAGCAAAGCTTCCAGGTTGAGCAAGGTCTCGTTGAGTTGTGCCTCCACGTCGCCTTCGTGCGCGGAGGCATGGCCAACGACAGCGGCGGTGCCGGAAATCGCCAAAGCATCGCGTGCAGGCATCAGCATGCCGCGCGCGAACCCCGGCGACGTGCGGCCGTATTCGCGCGGGTAACGCCACGCGCTGGTCTGGCGCGGGTTTTCGATAGCAACGCCTTCATCCACGCAGGCAAGCAGATAGATCTGCAGCACCGGTTCGTGATGGTGATGCCCGATCGCCGTGGCTGCCGGAAAACCTTCCGCAAAAAAATCACCCAGCCCGGACGCGCGTCCGTTGCAAAACTGTTTATAGCGTTCGGCATCGCCCTCGCCGAGATTGATGTCGGCGATGTAGTTCCAGATGCGCAGCACATGGCGTTCGTCGCGCGTGCGCATGAAGCGGCGCAAGCTGTCATAAGCGAGGCGGGCGGCGTCTTCAATGTTGCCGGTTTTGCGCTCGTCCCATTCGATGGCCGCAAACAACCAGCCGCCGCCTGCCGACCAACGCAGCTTGTCGTGGCGGCCGTGGGTTACCAGGGCATCGACTTGCCATGCTTCCAGTGGCGCCGGCGCATCGAAGCATTCCAGCGGTACGCGCAGCCAGCGCGCATCCTCGCTGGAGGCCGCGCCGGCGCCGAAGCCGAAGACGGCCAAGGTGCCCGCCTCGGTCAGCACCGTCGACGGGGACGTCATGCGGTACGTCACGCTGAGGGCACATGGCAGGGCGGATTTCGCCTGCAGATGTTCGTTTGCCTGAACCATGCTTGGAAACAGCAACCGGGACCGAAAGACCCCTATGTTACACTGGCCGGCCACCCAGCCCCGCGGGGCTGGCCGTGTATCCGGAGCACTGACCCACGCATGTCCACGCAGACCCCAGCCGAACGCGAACTGGCCACCCTGATCGTGGACGCGCTCAACCTCGAAACGGTCGAACCGGCCCAGATCGATCCCGAAGCACCGCTGTTCGGCAGTGAGCTCGGCCTGGACTCGATCGATGCCCTGGAGATCGCCCTGGCCGTCTCCAAGCGCTACGGCATGCAACTGCGGTCGGATCATCCGGACAATCAACGCATCTTCAGCAGCCTGCGCGCGCTTTGTGAACATATTGAACGCGAGCGTACAGCTTGAGCCGGCATTAATCCGTTCGACAGCTTGAACGGGCATCATCAGCACGCCTCCCCTCCGGCGCTCAAGTACACGTGGATTCGCGCACTGCCAGTGATATCCCTTATCGCACCGAGTTTTGCGTGCCGGCGGAGCATCCGTGCCTGCCGGGACACTTTCCGGGCCATCCGCTGGTACCGGGCGTGCTGATGCTGGAGCAGGTGGCGCGAGCCTTGCGCGATTGGCGCCAGCAACGCCTTGTGCGTGTGCGCGAAGTGAAGTTCCTGGCGCCGCTGCATCCGCAGGAAATGGTCGAACTGGAGTTGACCGGTCGCTCCGGGCAAGTCCGTTTCGAAATGCACCGCAATGGACAATTGCTGGCGCGCGGCGCGATCGAGGGCGAAGCGTGAGCGATCACTGGCAAAACCAGCGCGAAGGCGGCAACCGTTTCTGGCTTGGCGTGCTGGTTTCCGCCTCGCTGCGTTTTGGCCATGGCTTCATGCGCCATTTTCTGTATCTGATCAGCCTGTACTACTTTCTGCGCCGCGGTGCGGAGCGGCGCGCTTCGCGTGATTACCTCACGCGTTTGTTCGGCCGTCGCGCGAAGCCATGGCAGGTGTTCAAGCATATCCACTACTTCGCGATGACCCAGCTCGATCGCATCTACCTGCTGGCGCAGGGCGAGCGCGGCTACGACATCGAAGTGAACGGCATCGAGCACCTACAGCAGTACATCGCGCAAGGGCGCGGCGTGCTGCTGGTCGGTTCGCACCAGGGCAGCTTCGAGGTATTGCGCACACTGGCCGCACGTTGTCCGGATGTGCCATTGCGGGTGCTGCTGGACAAGCAGAAAACGCCGACCATGACCGAATTGCTGGAAGCGCTCGCCCCGGAAGTCGGCGAAGCGGTAATCGACGTCTCGCAAGGCGGCGCGGCGACCACGCTGGCGATTGCGGAAACCTGTGGCGCCGGCGGCATGGCGGCGCTGCTGGCCGATCGCGGGCGTGCCCATGAAGCGCTGCGCCGGGTCGATTTTCTCGGCGAGCCGGCGCCATTCCCGATCGGTCCGTGGCTGTTGGCCAGCAAGCTGCAAGCGCCGGTGTTCCTGTGTTTTGGGCTCTATCGCGGCGGGCGCCGCTATGCGTTGAGCTTCGAGCTGTTCGCGGAGCGTGTGGATATTCCGCGCGATGCACGCCAGCAGGCGCTCGACGACATATTGCGGCGCTACGCACAGCGCCTAGAACATTACGCGCGTCTGGAACCGTACAACTGGTTCAACTTCTACGATTTCTGGCAACAGGAAAGCACGCAGCCGCATGCAATGAGCGAAACCCGCGCCATTGGCGAGGCTTGATATGCTCACTCGGCAACACTGGGCAAGCCGCATTCCCCATGCCTATGACATGGCGCTGATCGATGCGGTGGTCGACTGGACCGAAACGACTATCCACGCGATCGGCGAGCGGCATCGTCCTGACACGCATCCGCTGCGAAGCCCGGCCGGATTGCATGCAGTGCAACTGGCCGAATACGGCGCCCAGGCGCTCGCCGTGCACGCGGCGCTGCTCGGGGACACTGGCGGTCGCGCGGGCAGATTGGTGAGCGTGCGCGACATGCATTTGGCCGTCGAATATGTCGATCTTTCGCAAGGGCGTCTGGACGTCCAAGCCGAACGCATCTATGTCGATGATCGCGGCGCGCAGTATCTGTTCAAGGTCGAACAACAGGGCCGGATGCTGGCGTCTGGCCGCGTCGTGGTGATGTACGTGGCGCAGTGATCCGAGCCGTCGCCTGCATCGTCACGCAGTGCGGCGCGAATAGGTGTCGTCCACGATCAGTGGCGCCGCACGCGAGCGGCTGTAGCTCGCCCACACCTTGCCGTAATGGAACACCCGCCCGATGGTGTACATGCTGATACGCAACACGTCGCGCACCGGGCTGAAATGACTCAGGCGGAATGAACCCTCATAGCGCGAGGCGATCGGCACCGATACGATCCCTAAGTTTTTTTCGCGCGACGCCGCGATCAACACGGCCGCCTCGAACACGAAATTCTGCGCATCCAGTTCCACCAGGTCGAGCGCGCTGCGCGGATACCAGCGTTGTCCGCTCTGCGTGTCCGCCACCGGTTGCGCGCACGCCCATGAAATGCCCCAGTCGGCGAACGCATTGGCGCGGCGGCGCCCCTTGGGTTGTTGGTCGCGCTGCAACAGGCGCGCGCCAATCACGATGTGATCTGGAAAGCGCTTGCCCACGTCGACCAGGCGCGGAATGTCATCGGCCAAGTGTTGGCCATCGCCGTCCATCGTGACCACTGCGTCAAAACCCTGCCGCAGCGCTTCGCGAAAACCTGTGCGCAAGGCTTCGCCTTTGCCCTGGCGTTGCGCATGGCGCAGCAATGTAACAGGTAGCGTGTTGACCAGTTCCGGCGTGCGATCGTCGGAACCGTCGTCGATGACGATCACCGGCACGTTCAAGCGCAATGCCGATTTCACTACCGAGACAATGGCTTTTTCCTCATTGAGGCAGGGAATCAACACACACCAACGCAACATGCCGCTCACGCCGTAACCTCGATCTGTAAATGCAAGCCAAGCTGATCGGACGCCGCCAGCACGCATGCACCTTCACCCTTCGCGAGCATGGCAAGCAAGGGGAGGCATGCCGCCGAAGGATTTTCGTCCATCCACGCCGCCCATGGTGCCGGTAGCGGCCGATGATGGGGCGCAGCGGCCGTGGTCGCCAGACGCAACCGCGTACCGGCACGCGCAGCCGGCGCAATCACCAAGGCGCAACCGAAGGCCTGCGTGCAGCCGATCAATTCGCCGAGCGGTCCCACGCCTGCGGTATCGCTGGCTACCAGCAGCACGGGTCGATCGTCGACATCGGCAAGCACGGCCGCCTCCAGCAGGCCTGCACCGAAACTCGCGTTGCCTGCACATACTGCGCCCGAAGGCGCACGGCAGTCGGTGGCGATGGTCCAGTAGCCGGCTGCGGCGTTATGTACGGAATTGTGGAAGCGAGTGGGTGAAAGCTCGGTGGGCGCGCGCGCCAGAACGCGACACATATAGTCGGTGGTGGCCTGGTCGCCGTAGGCCGATGTAAAAACGCAGGCCAGGTTGGCGGCGGGGCGTCCGCTCATGGCGACCGCCTGCGTGGCCGCTTCGATCGCAACCAGCACGCTTTCCGGTGCGCGCCGCCGCTCGTTCGGTGATAGCGCCAATGCTTCAGGACGTGCGCTTGAGCTCGGTTGCGCATCGCCGGCAAGCCATTGGCGCAGCGCGTCGAAATTCGCAAGCCGCGGCGACCACAGGCCGATGCCTTCCACCTGGACAGTCACGGTATTCATGCGTTCGCGCCCGCGCGCGCAAAGGCAAGGCATGCGTTGCTGCCACCGAAGCCGAACGAATGGCTGAGCGCCACGTTCACCGGACGCGTTTCGTTATGCCATGCAAAGTGAGGCGTACACATCGGATCGGGATGCACAACGCCCGCATTGCCCGGCACAAAACCTTCGCGCAGCGCCAGCAGCGAAAGCACCGCCTCCAAGATGCCGGCGGCGCCCAAGGTATGTCCCGTCAGCCCCTTGGTGGAACTGACTCGCGTGCTGGCCGGAAACAGGCGCGCCACCAATGCCGCTTCCATCGCATCGTTTTTCTGGCTCGCCGTGCCATGCAGATTGATGTAGTCCACCTGCGAAACGTCCAGGCCGGCACGCTCGAGCATGTCGCGCAGCGCGAGTTCCGCACCGGTACCTTGCGGGTCCGGGGTGGACATGTGATGTGCATCGCTCGACTCGCCACAGCCGAGCAAGCGTAGCGGCGCATCGGGATGCACATCGACGCGTTCGAGCAACGCAAAGCCCGCGGCTTCTCCGATCGAAATGCCGCGCCGCGCCGCATCGAACGGGCGGCACGGTTCGGGCGAAACGAGCTCGAGCGCGTTGAAGCCGAACAGCGTGCTATCGCACAGCGAATCCACGCCGCCCACGATGGCGGCGTCCACCAGGCCAAGACGGATGAGCCGCTCGGCGCTGGCAAACACCTTGGCGCTGGAAGAACAGGCAGTGGAGAGGGTGAGGCAAGGACCGCCGATCGCTAGTGCAGCGGCAACGAACGCGGTCAGCGAGTGCGGCGTGTGGATCGGCTTGCGATGCAGTTCTGCCGGCAGACGTTCGCCATCCAGATGCCGATAGCCTTGTTCGGTGGCCGCAATGCTGGCGGTGGACGTACCCAGCAACAGCGCCATGCGCGTTGTGCCGTAGCGTTCGCGGGCGGTGCGTACCTTGGCGAGGAAATCATCCTGCTGCAGACCCAGCCAGGCGAGGCGGTTATTGCGACAGTCCCATTGCGCGTAGCTCGCCGGTAACGCGGCATCTTCCAGGCCATCGACACGCCCGATCCAGCACGGCAGCGGCGCGCTGCTGAAATCGTTGGCGCGCAATCCGCTGCGTTGATGGCGAAGCGCATCGAGCTGGGCGTCCAGGCCCAGGCCCAATGCGGAGGTGGCGGTAAACGCCGTTACCGCAAGGGGAAGGGTGGTCACACGCATGCCGCGAGCCTAGCCAGCGGGCAGGGGCTTGCCTAGATGGCCTTGCAGGCCATGGTGGCTGGCGTTCATTTGATCCATCGCCGTTTTCTGTAAAGGCGGCCTTGCTAAGCTTGCGCGGATGATCCCAAGCGGACGAGCCGATGAAAAGCGAGCAGGTCGAACACGTCGAACATTTCTTGCGCGCCTTGCAGGACCGCATCTGCCACGCGGTCGAACAGGCCGATGGCCAGGCCCATTTTGCCGAGGATGCGTGGACGCGTCCCGGCGGTGGCGGTGGTCGCACGCGCGTGCTGCGCGAGGGCGCTGTGTTCGAACAGGCCGGAGTGAACTTCTCGCTGGTCCATGGGGACAAGCTGCCGCCCAGCGCCACCGCGCACCGGCCGGAATTGTCGGGCGGCGGCTTTGTCGCGACCGGCGTTTCGCTGGTGCTGCATCCGCGCAATCCGTACGTGCCGACCACGCATGCGAACGTGCGTTATTTCGAGGCGCGCAAGGAAGGCGTCGAGCCGGTGTGGTGGTTCGGCGGCGGCTTCGATCTCACGCCGTTCTATCCGTTCGAGGAAGACGTGCGACATTGGCATACGGTGGCGCGCGACGTGTGCGCGCCGTTCGGTTCGGACGTCTATCCGCGCTACAAGCAATGGTGCGACGAGTATTTCTACTTGAAGCACCGCGCCGAAACGCGCGGCGTCGGCGGCTTGTTCTACGACGACCTCAGCGAAGGCGGCTTCGAACGCTGCTTCGCGTTCACGCAAGCCGTTGGGCAGGGCTTTCTGGATGCGTATCTGCCGATACTCGATCGCCGCAAAGACCTGCCTTACACCGAGCGCGAGCGCGAGTTCCAACTCTATCGTCGCGGACGCTACGTGGAATTCAATCTCGTCTACGACCGCGGCACCTTGTTCGGCCTGCAATCGGGCGGCCGCACCGAATCGATCCTGATGAGCCTGCCGCCGCGCGTGCGTTTCGAATACGCTTACCAGCCGGAAGCAGGCTCGGCCGAAGCGCGGCTTGCCGAGTATCTCAAGCCGCGCGAATGGGTGTGATCATTCCAGCGGCTGCGCGCCGCTGAAGCGCGTTGGTGTGGCGCCTTTTACCGGGCCGATCTGTGCGCTGTCGCTGACCTGCAGGACCACTTCACGGCGAAAATCCAACGTGCCGCGAACGACGGCATGCGGACCGATCACCACACGCGGCGGCCGGCTGGAAAATCCCCAACCGTGCTGCTCGTTCACGACAATGCCGGCATCGACACGGGAGCCTTCGCCGACGTTGATGTCGCCGCTGGTGGTTTCCAGGCCGCCACCGACATGGGCGTGATCCAGCCGGATCGTGCCATTGACGTTGGCGACGTTGCCGGTGACTTCCGCGCCGGGTTGCAGCGTAATGCCCCCGTTCGTGCTGGTGACCTCGCCATGCACCTGGGCGCTCTCGCCGAGCGTTTCCCCGCCGTTGACGGTATGCAGGCTGGCCGCTTGCGCTTTGTTGCCCAAATGCACCGAGCCGTTGACCGTGCTTGCCTCCTGCACCGTGGCGCCGTCGCCGATGTTGACCGAGCCGTTGACGCTATGCACCGCGCCCGCGTGTTGCCCGGCATCGACCGTAACCGAGCCGTTGACCTTGCTGATGTCCTGGGCCGCCACTGCCAGGGGCAGCAGCAGTGCTAAAGCCAGCATGTGCGAAACGGGACGCATAGCGAAAACTCCTGTGGGGATGGACCTTACATAGGATGCGCGCGATCGTCGGCCGGTTTAGCGTGACTTCCGACACGGGCAGGAATTGACGTAGCTCAACGGCGCCTTCACCATTCCCCACTTGTCTCGCTCGACGCCATTCAATCCATGCACAAGCTCGTCCTGATCCGCCACGGCCAATCCCAATGGAATCTCGAAAACCGCTTCAGCGGTTGGGCCGACGTCGACATCACCGAGCAGGGCGCCGCCGAGGCGCGCGAGTCGGGCGGGCTGCTGCTGCAGGCGGGCTATCACTTCGACGTGGCGCATACCTCGGTGCTCAAGCGCGCGGTACGCACGCTGTGGCACGTGCAGGATGCGATGGACCTGATGTGGATCCCGGTGCTCACCGACTGGCGCCTCAACGAGCGCCACTACGGCGGGCTCACCGGCCTCAACAAGGCTGAGACCGCGGCCAAGTACGGCGAGGACCAGGTGAAGATCTGGCGCCGCAGCTACGACATTCCGCCGCCCCCGCTGCCGCGCGCGGAAAACCCGTCGCTGAAGGATCCGCGCTATGCGGCACTCGATCCCAAGCTGATCCCCGACACCGAGTGCCTGAAGGACACCGTGGCCCGCGTGATGCCGTACTGGGAGGAAGTGCTGGCGCCGGCCATCCGCAGTGGCCAGCGTGTGTTGCTGGTTGCGCACGGCAATTCGATCCGCGCGCTGGTGAAGTACCTGGACAACATCTCCGATGACGACATCGTCGAATTGAACATCCCCAACGGTGTGCCGCTGGTGTACGAATTCGACGAACAGCTCAAGCCGCTGCGCCACTATTACCTGGGCGACGCCGATGCGATCGCGGCCAAGCTGGCGGCGGTGGCTAACCAGGGCAAGGCCAAGTAACAGGCCATACGCATGACAAGCGTCCATCGCCTGTCATGAAAAGCACTGTTAATCTGCCCGGACTTTCCTGTGCGGACAGATTCCATGGCACCTCATTTCGGCTTGTCGCTGGCGATGATCCCGGTGATCGTCTTCGCCGTCTGGCGGCGCGTTCGTACCCAGTTCGGCCTGCAGCCGATCCGGCGCAACCGGATGACGGTGCGCATCGTGATCTTTGCACTGATCGGCAGCTTCATCGCCAACTTCGCCCTGCACGACGCGCGCCTTTTAGAAGGGCTGGCCGGTGGCGCGATCGCTGGGGTGGCACTGGGCCTGCTCGGGCTCAGGTTCACCCGCTTCGAGCTGGATGCGGTGAAGGGTGACTGTTATGTGCCCAACCCCTATATCGGCTCACTCATCACGGTCCTACTGCTGGCGCGGCTGGTGTGGCGCTTCGCCATGCTCTCGCCGCAGTTGCAGGACCCGACCGGCGCCACGCCGCCGATCCACGGTCCCGACATCGGCCATAGCCCGCTGACCCTGGCCATGTTCGGCCTGTTCGTGGGGTACTACATCAGCTACTACAGCGGCCTGCTGATCCATCACCAGCGCATCGTGCGTAGCCGGCCGGCGGTGGCGGACCAGGCCTGACTACAGGGCGTCGCGGTCGAGCTCGCCGGTGCGGATACGGATCACCTGTTCCAGGTTGCTCACGAAAATCTTGCCGTCGCCGATCTTGCCGGTGCGGGCCGACTGGCTGATCGCCTCGACCACCCGCTCCACCTGATCGTCGTCGACCGCCACTTCCACCTTGATCTTGGGTAGGAAGTCGACCACGTATTCGGCTCCACGGTACAGTTCCGTATGGCCCTTCTGCCGGCCGAAGCCCTTGACCTCGGTGACAGTGATCCCTTGCACGCCCGCCTCGGCGAGCGCCTCGCGGACATCGTCCAGCTTGAACGGCTTGATGACAGCCACAACCAATTTCATGAAATTTTCCTCGGCGGGACGACGGCCCGGTCGCGCGGTGCGGAGCATAGCCATTCTGACGCCTGGAAGGCAGCCCGTCCCGCCTTTGTAGGAAAATGCCTACAAGTTTTGACGGAGCTCACCGATGGCGCTGCTTTCCCCCTTATCCATACACTTTCTCTCGACGAGTTCGAGGTGCCTACCATGATGGGCAGGCAGGATATCGATCAGATTGCCCTACGACTTGTCTCGTTGGTTCCGCCAGGGATGGTAGACGCGCACAAGGATCTGCGCGCCAATTTTCACGATATCCTGGCGCAGGGACTGCGCCGTCTCGAGCTGGTTACCCGAGAGGAATTCGACGTCCAGACCCAGGTATTGGCGCGCACCCGCGCCAGGGTCGAGGAGCTCGAAAAGCGCGTGGCGGAGCTGGAATCCGCCTTGTCGCCTCCAGGGACTTAAGTCAGTTCCGGTAGCCGTCCCCGATTCGTCACCATCACCCCAAGGAATCGGGGGCGGCCGTTTTTGCCCCGAGATCCCACGGAGTCGCTCGATGGATCGACCAAGCAGCGACGCCATCCGCATGCCCCCTCGCAGCATTTTATGAGCCTGGCCGTTACGCTAAGCCGAGCCCAGGAAGGGGTGGCCGCACCGCAAGTGATGGTGGAAGTGCACCTGTCCGGCGGCTTGCCCAGCACTCATATTGTCGGCCTGCCCGAGGCAGCGGTACGCGAAGCGCGCGATCGGGTGCGCGTGGCGATCCTCAGCGCCGCGTTCGAATACCCCAACCGCAAGGTCACGGTAAACCTCGCCCCGGCGGAGCTGCCCAAGGACGGCGGCCGCTTCGATCTGGCTATTGCGCTGGGCATCCTGGCCGCGGGCAATCAGGTTCCCCGCGAAAAGCTCGACGACTGCGAATTTCTAGGCGAACTGGCGCTTTCTGGCCAGCTGCGTCCCGTTTCCGGCGTGCTGCCGGCCTTGCTGCGCGCGCGTGCGCGTGGCCGTCGCGTGGTGGTGCCGCGGGCGAATGCCGACGAAGCCGCGTTGATCTCGGAAGTGGACGTTCGTGTGGCTGACACACTTGCGGACGTTTGCGGCTGGCTGCGCGGTTCGCAGGAACTGTTGCAACCGATATCTGCGCTCACCCTGGCGCCCGACACCGCCGCCGGCCCCGACCTGATCGACGTGCGCGGCCAACTGCAGGCGCGGCGCGCGCTGGAGATCGCCGCCGTCGGCGGCCATCACCTGTTGCTGATGGGCCCCCCTGGTACCGGCAAGACCATGCTGGCCGAACGCCTGCCCGGCATCCTGCCGCCGATGACCGAATCGGAGGCGCTTGAAACCTGCGCCGTGCTGTCGGTGGCGGGACAGTCCGTGGACCCCATGCATTGGCGTCGCCGTCCCTTTCGCGCGCCGCACCATACGGCCTCGGCGGTGGCGCTGGTCGGTGGCGGTTCGGCGCCGCGGCCCGGGGAAATCTCCCTCGCCCACAACGGCGTGCTGTTCCTGGATGAGCTGCCGGAATTCAGCCGCCACGTCCTGGAAGTGCTGCGTGAACCGCTGGAGTCGGGGAGCATTCTGATTTCCCGCGCGGCCCGCCAGCTTCGCTTTCCCGCCCAATTCCAACTGGTGGCGGCGATGAACCCGTGCCCGTGTGGCTATGCCGGCGATACGCGCCAGCGCTGCCGTTGCACGCCCGATCAGGTACAGCGTTATCGCTCGCGCATTTCCGGCCCGCTGTTCGATCGCATTGATTTGTGCGTGGAAGTGCCCGCCGTGCCCTTGAGCGAATTGAGCGCCCAGCGCAATTCGCAAGGCGAGGATTCGGCCACGGTGCGCAAGCGTGTGATGCGTGCGCGCCAGCATGCGCTTGCGCGTGCTGGCCGACCGAATGCGGAAATTAGCAATCGCGAACTGGAGCGCGATTGCGCGTTGGGGCCGACAGAACGCAGATGGTTCGATACGGCGCTGGAGCGGCTGGGGCTTTCCGCGCGCGCCTATCATCGAACCCTGCGCGTGGCGCGTACGATTGCCGATCTGGATCACGGCGCGGCGGCGCTGGATCGGCAGCATCTGGCCGAAGCATTGCAATACCGCCGCCTGTCTCTGGTATCCGACTGACTCATCCATTCCACTCCCTTCTCCACATGCATGGAGAAGGGAGTGACGATAAAAAAGCTACGCCGCCGACGCGCGATGGAATTGCGCTTCCTCCGTCGAGCCTTTCAGTGCGGTGGTCGACGACTTGCCCTGCTGGATCGCCTGCGTCACCGCATCGAAATAACCGGTGCCCACTTCGCGCTGATGCTTCACCGCGGTAAAGCCCAGCTCCGCCGCCGCAAATTCCTTCTCCTGCAATTCCACGAACGCACTCATCTGCCGGCGCGCATAGGCGTGGGCCAGCTCGAACATGCCGTAGTTCAGGCTATGGAAGCCGGCAAGCGTGATGAACTGGAACTTGTATCCCATCGCGCCGAGTTCGCGCTGGAATTTCGCGATGGTGGCGTCGTCCAGGTTGCGCTTCCAGTTGAAGCTGGGCGAGCAGTTGTAGGCGAGCAGCTTGCCCGGGAACTTCGCATGGATCGCTTCGGCGAACTGGCGCGCCTGTTCCAGGTTCGGCTGGCTGGTTTCGCACCACACCAGATCGGCGTACGGCGCATACGCCAGGCCGCGGCTGATGGCTTGCTCGATGCCGGGACGCACGCGGAAGAAGCCTTCGACGGTGCGCTCGCCGGTGGTGAACGGTTGATCGTTCTCGTCGATGTCGGAGGTAAGCAGATCGGCCGCATCCGCATCCGTACGTGCCACCAGAATGGTCGGCACGCCGGCGACATCGGCCGCAAGGCGCGCGGCGTTCAACTTCTCGACCGCTTCGCGCGTGGGCACCAATACTTTGCCACCCATGTGGCCGCATTTCTTCACCGATGCAAGCTGGTCCTCGAAATGTACGCCCGCAGCGCCTGCTTCGATCATCGCCTTCATCAACTCGAACGCATTGAGCACGCCGCCGAAGCCCGCCTCTGCATCGGCGACGATCGGCACCAGCCAGTCGGTATCGTCCTGGCCTTCGGCATGATGCAACTGGTCGGCGCGCAGCAAGGTGTTGTTGATGCGCTTGACCACCTGCGGCACCGAGTTGGCCGGATACAGCGATTGATCCGGATACATCTCGCCGGCCACGTTGGCGTCGGCGGCCACCTGCCAGCCGCTCAGATAGATCGCCTGCAGGCCCGCTTTCACCTGTTGCATCGCCTGATTGCCGGTCAATGCACCAAGTGCGTTGACGAACGGCTCCTTGTGCAGCGATTTCCACAAGCGTTCCGCACCACGACGCGCCAGCGAATGCTCGATGCTTACCGTGCCGCGCAAGCGCACCACATCTTCGGCGGTGTAGCTGCGCTGGACACCGGCCCAGCGCGGATTGTTTTTCCAGTCCAGTGCGATCTGTTCGGCAGTCGGCAAATGCGTTTTCATGATGTCACTCCGTAATGGTTGGACGGCGCGCGCTCAGGCGAGCTGTTCGTAAGCGGGAAGCGTGAGGAAGTCGCCGAGTTCGTCGGCGTGCGTCAACGCCGATAGCAACTGCGCGGCGTCGGCGGCACGACGTGCACCGGGCAGCGTGCTTTCCTGCAGACGGTGCGCATGCGTGGCGAGCGCGTGGTCGAACAACGCGAAATCGATCGGTGCATGATCGGGAAACACCAGGTCGCCATGGTGCAGCCACTGCCACAACTGCGCGCGCGCGATCTCCGCAGTGGCCGCGTCTTCCATCAGGTTGTGGATCGGCACGCAGCCCAAGCCTTCCAACCATGCCGCGGTGTAGCGCAGCGCCACTTCCACGTTGTTGTCGAAACCGGCGCGGGTGATGGTGCCACTGCAGGGTGCGATCAGCGTGTCGCGCTCGGCATGCACGTCCTCGCGCTTTACGTGCAACTGGTTCGGCGTCGGCATGTGGCGATCGAAAATCTCCAGCGCCACCGGCACCAATGCGGGATGCGCCACCCAAGTGCCGTCATGGCCGGCCTGCACCTCGCGCAGCTTGTCGGCGCGCACCTTGGCCAGCGCTGCCTCGTTCGCTTCGTCGTCGTTCTTGATCGGGATCTGCGCCGCCATGCCGCCCATGGCGAAGGCGCCGCGACGGTGGCAAGTCTGGATCAGCAGTTCGGAATACGCTTTCAGGAACGGCACCGTCATCACGACCTGGCCGCGGTCGGGCAGCAGGCGATCGCGGTGGCCGCGGAAGGTCTTCAGGTAAGAAAAAATGTAATCCCAGCGTCCGCAATTGAGGCCGACCGCGCGCTCGCGCAACGCGTAGAGAATCTCGTGCATCTGGAACACCGCCGGCAGCGTTTCGATCAGCACGGTGGCTTTCATTGTGCCGTACGGCAGGTCGAGTTCGTCCTCGGCCAGCGCCATCACCTCGTCCCAAAGGGCGGCTTCTTCCATCGCTTCGAGCTTGGGCAGGTAGAAGTACGGGCCACGTTGCTGCGCATATAGCGCGCGAGCGTTGTGAAAGGCGAACAGGCCAAAGTCGACCAGCGCACCTGCGATCGTTTCGCCGTCCACTGTGATATGCCGTTCCGGCAGATGCCAACCGCGCGGGCGGACCACCAGCAATGCCGGGTTGGTACCCACGCGGTAGTGCTTGCCCTCGGGCGAGCGATAGTCCAGCCGACCGTTCACCGCATCGCAAAGATTGACCTGGCCGTCGAGCTGGTTGGCGAAGCTTGGCGCGGAGGAATCCTCGAAATCGGCCATGAACACCTTCGCGCCGGAATTGAGCGCGTTGATGATCATCTTGCGCTCGACCGGGCCGGTGATTTCCACGCGACGGTCCTGCAAGCTGGCCGGAATCGGCGCCACGGTCCAGTCGCCTTCGCGGATCGCCTGGGTGTCGGGCCGGAAATCCGGCAACACGCCCGCGTCGTAGCGGGCCTGGCGCTCGCGCCGGGCTGCCAGCAACTGCTGGCGCCGGGGTTCCGCGAACCGGTGCAGGCGGCCAAGGAAGGCCAGGGCGTCAGGGGTGAGAATGTCCACGTAACCGGCGATGTTGGCATGAACCTGGACGGGCCGGCTGACGAGTTTTTCGCTGGGTACTGCCATGGGTTTGCTCCATCTCAGGGTTGGGTCTGGGTGGAAACGCTAGGCCAGTGAGCCTATATTTGACAAAGCAAATGTTTCAATTTTTGATATTAAAAAAATCAATACATACACTAAGGTATTGAAACTGCTGTCATCCAAGGGCTCGCCCGGAGGCCGGGACATGACAAAAAAGCTACCGCCGACCGCTCCGAAAACGCGCAAGCGCGCGGCACCATCCACACCCGACGCCGGCCGCTATTACTACAAAGGCAGCCGGCTCAAGCAGATGCGCGCCTTCGTCACTACGGTCAAACTGGGCACGCTCAGCCGTGCGGCGGAAGCGCTGTATCTGTCGCAGCCGTCGGTCAGCCTGCAGTTGCAGGCGCTGGAGCGCGAGCTGGGGGCGGAACTGCTGCACCGAAGCCGGCGGCGCATCAACCTCACCGACGCTGGCGAAGCGCTGTACGAGTTGGCGCGGCCGTTGGTGGAAGGGTGGGAAAACCTCGATCGCCAGTTCCACGCCAGGGTCAAGGGCATGCAGGCGGGCAAGCTCACCGTCGCGGCCGGCACCTCCACCATCCAGTATCTGCTGCCCGAGCTGGTGCGGCGGTACCGCGAGCGCTTTCCGGACGTGCAACTGCAACTGGCCAACGTCACCGGCAAGGATGGCCTGTCGCTGTTGCGCGCGGACGAAGCGGATTTCGCCGTCGGCTCCATGCTCGACGTACCCAACGACATCGCCTGGGCGCCGGTCTATCACTACGACCCGATGCTGATCACGCCACTGGATCATCCGCTGGCGCGCAAGGAAAGCGTGTTGCTGGAAGACCTCTCGCCCTACGGCCTGATCCTGCCGCCGCAACGCCTGTCCACCTATCGCCTGGTGGATCTGGTGTTCCAACAGCGGCAGGTGTCCTACCACGTCGCGATCGAAGTCGGCGGTTGGGACGTCATCAAGGAATACGTGGCGATGGGCTTAGGCATATCCATCGTCACTGGCATCTGCATCACCGACGCCGATCGCCAGCGCCTTGCCGTGCGCAATATGCGCCAGTATTTTCCGCAGCGCAGTTATGGCGTGGTGATGCGCAAGGGGAAGTTCCTGAGCAAGGAGGCGCAAGCGTTCATCGACCTGATTCGGCCGGGTTTGCTGACCCATCGCGATTACGACGAACCGGGACATTCGGAGCGTTGAGCCACACGTGCCGGCCTGGACATTTGGCACGTGGGCATGGCCGAGCGCCGCGATAACCTCGCGCAGCGTCACCCACTAACCAGGGATACTCGCCATGAAGCCGCGTCACCTTCCGCTCGCCATCGCGATGACCTGTCTGGCGGGTTCCTGCTACGCCACCGATGAGGCATCACAGGTGCTGGAACCCATCCATCGTTTCTTCGATGCATTCGGCCGGCAGGACAAGGCCGGCATGCTCGCCGTGGTGGCGCCGAACATTCAAATCACCAGCGTGCAAAATGGCGCATTGCATCGCCTGAGCATAGAAGGGCTGGCAGATACCATCGCAGCACATCGTGGCGCCAGCCTGGCCGAGCGTATCCATGATCCGAAGGTGCATATCGATCACGATCTTGCCGTGGTGTGGGCGCCTTACCGGTTTTCGCTAAACGGACATGTGGATCATTGCGGCACGGATGTCTTCACGCTCGGCAAGATCGATGGCCGCTGGCTGATCATCGGCGTGTCCGACAACGAAAGAAAGGACCATTGCCCGTAGGTTGGGGTGCAAACCCCAACATGGTGGTGGAACGACGTTGAGGTTTGCACCCCAACCTACGTCAGCTGCGCTGCTGCAGCGCCAGCTTCACGCCGAACGCCACCAGCACCATTCCGCACACACGATCCATCCACTGCCCAAGCTGCGGGCGAGCGGTCAACAAGCGATGGATGCGCCCGCCCATCAGCGCCAGTACGGTCGACCAGGTCAATCCGGTGCCGATAAAGCTCAAGCCCAGCAGCACCAATCCAAGCTGCGGATGCGCCGCGTGCATGGAAACGAATTGCGGCAGAAAGGCGAGAAAGAACAGCGCCACCTTGGGATTGAGCACGTTGGTCAACATGCCTTGCCGGAACGCCGCGGCAAATCCCTTCCCGCGCGTTTCGGTCGGCTGCCGCGTGGTGGCGCGCGAGAGCGTCATGCGCAGGCCGATCCATATCAGATAGGCCGCACCCAGGTACTTCAACACGCTGAAGGCCAGCGCCGAGGTCATGAGGATTGCCGAAATGCCCAGCACTGCCGCAAGCGTGTGCACGATGCAGCCGGCGTTGATGCCCAGCGCCGCCGCCATACCCACCGCATGCCCTTCGCGTCCACTGCGCGTAAGGATGTAAAAGGTATCCAGTCCGGGCGTGAGGTTGAGCGCAATGCTGGCGAGCAGAAACGCCTCGTAATGCTGGATGCCGAACATATCCACGTGTATCCCCTGTTTTATGGTGCTTCGGTATTGCGATGCTTGCCACGATACGGACGAAACAGCACCCGGATCGCCGCCATGTCCGCATCCGGATCATCGGTGGCCCGGATCAGCGGCCCCAGCGTGAAGGTCTTGCTCGGGTAGTCGATGAAGACCGGCTGGATCGGCACGTTCGCCTCGCGCGCAATGCGAAGAAAACCGGATTTCCAATGCGTGACGTGCTTGCGCGTGCCCTCGGGCGTAATGCCCAGCCACATCCGTTCCTGTTCGTCGAAGCGCTTCACCATCTGGCCGACCACGTTCAAGGCCGCCTTGCGGTTGATGGGGATCATGCCGATCGGGCGCAGGATGATGCCCAGCGGCCCCTCCAGCACTTCGCGCTTGATCATGATGTTGATGTTGATGCCCAGCGCGATCTTGATCATCAATCCCCACACGCCGTCCCAATAGGAAGAATGCGGTGCGCCGATCAAAATCACTTTGGGCTGATCAGGAAGCTGTCCCAGCAGGCGCCATCCGGAAAGCCGCAGCAGGCCGCGCATCAGCCAGGGCCAGAAACGGCTGTCGATGCACGGGGCTTGCGGCGGCACCGGTGGCAGGAACGCGTCGCTCACTCGTGGCTCCAGGAACGCGAACGATTTTGCTTGAGCTTGCCCCGCTGCTGCTTGCTTTCCAGCCGGCGTTGTTGCGAGGCGCGGGAGGGCTTGGTGGCGATGCGCTTCTTCGGCGCGATCAGCGCGCTGCGCAGGATCTCCACCAGGCGTTCGCGGGCGTCTTCCCGGTTGCGGCTTTGGTCACGGAAGCGGCGTGCCTGGATCACCAGCACGCCCTCATCGGTCATGCGCCGGTCGCGGCGCGCGAACAGGCGTGCCCGCACGTCTTCCGGCAGGGAGGGCGACTGCGCCACATCAAAACGCAATTCCACCGCGCTTTCGGTGCGGTTGACGTGCTGGCCGCCGGGGCCGTCGGCGCGCAGGAAACGCACGACCAGCTCGGATTCCGGCAGGGTGATGGATCGGCTTACGGGCAACATGGCCGTAAGTTTAGCTGGTCGGCATTACGTTTCGTCTGTCGGCAACGACCAACAGAAGCGTTCCAGCAGTGCCTGGAACGTTGCATCAAGCGGCGCCTCCAGCAGCATTGGCCGGCCGTCGAGCGGATGCCGGAAGCGCAGCCGCCACGCATGCAGCAGCATGCGGTAACAGCCGAAATACTGTTTGTAGAGACGGTTGTGGTCGCTACGGCCATGCTGGCAATCGCCGATTACGGGGTGATGCAGATGCGCCATGTGCTTGCGGATCTGCCGGAAGCGGCCGGTCTGCGGCTCGGTCAGCACCAGCGCATACCGCTGCTGCGGATAACGGCCCAGCGCGATCGGCACTTCCACCGTGGCCAGCCGGCGATAGGCGGTGCGCGCGTCGCGGCGCGGGCCGGTCTGGCGCGAACCCGGCAACGGATAATCGACCACACCTTCCGTCGGCTCCGGCCAGCCGCGCACCACCGTGAGGTATTGCTTGTGCACGCCGCGGCCCATGAACTGCTCGCCGAGCGCGGCGGCGATCTCGGTCGAGCGGGCGATCAGCAGCACGCCGCTTGTGGCGCGGTCCAGCCGATGCGCCAGGTACAGCGTGCCGCCGACTTGTTCGCGCAGCACGTCGATCAGGAAAGTATCGGCATTGCCGACCATCTTCGAGCGATGCACGGCCAGGCCGGCAGGCTTGTTGACCGCGATGATGGCGTCGTCTTGGTAAAGGATGTCCAGCATGGATGAAGCGCAGGCTACCGTCGCATCCATCCGAATCCGAACGAAAGAAAGCCACATGCTGCCATGGCGATGGGCAGCAATGGGCCGTGCGGATGCCCGAATGTCCACAGCACCGTGGCGCAGATCAACAAGGTCGTGCCCAACAACGCGCTGCCCATTACTTCCAGCATGCGGCGCACCAGCCGGCGCTGATGCGTGAGGTGTTCTGCGTCATGCAGCAAGCGCTGTTCCCCCAGTGCGATCTGACGCATGGCATCACGCACCAGTTCCGGGAGCTGCGGCGCATTGTGGAACCACTCCGGAATGCGCTTGCGAATTTCGCGCATGGTGCGCAAGGGGCTGTAACGTTCGCGCAGAATCCGCTTGAGCACCGGATGCGCCACCGCCCATATATCGATGTCCGGATCGAGCAGCCGGCCCACGCCTTCGATATTGAGCAAGGTTTTCTGCAGCAGGATCAGCTGCGGCTGCAGCGTGAGCTCGAAGCGGCGCGCGGTCTGGAACAATTTCACCACCAGTTCGGCCAACGAGATCTGCGACAGCGGCCGGGTGAAATACGGCTCGCACACCGTGCGCACGGCTGCTTCCAATTCGTCCAGCCGCACGCTGGCCGGCATCCAGCCTGCATCCACGTGCAGCTTGGCGATGCGTGCGTAATCCCGCTCGAACAGCGCGATGAAATTCTGTGCCAGCCAATACTGGTCGGCCTCGGGCAGCGAGCCCATGATGCCGAAATCCAGCGCGATGAAGCGCGGTTCATTCGCGCGGGTCGGATCTACCCAGATGTTGCCCGGGTGCGCATCGGCGTGGAAAAAGTTGTCGCGGAACACCTGTTCGTAGAACAGGCGCACACCCTTGGCGGCCAGTTGCTTGCGATCGATGCCGGCCGCGTCGATGGCAATGATGTCGTCGCAGGAAACGCCGGTGACGCGCTCCAGCGTGAGCACGCTGGCGGTGGTGAGCTCCCAATGCACTTCCGGCACGTACAGGTCGACACCGCTGATGAAATTGCGCCGCAACAGGCTGGCGTTGGCGCCTTCGCGCTGCAGGTCCAGCTCGTTCTCCAGCATCTTCTCGACTTCGGCCACCGCGTCGAGCGGGCGGATCTTATCCGCGTTCGGATGCCAGCGCTGCGCCATTTCGCCCAGCGAATGCAGCAGGCTCACGTCGCGCGCGATGCGCTCGTTGATGCGCGGACGCAGCACCTTCACCACCACCGCACGCCCATCGTGCAGCGTGGCGGCGTGCACCTGCGAGATCGATGCCGAAGCCAGCGGTACCGGATCGAAACTGGCGTACAGCGTGCCGACCGGCAGCTTCAATTCGCGCTCGATGATGGCGCGCGCCTGATCGCCGGGGAACGGTGGCACCTGATCCTGCAGCAAGGCCAGCTCATCGGCGATGTCGGCGGGTACCAGGTCACGCCGCGTCGACAGGATCTGGCCGGCCTTGACGAAGATCGGCCCCAACTCGTTCAAGGCCAGCCGAATGCGTGCGCCGCGCGACAGCGGGCGCACATCCACCACTGGTCGCCCCAGCAGGGGACGCACGAACTTCAGCGGACGGAACAAATGAGTGGCGTCGACCAGCTCGTCGAGTCGATAGCGCAACAGGACGATGGCGACGCGCAGCAAGCCGGGTACCACCTTCCACGACGTCACGAGCGCGCTCCCTGGTGCAGGCGTTCGAGCCGTGCCAGCCGTGCTTCCAGTCGTTCGCTGCGTTCGCGCAAGGTGTCGACGTCGTCGAGAAAGCGTTCCACTTCGCCCGGTGCGACGGCGATGCCGGTTTCATCGCGCAGCCAGGCCGCACTGTCCTGGCTGAGATGCGACGCCGTTTCGCGCGCATGCGCCAGACCTTCGCGCACCGCCTTGGCCAACGGCACGCCGAGCACGTCGCCGAAGCTGCGGGCGAAGGCTTCCTCGAAATCCGGCGCGAAGCCGCTGGCCAGTTTTTCCAGGCGCCGCGCCAGTTCCGCATCGCCGGCGATCTCGACTTTGCCCGGCGCCAGGCTTTCGTCGTGACGGCGGAACAGCATGGAAAGCAGGCTGCCGGGTGTCGCCGCCACGCGCAAATCGCTGCGTTCCGCCGCCGGCCCCACCTTCAAACGCTGGCCTTCGACGGTTATCGCCAGCGCCACGCCCACGCCTTGCAGATGCAGTTGCACGCTGCGCCCATCGAGCGAGGCGAGCTTGGCCAGGCTTTCCGGATCGAGCGAAAGCGCGTGGTTGAGTGCGCTTTCCAGCGCGCGGCCGGCCAGCTTGCGCAACGGCCGGGGCAACAGATCGGGGGCAGCAGGTGCAGTCATGCCGCGATTGTAGCCGGGCGCGCGCTGCGCTTGCCGTGATCAACCCTTCTCAGGGGCGGGCCGCATTCGGAAAGCCAAGCTGTCGCCACGCTTCATACACCGCCACGGCCACGCTGTTGGAAAGATTCAAGCTGCGGCTGTCGGCGCGCATCGGCAGCCGCAGTCGCTGCTCGGCCGGCAATGCGGACAACACCGTATCGGGCAGGCCGGCGGTTTCGCAGCCGAACAGCAAGGCATCGCCGGGTTTGAACTGCGCTTCCACGTGCCAGTTGCGGCCACGTGTAGAAAACGCGAAGACGCGCGGATGATCGAGCGCGGCGAGGCAGGTATCCAGATCGTCGTGTACGCTGACGCGCGCGTATTCGTGGTAATCCAGGCCGGCGCGTCGCAGGCGCGCATCGTCCAGTTCGAAGCCCAGCGGACGGATCAGGTGCAGCGCGGCGCCGGTGTTGGCGCACAGGCGGATCACGTTGCCGGTGTTGGGCGGGATTTCGGGGCGGAAGAGAATGACATGCAGCATGCCGCCATTATCGGATGGGCCGGCACAAATGTGCGGCGATCAGCCGGCCGTCCGTGCATGCCCCGTCGCGCTGGAGGCGACCGCGGCGACCGTGTGCCCTGCCGCCGGCATGGCCGAAGCAGGCTTGGCCATCACCATCGCCAGCAGCGTGAGTCCGCATGCCAGTACGCAGGCGCCGAACAGACCGCGAAGAAATAGCGTTTCGAATTTCATGGTGGTTCTCCGTATAACGTCTTGAGGGAAGGCTCAACCCGCCGAGCGCACGCAGATCATGTCGTCGACGAAGGGCACCACGCAGGAGGACGGCGCCGAGGTCAGCAAGGCGGCGATCGAGCTGGTGAAGGCCAGATGCATCGGCGCGGGCCTGCTGGTGACCATGGCCGCCAGGATCAGTCCGCACACCAGCATGCATGCCACGAACAAGCCGCGCAGGATCACTGTTTCGAATTTCATGTCCGCATCTCCATTTCGATAAAAGAGGCTCGAGGCCTACGCCCATTTGTCAGCAATCCCCGTGCCAGCCCCGTTTGCAGGCGCAATGCGTTGATGTAAAAGGGTTTGACTCTGCATGTACGGATGCGGCGGATTGTCCGCGGACACCGGACACGCCGCATCGGACAGTGTCCGCGGGCCAGCCAGCTGCGTTGCGCTAAGCAGGCGTTCTGCGTTGAGCCATGGCGGCGCGCTACGATGCGATGCAGTTGCTCTGACCCTTCTCGCTTCGATGGAGTTACCTATGCGCAAGACCCTGCTGCTGTTCGCACCTGCCGTGCTGCTCGGCGGCTGTACCTGGGGCATCAATCCCGATCCGGGTTCGAACAGCGTTCGCACCGTGTGGAGCGGCGAGGTCACCGGTTGCCGCGACCTGGGCAAGATCACCGTCTCGGTGATGAGCCGCGTCGGGCCGTTCGACCGCAACGACATCAAGGTGCGCGACGAACTGCAGGTGCAGGCGCGCAACAGTGCCCTGGGCATGCATGCGGACACCATCAAGCCCTTGGGCGAACCGGTGGACGGTTCGCAAGCCTGGGAAGCGTATGTATGCGGCAGCCGCCAGCCGGGCTCGTCCACGCCGCCGCCGGTGCAAAACCAGGGTGCGCAGCCTATGCCGCAACCGCCTCAGCAGCAAGGCGGGGGATTCCAGACGTATCCCGCAAAAGGCGGTTGAGTTAGCCGAAGACGCCATGCAGATACGCCTGCATGGCGTTCTGCATTTCCAGCAAGGCCGCCTGGCGGCCCGGCATGCCCGGTTCCGCCTGGATCGCCGCGGCGCCTTTCATCATCTGTTGCACGACGACCGCCGCCGCATACATCTGTTCATCCGAACGATGGGGTGCGCGGCGTGCCAACAGCGCCTGCAGTTCGGCGCGCAAACGGCGGCGAATGTGCAAACCATCGGCGGCCGGCATCGGCATGGATTCCACTAGCGGCACGAACGCAGGATGGCGTTTGCGGAAATGGATCAGGAATCCGCACAGTCGTTCGGCCCACTCTTCCAGGCTCCAGTGCGCCGAGGGTTCGGCAAACTTGCCAAGTTCTTCGTAAACCGCTTGCGCGTATTGCTGCATCAGCGCGCGCGCCAGCGCTTCCTTGGTGGGAAAAAATTGATACAGCGATCCGATCGACGCACCGGCGCGCGCCGCCACCTCGGTCATCGTCGTACCGTCGTAGCCTTTCTCGACAAAGCACGCGCCGGCCGCCTCCAGCAGCGCGGCCACACGCTCGTGACCGCGTTGGCGTTGGGGTTTGCGACGCACATCGGTTGAATTTTGTGAGGGCATCCTCATAAACTCCAAAGTGAGGATATCCTCACTTTTCGAATGGAGCATCTCGTGGAAAAGCTCGATCCGCGCCGCACGGCGCTTGTTCTCGTCGATTTGCAGAAGGGTATCCTACCGTTCGCGGCCGGCCCCCACACTGCCGCTGAAGTGCTGGCCAAGGCCGGCGCGTTGACCAGGCGTTTTCATGAGCTTGGCTCGCCGGTGGTGCTGGTGCGTGTGGGCTGGTCCGCCGACGGCGGCGACGCGTTACGCCAGCCGGTCGATCAGCCGCCGCCTGCGAGGCCGAAGTCGGAAGACTGGTGGGACTTTCCCGACGAATTGGGCGTCATCGACAGCGACATCCGCATCATCAAGCGCCAATGGGGCGCGTTCTACGGCACCGAACTGGAACTGCAGTTGCGTCGCCGCGGTGTCGAGCACATCGTGCTCGGCGGCATCGCCACCAACATCGGCGTGGAGTCCACCGCGCGCAACGCGTGGGAGCTCGGATTCGGCATCGTCTTCGCTGCGGATGCGATGAGCGCGAAGAGCGGCGAGCAGCATGCCTTTGCGATCGATACCATCTTCCCAAGACTGGGACGTGTGCGCGCAACGGCGCAGGTGTTGGAGATGCTCCATTGAGTGGCGAATCCTGAAGGTTCGCATCGTCACACCGGTCCGTTCGCGCATCCGATACCGCTACGCGACGTTCTCTTCACGCCCATTTGTCCGCCAAGGACCTCCCCGGCGGTCGTTCTTGCTGCGTCGCCGCGTGAAGGTCTGCACGCTGCCCGAAGCGTCATGGCGCCGACCATGCGCATTTGTGTGAGTTGATTAGCGCGTCCGGTTTTTGCGTCGCAACGTAAACGTTTACAGCAACGCCTTTACAAGCCGCCATGAAAACGTTTACGTTTGCGCCGGCCCTTTAGGATGTAGGGACATTCATCCAACAAGAGGACGCTTTCGATGACGACCAAAAACGCAACCATCAAGGATGTTGCGCGCGAGGCAAACGTCTCGGTCGCTTCGGTATCGCGTGTGCTCAACGGCCTGGGCGGGGTTACGCCCGAAACGCAGAAGATCGTGCGTGAAGTGGCCTCGCGCCTCAATTACATCCCGGACAATGCCGCACGCAGCCTGATCACCGGCCGCACGCACACCATTGGCGCGGTGCTGCCGGACCTGTATGGCGAATTCTTTTCGGAACTGATCCGCGGCATCGACCTGGCCGCACGTGCACGCGGACTGCACTTGCTGGTATCCAGCTCGCACGATGGCGTGGCGGATGCCGCCGCCGCAGTGCGTGCGATGCGCGGACGCGTGGATGGCATGCTGATTTTTTCCGAATACGTCGATGCAGCGTTCCTGCAAGAAAACCTTCCCGAGAAACTGCCGGCCGTACTGCTGGACAGCCCGGTCAAAAGCACGCGCTATCCGGTGCTGAACATCGACAACCGCGCCGGCGCTGTCGCCATGGTGCGGCACCTGGTCGAAGCGGGGCATCAGCAGGTTGCCTTCATCAGCGGCCCGAAGACCAACTTCGATGCGCAGCAACGCGAAAAAGGCTATCGCGCCGCCATGACCAAGCATGCGCCGGGCGTGCCACTCATCATCGTCGATGGCGATTTCACCGAGGAATCGGGCTATCGCGCCGGCCGCGAACTATTGACCAAAAAGCCGCGCCCGCAGGCCGTGTTCGCCGCCAACGACATGATGGCGGTCGGCTGCCTCATCGCGCTCGCCGAAAGCGGGCTGCGCGTCCCCGACGACATCGCGCTGGCGGGTTTCGACGACGTGCCGATCGCGCGCTACGTGACGCCGCAGCTCACCACCGTGCGCGTGCGCATCGCCGACCTCGGCCGTGCCGCGTTCACGCGCCTCATTGCCGAGTTGGAAACGCCGGGAGCGTTCCCGGCGCGAAGCGAAGTATTGCCCTGCGAAATCGTCGTGCGCGCCTCCTGCGGGGCCGCCCGATCCTAGCCACCGAACCATCATCGCCAGCGTGCCGGGGAGAGAGCCA
>NZ_JBQCHP010000033.1:0-52673 GCF_051954575.1 Dyella sp. | reverse complement strand
TTTACAATTTGCTCGCGCGCTGACTGTGTGGGTATTGGGATACCGAGGGGAAGGGAAGTGTGCGCGACTCGTTGGTTGGGTTAGCGCTTCGTAACCCAACGATTGTTCGCTTTGAGGAAGGTTCGTTGGGTTACGCTGCGCTAACCCAACCTACGATTGCATCCGGGTCCGCGCGGTTCACTTCTCGACAAACGCCCGTTCGATCACATAATCGCCCGGCTCGCGCGTACGCGGCGACGCCTGGAAACCACGCGCATCCAACAGCGCGCAAAGATCGTCCAGCATCGCCGGACTGCCGCAGAGCATCACGCGGTCCGTCTCCGGATTGAGCGCCGGCAAACCGATCGCGGCGGCCATCGCGCCATCCACGATGTTGTCGGTGATACGGCCGCGGTTGCGGAACGGCTCGCGCGTCACCGTGGGGTAATAGATCAACTTCTCGCGCACCAGCTCGCCCAGGTATTCGTGCTGCGGCAGTTCGTTCTTGAGGTAATCGGAATAGGCGAGATCACTGATGTTGCGCACGCCATGCGCCAGCACGATCTTGTCGAAACGCTCGTAGCTTTCCGGGTCGCGGATCAGGCTCATGAAAGGCGCCAGGCCCGTGCCGGTGCCCAGCAGGTATAGATGCTTGCCGGGCTTCAAGTCCGTCAGCACCAGCGTGCCGGTCGGCTTGCGGCTCACCGTCACGCTATCCCCGGGCTTCAGGTGCTGCAGCCGCGAGGTGAGCGGGCCGTTCTCCACCTTGATCGAAAAGAATTCCAGATGCTCTTCCCAACTGGCGCTGGCGATCGAATACGCGCGCATCAGCGGGCGACCTTCCACTTCCAGGCCGATCATCACGAATTGCCCGCTGTCGAAACGAAAGCCCGGGTCGCGCGTGGTGCGGAAGCTGAAAAGGCTCTCGTTCCAATGATGAACGTCGATTACTTGCTCGGTCGCCAAAGCCACCATGGTGTTTGTCTTCTCAGGTTGTGGAACAGGGGGAAGCACGCTGTACCAGACAGCGCGTGACTCGCGGGGAGAGGCAGGGCCGTTGCCGTGCGAGCGCCGTGTTTGCCACGGACAAGCCGCATAGATTACGGCATTTGCCCTGCTTCCGGGTTAACCGCCTCCTGACATGGGGGCCAGGGCAGGGCGGACAAGGGAAGGCTGGGATAGGCTGCCAGCCCATAGGCGCCCGCGCCTGGCCTGTTTGTCGATTTGGTGCGCGTGTCTTCGTCGTTCAGAAGCAGAAACCGGCGCCGCCGGATCATTAATCCGTTCGATGGAGTGGTTATGACCAAGCTTGTAGTGAAATGCCTCGCCGTATCGCTTGACGGCTATGCCGCCGGTCCCGATCAGAGTCTGGAGAACCCGCTGGGCGTGCGCGGCCCGGAACTGATGGAATGGTTTTTCCACACGCGCATGTGGCGGTCGATGCAGGGTGGCGACGGTGGCGAAACCGGCATTGACGACGGGATCGCCCAGCAAGGTTTTGCCGGCATCGGCGCCTGGATCATCGGCCGCAACATGTTCGGCCCCGTGCGCGGACCGTGGCCGGATGAAAGCTGGAAAGGCTGGTGGGGCGAGGAGCCGCCCTATCACGTACCGGTGTTCGTGCTGACCCATCATCCGCGCGAACCCTTGGTGATGAAGGGTGGCACTGTGTTTCATTTCGTCACCGATGGCATCGAATCGGCGGTAAAGCAGGCCACTTCAGCGGCGAATGGCAAGGACGTTCGTATCGGCGGCGGCGTGGCGACCGTACGGCAGTTGTTGAGCACATCGCGCATCGACGAAATGCATCTTGCGGTAGGGCCGGTGCTGCTTGGCAGGGGCGAGCATCTGTTCCAAGGCCTCGATATGCACGCGCTTGGCTACCGGTGCGACAAAGTGGTTCCCGGAGAGCGTGCTACGCATATGTTCTTGCGCAGAGGGGCGTGATGGTGCGATGTCGGTTTTCGACATGCCCGGTCGTCGTTCCTGCACAGGGCCCCTAGGGGCGTACCAAAAAAGGTTGGGAACGATGATCACGGTCTATGGCGAAGGAAGAGGCTTCAGGGTTGTCTGGCTGCTGGAAGAGATGGGTCTGGCCTATCGGCTGAGGCCGGTGGATCTTATGGCGGGCGTCGAGAACGACCCGGAATTCCTGGCCATCAATCCTGCCGGTTTCATTCCCGCGATCCGGGACGGGGACGTCACGATGGTCGAGTCCATTGCGATCATGGAATACCTGATGGCTCGCTACGGACCGACACCGCTCGCGCCTAACCCGCACGACGCCAACTTTCACACGTACCAGCAGTTCCTCCACCTCGGTGAAGCCGGTCTTGCAGCCTCCATCTACTTTGTCGTCGGCGCCCGCAATTTTGCGCCGGAGTCCGAGCGAAAGAACTGGAGCGCCGACCAGGCGCTGGGCGTTTTCGAAAGCCGGCTGTCATTGGTGACACGGCAGCTGGCACGCACGCCCTTCCTCGCTGGCGACACGTTCACGGCCGCCGATATTTCGGTGACCTACGCGCTGGAACTGGCGCAAACGAGTGGGGGCGTCACGCTCGGCGAGGTCGAGCGGTCTTATATGGAGCGGACGCGCGCGCGCGAAGGCTACGAGCTCGCCATGAATGCATGTCCGTCGAGGAAGGCATGGCTCGCCAAGGCAGGCGTTTCATAGCCGCTTACAGTGCGGCCCCAACGTAGTGAATTTATATGATGGGGTGACCTCCAGAAGGCGTTCCGCGCGTCTTGCACGCGGGGAGGGCACATGGATGTGCCCGGCTTTGAGGAGCGAGGAACAGACGGCCAGTCTGCCCTGCGCCGCGCAACACACCCTGCAAGCCTTCTGGAGGTCATGCCGGGTACGTGGAATAGATCAGAGCATCCTTAACTGTTGCCGCCTAGTTTTAGCTGTTCTTCCGCTAATTTGCTCTTGAGAACATCAAGCAGCATGAGGTCGTTGGCCAGCTCCATGTGCTCATCGGAATCCTCGTCGAGTTGCCTCAACTTCGCCGTGCCTTCGTCAAGCTGCTTTTTTACCAGCAAGGACAAGCAGCGTAGTTCCTTGATATCAAGCTTCATTATCCCGCCTTCTCATCTGTTGCACCCAAGAAGCACGGCACGGCAAATGGTTCGAGCTCACGAAGTTTTTCCAGATAGGTTTCAAGCGACATATCGTATAGAGGGCGGACAGTAAAATGCCGTTTGCCAGGGCTGCATCTTCATCAAGTGAAACGTGTAGACCGGGTGGCAGCTTCGTGCCCTTGGGTATCTTCCACCACAGTACCCCAAACCTTGGATTGCGGAAGTTGAATAGCGAAAGTCCTCCGGACTTTGCATCAACAAGGCCGTTTTCCTTGATTCGAATGTCCCAACTCTCCTCTTCGGTCCCTGGAGGGGAGGTTCTTATGTAGTCCATCTTTGCGATGGCCTTGCGGCCGAGCCTAAAAAGATCGCACGGAAGTACTACGTAAATTCCAGCGGCGTGTGCATATCAACTCCTGTCGATAACTAGACCGTGAGGGCGGTAATTGAACTTACGTTTGGAGGTCTGCTTAATGCCCGGGTACAAATTTAAATAATTTCCATTGCCAGCATTTACTCGGTCGATGAGGTAATACTGCTGACTGACCAAAAGCTTTGTCGATCGGTTTCAAGGGCAATGATGCCTTGAGCGGTGGTTGCTGCCTCGTTGCTTTTTGAAGATTCTGTCGCAAAAGATGCGGTTATCCCTACGCCGGGTAAACTATGCGCCATGCAACGCATCGACTCCAACGACTGGCACCTGTCCGTAGCGCCCATGATGGACTGGACGGACCGGCACTGCCGCTATTTCCATCGCCTGCTTTCCCCGCATGCGCGCCTGTATACCGAGATGGTGACCAGTGCGGCGCTGGTGCGCGGCAAGCAATTGCGCTTGCTGGAGCATAGTCAGCAGGAACATCCGGTGGCGTTGCAGCTCGGCGGCAGCGATCCGGCCGAGCTGGCGGAGGCGGCGCGGCATGGTGCGGTGGCCGGCTATGACGAGATCAATCTCAACGTGGGCTGCCCTTCCGATCGCGTGCAATCTGGTCGCTTCGGCGCGTGCCTGATGCGCGAGCCGGCGCTGGTAGGCGATTGCGTCAAGGCGATGCGCGATGCGGTTGCCGTGCCGGTCACGGTGAAATGCCGTATCGGCGTGGACGACCAGGACGACTACGCGGATCTGCAGCACTTCACCGAAACCATGCTGGAGGCGGGCGTGGAAGTGCTGGTGGTGCATGCGCGCAAGGCGTGGCTGCAGGGTTTGTCGCCGAAGGAGAACCGCGAGATTCCTCCGCTGGATTACCGGCGCGTCTATCGCCTCAAGCGCGAGTTTCCGCAGCTGGTGGTGGTGATCAATGGCGGCATCACCACGGTGGAGGCAGTGCGCGAGCATCTGCAGCACGTCGATGGCGTGATGCTGGGGCGCGCGGCGTATCACGATCCTTACGTGCTCGCGCGCATCGAGCATGCGCTGTACGACGTGCCGCTGCCGTCGCGCGAAAGCGTATTGCAGCACATGCGGCCCTATGTGGAAGCGGAGCTGGCGCGCGGCACGGCGCTCAAGCACATCTGCCGCCATCTGCTGGGCCTGTACCAGGGCGAGCCGGGGGCGCGCGGTTTTCGCCGCATCCTGAGCGAGGGCGCGCATCTGGAGGGTGCGGGCTGGTCGCTGATCGAACGGGCGGTAGCGCCGATGGCGGCGGCTGCTTGAGTTCACGGCCAGCCGTCCGGGCATTATTCAGCCCAGGTTGCGCAGTATGTTCCGTCGGCCGGTTCGCCCCGGCATTCAACCATGGGACATAAGGCTTTGAAGCAACTCGCATGGATGGCCGCGGCCGGGCTGTTGGCGACCGGCGCGGCTGCCGCCCAGTCATCGCCATCGCAGCCTGGCCTGAGCCTGGACCAGGCCGTTACGCAAGTACAGCAAAGGGTGGGCGGCAAGGTGCTGTCGGCCGAGCCGCGCCACATCGGGCGCAAGGTGGAATACCGCATCAAGGTGCTCACGCCCGAGGGGCACGTCCGTGTGATCGCCGTGCCGTCTGATGCCACGCACGTGCCGCCTGCGGCACAATCCTCCCCCAAGAAATCCCCTAACGGCGGAAGCAAAAAGGAGAAACACTGATGCGCATCCTCCTGGTCGAAGACGAAGCGCCGCTGCGCGAGACGCTGGCGGCTCGACTCAAACGCGACGGGTTTGCCGTGGACACCGCCCAGGATGGCGAAGAGGGCATCTACCTCGGCCGCGAAGTGCCGTTCGATCTGGCCATCATCGACCTTGGCCTGCCCAAGATGTCGGGCATGGACCTGGTCAGGGCCTTGCGCGAAGCCGGCCAGCGCTACCCCATCCTTATCCTTACCGCCCGCGGCAGCTGGCAGGACAAGGTGGAAGGCTTGAAGCATGGCGCCGACGACTACCTGGTCAAGCCGTTCCACGTCGAAGAGCTGCTGGCGCGCATCAATGCGCTGGTGCGCCGCGCGAGTGGATGGTCCAAGCCGGTGCTGGCCTGCGGGCCGATCAAGCTCGATACCACCGCGCAAACCGTCACGGTGGAAGGCAAGCCGGTGGATCTGACCAGCTACGAGTACAAGGTGCTGGAATACCTCATGCTGCATGCGGGCGAGCTGGTATCCAAGGCCGACCTCACCGAGCACATCTATCAGCAGGACTTCGATCGCGATTCGAACGTGCTGGAGGTTTTCATCGGCCGCCTGCGTAGAAAGCTGGATCCGGAAGGCAGCTTGAAGCCCATCGAGACGGTGCGTGGACGCGGGTATCGCTTTGCCATCCCTCGCAGCGAAGACGAATGATGCCGCCGAGCGCCGCCCGTTCTCGCTGGCGGCGCGAGCAGCGCTTACCACCGGCCTGGTACTGGCAGCCTTCCTGGGCGCCATCGGCTGGACCTTGTCGCGTACCTACAACACGAGCGAAATCAACAAGCTGCAAGGCCGGCTGCACGACTACGTCATAACCTACATCGCCGGCACCGATCCGCGGCGCGACGGCACGCCGCTGATGCCGGACACACCGCCCGATCCGATGTTTTCCCGCCCTGGCTCCGGCCTCTACGCAGTGGTGCTGGGCGATGATGGTTTCCATTGGGAATCGTCGTCCGCACTGGGACGCGATTTCAGTTTCCTGCATCCGCTGCAGCCCGGGCAGCAGCAATTCATCGGCCCGGTCGATACCGAGCTTGGACGTCTTTACTACTACAGCTTCGGCGTGGCGCTGGACGTGCCCGATCGCCCTGCGGTGCGTCTCACCTTTACCGTGGCGCAGACCGAAGACGAACTGGAAAGCAACACCACCGTCTATCGACGCAGCCTGGTGGGCTGGCTCGCCACGCTGGGCGTGATGCTGATCGTGCTGCAACTGCTGCTGCTGCGCTGGAGCCTGACGCCGTTGCGCAAGGTGGCCAGCGACATGAGTCGCGTCGAGCGCGGCCAGAGCGATCATCTGGATAGCCAATATCCCGCCGAACTGACCGGCCTCACCGATCGCATCAATGCCTTTATCGAGAGCGAGCGCGAGCAGCGCACACGTTATCGCAACACGCTCGCCGATCTGGCGCACAGCTTGAAAACGCCGCTGGCGGTGATCCGCTCGCAGGTGGAAGCCAGCGAATTGCCGCCGCCGGTGCGCGCGCCGGTGCTGGACCAGGTTCGCCGCATGGACGAACTGGTCGCCTATCAGCTTGCACGCGCGGCCACCACCGGACGCCAGACCTTCGCCGCGAGCGCGGTGCCGATCGCAGGTCACGCCGAAGACCTGGTGCAGAGCCTGGAAAAGGTCTATGCCGCCAAGAACGTATTGTGCGAATTCGATATCGAAGACGGCGCGGCGTTCTACGGCGAGCAGGGTGATCTGCTGGAATTGATGGGCAACTTGTTGGAGAACGCCTTCAAATGGGCCAACCATCACGTGCTGCTGGTGGTCAAGTCACAGCGTCAGCCGGGACGCCCGCGCAACGGGTTACTGCTCAGCGTGGAAGACGACGGCCCCGGCATCGAGGCGGATAAGGTCGAAAAGATCCTGCAGCGTGGTGTGCGTGGCGACGAGCGTGTCAAAGGACACGGCATCGGCCTGTCGATCGTGCAGGACATCGTGCGCGCCTATAACGGCGAACTGACGGTGGATCGTTCGCCGGAATTCAACGGCGCCCGTTTCAGCGTGGCGTTGCCGCCGACCTGATCCGCTTACTGGATCGAGCCGGGCAGCAGCGACTGCCAGCCGAGACCGGAGGAGCCGCGCGAAGACCCATCCGGTGCGCTATCGCTGCCGAAGCGTCCCGGGCTGTCGTCCATAGTGCTGTTGCCGCTGGAGCTGCCGGAACGGCTGTTGCCGGACGATGGCGATGAAGACGAATTCGCATTGTGCGGCACGTTCATCGCATCGCCATTGGAGGACGTTGATGCATCGTGGCTGCTGCCGCGATCGCTGCTGCTGCTGTGGGTGCAGCCGGCGCCGGTGCTGCCGGCAGCCGCAGAGGCGCCCGCGGCCCACGCATTGGCGATGGCCCCAAACCCTAGCAAGCATCCGAGCAACAGCGAAGTAGCGCGCATGGCAATCAAGCCCCCAAGGCATACAGCCTAGCTTCTCGATCGTCCCAGAAACGCGCTTCGGATGCCAGTGCCCCGCATTGCCGCGGCCGCCTGCCTTGGGGCCTGCTCGCACAATTGGCGGGCTACGCCAATCGTGCGAACAGGCCCTAGAATTGCCCGATGCGAAATCCCTGTCCTTTCGTTCTCTTGCGATCCTTGCCGGCCATTGGTCTCCAGGGCAACTGAGATCATGCAGCCGCAACAGCTTCTCGCCACCCTGGCCTCCGGGGAACCCCTTTCCGGTTCGCGCCTCGCCTCTGAGGCGGGCGTGACGCGCGCGGCGATCTGGAAGCAGATCGAAGCGCTGCGTCATCGCGGGGTACCGGTGGAATCGGCGGGTACGGCCGGCTACCGCTTGCCGTGGCCGGTGCAGATGCTGGATGAGCGAGCGATTCGCTCGCGCTTGCCGACCGACGTATCGCGCCGGTTGGGAGCGCTGGAGATCGCCTGGGAGCTCGATTCCACCTCCAGCGAGTTGCAGCGCCGTGCGGCCGGCGCGGCCGACTTCAGCATCGTGATGGCGGAAACGCAGACGGCCGGACGCGGCAGGCGCGGGCGCAGTTGGCTGTCGCCGCCGGGTATGAACATCTATCTTTCGTGCCTGAAGCGATTCGAAGCCGGCTTTGCATCACTGTCGGGCCTGTCGCTGGCCACCGGCGTGATCGTGTTGCGCGCATTGCACGCGCTAGGTATCCGCGGGCCTGCTTTGAAATGGCCCAACGATGTACTGGCCGACGGCGGCAAGCTGGCTGGCATCCTGGTCGAGCTCAGCGGTGAATATCAGGGGCCTTGCGCAGCGGTGATCGGCGTCGGCCTCAATCTGCGGCTTACCGATGCGTTGCGCGAGCAGGCCGGGCAGCCGGTCTGCGATCTGGCCACGCTCGCGCACGGCGCGCCGCCGGACCGCAACCATGCCGCCGCCGCGCTGATCGCCAGCCTGATCGACGGCCTGAGCAAGTTCGAGCGCGAAGGTTTCGCGGCGTTCGTCGACGACTATGCCGAGCACGATGCCTTGCGCGGTGTGCCATTGCGTGTGAGCAGCGCAAGCGGTGATATCGATGGCGTCGGCGCCGGCATCGATGCGCGTGGCGCCTTGCAGTTGCAGACGGCCACTGGCCTGCGCAGCATCGATAGCGCGGATGTCACGGTGCGGCGCGCATGAAGCTGCTGCTGGATCTGGGCAATACGCGCCTCAAATGGGCCATGGTGTCCGCCGATGCGTGGATCGAGCGTGGCGCGGTGGCCTGGGACGAGGATGTCGCTGCGGCGCTGGCGCAGGCATGGAAGGGGGTGGCGCAACCGCTGCGCGTACTCGGCGCATCGGTGGTGGATGCGTCTCGCGAAAACCAGATCGAACAGCTGGTCAGCCAGGGTTTTGCGCATCGCATCGAATGGGTGCGCACGCCTGCCGAAGCGTGCGGCGTGCGCATTGCCTACGCCGAACCGCAACGCCTGGGTGTAGATCGCTTTCTGGCGATGGTCGCCGCGCGCCACGAGGGTCGCGCGCCGTGCGTGCTGGCCGGTATCGGCACCGCCTTGACGCTCGATGCCTTGACGGCGGATGGCCGGCATCTTGGCGGTCTGATCGCGCCCGGGCCGCTACTGATGCAGCAGTCCCTGCTGGGCGCGACGGTGCGCGTGCGGCCGGAGCATCCCGGCGCTATACACGCCATCGCCGACAACACCGCGGACGCGGTGGTCTCCGGATGCTGGCAGGCCGTAGCCGCCCTGATCGAGCGCTTCGCCTTGCACGTAGCAAAGTCGTCCGACGGTGCGCAACGACTGCTGCTGGATGGCGGCGATGCAGCCACCTTGCTGCCGCTGCTGGATCTGCCAGCCGAACTCGCCGCCGACAGCGTCCTGTGTGGCCTGCATGTGTGGGCGTCCTCACATCCATCGCCTTCATCCACCTAGAATCGAGCATCCTCGGGGGGCATGGCTGATGGTTCTGCGGCTGCTGTTTGTGCTGTTGATTGCTCTGAACATTGCGGTGGGCGCTTGGCTGCTGCTGGGCCAGAACGAAACGCACGCCCGCTTCGCCACCGATCCGGGCGTTCCCAAGCTGCGCCTGCTTTCGGAACTGCCGCCGCCGGTTACCACTGCTGCGCAGGCGGCCTCGGTGGCGTTGCCGGCGACAACGGCGGCACCTGCGACCTCGACCGGCGCGAATGCAATGGCAAATGCGCCGGCCAACGCCAACGCCGTGCTCAGCTACGCATGCATGGCGCTGGGCCCGTTCGCCACGCAGGAAGACCTGCGCATCGCCCGCAACGCGCTGAGCGGACAGGTCCAGCGCATGCGCGCGCGCCAGGAGCAGATCACGCAGCCGCGCGGCTGGTGGGTGCATCTGCCACCCAGCCCGAATCACGCTGCGGCCCTGGCGCAGGCGCGCCAACTGGGCGCCCGCAACATTCAGGACTACTTCGTGGTGAGCGCCGGCGACAATCAGAACACCGTGTCGCTGGGCCTGTTCAAGGACCCGGCCAATGCACGCAAACGCCGCGATGAAATCACCGCCGCGGGCTTCCAGGTGCAGATGACCGAACGCATCGAAACTGTGCCCGAATACTGGCTGGACCTGATCCCCACCGACAGCAAGCACTTCGACTGGCGCAGCCGCGTCCGCGACCCCGGCATCGGCTCGCACAGCACGGGCTGCTTTTAGGGCAGAGCCTGCTAGAATCTATGGCCCGGCGCCGGCATAGCTCAGTTGGTAGAGCAACCGCCTTGTAAGCGGTAGGTCGTCTGTTCGAGTCAGACTGTCGGCACCATTTCGCGCCATAGCTGCTACGCGGGCTTTTCGTAAGTGAAATGACGCGCGGGTTGCCTCGTTTAGGCAAAGAACACTTGCGGATTCCAGCGCGCAGCCTTGTAGAGATCGCGAATGACGCGTTCGAGCCGATAAGCTTGCGAGTCTTCGATACTCACCGCTGCGATGGTCAAATACCGCGACGATCCACCTCTGCCGTAGGGTAAGTCGAACCCAGGTCGCCGCTTTCGTCCACGAAGATGTGCAGAGCCATCCTTGCTCCCATGAAAAAGGCCCCTTTTCAGGGGCCTCGGATATTAGGTGACAGACCCTGGGGCTGGCGCGCTTGCATCGCGCTTACGACGCCTTTTGGGGTATCGCAGCGAATCCAGGCTTTACCTGTCGGCGGAAAGTCTGTCGGCGCGGACCCGGAATGTCAAGCACATAGGTACTCGGATTGATACGAAAAAGCATCCATTTTTCAGCGGGTTAGAGAGTGCGCGCGCCGTGCTGGCTGGGGCGCGCCGTTCATATGCAACCATGTTGCGGCGGGCCTTGTGACCACGCTAATTATCCAATCTGAGCCGTTAAACTTGGCGTTCTTGCATCAGCTAAGCAGGGCGGTATGAAAAAACAGGCGGTTGCATTGGTCGGCGTGCCGACCGATATCGGTGCGGGGCATCGCGGCGCGTCGATGGGGCCGGAGGCGCTGCGTGTGGCGCAACTGGCGGAAAAGCTGCGCCGCCGCGGCGTGGATGTGATCGACCGCGGCAACCTGCATGGTCCGATGAATCCCTGGCAGCCGCCCGAGCAAGGCTATCGGCATTTGCCGGAAGTGGTGGCGTGGAACCTTGCCGTGCATGTGGCGATCCACCAGGAACTGCAGGCCGGCCGGCTGCCGATCATGCTGGGCGGCGACCACAGCCTGGCGATCGGCTCGATCAGCGCGGTGGCTCGCCATTGCCATGAGCAGGGTCGCCAGCTGCGCGTGCTGTGGCTGGATGCGCATGCCGATTTCAATACTTCGCAAGTCACGCCTTCGGGCAACATCCACGGCATGCCGGTGGCCTGCCTGTGCGGCAATGGTCCGCGCGAGCTGGTGGAAATCGGCGATCGGGTGCCTGCGGTAACGCCCGACGTGTTCCGGCAGATCGGCATCCGTTCGGTGGACGAAGGCGAGAAGCGACTAGTGCGGCAGGCGAAGATGGACATCTATGACATGCGCCACATCGACGAAGTGGGCATGAAGCGCACGATGGAAGAAGCGCTCGACGGCGTCGACGAAAACACGCATCTGCACGTGAGCTTCGACGTGGATTTCCTCGACCCGTCCATCGCCCCCGGCGTGGGCACTACGGTGCGCGGCGGTCCGACCTATCGCGAAGCGCAGCTGTGCATGGAGATGATCGCCGACACCGGCCGCCTGGCTTCGCTGGACATCGTGGAGTTGAACCCGGCCTACGACAAACGCAACCGCACCGCGCGGCTGGCGGTGGAACTGGTCGAATCCTTGTTCGGCAAGTCCACCTTGATGCGCGAGCCGGATTGACGCAACACTGCCGTTCCATCCGCGCCAACCGCGCGGTTTTCCATCTTTTCTGACCGAGCCGATCACGCCGCATGCAAACTCGCGTCCTTACAGGCATCACCACCACCGGCACGCCGCATTTGGGCAACTATGTCGGTGCGATCCGGCCGGCCATCGCCGCCAGCCGCCGTCCCGAGGTGGATGCGTTCTTCTTCATGGCCGATTACCACGCGCTGATCAAGAGCGACGATCCGGCCCGCATCGAACGCTCGCGCCTGGAAATTGCGGCGACTTGGCTGGCGGCGGGACTCGATCCGAACAAGGTCACGTTTTATCTGCAGTCGGATATTCCGGAAATTCCGGAACTCACCTGGCTGCTTACCTGCGTCACTGCGAAAGGTTTGCTCAATCGTGCGCATGCCTACAAGGCGGCCGTGGACAAGAACGTCGAAGCAGGCGAGGACGCGGATGCCGGCGTGACCGCGGGCCTGTACATGTATCCGGTGCTGATGGCGGCCGACATTCTTGCGTTCAACGCACAGCAGGTGCCGGTGGGACGCGATCAGATCCAGCACATCGAAATGGCGCGCGACATCGCGCAGCGCTTCAACCATATCTATGGCCGCGATTTCTTCGTGTTGCCGGAGGTTGTGATCGAAGAACAAGTTGCGACGCTGCCGGGACTGGACGGCCGCAAGATGTCCAAGAGCTACGACAACACCATTCCGTTGTTCGCCGGCGGCGCGAAGCAGTTGCGCGAAACCATCCTGCGCATCGTGACCGATTCGCGCACGCCGGGCGAACCGAAAGATCCGGACAGCTCCGCGCTGTTCACGCTTTTTCGCGCCTTCGCCAGCGAAGCCGAAAGCGCCGCGTTTCGCCGCGCACTGGAAGAGGGCATCGGCTGGGGCGAAGCCAAGCAAGTGTTGTACGAGCGCCTCGAAGCGGATATCGCGCCGATGCGCGAGCGTTACGAAAGCTTGATTGCGCGGCCCGCCGATATCGAAGGCATCCTGCGCGAAGGTGCACGTAAGGCGCGGGCAATTGCCGGTCCGAAAATTGCCGAATTGCGCGATGCGATCGGATTGCGTTCGATGGCGTCCGCCGCCGCGCCCGCGACCGACACGGCTCGTCGCCAAGCTGCAAAAGCTGCGCGCCCGCCACGCTTCGCCAGCTTCCGCGATAGCGACGGCAGCTTCCGCTTCCGGCTGTTCTCCTCGGAGGGCGACGAATTGCTGCTATCCAAATCCTTCAAGGATCCAAAAGAAGCCGGCGCGGTGCAGAAGCGCTTGAAGACGTTGGGCGGCGCTGCCGCAACCCTGCACAGCCTGCCACGCTCGCTGGTGCTCGAACTGGACAGCGATCCGGTCGCCACCACCCCGGATTACGCCGACGACCGCGAACGCGACGAAGCGTTGGCCTACCTGCGCGCCGCGCTGGATCTGCTCGCCGAGCAGGAAAAAGTCGAGTAAACACCTACGCGACACTCCCCGCGCGGGGAGTGTCGCTAACCGATGCAAGCCACAGCGTTATTTGCTGCTTGAGCCGCCAGGCGTCGAGCCCGACTCACTTACCGTCAAGCCGGAGGCATCGACCGTCTTGACACCTTTCACGCCCTTGGCGATGTGAATGGCGCGAGTCTTTTCCTTCTTGGACGTCGCCGTACCGGTCAAGGTGACGGCGCCATCGGTCGTGCTGACCGAGATGTCGGAAGCCTTCACGCCTTTGGCGGCGGCGAGCTTGGATTTCACCTTGGTGGTGATCCAGCTGTCATCGACCTTGCCGGGCACGGTTTCGTTGCTGCGCGTGCTGGTCGACTGATCGTTGCTCGGCGTCTGCTGCATGGTCGACGGGGGTTGCTGCATGGTCGAAGGCTGCTGCTGTTGCTGCGGCATCGATGACGGCGTGCTCTGTGCCATCAAGGAGAATGGCATAGCGGCAAAGGCCATCATCACTCCGGTGGCGATTAGGGATTTGCGCACATGAGACAGGTTACGCATTGGCAATCTCCTTAAGAGCTGTGGACTGCCTGCGAAGCGCAGGCAGGCGCATCGCTATCGATCCACCTGCACATGGCAACAGGGCAGGCGTGAAGCCTGCGTTGCAAAAAGTCGAGGACGGTTGCGACGGTTCAGTGATGTGGTGGTGCTGCCAACCGATTGTTTCCCAACCGTTGCGCATCCAATCCAGAGCCGTGTTCGAGCGGTTCAGAACACATGCTTGAGCCCAATGAACAGTCCGCCTGCCAGCACGATCGACGCCGGCAGCGTCAGTACCCAGGCCATCAGCAGATTGCGCACCGTGCTCCACTGCAGGCCCGAGCCGTTCGCCGCCATCGTGCCGGCCACGCCGGAAGTGAGCACGTGCGTAGTACTGACGGGCAGGTGATACATGTCGGCGGCCTGGATCAGGCCCATCGCCACCAGTTCCGCGGAGGCGCCCTGGGCGTAGGTGAGGTGCTCCTTGCCGATGCGTTCGCCGACCGTGACCACGATGCGCTTCCAGCCGACCATCGTGCCCAGCCCCAAGGCCAGCGCGACCGCCACCTTCACCCACGCCGGAATGAACTGGGTGGCCTTCACGCCAAGCCCGCGCCAGGTGGTGAGCGTATTGGTTTGTTCACCGCTCAGACCCGTTTGTGACAGCACCAGCGGAATGGCGGCATTGGCCAGATAGATGTCGTTGCGCACGTTGCCCATCTGTTCCTGTGGCACCGCACGCAGCGAAGAGCGATTGCCGACCTGCCGATCGATTTGCGCCATCAGCGCCGCCAGCGCCGGCACCGTATCGGGCAGCAGCTTGCGTTGCTGGAGCGCCGCGGTGACCCGATCGCGCGGGTTGCCATCGACCTGTGCACCGTGATCGATCGCGTTCAATACCTGCTGCGCCTCCACGGAAACCTGATGGAACGTCTTCACCTGATTGCCGGACACGGCGCCGTTGAGCGCATAAGCGGTAGGAACCGTGCCGATCAGGATCAGCATGATCAGACCCATGCCCTTCTGGCCATCGTTGGAGCCGTGGCTGAAACTCACGCCGGTACAAGTAAGCACCAGCAAAAGGCGAATCGGCCACGGCGGCGGCTTGCGCCCTTCCGGTGCACGGTAGAGCGCGGGAATCTTGATCAGCGCCTTGAGCAACAGCATCAACAGGCCGGCCAGCAAGAAACCGGCGATCGGCGAAAAAACCAGGCCCCTCAACACGCCGAAGGCGGCGTTCCAGTCCACGCCGCTGGTGCCGCTTTTCACCGCGGTGAACTGATTGGCGAGGCCCACGCCGATGATCGACCCGATCAGCGTATGCGAGGAAGAATTGGGCAGCCCGAAATACCAGGTACCGAGGTTCCACACGATGGCCGCAAACAGCAGCGCGAACACCATCGCAAAGCCAGCGCCGCTTCCTACCTGCAGGATGAGCTCGACCGGCAATAGCGATACCACCGTGAACGCTACCGCGCCGGACGAATTGAGCACGCCGAGAAAATTGAAGATACCCGACCAGATCACCGCCAGGTTGGCCGGCAGCGAATGCGTGTAGATCACCGTGGCCACCGCATTGGCCGTGTCGTGAAAGCCGTTGACGAATTCGAAGCCCAGCGCGATCAGCAACGCGACGCCCAGCAAGACAAACGGTGTGGCCGAATGCGAGCGGACGATGGAAAGATCATCCACCAGATGCAAGCCCGCGTATGCGGCGCCCGCCAGCAGGATCAAGCCGAAGATGATGGCGAACACGCGCCCGGAACCCTGGGTGGTGGTGGCGGTACTGGCTACAGCGGCTTCCGTCTGCATAAGCGTGCCCTCGGAGGTCAGCCCGGGGAAAGCTAAGCGCTATGCACGACAAACACGTGACAGCCGGCTTGATCGAAACGTGAAGAAACCGTGGTGCCAAAAAAAGCGATCGCCGCGCTGCGGCGATCGCCAGATGCGGTCAGGACATTCGCCTGACATCCGCTAACGGTTTTTTTAGTTGTGGATTACTGGGCGGAGCCCGCACTTGCCGGCAGCGGATGTTCCGCCTTGAACTGTTGCCACTGTGCCTTGCGCGCCGCGAACGCCGCCTTCTGGGTGGCGTACTGGCTCTGCTGCGCAGCGTTCAGCACGCTGTTGTAGATCTGCGCCGTGACAGCGGCACGGGCGGTGATGCGTGCGCTGGTGAGATTGGCTTCCGCCTGTGCCAGGCTGGCCGCCGCCGACTGGTAGTTGGACGCGCTCGGCGACAAGGCTTCGAAAGCTTCGCGCTGCTGGCGCACGGCTTGTTCCTGCGTCTTCAGCGTCGCAAAACTTTGCCGGACGATCTGCTTGACCTGCGCCTTCTGCGCGTCGGTGAGATTCAGGCCGCGCATGGCCATCATCCCTTCGGCGTGATGGTCGCGCGGACCCGCGCCGAATCCGCCGTCGCCCGGGCCGGCAAAGGCCAGCGCGGAAACGCCGAAGGCGGCCGAAAGCGCGAGGGAAAGCATCATGGATGTACGCATGGTGAGGCTCCTGCTTGGGTGAGGGATTGCGGTAACTATTGGAAAGCAGGGGCGGGTTGAAGATCTTTGCCGTGGCGTAAAGAAGGGTAAAGTCAGCCTGCTGCAAGCGACACGTCGGCGGTTTGCGGTTGTCATGCGATAGTAAGACCTACTGCCGATGGCTACCTGCATGTCCCGGATCCTGATTGGTGATGACGATCGCGAGCTGTGCGCACTGCTCGCCGAATACTTGCGCCGCGAAGGCTTGCAGGTGGATGTCGTGCACGACAGCGAGAGCGTGCTGGCACGGTTGCGCGATCCGGCGTTGCGGCCGGACCTGTTGATTCTCGACGTGATGATGCCGGGCCGCAGCGGCCTGGATACCTTGCGCGACTTGCGTGCGCAACATCGCCTGCCGGTGATCATGTTGTCGGGGCGCGGCGAACCGGTGGACCGCGTGGTCGGGTTGGAACTCGGCGCGGACGATTATCTTTCCAAACCCTGCCTGCCGCGCGAATTGCTGGCGCGCGTGCGCGCACAATTGCGGCGCCACACGGTGGAGAGCGTGGGCGAACTGAGCACAGGCGTGCTTCGTCTGCTGCCTGGCGAACGGCGCGCCTATGCCGGCGAACAGGAGCTCAATCTCACCGGCGCGGAATTCGCCCTGCTATTGATGCTGGTGCAACGCGCGGGCGAAGTGATCGACAAGACCTCGCTCACGCGCGTGGCGCTGGGACGCGAGCTGGAACGCTTCGATCGCAGCATCGACGTGCATGTCAGCCGGCTTCGCCACAAGCTGGCGGAAGCCTCGAGCCAGGCGCCGCGTATCGATTCGGTGCGTGGCGCAGGTTATGTGCTTGTGCCCAACAGCGTGACGCAGGCATGACCAGCTTCAACAGTCCGTTCCGTAGCCCGCTGTTCTGGCGCTTGCTCATCTCGGTATGCATCGCCAACGTGCTGGTGCTGATGTTGGGCGGATTGCTTACGCGCAGCTTTATCGCCTATTCGATGCAGCAGGCGTTCGACTGGCCGGCGCTGGCGCAAGCCGCCAACCAGGCCTACGAAAAAGGCGGGCACGATGGCCTGGACGCCTGGGTCAGGCAACAGCGCGAGCAAGGTGTGGATGCCACGCTGTACGAAAACGGTGAGCCGTTGCGCGAGATCCGCATGCCGACGACGATCCGCCACACGCTTCCGGATTGGCTGTCTTCCGGACACGACATCGCGTTGAACCCATGGCCGGGCTTCTATATCGCCGTGCAGAACGTGAGCGGCAGCGACGGCCACGTTAGGCAGATGGTCGCCGTAAGCAGCGCGCGCAGCCGCGTGCCGCCACGCACGCGCGAGAAGATTCTGCTGATCGTGGAATGGCTGCTGTCGTTGCTGACGATCGGCATCATCGGCTGGTGGGTGGCGCGCAGCGTATCGCAGCCAGTGGAGGCGATGCGTGCCGCCACGCGCCGGATGGCATCCGGCGAATTCACCACGCGCGTCGAGCAACGGTGGCTCGGCCAGCGCGACGAGCTGGGCCAGCTTGCGCGCGATTTCAACGCCATGGCCGAACGCATCGAGATCCTTGTCGCGCACGAGCGCGGCGTATTGCAGGATCTCTCGCATGAACTGCGTTCACCGCTGGCGCGTCTGCATCTCATTCTGGATCTTGCGCAACACAGCACCCAGCCGGACGAAGCGGCCGCGCATTTCCGGCGCGCCGAAGAGGAGATCGTTCGCATGGATCGCATGACGGCGGAAATGCTGGCGCTGTCGCGGCTGGAAGGCGGGCTGCCAGGCATGCTGCACGAATCTGTTGACCTCACGGAACTGCTCAAGGATCGCGTGGCGGCGGCGCACATCGACGCTGAGGCGCGCGGCATCGTTTTGCAGATGAGCGAGATGGGACCAATGGTGGTGCAAGGCAGCGGTTTGCTGTTGGAGCGTGCGGTGGACAATGTGCTCGCCAATGCGATCAAGTTCAGTCCGGTCAATGGCACGGTGCATATCGGATTGACCGCGCCGGACACGCAGCTTGAACTGCGTGTCCGCGATCATGGTCCGGGCGTGCCACAGGACGAGCTCGATCTGCTGTTTCGTCCGTTTTTCCGCGGCACCAACGCCGCTCAGGCTGGCGGCCATGGCCTGGGCCTGGCGATCGTCCAGCGCGTGATGCAGGCGCACGGCGGCGAGGTGGAGGCGCGTGGCGCGGACGGTGGGGGATTCGAAATCGTCATGCGTTTGCCGATGTACCAGCCAGCCGAAAGCGTCTGATCGGCGCTGATCAATCCCAGCGGTTGAGGTGCGGCCCGAACGTCTTGCGCTGTTTGTGCACGATGCAGAATCGATGGCCGCTTGGCGCCTCCATCACCCACCAGCGGCCGCGCACGTAGGCGATGCGTTTGGCGCCGAGCTTCTCCAGCCGCAGCGCTTCGGCTTCCTGGTCGTCCGTTTCGATGTCCAGGTGCACGCGGCTGGGATGATCCACTTTCTGGAGCAGCATCAGCGGTTCGTCGTCGGCGGTTTCCAGTTCGGCATATTTGCCGTCGCCATCCACGTCCATATTGGCGATGGGCTTGCCCAGCGCCGCGCTCCAGAAGGCGGCGGCCTTGCGAAGGTCGTCGCCCTCGCAGTCGAGTACCAGCGTGCACAGTCTGCTGTGATGCATGATCTGCTCCCTCGTGTGGTCTCGGGCAAGTGTGCCCAGCGCAGCGTGAAGAAGGCGATGTGTTGCGGCGCAGCGGTAAAGATACGAGATCGCTGTAGGCATAACAGTACGCCACATACAGCGATTGCCAGCCGCACATATCGGAATAGATGGACTCACAGGCCCGTCGTGCCCACCGCACAATCGATCTCCGGCAGCATTTCAGACGGCGAAACGATGAACGCAACGGACAGCAAGCAGTTTTACGTCGGCAGTGGTCATTACATCGACGGTCAATGGCGCACGGGCGCGGAAACATATCCCGTCTACAGCCCTGCCACGGGCGACGTCATCACGTATGTAGCCAAAGGTGGCGCCGCCGAGGCGCAGCAAGCCGTCGACGCTGCCGCCCGAGCGTTCCCGGCCTGGCGCGCGCTCACCGCGAAGGAGCGCGCCGGCAAGGTTCGCCGATGGGGCGAGCTGATGCTTGCGCATCGCGATGCATTGGCCGAGCTGCTGTCGCGCGAACAGGGCAAGCCGCTGGCCGAAGCGCGCGGCGAAGTGGTGTATGCCGCGAGCTTTCTGGAGTGGTTTGCGGAAGAAGCCAAGCGCAGCTACGGCGACGTGATTCCAAGTCCGTCCCCTCATTCAAGAATCCTGGTGGTGCGCGAACCGGTGGGCGTGGTCGCCGCGATCACGCCGTGGAATTTCCCGCAGGCGATGATCACGCGCAAGGCCGCTCCCGCATTGGCGGCCGGTTGCACCATGGTGCTGAAGCCGTCCGAAGAAACGCCGCTGTCGGCCTTTGCCCTGGCTGTGCTGGCGGAGCAGGCGGAGATTCCGGCGGGTGTGTTCAATATCGTCTCCGGTGATGCGGTGGCGATCGGCCAGGTGCTCACCGGTTCGGAGATGGTGCGCAAACTGTCGTTCACGGGCTCCACGCGCATTGGCAAGCTGCTGGCTCGCCAGTGTACGGATACGCTGAAGAAGCTGTCGCTTGAACTCGGCGGCAATGCACCGTTCATCGTGTTCGACGACGCCGACCTCGACGCAGCGGTGCGCGGCGCGATGGCATCGAAGTTTCGTAACACCGGCCAGACCTGTGTCTGCGTGAACCGCTTCTACGTGCAAAGCGGCATCTATGATGCCTTCACGCATGCATTGGCGGACGCCGCGCGCAAGCTGCGGGTGGGCGATGCATTGACGGGTGATTTCGAACAAGGCCCACTGATCAACCGGGCGGCGCTCGCCAAAGTACAGCAGCACGTCGAGGATGCAGTAAGCAAAGGCGCCTTGATTCTTGCCGGCGGCAAACCGCACGCGCTCGGCGGTAACTTCTACGAACCCACGGTGTTGGTGGATGCCACGCATGACATGCTGATTGCGCAAGAGGAAACCTTTGGCCCGGTGGCTGCCTGTTTCCGCTTCGATACCGAACAGGAAGCGATCGCCGCCGCGAACGGCACGCCCTTCGGGCTATCGGCCTACTTCTACACGCGCGACATGGCGCGCAGCTGGCGCGTCGCCGAGGCGCTGGAAAGTGGAATGGTCGGCATCAACGAAGGCATCATCTCCACGGAGGTGGCGCCTTTCGGCGGCGTCAAGCAATCGGGCCTGGGCCGTGAAGGTTCCAAGTACGGGCTCGATGAATACGTCGAGTTGAAATACCTCATGTTGGGCGGCTTGCAAGAATGAGGTGAACGACGCGCGCCTCGGGCGGCGGATGCGCTGGGCGCCATGCGCCTGAACGAATGTGTTGAGGCCCGATCGCTCTTTGGCGGGGCACAAGCAACGGCCGCGGATGGACCAGCATGCTCAGGTTTGCCGTTGCGTTCGCCTCGTTCGAACGGGTGGCACCTGTACGACGGTGTCTTCAGGTTTCAATAGCCGGCCGTCTTGCGTGCGTGGCAATAGTCTTTGCACGGGCAAGCCGGTCTTTTTGTGCACCAGTTGCGCGTGAGGTTCATCGCGCTCGAAGAAAAACATCTCACCCCACTGCCTGAGCGCAACCAGGAGCGGAAACAGGCCGCGACCTTTCTCCGTCAGCACGTATTCCTGATGAGCGCTTCCATCCGAAGCGGGCACTGCATCGAGGATGCCGTGAGATATCAGATGACGAAGGCGAGCCGCGAGGATGTTCTTGGCCAGGCCAAGGCTCTTCTGGAATTCCCCGAAGCGACGCAGGCCGCCGAACGCATCGCGCACGATAAGCAGCGACCAGCCGTCGCCGATGGCGTCCATCGGGCGCGCCACGCCGCACAGGGAATTCTCGTGGGTGGTTCGTTTGACCATCGTTCTTCCCGTTGTGAACGGTTGCAAAATAAAACCGCTAGGCCTATAAAGCAAATAGTTTCAATTTGAAACCAACGTCAAGGCCAGGAACATGATCCGATCCGATGCAACGTTCAACGGCACGTATCCGTATGCGCCGCACTTCACTGACGCGCCGGGTTTCCCCATGCACTACGTGGACGAAGGCCCGCGGCAGGGGCAGGTAGTGCTGTGCCTGCATGGCGAACCGACCTGGGGCTATCTGTTTCGACACCTGATTGCTGCCTTGCGCGGCGCATATCGCGTGGTCGTGCCCGATCACATGGGCTTCGGCAAGAGCGCCACGCCGCAGGAGCGCAGCTATTGGCTGCAGGACCATATCGACAATCTCGAGCGCTTCGTGCTGGCGCTGGACCTACGCGACATCACGCTGGTCCTGCACGATTTCGGCGGGCCGGTCGGCATGGGGTTGGCCGCGCGTCACCCGGGTCGCGTACGACGCATCGTCTCCTGCAATGGCCCCACGCCTTTCGGTCAAGCCGATGCGGCCGAACGGCTGAGCGCCAATGCCCAGGTGTCGCCCTGGTTCCAGTGGATACTGAAAGCGTATGCAGAAAACCGGCTGGAAACCGTGCTGGGCGAACTCGGCTACAACATCTTGAGCACGCTCAAGCTCAATGGATTCGAGAACCATGCGCTGATCGACGACACGTGGTTGCGGGCTTATGCGGCGCCTTTTGCCACGCCCGCCGAATGCGCGGGTGCGATCGGTTGGGCCAAGGGCTTCGCTTCCGGCGCGCATCAGATCGAAGTGCCGAGTGTGCGGGCGTTGGATGAAATCAGGTCAAAGCCCGCGCTTGCCGTGTGGGGCTTGGCCGATCGCACCCTGCATGCGGAGCATTTCTTGCCTATGTTCACGGCGCTGTTTCCGCAAGCGACTATCCATAGGCTCGATCGCGTGGGTCATTACTGTTTTGAAGATGCGCCGGAGGCAATCGCCGCGCATATCGCCGCGTTCCTGCAGCAAGCCTAGGTAGGTTGGGGTGCAAACCCGGACGTATCCCCACGTTTTTGCTCGATGATTTCAATAAAATCAGCGAGCTATACACCTTGCACATGATCTTCCAGATTACTGGGCCGTCATTCCCGCTTTCGCGGGAATGACGGCATTTCGGGCACATATGCACCAAACGAAAAAACGTGGGGATATATCAGGGTGCAAACCCCAACGCTGCCATGCACGGGCATTACCATGTTGAGGTTTGCACCCCAACCTACAAAAACGCCCCGCGAAGGGGCGTTGTTGAGGTCGAGAGTGCGATCAGTTGGGTAGCGACAGATCGTCCAGCAACGCCTTGAGGAAACGCGCCGCTTCGCCACCGGTCGCCGCGCGATGATCGAAGGTGAGGCTGATCGGCATGCGGCGGTGTACTTCGATGCCGCCCATCACTGCCACCACGTCGTGGCTGAGCTTGCCGGCGCCGATGATCGCCACGCACGGCGGCACCACCACCGGCGTCGCGTAGCGGCCGGCGAACATACCGAAGTTGGACAGGCTGATGGTGTAGCCGCTCAATTCCGATGCGGGGATCGTGCGCTCTTCCACCTGCGCGCGCAGGCGCTTGATACCGGCGCGGATACCGTTGCCGTCGAGCACGTCGGCGTTACGCAATGCGGGCACGAATAGCCCGTCTTCCGTATCCACGGCGATGCCGATGTCCACGTGCGGATGCCGGGTGCGGGTGAGGTTCTTGCCGTCGAACCAGGCATTGAGCGCGGGCACCGCCTTGCATGCGGCGACGATGGCGCGGATCAGGCGCGCGGTGATGTCCTGCTTGCCGATCCATGCGTGCAGGTCGGCATCGTCCACCAGCGTAGTCGGCACCACGTTGGCGTGTGCTTCGGCCATCACGCGCGCCATGTTGCGGCGAACACCCTTGAGCTGTTCCGGCTGGCCGCTGGCCTGCACGCTCGGTGGCGCCGTGCGTACCGGCTTGCCGGCCAGCGACACGGCGGTACGCGCCGGTTCGGGCTGCGGCAGTTCCGGTGCGAGGTGGCGGCCGGCGGAAGCGGGAACCTCGCGCGGCGGTGCCGCACCGAGTGCTGCAGAGCCGTTCGCCGCAGCGTTTTTCACGTCCTGCATGGTCACCACGCCGTCGGCGCCGGTGCCGCGTACGCGGGTGATGTCCACCTTGAGTTTCTTGGCGAGCGCGCGCACGGCCGGCACGGCCTTCACGCCGCCCACGCTGGAGGCTTGCTCCACGTGCACGTGGCTGCCGCTGACCATGGCGCCGACAACGGTGCCTTCGTCTTCGCGCTCGGCCTTGCCGTTGGCTTCGATCACGCCGCCTTCGTCGGACGCGCTGACCTTCTTCGGTTCAGCCGCCGCGGCTGCAGCGGTTTTCTTGGGGCCGTGGTGATGACCGGTGGATTCGGCTTCGGCACGCTGCTTGGCGTTCGGGTCGGGTTCGAACTCGGCCAGCGCGGCGCCGGTTTCGATCACGTCGCCGGCGGCACCGTGCAGCTTGGCGACCTTGCCCGTGTACGGCGAAGGTACATCGACGACCGCCTTGGCGGTTTCCATCGACACCAGCGGCGCGTCGAGCTTGATCTGATCGCCTTCCTTCACGTGCCACTCGACGATGGTCGCGTCGGGCAGGCCTTCGCCGAGGTCGGGGAGATAGAACGTCTTGATGTTGGCCATGTGTCTTGAATCCGAAGTGAGTGATGAGGCTCGTTGGCCGTAAATCGTCAATCGTGAATCGTCAATCGGAAAAGCGGGAAGTCAATGTGCGAACGATTGCTTTCAACTATTTACGATTCCCGATTGACGATTCGCGCGCTCAGCTTGCTGCCAGCGTACGCTTGGCCGCTTCCACCACGCGCTCCGCGCTCGGCAGGTACTTCATCTCCAGGCGGAACAGCGGAATGTGCGTATCCCAGCCGGTGACGCGCTCGACCGGAGCGAGCAGGTCGTACAGGCATTCCTCGGCGATGCGCGCGGCAATCTCGGCGCCGAAGCCGGCCGTTTTCGGCGCTTCGTGCAGGATCACGCAGCGACCGGTCTTCTGCACCGATTCGGCGATGGTGTCGAAATCCAGCGGCGTGAGCGTAGCCACGTCGATCACTTCGGCGCTGATGCCTTCCTCGGCCAGTGCGTCGGCTGCTTCCAGCGCTTCTTTCACCTGCGCACCCCAGGTGACGATGGTGACGTCGGTGCCATCCCGCAGCACGAAACACACATCGAGCGGCAGTGCTTCGCCGTCGTCCGGCACTTCTTCCTTGTACTGGCGATAGATGCGCTTCGGTTCGAAGAACATCACCGGATCCGGATCGCGGATCGCCGCCAGCAGCAGGCCGTAAGCACGTGCGGGCGATGAAGGCATCACTACACGCAAGCCGGGGATGTTGGTGAACAAATGCTCGTTCGCTTCGGAGTGATGCTCCGGCGCACGAATGCCGCCGCCCCACGGCGCGCGCCATACCGCCGGCACGGTGATGCGCCCGCGCGTGCGGTTGCGCATGCGCGCGGCGTGGCAGGCTATCTGCTCCATCATCGGATAGATAAAGCCTTCGAACTGCGCTTCGGCGACCGGCTTCATGCCGGCGGCGGCGAGGCCCACGGTGACGCCGGCGATGGTGGTTTCGTCTAGCGGCGTATCGAGCACGCGCAGCGCACCGAATTTTTCCTGCAGGCCCTGGGTGGCGCGGAACACGCCGCCGTTCACGCCGACGTCTTCACCCAGCACGACGACGCTTTCGTCGTGGGCCATTTCATACGCAAGGGCCTGAGTGACGGCTTCGATAAGAGTGATCTGTGCCATGGATTAGTGCGCCTTCTTGTCGAGCGAGAGCGCGAGGTCGCGCTGTTTGGCGAGGTCCGCGGGAACTTCGGCGAAGGTGTAGTCGAACATCGCAGTGACGGGCTGGGTCTTGGTCTGCAGGTAGGCGTTGACCTCGTTGTCCATCCATTCGTCGCACTCGGCCTTCCAGGCTTCTTCCTTCTTGTCGTCCCACACTTTCTTGGCGACCAGCCAGTTGCGCAGGCGCTTCATCGGCTCCTTCGCCCAGGCATCCTTCACTTCCTGCTCGCCGCGGTAGCGGCGAGCGTCGTCGGCGGTGGTGTGATCGCTCAGGCGATAGGTGACCAGTTCCAGCACGCTGCCGCCTTCCCCGTTGCGCGCGCGTTCCAGTGCATCTTCCATCGCCTTGCGCACGGCGATGATGTCGTTGCCGTCCACCTGGATGCAGTAGAGGCCGGCGGCGATGCCTTTCTGCGCCAGCGTCGGCGCACCGGACTGGATCTTGCGCGGCACCGAGATCGCCCACTGGTTGTTGACGATCACCGCCACCATCGGCAAGTTTTGCGCGCCGGCGATGTTGATGGCGCCGTAGAAGTCGCCCTTGGACGATCCGCCGTCGCCGATCGTGCACACCGCGACACGCTTTTCGCCGCGAATCTTGAAGGCGAGCGCGGTACCCGCCGCATGCAGGCATTGCGTGGCGATCGGCACGGACCAGGCGAAATCGTGGCGCGCCGGTTCCTTTTGATAGTCGTTGCCGCGCTCGTCGCCGCCCCAGTACATGTACACCTCGCGCGGCTGCACGCCGCGGTAGAGCTGCGCGCCGTATTCACGATAGCTCACGGACAGCACGTCTTCGGGCTTCATGGCGCTGCCGATGCCCACGTGCGAGGCTTCATGGCCGAGGCAGCTTGCGTAGGTGCCGAGCTTGCCGGTGCGCTGCAAGGCCACCGACTTGGCGTCGAATACGCGGGTGGACATCATCAGCTTGTACAGCTCGACCATATGGTCGAGGTCTTTGGTGAACGCGGGCAGATCATCACGAACCTGCTTGCCTTCGGCATCGAGGTACTGCAGATATTCGATTTCAAACTTGGCGGCGATGGACACGACTCGCTCCCGGAAGGGGTAGGGAAAACGTTGCGGGGGGAGGCGCGGCCCATCCAGTGGGGCCGGACGCACTTGAGGATGCTTCGGCTTATTTTACGCGGTCATCACCGGCGCTGTCCGTACAGTCAAAGCAGCCTTTTGGACCCAGACAAACGCCAATTGATAGCAGGCAGGCTTGCTGCGTCGCAAGGTACACTGCAGCATGCGAACCCGTACGTGGATGTTCGCGATAGCGGTTAACATCAATCTTTTTGCGGGTTTGCGGGCGTCATGACGGATAACCAGCGGGACCTCGAAGCCGGTATCGAGCTGGACTTGAGCGGCCGGATGACCTATGGCGGTTATCTGCGCCTGGATCAACTGCTTAGCGCCCAGCAACCGGTAACCGAACCGCCGCATCACGATGAGATGCTGTTCATCGTGATGCACCAGGTGGCCGAGCTGTGGATGAAGCTGGCGATCCACGAGCTGAAGGCGGCGGTCGCGCACCTGCGTATCGACGACGTGAACGAGTGCCTGAAAATTCTTGCGCGCGTCAAGCACGTGCAACGGCAGCTGTTCGAGCAATGGGCGGTGCTGGAAACGCTGACGCCGTCGGAGTACCTGGAATTTCGCGATGCGCTCGGTTCGTCGTCGGGATTCCAGTCGCTGCAGTACCGCATGATCGAGTTCATGCTGGGCAACAAGAATGCGCAGATGCTCAAGGTGTTCGATTACGACCCGGCAGCACAGGGCCAGTTGCGCGAAGTGCTGGAAGCACCGGGCTTGTACGACGAATTCCTGCGCTATCTCGCGCGTCACGGCCACGACGTGCCGGCGGCGCGGCTGGAGCGCGACTGGACCGAAGCATATCAACGCCACGAAGGCTTGTTGCCGGTGTTCAAGCGTATCTATGAGCAGCGCGCGGCGTTCTGGCCGGAATACCACATGTGCGAGCAATTGGTGGACGTGGAAGAGAGTTTCCAGCTCTGGCGTTTCCGCCATATGAAAACGGTGGAGCGCATCATCGGACACCGGCGCGGCACGGGTGGTTCCTCGGGCGTGGCGTTCCTGAGGAAGGCGCTGGAGCTGGAATTCTTTCCCGAGTTGCTCGACGTGCGAACCATACTCGGCAGCTAGTCAGGCGAAGATGTCCAGTAGGTTGGGTTAGCGCAGCGTAACCCAACGTTTTCGCAGACTTTGTTGGGTTACGCTGCGCTAACCCAACCTACGCACTACAAGCGGGCGAGGCGAAGACCCAACGTATCTTGTGCCGAATTCGGCTTTGTTCGCAGCGATAACAGCTGAAGTTGCTGCGTTGCGTTTGACTTCCACGCACTCAGCCCGTTACATCTTCGAAAATCCAATTCAAGGGGAAACCTGCGTGAACCAGCCTTCCGAAGCCGGCGTTCAGACCACGCCCGACTTTCCGCAGCTGTTCGGTCATCCGCGCCCGCTGTGGATGCTGTTCATGACAGAGTTCTGGGAACGCTTCGCCTACTACAGTCTCAGCTGGGTGTTGGCGCTGTATGCGGTGGCGCAGTTCTACAACGGCGATCCGACCGGGCAGGGCTGGGCCAGCAGCATCTTCGGTGCCTACGTGGCGCTGGCATTTGCCTTCGGTGTGTTCGGTGGCTACGTCGCCGACAAGATCATCGGCTATCAGCGTTCGATCCTGCTTGGCGCGGTGGTCATGTCAGCGGGCCTGTTCGTGTTGATGATCCCCAGCCGAGAGGCCTTGCTGTTCGGCCTGGCGATGGTGATCGTGGGCGATGCCCTGTTCAAGCCGAACATCTCCTCGATGGTCGGACAGCTATACCCGCCCGGTGACGAACGTCGCGACCGCGGCTTTACGCTGTTCTACATGGGCATCAACTGCGGCGCGTTTCTGGCGCCATTGATCACCGGCTGGATGGCCAGCTATTTCACCAAGACCCCGCTGCAGCAGAACTTCCGCATCGTATTTGCGGCGGCGGGCGTGGGCATGCTTTTGAGCCTGCTGTGGTTCTGGTTCGGGCGGCGTAGCCTGCGCGGCGTGGGGCGCCCGGCACCAGGTAGCGAAAGCCGTATGCGTGTGCTGCAAGTGGTGGTTGGCGTGGCGATCGCCGTGCCGGTGACGTATCTGCTGCTCGCCAAACTGGGCGCCGTAGGCCTGCAATGGGTGATGGGCGTGCTGTTCGTCGGCATGGTGGTGGTGCTGATCGCCGAAGCTCTGCGTCATGATCGTGTGCAGCTCCATCGCGTGATCGCCATGCTGATCATCTTCGCCTTCAACGTGCTGTTCTGGGTGTTCTATTACCTCTTCGGCACCACCTTCAATTTCCTGGCGGAAAACCTGGTGGATCGACAGATGTTCGGTGGCTGGATGTTCCCGGTTGGCTGGTTCCAGGCCATGACGCCGCTGTGGGTGGTCGCGCTGGCGCCGGTCACCGCGCTGGCCTGGGGCTGGTTGGCCAAGCGCCATAAGGAGCCGTCCATTCCGCGCAAGTTCGGCCTCGGCCTGATCTTCGAGGGCGTCGGCTTCATCAGCCTGATCTATGCGTTGTCGCACCTGCTCGACAGTCGCGGGCTGATTCCGTTCTGGCCGTTGGCCATGTGCTACCTGTTTCAGTCAGTGGGCGAGCTGTGCCTGTCGCCGATCGGCCTGTCGATGGTGACCAAGCTGGCGCCGCCGCGTTTGGTGGGGCTGGGCCTGGGCGGGTGGTTTCTCTCCACCGCGTTGGGTGGAAACCTGTCCGGCATGCTGGCCTCGCATATCAGCGGCGCCACCGGCATGACCGCGGCGTCGGCGCTCAGCGGCTTCACCTTCTGCTTCTACGTGCTGGCCGGCTCAGGCGTGCTGCTGCTGCTGATCTCGCCCTTGGTAAACCGATTGATGCATGGGGTGAAGTAGGTTGGGGTGCCAACCCCAACATCGCTAGATCAATAGATACGTTGGGGTTTACACCCCAACCTACGCACCCTGGCCGCCTAGCAGCTTGTCCAGGATGCGCGTCAGCCATTGCTGTTCTTCCGTATCCAGCTTGGCCAGCACCTCGCGTTCGTGCGCACGCGCCATCGGCGCGATGTCGTCGTGCATGATCCAGCCCGCTTCGGTCAGGCTCAGCACCGAGCGGCGCTTGTCGCCGCCATGGGTTTCGCGATGCACGCGGCCGGCCTCCACCAGGCGGGCAAGCGCGCGGCTGACGGCCACCTTGTCCATCGCCGTGCGCTCGGCCACTTCACGCGCCGACAGCCCGTGGAAGCGGGCCAGCACCGCCATCACGCGCCACTCGGTCATGCTGAGGTCGTAGCGGCGCTGGTAGTCGTTCGCGATCGCCTGGCTCACCGTGTTCGACAGAATCGACAGCCGATAAGGCAGGAAGCGCTCCAGTTCCAGGGGGGCGTGTTCGGCTCCGGCGGGGGCGGGCTTGCGCGGATGGGACATTGTGGCGGTGTTCCTTGCAATTAGTTGCAGTTGTAACTATAACATTGGGCTGATTCCGATGGTGGCACGCTGGCTGCGCCTCCATCGCGTACGAACTATGTCAGGAGAGCGCCATGAACGCCCAGCCCAACCTCGGCATGCACGTCACCACCTTCGAGAACCCCATGGGCATCAACGGATTCGAATTCGTTGAGTTTGCCGCGCCGGCGGGCCGAAGCGGCGAACTGCATAGGTTATTCCAGAACATGGGTTTTACGGCGGTGCTCAAGCACAAGCGCCGGCCGATCACGGTATACCGCCAGGGCGACGTCAACTTCCTGGTCAACGAAGATCCGGATTCCTTCGCCGCCGACTTCGCCGCCAAGCACGGCCCCTGCGCATGCGGCTTCGCCATCCGCTTCAAGCAGCCCGCCAGCGAGGTGCTGAAGAAAGTGCTGGCCAACGGCGGCGAAGCGCCGGCCGACAAGGCCGACACCAAGGCGGCGAACGCGCCGGTGGTGAAGGGCATCGGCGATTGCATGCTCTATCTGGTGGATCGCTATGGCGACCACGACAGCATCTACGATGCCGACTACGCGCCGATCCCGGGCGTGGATCAGCATCCACGCGGGTTCGGCCTCACCTTCATCGACCACCTTACGCACAACCTGTACTTCGGCAACATGCAGAAGTGGTCCGATTACTACGAGCGCCTGTTCAACTTCCGCGAGATCCGCTACTTCGACATCAAGGGCGCCAAGACTGGCCTGGTGTCCAAGGCGATGACCGCACCCGATGGCATCGTGCGCATTCCGCTCAACGAATCGAACGACCCGAAGAGCCAGATCAACGAATACCTCGACGCGTACCATGGCGAAGGCATCCAGCACATCGCGTGCTTCACCGACGACATCTACGAAACGGTGGAAGCGATGCGCGCCAAGGGCGTGGCATTTCTGGACACGCCCGATACGTATTTCGACGTGATCGACCAGCGCATTCCCAACCACGGCGAAGACGTGGCGCGGCTGGCGAAGAACAAGATCCTGATCGACGCCGATCCGGAAACCAAGCAGCGCAAGCTGCTGCAGATCTTCACGCAGAACAACATCGGCCCGATCTTCTTCGAGATCATCCAGCGCAAGGGCAACGAGGGCTTCGGCGAAGGCAACTTCCAGGCGCTGTTCGAATCGATCGAGCGTGATCAGATGCGGCGCGGCGTGCTGTGAGCTACCCCTTCTCCCCAGCGGGGAGAGGGTTGGGGTGAGGGGGCAAGACTTGCCTTGAGCTTCAACGAAACCTCGCTCCGCTTTTCCTTCTATGCAAGATTGGCCCCGCACCCCAGTCCTCTGCCCGTAGGGAGAGGGAGTAAATAAACCAGCAAGAGTGACGTTCATGATGCAATCGAACGGCTACCAATCCGGCTTCGGCAACGAATTGGCCAGCGAGGCGATCGCGGGCGTGTTGCCGGTCGGCCAGAATTCGCCGCAGCGGGTGGGGCATGGCCTGTATGCCGAACAGCTTTCCGGCACCGCCTTCACCGCGCCGCGCCACGGCAACCGCCGCAGCTGGCTGTATCGCATTCGCCCGGCGGCGATGCACAAGCCGTTCGAACCGCGCGCGCATGCTGCGTTTCACAACCGTTTCGACGAAGCGCCGGCGACGCCCAATCAACTGCGCTGGGACCCATGGCCGATGCCGACGCAGCCGACGGATTTCGTCGATGGCCTGGTGACGCTCGCCGGCAACGGCGGTCCGGCCGAGCAGGCCGGTTGCGGTATCCATATCTACGTTGCGAATCGCTCGATGCAGGGTCGATTCTTCTACGATGCCGACGGCGAGCTGCTGATCGTGCCGCAGCTTGGCCGCCTGCACATCGCGACCGAACTGGGCGTGCTGGAGGTCAAGCCGCTGGAGATCGCGGTGATCCCGCGCGGCGTTCGCTTTCGGGTGGAACTGGTGGATGGCGAAGCGCGCGGCTATGTCGCCGAAAACTTCGGTGCGCTGTTGCGCTTGCCGGATCTGGGCCCCATCGGCGCCAACTCGATGGCGCTGCCGCGCGACTTCCTCGCGCCGCATGCCGCCTATGAAGACGCGGAAGGCGATTTCGAGCTGATCGCAAAATTCCAGGGCGCATTGTGGAAGGCGAGCATTGACCACTCGCCGCTGGACGTGGTGGCCTGGCACGGCAACTACACACCCTACAAATACGATCTCACGCGTTTCAACACGATCGGCTCGATCAGCGTGGATCATCCCGATCCGTCCATCTTCACCGTACTGACCTCGCCCAGCGACACGCCCGGCACCGCGAATGTGGACTTCGTTATTTTCCCGCCGCGCTGGCTGGTGGCCGAACACACATTCCGCCCGCCGTATTTCCATCGCAACGTCGCCAGCGAATTCATGGGCCTGATCGAAGGCGTGTACGACGCCAAGGCCGGCGGCTTCGCGCCCGGCGGCGCCAGCCTGCACAACTGCATGAGCGGGCATGGTCCGGACGCGGCGAGCTTCGAGAAGGCAAGCGCGGCTGACGTCAGCAAACCGGATCACCTCACCGGCACCATGGCTTTCATGTTCGAAACGCGCAAGGTGATCCATCCGACGCGGCAGGCGCTCGACGCGCCGCAGTTGCAGCATGATTACTACCAATGCTGGCAGGGCATCGCCAAGCATTTCGACCCGAAACAAGCGTGAAACGCGCACATTGATGACATGAAGGTTGCTCGCAATGCAGCCGACGGAGTGAAGCATGAAATTGGGCAGTCTCAAGGAGGGCGGCCGTGATGGCACGCTGATCGTGGTAAGCCGCGATTTGCAGCACGCGGTCACGGCCACCGGTATCGCAGCGACCATGCAGGCCGCGCTGGACGATTGGTCGAATACCGCGCCGCGCTTGAACGCTTTATCCGATGCGCTCAACGCAGGCCAGGCGACGGGTGCCTTTGCGCTGGACATGGCCGCATTGGCCGCGCCGTTGCCGCGCGCCTATGAATTCGTCGACGGCAGTGCGTATCTGCCGCACGTCGAACGCGTGCGTCGTGCGCGTGGTGCGGAAGTGCCCGAATCCTTCTACGTCGATCCTTTGATGTACCAGGCGACCAGCGCGGGTTTTCTCGGGCCCCGCGACGCGGTCGTGGTGCCGAGCGAGGAATACGGCATCGACCTGGAAGCGGAAGTCGTGGTCATCACCGACGACGTGCCGATGGCGGTGACGGCCGAACAGGCGGCGGGCTATATCCAGCTCGTCGGGCTGGTCAATGACGTGAGCCTGCGCAATCTGATTCCCGGGGAACTGGCCAAGGGTTTCGGCTTCCTGCAATCGAAGCCGCGCTCGGCGCTATCGCCCGTGTTCGTCACGCCGGATGAACTGGGCGATGCGTGGCAGGGTGAAAAGTTGCACCTGCCCATGCGCACCTGGCTCAACGGCAAGTGGTTCGGCGAGGCCGAGTGCGGCGTAGATATGCAATTCAACTTCGCGCAACTGGTGGCGCACGCAGCCAAGACCCGGCCGCTTACTGCCGGCACCATCGTGGGTTCGGGCACCATCGCCAACGAGGACACCAGCAAGGGTGCATCCTGCCTGGCCGAGCAGCGCACGGTAGAAACCTTGCGTGACGGCAAACCGAGCACGCCGTTCCTGGCATTCGGCGATACGCTGCGCATCGAGGTTACCGACAAGCAGGGGGCCTCGATCTTCGGCGCCATCGAGCAGCGTATTGCGTCGTTGTAGGTTGGGGTGCAAACCCCAACTTCGTGAGACACGTGCGCATGACAATGTTGGGGTTTGCACCCCAGCCTACGATGGTCGGCGTCATGCGTATCGATATGAGCAGGTGACGCACGACGACATCGGCGTTATCTTCGGGCGATTCCTCTCACAGACGCCAGGAGATACGCATGTCCCAAGTCACTCTCAAGGGTAATCCAGTCCAAGTCGATGGCCAGCTACCGGCCACCGGCAGCAAGGCGCCAGCCTTCAACCTGGTCGCCAAGGATCTTGCCGACGTGTCGCTCGCCAGCTTCAACGGCAAGCGCAAGGTGTTGAATATCTTTCCCAGCGTCGACACGCCCACCTGCGCCATGTCTGTGCGCAAGTTCAACGAAAAGGCCAGCCAGCTCAGCAACACTGTGGTGCTGTGCATCTCGGCCGATCTGCCTTTTGCGCAAGCGCGCTTCTGTGGCGCCGAGAGTTTGAGCAACGTGGTCACGTTGTCGACGCTTCGCGGCCATGATTTCCTGAAGAACTACGGCGTCGCGATCGCGTCCGGCCCGCTGGCCGGTCTCGCCGCGCGTGCAGTCGTAGTGCTGGACGAGCAGGATAAGGTGCTGCACACCGAGCTGGTCGGCGAGATCGCCAACGAGCCGAATTACGGCGCGGCGTTGCAGGCGCTTAACTGACCGGCTTCGACGTGCGCCGCGCCAGGTGCGGTGCACGTCGCGCCATCAATGCCGGGTGGTCGTGCGGTAGCGGCGGTCGTCCATCATGACCGGCATCCAGCCGTAGCGAAGGGCCTGGCCGGTGCCGGGCTTCACCCTAAGGCTCGCCGCGTACTCGTGCATCATCGCCGCGAGCTCGGGACGCGGCATCGCGTCGACCACGCGTACGTCCGACACCGAACCATCGGGCCGAAACGCCACGATGAAATCGGCGATGCCGGCTTCGGGAAGACGCTCGTCCAGAGCGGGCTTGTAGCGATGACGCGAGGTACTCGGATGCAACTGGTCGAGGCTTGATTCTTCTTGCATGCCCACGCGGATGCTTGCGTCGTACGCGGCGACGAAGCTGTCCACGTCCTTCATGATCGCGGGCATTTGTGCATCGCCGATGTGTTCCATGATCCGTTGGATCAGCTCGCCGGCGTAGCTTTGCCGGTCTTGCTTGTCCGTTTTGGATTGCAGGGCGTAATGGGCGTAGATTTGCGCCCAGTTCATCGCCTCGCGGTATTGGCCTTGGGTCAGTTTCAGTTCCGCCATCTTCGCCATCGCCAGCATGCTGCCGCGGATGGCGGCATTGCCCAGATACAGGCTGGCCTTGGCCAGATCCTGTTGCACGGGGGAATCGGTGGCGTGCTGGCCCATGTGATAGAGCGAACCGAGCATGTACAGCGCATGGGCGTCGTTGCTTTGTGCCGCTTTCGCTTCCAGATCGGCCAGCATGCGCTGGCGCTCGGCGAGCGGAACGTCATGGTCAAGTACCCGTGCCCACGCTGTATCGAGCGCGGGGTTCATGTTCACGGCCGAGGATATATCTGGTGTCGTCGTGGAATCCGCAGCAGCCATACTGCCGTATGTCAGCAGTAACGCGATTGCTGCACCAAGCAGGCATGCCTTTGGCTGCGCCATGGGTAAAACCCTCCATGTGTTCCTTGTCCGGGCGCAACACTATCACCCGTCCGAAGCCCGGGCATCGCGTAATTTTTTGCGCTCAGGCGCTGCGTATCTGCAGGATGTCCAGCGGTCGCGTGCCCAGCCGCTCCGGCAGCCCCATCCCCAGCCGCAGGCTGCGGCCGATGCGGTCGGCATGTTCCAGCATCACGCTGGCGTCGGCTTCGTCCAGCACTTCGCGCGTGGTGGCTTGCCACAGCGCCAGCCAGCGCTCGAAGTGTTCGGCGCGAATGGCCGGCTGCGCGCGATGCACCGCCATCGGGTTGCCGCGATAGCTGTTGGCGCGCAGGGCAACGGAGCACCAGAACGAGGTCAGCGTGCGCTTGTGGTCGTCCCAATCGTCGACGGCGGCGTTGAAGACGGGGCCGAGCTGGGAGTCGACGCGCACCTTGTCGTAGAAGCGATCGACCAGCAAGGCGATGCGCTCGGCGTCGAGTTTGGAGGGTTCTTGCATGCCGCCATGATACTACCGGCGGGCTTTGCGCTGATGCGGCAAGACGACGCTGAGAACAAAAAAGCCGGGCAAACCCGGCTTTTTCTTGAGGCCATGCTTGAGCTTACTTCGCCGCCATCAGGGCGAGCGTCATGTCCAGCATGCGGTTGGAGAAGCCCCACTCGTTGTCGTACCAGCTCAGCACCTTCACCAGGGTGCCGCCCATCACGCGCGTCTGGGTGGAGTCGTAGATGGATGAGTGCGCGTTGTGGTTGAAGTCGATCGACACCAGTGGCTTGGTGTTTACCGCCAGGATGCCTTTCAGCGCACCGTTGGCGGCTTCGTTGATGGCCGTGTCGATTTCTTCCTTGGTGGTGTTGCGCGCGGCGACGAAGGAGAGGTCTACCACTGACACGTTGATGGTCGGCACGCGGATCGCGAAGCCGTCCAGCTTGCCGGCAAGTTCCGGCAGCACCAGGCCGACCGCCGCGGCGGCGCCGGTCTTGGTGGGGATCTGCGAATGCGTGGCCGAACGGGCGCGGCGCAGGTCCGAGTGATAGACGTCGGTCAGCACCTGGTCGTTGGTATAGGCGTGGATGGTGGTCATCAGGCCGTGCACGATGCCGATCTTCTCGTGCAGCACCTTGGCCAGCGGCGCCAAGCAGTTGGTGGTGCAGGAGGCGTTGGAGATCACCTGGTGCGAGCCGGTGATCTTGTCGTGGTTGACGCCGTACACGAAGGTGCCGTCCACGTCCTTGTCGCCCGGCGCGGAGATGATCACCTTCTTGGCGCCGGCGGCCAGGTGCGCGCCGGCCTTGGCCTTGGAAGTGAACAGGCCCGTGCATTCCAGCACCACGTCGATGCCCAGCTCAGCCCACGGCAGCTTGGCCGGATCGCGCTCGGCGAACACCTTGATGCGGTCGCCATTGACGACCAGCTCGCCGCCATCGACCGACACTTCGCCCGGGAAGCGGCCGTGCGCCGTGTCGTACTGGGTGAGGTGCGCGTTGGTCTCGGCGTTGCCGAGGTCGTTCACCGCGACGATCTGGATTTCGTTCGTGCGCTTGGCTTCGTACAGCGCGCGCAGGGTATTGCGGCCGATGCGACCGTAACCGTTGATGGCGACCTTGATGGCCATGAGACAGCGTCCTCCAAAGGATGATGGGGCAGCGAAGCGGCTTTGAGAGCCGCGAAACCCGCATTCTAGCCCGAACCGGCCGCCGCCCTCATCCGCGCGCGTCGTCACGCCGGATTGTCATAACGTGTATGGCATCATCGCAGGCTTGTTTACCAGGGGATTTCCGCATGCGTTCCATCCGCCGCCTAGCTGCCGCCATGTTCGCCACGCTCGCCCTCGCACCTGCCGCGCAGGCATGGGGACCGCTTGGGCACAGCGTGGTGGCCGAGCTGGCGCAGCGGCACCTGAGCCCTGCGGCCGAAGCGGAAGTGGAACGGCTGCTGGCGCCGGATCACACCAAGTCGCTGGCCGACATCGCCAGCTGGGCCGATGAGATCCGCAACGACCCGAAGCAGCAGGTGCTGTGGAAGGACACGCGCCCGCTGCACTACATCGACTTTCGCGATCCCTCATGTGTCTATGTGCCGCCGCGTGACTGCAAGAACGGCCAGTGCGTGGTCGAAGCCATTCCGCGCTACCTCGCCATCCTGGGCGACCGCAGCCAGCCCGACGCGGCGAGGTTGCAGGCGCTGAAATTCGTGGTGCATTTTGTCGGCGATATCCACCAGCCGCTGCACGCGGGCTACCGCGACGATGCTGGCGGCAATGCCTACCAGGTGCAGTTCCAGGGCCAGGGCATGAACCTGCACCGCGTGTGGGATTCGGGCCTGCTCGGCACGCGTGGCCTGGACTGGAAAGCCTATGTGAAGCGGCTCAATGCAGAAGGCATCGCGCCGCTGCCGGCACCGATCGCGCCGCTCGACCAGCCGGCGGTGCAGTGGGCTGAGGAATCCTGCCAAATCACGCGCGACATCTATCCGTCCAATCACAAGATCAACCAGGACTACATCGATACCGAGCTGCCGGTGGCCGACAGCCGCCTGCGCGAAGCGGGCAGGCGGCTGGCCGAGGTGTTGAACCTGGCGTTGCAGAACGGCTGACCGGTATCCCCGACAGGCATGTAGATTGGGGTGCAAGCCCCAACGTTGCTATGTCGATCAACATGACTATGTAGGGGTTTGCACCTGAGGTATCCCCATGTTTTTTAGGCAGCGGCCCCAACAAGATCAAAGACTAATCAGCAATCCGGATCTTGCCGGCCGTCATTCCAGCGAAAGCGGGAATCCATCTTCGCCTATGCACCAGAGCAAATGGATTCCCGCTTTCGCGGGAACGACGGCATCTGGGCAGGTGTGCACGTAAAGAAAAAACGTGGGATATATCAGGGTTTGCACCCCAACCTACGCACCATGCGCGGCGGTATCGAAGCTGCAATGTTGCTGATTGCTTACACGCGCAAGCCAAGGTCGCCTGCCGCATAAAGCCCGATTTACGTCTAGCCGTCCAATCGCAAGAGGCATTTGCGGCGGCGCCACACGCAATCTTGCATACGATTGCACGCAAAAAGATATTGCAGGGTCGGCCGGGGGTTCTGTTAGTCTCGTCCGACAATTTTGAACAGCTCCCGCAATGGCCACCGAAACCCACTCCCGTCGTACCAAGATCGTCGCCACCCTCGGCCCCGCTACCGACGCGCCCGGCATGCTCGAAAAGATCATCGCCGAAGGTGTCAACGTCGTGCGCCTGAACCTCTCGCACGGACAACCCGACGATCATCGCGCCCGCGCGGTGGCGGTGCGCCAGGCGGCGGAGAAGCTCGGCAAGGAAGTGGGCATCCTGGCCGACCTGCAGGGGCCGAAGATTCGCGTGGAGCGTTTCGCCAACGGCCCGATCCAATTGCAGGACGGCGATCCGTTCGTGCTCGATTGCCGCTCCGATGCGCCGCCCGGCGACACCACCCGCGTGGGCGTGAGCTACCTGGGCCTGCCCAGGGACGTGAAAGCCGGCGACATCCTGCTGCTCGACGACGGCCTGGTGGCGCTCACCGTGCTCGAAGTGGTCGGCGCCGAAGTGCGCACCCAGGTGCTGATCGGTGGAAAGCTCTCCGATCGCAAGGGCCTGAACCGCCAGGGCGGCGGCCTGTCCGTCGACGCGCTGTCGGACAAGGACAAGGCGGACATCAAGCTCGCCGCCGAGATCGGCGCGGATTTCCTTGCCGTGTCGTTCGTGCGTTCGGGCGCCGACATGGATCTCGCGCGCCGCCTGCTCAAGGAAGCCGGCGGCAATGCCTCGCTGGTGGCGAAGATCGAGCGCGCCGATGCGATTCCCGTGCTCGGCGAAATCATCGATGCGTCCGACGTGGTGATGGTGGCGCGCGGTGACCTGGGTGTCGAAATCGGCGACGCCGAACTGCCCGGCCTGCAGAAGAAGATCATTCGCGAATCGGTGCAGCGCAACCGCGCGGTCATCACCGCGACACAGATGCTGCAATCGATGGTGCGCTCGCCGATTCCGACGCGCGCCGAAGTGCTCGACGTGGCCAACGCGGTGATCGATGGCACCGATGCGGTGATGCTGTCCGAAGAATCCGCCGCCGGCGCGCATCCGGATAAGGCGGTGGCGGCGCTGCGCCGCATCTGCCTAGGTGCGGAGCGTCAGTTTGAGCCGAAGGAAACGCTAACCAAGGACGGGCACCATCTGGATCGCACCGACCAGGCCATTGCGCTGGCGGCGATGCTGCTGGCCAGCGAGATCGGCGTGCGCGCGATCGTGGCGCTGACCGAATCGGGAGCTACGGCGCAGTGGCTGTCGCGCTATCGCAGCGCGGTGCCGATCTACGCGCTGTCGCCGTTCGAGGATGCGCGTCGCCGCATGCTGGTGCTGCGCGATGTGCAACCGGTGAAATTCACCCACGACACCTTGAACCCAGCCGTGTCTGCGCGCGAGGCCGTGCGCCAGTTGTTCGCCGCCGGTAAGCTGTCCGAGGGCGATCGCGTGGTGCTCACGCACGGCGACCACATCGGCAAGGGCGGCGGCACCAATACGCTCAAGCTGCTGTCGGTCGGCGCGGACGGCATGGTGGAAAGCCTGCGCGATCTGTAATCGATATCAGTGGGTTCGGTTTCCCCAAACCCTCTCCTCGCTGAGGAGAGGGTGACGCAGGCAGTGCCGGCGCTTTTTCTGTTTGGCTAGACTGACGCTACGTCCCCAGCTCTACATCGGAGGTTTCGCCATGCGCACGACGATTCGTTTCGGCCAATCCTTGGCTCTGGCCATGGCGCTGGCCGCCGCCCTGCCGGCGCTGGCGCAGCAGGCGCGCAAGGTGGCGCCGGAGGAGCTTTCCCATGATTGGTCGCTGTTGAACCGCGACGTCGCGGTGGATGTGCCCAACAGCGGCGTGAACATCTACAAGCCCAGCTGCATCGCGGTCACCTATGTAATCGGCACTGACGGCGTGCCGATGAACGTGCAGGTGGCCAAGATGGTGCCCAGCAGCGACCTGGGCAAGGCAGCGGTCAGCGCGGTGTCCAATTTCCGCTACGGCCCATCGCTCACCAACAAAAACCACACGCCGGTCGCCACGTACTATGTCATTCCCTTCAACGCACCGGACGATCCGGCCAAGCGCGCGCTGGTGACGGCACCCTGCAAACTGCCGGGTTACGGTGAGGGCTGACCCTCGCCTGGGTGGGCCGCGAACGCCCCAACGACGGGTTGGCGCTATAATTGCGCCTTTTCCGCCTGCCCGCCCGCACGGGTGGCCTCCCACCTTGCGGCCCCGCGCCGCCAAAGTTTTACGGAGTCGTCCAATGAGCATTGAAGATCTCGAGAGCGTTGCCCTGGCCATGGTCGCGCCCGGCAAGGGCATCATCGCTATTGATGAGTCGACCAACACCATCAAGAAGCGCTTCGAGGCGGTCGGCATCGAGAACACCGAAGAAAACCGCCGCGCCTATCGCGAACTGCTGCTCACCGCGCCCAATCTCTCCGAACATATCTCCGGCGCGATCCTGTACGACGAAACCATCCGCCAGTCCACCAAGGACGGCGTGCCGTTCACCCAGCTCATGAAGAAGAACGGCATCATTCCGGGCATCAAGGTGGACAAGGGCACCGTGCCGCTGGCCGGCTTCCCGGGTGATGTGGTCACCGAAGGCCTCGACGGCCTGCGCGAGCGCCTGGCCGAATACGTGAAGCTGGGCGCGCAGTTCGCCAAGTGGCGCGCGGTGATCAACATCAGCGAGGACAACCCCAGTTCCACCGCCATCGAAGCCAACTGCCACGCGCTCGCCCGCTACGCCGCGCTGTGCCAGGAAGCCGGCCTGGTGCCGATGGTGGAGCCGGAAGTAATCATGGACGGCGACCACTCCATTGAAGTGAGCTACGAAGTGCATGAAGCCGTGCTGCGCAGCCTGTTCAACGCGCTGTACGAGCAGAACGTGCTGCTGGAAGGCACCATCCTGAAGGTCAGCATGGTGATTCCGGGCAAGGACGCGGACGAGCAGGCCAGCGTCGAGGAAGTGGCCGAAGCCACCGTGCGCGTGCTCAAGACCACCGTGCCGGCCACGCTGCCGGGCATCGTGTTCCTGTCCGGTGGCCAGACCGACGAGCAATCCACCGCGCATCTCAATGCGATGAACCGCATGGGTCCGCATCCGTGGCCGCTGTCGTTCTCCTATGGCCGCGCGATGCAGCAGGCGGCGCTGAAGCTGTGGTCGAAGGACATGAAGGCCAACTACAGCGAAGCGCAGAAAGTGGTGCATGCGCGCGCCAAGGACAATGGCCTGGCCGCGCTGGGGCAGTGGAAGGGCTGATTTCTTCCTTCCCTTCGCAAAAAAAGAGCGCCGCGAGGCGCTCTTTTGCTTTTGGAGGATCAGGTAAGGGGGCAATCTTGCAAAGTTGCTACTTCGGCAACTTCATCTTGTTGAGGTGTGAGGCCAGCCTTGGCCCCTCACCCCAGCCCTCTCCCCGAAGGGGGGAGGGAGTGGTTCACGTGCTTAAAAGCGGTATTCCGCCGCCACCGTGTACGCGTTGGTCTGCAACTGCACGCCGCGGTCGCCGCCACGGCTGGTACCGTCGTAGTAGTTGTAGTTCACGCCCACGCTCCAGTGCTGGTCGATGTTGTAGCCCACGCCGACGCCGGCGTAGTAGCGGGTGCGTTCGAAGCGCTCATAGCTCGGGCTGGCGGTATTGGTCAGACCCTGGCCCTGTGCGTAGAAACCACCGGCGCGCACTTCGCCGTACCAGTTGGGGGTGAAGTTGTAGCGCAGGTTCGCGCCGAGCGTCGGGCCGTACAGCTTGGAGCGGAACGACGACCCAGCCTCATCACGCGCGTCGATCCGGCCCAGGTACTGATAGCCGGCTTCCACGCCGATCGAGGTTTCCGGATTAATGGCGAAGCGGTAACCGCCCTTGATGCCGCCGATGGCATCGCCATGGGAATCGTATGGGCCTTTGTTGATCTGGCCATAGCCGGCTTCAGCGCCGACATACCAACCCTGCTGGGCCGTCTGGGTGGGCGCGCTCTGCGCGAAGGCGGCGGGAATGGCCGCAAAACCCACGGCAGCCAGGGCAACAGCAAACAGCGTCTTCTTCATGGAGCTACTCCTTGTTATTAGGGGTCGGGAAGCTCGGCACAGAGGGGGAAGCCGAGCGCCCGTACGCATGCTTGAGCGATGCGTAGCCCATCAGATAAGGACGCGTCCGTTAGATTCAATACCGTGCAGTACAGTATTAAGAGTTGATTAAGATTACGTGTCGAGAGGGATGGACGGATACAGGTTCCGCCCATCCCTGACCGTCAAAATCGATATTCGCCGGTAAGCGAAACGATGCTGCTGGAACGCTTGAGGGTAGCCGTTTCGCTGCCATCGCCCAGCCGCAGCTTGCCCGCGTTGGCGTGGTAGTAGTCGTAGCTCACGCCCACGCCCCAGTGCTCGTTGATGTCCCAGCCGGTGCCCACGCCGGCGTACCAGCTGCCGCGCCCGGCCTTGGCCGTGGTGACCACGCCGAGCTCCTGGTCGGCGGCCGCGCCATACACGTGGTTGTAATCGTTGGCGTGGAAATAGCCGCCACGCGCGGACAGGTACCAGCCGGTGGTCAGGTTGATGCGGCCGTTGGCGCCCAGCAGCCAGCCATGCAGCGCCTGGGTGGTGGAGGTCTGGTCGACCTTGTCGCCGTTGAAGGTGTTCTGCAGCTTGAAGTTGCCGAGGTCCGCGTATCCCGCCTCCAGGCCCAACGCCAGGTTCTGACCCAGCTTCCAGCGGTAGCCGCCGAACAGGCCGTAGCCGGTCTTGCGGCCGCGCTGGCTCTTGGTGATGTTGAAGTCGTTGCCGAAGTTGGAACCGAAGCCGCCGTCGGCGCTGCCGGTGCGACCGATGCTGCCATCGATGAACCAGTTGCCGGAACCGATCGGCTGGTTGGGGAGATAGCCCGACGTGTCCTGGGCCAAGGCGGGGAGGGTGACAAGGGCGGCGGCGGCGATCGCCGCGGCGAGGAAGGTCTTGCGCATGAAATGCTCCTGTTGTCTTTCTGTGTCCTGATCCGGATCGGCGGGGAGGCGATCCGTGGAACCACTGCGGGGATGCAGCGGCGCTATTAGAAGGGAAGGCTTGCGAAAATCCGCGCGGCCCGGGGGCGGAATTAAGGACGCGTTTATCCCGAGAAATCAGGGCGATGTCGGTATCGGACGACAGAACGCAAACGATCGGCGACAATATTTCTTTTGCGCCTGCCACGGAGATCCCCTGATGACGTCTCGCCGCGAACTCGCCAACGCCGTCCGCGCCCTTGCCATGGATGCCGTGGAGGCAGCCAAGTCCGGTCACCCCGGCATGCCGATGGGCATGGCCGATATCGCCGAAGTGCTGTGGAACGATTTCCTGAAGTTCAATCCGACCAACCCGAAGTGGCCTAACCGCGATCGCTTCGTGCTCTCCAACGGCCACGGCTCGATGCTGCAGTACGCGCTGCTGCATCTGACCGGCTTCGATCTGCCGATGGCCGAGCTCAAGCGTTTCCGCCAGCTGCATTCGAAGACCGCCGGTCACCCGGAAGCGAGCGAAACGCCCGGCGTGGAAACCACCACCGGTCCGCTCGGCCAGGGCTTTGCCAATTCGGTGGGCCTGGCACTGTCGGAGAAGCTGCTCGCCGAGCATTTCAATCGCCCCGGCCATACCGTCGTCGACCATCACACCTTCGTCTTCATGGGCGACGGCTGCATGATGGAAGGCGTGTCGCACGAAGCGGCGTCGCTCGCCGGCACCTGGAAGCTCGGCAAGCTCGTTGCGATCTACGACGACAACAACATCTCCATCGACGGCGAAGTGGAAGGCTGGTTCACCGACGACACGCCCAAGCGTTTCGAAGCCTACGGCTGGAACGTGATCCGCCACGTGGACGGCCACAACGCCGAGGCGATCAAGCAGGCGATTGCCGCCGCCACCGCGCAGAGCGATAAACCCACGCTGATCTGCTGCAAGACCATCATCGGCTTCGGCGCCCCGCACAAACAGGGCAAGGAAGAGTCGCACGGCGCGCCGCTGGGCAAGGACGAAGTGGCCGCTGCGCGCGACGAACTTGACTGGCGCTACGGTCCGTTCGAAATCCCGCAGGAAATTTACGCCGCGTGGGACAAGAAGAAGATCGGCGCCGAACGCGAGCAGCAGTGGAACGAGCTCTTCGCCAAATACGAAGCCGCACATCCGGAACTGGCTGCCGAATTCCGCCGCCGCATGGCCGGTGAACTGCCCGCCGATTGGGCGAAGCAGTCGCAGGCATACGTGGAGAAAGTCCACACCGATGGCCCGGACGTCGCCTCGCGCAAGGCCTCGCAGATGGCGTTGGATGCGTTCGGTCCGCTGCTGCCGGAAATGCTCGGCGGTTCGGCGGACCTCGCCGGTTCCAACCTCACCATGTGGAAGGGCAGCAAGAGCGTTACCGGCCCCGACGGCAACTACGTGCACTACGGCGTGCGTGAATTCGGCATGAGTGCGATCGCTAACGGGCTGGCGCTGCATGGCGGCTTCATTCCGTACGATGGCACCTTCCTGGTGTTCTCCGACTACGCACGCAACGCCGTGCGCATGAGCGCGCTGATTCCGGCGCATTCGATCCACGTCTACACGCACGATTCGATCGGGCTGGGCGAAGACGGCCCCACCCATCAGCCGGTGGAACATCTCGCCTCGCTACGCCTGATCCCGAACAACCGCGTGTGGCGTCCCTGCGATGCGGTGGAATCGGCAGTGGCATGGAAGGAAGCGATCGAGCGCAAGCACGGTCCGTCCTGCCTGATCTTCTCGCGCCAGACGCTCAAGCATCAGCAACGCACAGCGCAGCAATTGGACGATATCAAGCGCGGCGGCTACGTGCTGCTCGATCCGGCCGATACCAAGTTCAAGGCGATCCTGATCGCGACCGGTTCCGAAGTGGAGCTGGCGATGGAGGCGGCGCGCACGCTGGCGCAGCAGAACGTGCCGGTGCGCGTGGTGTCGATACCGTGTACCGAAGCGTTCGACGCCCAGCCGCTGGAATACCGCGAAGGCGTGCTGCCCGGCTGGTGCCGCGCGCGCGTCGCGGTGGAAGCGGCCAGTGCCGATTTCTGGAGCAAGTACGTGGGCCTGGATGGCGCGGTAATCGGCATGACCACCTTCGGTGCATCTGCGCCGGCGCCGGCCTTGTTCGAGCACTTTGGCTTCACCGTGTCGCATGTGGTGGACGCGGTGAAGCGCGTGATTGGCTAATAGGACGCCGCCCACCCTCTCCCCTTCGGGGAGAGGGTGGGCGCTGGCTGTCATCTTTTGCGGGCAGCCGATTGCAGCATATGAATCATCGGCGCGTACATCACGCGCCGTTCGATCACGTTCGCAGAAGTAGTGCTTGGGTTCGTCTTTCCCTATACACGAGAGAAAGAGGGGCAGGCTGCTTCATCAAGGCATGCGCGCAGCATGGCTATGGCCGAATACGGTATCGGCCTGCATCCGACTGGTTTGACACTGCATGCACGCGATGGGTGATACTCCACAGCGGCGCCGCTGGGGATTGCGTTTCCGCTCCCTGCAACGTGGTGGCGTCCACACACATGGAACACAAGGAGGTATGTGTCATGAAAGCCATCGTATTCGCTTTTCTGCTGTGTGCGTTTGCTATTGTTGACCTCAGTGTTTCGCCACCCGTTTACGCCCAAACGTCTCAAGCAACGTTGCTGACGTGCACAGGCACGGGGGAGGTTACATACAGCCCTGGCCTTACATTCACTCCTACGTTCAACACCTACCAGGTGAATGCCACGCTGGCGCCCTGCTTGGGCACCGTTGCAAATGTGGCGACTGCTCGGTTTTCCACGAGCGGCGCGGCAACACTGTCGTGTGAAGTGCTGACCGATACCGTTACCAAACCCTCGTATGCTTTCGTTTGGGGTGATCGCACGCAAAGCCAGACCCAGACCGATACGGTGGTCGTTCAACGGCCACTTGGCGAGATCGTGCGTGTCGAAACCGGGCACGTGGTCAGTGGCAGGTTCGCAGGGGACACCGTCGTCAGTACGTACACGTTCCTAGACTCTAATCTCACCGCATGTCTTGCCGGCGGCGTTACCAGCACGGGGGGGCGGGTCGTAGTGGCAGTGCTTGGATCATCACCATGAGCGGAGTAGGGTGATCGCTCTTGCATTGGCCTATGGCCGGCGAAGGTGGCGTGCGTGATGCGCAAGGCGTTGTAGCCATGCTGCGCAAATTATCGTCACCCCATTGATGCAACTGGGGAGCGAGCGTGCATAGCCATGAACATCATGCATTTTTGCCAGAATACCTGTTGGTCATGCAGGGGCGTAGGGTGCAAACCCCAACGTCAATGACAGGTAGATGCCGCTGTTGAGGTTTGCACCCCAGCCTATGTGCTGACCAAGGTGGTGGCGACGCCGAAAGCGATCGCCATCACCACCGCAACGGCCACGCACGCACTGCTTATGCGAATACGCCGAGCATCGATGCGCGGAACCAATCGCCACAGCGCGATCACGCCGGTCAGCATCGATACCACCAAGGCTGCGCGAAACGCCCCGCTGGCAATCAGCGGTCCAAACGGCGGACGCGTCACGCCTGCATGGGCTGCCGCCATCGCGCCCAGCAACAGCGTCAGCAAGCTCCAGATCAGGCAGGCCAGATACGTGCGGTTGAACACCACCGGCGCGCCTTCGTTCCAGCGCAACACCAGCCAGGCGATCACGCTCGGCACGATCGCGCCGATGCTGCCGTAAAGCACCCACCAGATCAGGCTGCTGAGCAGCGCCAGAAAACCCGTCATGGTTTTTCCTTCAGGCCGATTCGGTTCAACAGCTTGTCCATCAACCACGCAGGGCCGACCAGCAGGTAAGCCAGGTCGGTAAAGAAGCTCGGCCGCCGTCCTTCAAACAAATGACCTATGAACTGGCCGACCCACGCGACGAAAAAAACGCCAACGGCCAGCCAGCGCATCGACGCCGGCGTCCATCGCTCGAACACCCATGCGCAGATGAGTGCGAGGAACGCCAGCGCAATCAGCAAGGCAGCGCCCAGGCGATGCGAGCGTTTCCAATACCACGCAAACGCCAGCACGATCGCGAACACCGCCCACGCGCCGGGTTTCAACAATGACGACGGCACCGGCGCCGTCCACAGCAACGCGAGCACGCTCCAGACGATCAGCGGCACGCAGATCCAGTGCAGCAAGCGATTGATGGGATGCCGGTGATCCTGGCTGTAGCTGTCGAGCCAGTCGCGCATGCTGCGTTGATCGGAAGCGAGCGCCATCAGTGCGCCGAACTCTTGGAAAAGAGATTGAGCACCAGTACGCCGGCGATGATCAAGCCGATACCGCAGATCGCCGCAGCATCGAGCCGCTGCTTGTACAGCACCACGCCGATCAGTGCGATCAACGCAGTGCCCGCGCCCGACCATATCGCGTAGGCGATGCCTAGCGGCACGCTGCGCAGCGCCAGACTCAGGCAGTAGAACGCGGTGCCGTAGCCTGCAATCACCACGATGCTGGGCCACAGCTGGCTGAAGCCGCTGGAGGCTTTCAGCGCGCTGGTGGCGATCACCTCGGCAAGAATCGCCAAGCTCAGGTACGCCCACGCATTCATGCGCTCAGTCCAGCGTGATGCCAGCCAGGCACTGTAGCGCTTCGGCGTATTTGGCCGAGGTGCCGGCGATGACGTCGGCAGGAACGTGCGGGCCCGGCGCCTTCTTGTTCCAGTCGAGCGTTTCCAGGTAATCGCGCACGAACTGCTTGTCGTAGCTGGGCGGGCTGATGCCCACCTGGTACTGATCGGCCGGCCAGAAGCGCGAGGAATCGGGCGTGAGCATTTCGTCCATCACGTACAGCTTGCCGTCTTCATCGGTGCCGAATTCGAACTTGGTGTCGGCGATGATGATGCCGCGTTCGGCCGCGTACGCCGCAGCCCACTTGTAGATGGCCAGCGTCGCGTCGCGAACCTGTTCGGCCAGTTTCTTGCCGACCGCGGCGACCACGGCGTCGAAGCTCACGTTTTCATCGTGATCGCCCACCGCCGCCTTGGTCGATGGGGTGAAGATCGGTTCCGGCAATTGCTCGGCCTGGCGCAATCCTGCCGGCAGCTTGATGCCGCACAGCGAGCCGGTCGCCTGGTAGTCCTTCCAGCCCGAACCAATCAGGTAGCCGCGCGCGATCGCTTCCACCGGCACCGGTTTCAGCCGCTTGGTGACGACCGCGCGTTTGCGATACAGCGCCACGTCCGTGCCTGGCGGCAGCACCTCTTCCAGCGGCGTGTGCAGCAGATGGTTGGGCACGATGTGAGCGGTCTTGCCGAACCAGAAGTTGGAAATCTGCGTCAGCATTTCGCCCTTGCCGGGGATCGGATCGGGCAGCACCACGTCGAAGGCGGACAGGCGATCGGTAGCGACGATCAGCAGGCGATTGCCGGACAACGCGTACACGTCGCGCACCTTGCCGCGATGGATCAGCTCCAGGCCGGGCAGGTTCGATTGCAGCAGGGTGGTGGGCACGGTGCGCTCCGATGGGTGTGACAAGCCCGCTATTGTACCGGTGGCCGCTGCTAGAATCGGTGGCTTTGATGCCTGTGTGTTCCTGATGCGATTCGTATTGATCGCGGCACTCGGTTTGACCTGTGCCCTGCCAGCGCTCGCTGCCGATCTGCCGCCCAAGCCGGTGCGGCTTGGCTTATGCGCGGCCTGCCACGGTGAAACCGGCATGGCGCAGATGCCCGGCGCGCCCAACCTGGCGGGCCAGCGCCTGGACTACTTGCGCAAGGCCTTGCACGACTACCGCGACGGCACGCGCAACGTACCGCTGATGCGTACGGCGATCGGCCCGCTCAGCGAGGCGGAGCTGGATCAACTGGCGCGCTGGTACAGCGCGCAAACCCCTCAACCACAGGCCGCCGCGCGTCCATGAGCTACACCTATACCTTCTGGTTCGCCATGGCGGGCCTGCTGCTTGGCCACGGCTTCGTCGGCATGGGCGTGGGCGGCATCATCGGCTTCGTGCTCGACAACCTGCGCTACAGCCAGCGCCGCAGCGCCATTCCGGAAGCGGGCGGCTACATCGCGCCGCTGTTTGCCCTGCTCGGCGCGATCGCCAAATCCGACGGCCGTGTTTCCGAAGCGGAAATCGCCACCGCCGAGCGCGTCATGGCGCGCATGGGCCTGAGTGGCGACGTGCGCCAGCAGGCGATCCAGGCCTTCAACAAGGGCAAGCAGCCGGAATTCGACGTGACCGGCCCGATCAATGCATTGCGCCAATGGGTGGGCCTGCGCCGCGATCATGCGTTTCCGTTGCTGGACGTGGTGATCGAGACGGTGCTGGCCGAAGGCAGCCCGTCGCCGGAAAAGATGGCGATCCTGCGCCAACTCGCCTTCGCCTTGCGCATCAGCGACATGGAGCTGATGGCGCTGATGGCGATGAAGGGCTATGTGTGGCAAGGCGCGGCCGGCGCGCGTGGGCGTGCCTACGGTCCCGGCAGCGGTTACGTGCCGCCGCAGCGGAACACGCAGGGGCCAGACCCTTACGCCGTACTCGGCGTCACCCGCGATGCCGACGAGCGCACCATCAAGCGCGCGTATCGCAAGCTGATTTCCGAACACCACCCCGATCGCCTGGGCGACCTGCCGGAAGAGATGCGCAAGCGGGCCGAGGCGCGCGCCAGCGAGATCAACGCGGCGTACGAGCGGATCCAGGCCGAGCGCGGGTTCAAATAGCCGGGAACGAGGGCGATTCCTATCCCGGTAGAATGGCCGCTTCTCTCGCGCGTGCTTTCAAGTCATGAGCAAACAATCCCCCGTCATCGCCCCCTCCATTCTTTCCGCCGACTTCGCGCGACTGGGCGAAGACACCGCCAAGGTGCTGGCCGCAGGCGGTGACTGGGTTCATTTCGACGTGATGGACAACCATTACGTGCCCAACCTCACCATGGGGCCGATGGTGCTCAAAGCGCTGCGCGACTACGGCATCAGCAAGCCGATCGACGTGCATCTGATGGTGAAGCCGGTGGACCGCATTGCGCCGGATTTCGCCAAGGCAGGCGCCAGCCTGATCAGCTTCCATCCGGAAGCCAGCGAGCACGTGGATCGCACCATCGGCCTGATCAAGGACGCCGGCTGCCAGGCGGGCCTGGTGTTCAACCCGGCCACGCCGCTCAACTGGCTCGATCACGTGCTGGACAAGCTGGACCTGGTGCTGATCATGTCGGTGAATCCCGGTTTCGGCGGCCAGAAATTCATCCCGCAGGCGCTGGAAAAGCTGCGCCGCGTGCGTCGCCTGATCGACGAGAGCGGCCGCGCCATCCGCCTGGAGATCGACGGCGGCGTCACCGCGGACAACATCGGCCAGATCGCGGCCGCCGGCGCCGATACCTTCGTGGCCGGCTCGGCGATCTTCGGTGCGCACGACTACCAGGCGGTAATCGGGAAAATGCGCGCCGCGGTCGGCTGAGGCCGCACCTGCGCACATAAGAAACCCGGCGCAGGGGGAAATCTGCACCGGGTTGGAGGGGCGTCGATAAGACGCTAGAGGAGACACCATCGGCAGGTCATCCTGCATTGGGCTGAAGGACGGGAGGCTCGGCCGTCCATCAGCTTTCCTGCAGTTCCACGGCGGACTATGCGCCTGCCGTAGAGTGGGACCGGGCTCTTCGGGATTGGTTCCCGGCTTGGCGATGATTTCCAAACGGCATTGGATGCAACGCCTGCGGCCATCTCACGCATGTGGAGGACGCTTACACGCGGGTTTCATGAAATCGCTGCCTAAATAAATGCGCGTTTGAGTCGTACCGCGTTATCTCGCACGACAACCTGGAGGTCTGGCATGGATAAGATTCGCGCAGTCGCGTTCGTTCTTTTCGCTACAGGTTTGTGTTCCGGCGTCATTCCTGCCGGAAGTTATGCCGCCCAGGCAGAGCATGGCGGCAAAGGCAAGTCAGGTACTTGCACGGTGGATTATTCCGGCAGCTACGATTGGGGCAATGTCGACGTAAGCGGGTTCCACTCCATCTCCCCCAATTACCTGGGGGATGCTCCGGCGGTGCGGTTGCATGTGAAGTGTGCCGAGCCGACCGTATTTGCGCTCAGGTTCAGCAGTGATTACTCCGCGCCTGGCGGCATGCCCCATTTCTTCGGAATGGCCCCGCATAATGGCGGCTCGCCCGGCGGCTACAGGTTGTTCGTGGTCGGCGAACCTTCGGCGGATGGCAAGCAAACCGCCATCGTGCGTCGTGAGGACGGAAGATGGCTGGGCTACTCCAACCTCGATGGTGTCAGACCAGAGATGGTCATCGGATTCATCACCAACGGCAAAAGCCCGCATGCGATTGAAGAGGCTACCGTCGACCTGAAGGCTTCCGGGCAAGGCAGTCCCAGCAATGAGCTGCCACCGAACAATGGGCATATTCATTTCCACGGCACCGTGAAGGTCACGCTGGAATACCTGTAAGACTCAAAACGACATGGCCGGTATCCGTCCCTGGGTACCGGCCATGTCTGCGCCTTCCACGGCAGCTTCCACGGGAAAACGTCAGTGCAGGCTCAAGAGCGCCGCGAGCAGCAAGGAGCCCAGCGCCAGCACCACCCGCAGCGGCTCGAAGCTGCGAAGTTCGGCGTTGGGATCGACGGAGGGGTCTGCGCGCATGGAATGAGGCCTCGTTGCGGTTCGGCGTTGGTGTTATCAGACACCCCGTCAGGGCCGTGCTGCCGGCAAGGCAAGGGCGACGGGACGACGGAATGTGGCAGAACGCGGGCAAGCCCCGCGCCCGGCTTGCGTAAGTCCTGATCGCATAGCACGCTTCGCGCCGACCTCACGAGGAATCCACATGGGCCGCAGCATCGCCATCGTCGAAGACGAACCCCTGATCCGCGCCAACTACGTCGAAGCCCTCAATCGTTTCGGCTACGACACGCGCGGCTACGGCTCGCGGCAGGACGCCTCCAATGCGTTCGCCGTCCGCCTGCCGGAGCTGGTGATCATCGACATCGGCTTGGGCGACGAGCCGGAAGGCGGCTTCGACCTGTGCCGGGAGCTGCGCGCAAAATCGAGCACGCTGCCGATCATCTTTCTCACCGCGCGCGATTCGGACTTCGATGTGATCTCCGGCCTGCGCCTGGGTGCCGACGACTACCTGAGCAAGGACACCAGCCTGCATCAGTTGGCGGCGCGCATCGCGGCGCTATTCCGTCGCATCGAATCGCTGAAGGCGCCGGCTTCCAGTGAAACGGTGATCGGGCACGGGCCGCTCAAGCTCGAATCCGAGCGCATGCGCGTCACCTGGAACGACGTGGAAGTGCCGCTCACCGTGACCGAATTCTGGATGGTGCACACGCTGGTGCGCTTCCCCGGTCACGTGAAAAACCGCGATCAATTGATGCGCGAAGCGGAATTGGTGGTGGACGACGCCACCATCACCTCGCACATCAAGCGCATCCGCAAGAAGTTCATTGCGGTGGCGCCGGAATTCGACGCCATCGAAACCGTGCACGGCGTCGGCTACAGGTGGCGTCCGTGATGCGTAGGATGATGGTTTTGCTGCTGGGCATGCTCGCGGCCCAGGCGTACGGCAAAAACACGGATGCGCATACGGTGATGGTGTACGGCGGCCAGGATGGACCCGGCTGGGCGATCATGACCGAGCTGCCGGCCGGCTGGAACAAGGACTGCTGCACGTATGCCAAGGCGATCGGCGTCAATCTCGTGCTGTACCAAGGCGAATGGACCGGCAAGCCCGAGCGCGTGATGGTGCTCAACGTCTGGCCGGACAGGCTGCCCACGCT
>NZ_JBQCHP010000032.1:0-41071 GCF_051954575.1 Dyella sp. | reverse complement strand
CGATGACCTCGGGATGCTCTGAACTAATACACGTACCCGTCACCACAAGGTATGCGCGCCTCGCTGTGCTCCAGTGGCGAAGGCAGACTGGCGCATCGTCGAGACGCTGGGGCGCAGCGAGGCGCGCATACAGTGCGGCCCCAACATGTTGAATTTAAATGACGGGGTGACGTCCAGAAGGCCGCGCAGGCTGCGCCGCGCGGCTTGAACAGACGGCCAGTCTGCCCTGCGCCGCGCAACACCCCCTGCGGGCCTTCTGGACGTCATGCCGGGTGCGTGGAATAGATCAGAGCATCCCGAGCGCGCCCTTGGCTTCGGTGGGCGGGTCGTGTTCCGGATGCGCGCCGCTTTCGGCCAGCGCCAGGCACAGGATGCCCAGCATGATCACCCCGGCACCGGCTAGCCGCATCGGCGTGAGCGCTTCGTGGAACACCCATGCCGAGGCCAGCATCACGCTGACCACGTCCAGGTGCGACGCGGCGAAGGCCGGGCCGATCGGTGCATGCTTGAGCAGGCTCATCCAGGTGAAGAAGTTGCCGATATAGCCGACCAGGGCGACGTAGATCCATGGCTGGCCGAGGATGCGCAGCACCCAGGCCCAGCTCGCTTCCGGCGGAAACGCGTGCGCGCCGGTCAGCTTGAAGCTCACCTGCACGAGCGTGTCGAAAGCCAGCAGCAAGGCAAAGCCGCCGAGGTAGAAGCGCCAGGTGTGCGCGTGGATGCTCATCCGCTCGCTCCCACGATAGCCACGCCCGCGCTCACCAGCGCAATGCCGGCCACGCGCAGCGGCGTGAGTTTTTCCCGGAACAGCAGGCGTCCGCCGAGCATGATCGCCACCATGTTGATGGATGCCAGCAGCATGCCCTTGGAAAGATCCACCAGCGACAGGAACGCGATCCACGACAACAGATGCAGCGCGTACGCCAGCAGGCCCAGCCACAGCCACGGGCGGCTGGCCATGTAGCGCCAGCGCGCCATGCCGTCACCCGCGCGCGGATCGTCGGCCGCCGCCTTGAAGGCGAGCTGGCCGCCGGTATCGAGCGTCACGTTGACCAGCCACAGCGTGGCGATGAGCGCAGACACGTGCGAAGCCTAAGTTCAGGCCGCAGCGAGCGCGCTGGGCGAACAGGTGGCGGCGATCTTGGAGAAGAACTCCACCGAGCGATCCACCAGCACGCGGCGTTCGCGATCGATGGTGATCATGTGATAGCTGTCTTCCAGCAGCAGCATGTCCACCGGACCCGACACCGAACGCGCAACCAGGTGCGCGTTTTCCACGCTGGCCACGTCATCTTCGGTGGCGTGTGCGATCAGGCACGGCGCCGTCACCTTGGGCAGCTCGCGCTTGACCACCGCAGCCATGTTGTACATCTCGGCCAACGAAGGCCACGGATTGCCGGGCAGTCCGGCCGCCGCGCTGTCGCCGCCGAGCATCAGGCCGCTGATCTGCGCACGCAGGCGCTCGTCGCGCAGGCCATAGGGTTCGTTCTCATGCACCATGCGGTTTTTGCCGAACCCTAAGCGCCCAATCAGCGGCAACATGAAAGAAAGGCGGCCATACCACGGCACGGCCCAGCCGTCGTAGCGGAAGGTGGCGCCGTAGACGCCAACGCCGCGCACCCATTCCGGACGCTCTGCCGCAAGCTTCAGTGCGAGGATCGCACCCATCGACAGGCCCGCCACGAACAGGTGATCGACTTCGTTGCGGAATGTGTCCGCGGCGGCTTCCACGCTGGCGTACCAGTCTTTCCAGCCCGTAGCGAGCAGGTCCGGCACATTGCCGCAGTGGCCCGCCAGCTGCATGCCGTACACGCTGAAACCCGCACGGTTCAGCCCCTTGCCGACCAGGCGCATCTCGGTGGGCGTGCCGGTGAGACCGTGAATGAGCAGCACGCCGCTACGGCCACCTTCGAAGCGGAATTCGACGTTTTGGATCACTGGGTTTCTACTGCGGACTGAATAGTTCGGCAGTGTGTGGGCGGCGGCTTTCTAGGTGCTTTCGGCCGGAGTTCGGTAGGTTGGGTTACCCCGGATCAAGTCCGGGGTAACCCAGCCTACGCCATCAATGCCGGCCGAAGCCGCCCAGGCGGCTGACGCCGATCGAAATCCCCATCGAGCCGCTGGGGTGATCGCAACTGCCCATGTTCTGCACCATGCTGACGGTGCCGGACTGGTAGTTGCCGGTGCCGATATGGCTGCCGCTGACGACGCCCATGCCGACCGAACCATGCACCTGGGTCTTGTTGTAGGTGGAGTCGTCGCATGCAGGCACGGTCCCCACGTCGTTGCCGCGCCTGCCGCTTGTATCGCCGTAATAGACGCCCGGCGCGGGGCTGGTCGAGGCCGGATGGCCGTTGACGGTCACCGCGCTTTTGGCATGGCTGGCGGACGTGCTGGACGAGGCCGGTGCTGCCGCCGTGGAGCTCGATGCCGGATAGCTCTGGTAGCCGTTGGCCGGCAGCTTCAGATTCAACGGCTGGCCGCTCGACTGCGCCCAGGCGGCGGTAACCAGCAGGCTTGCGGCCAGGGCGATGAGGACGCGGCTTTTCATCAGGATGCTCCGGGGTACGTCACGCACATAACGCACGGCGATACCTTGCCGTGCACATGTCCGTTCGACGACTTGCGGGCGGATGAAGTTCCATTCAAGCGTAGGTTGAGGTGCGAACCCCAACGTGGTTATGTTTGGAAATGGCGGTGTTGGGGTTTGCACCCCAACCTACGTGTTAACCGCTTGTCTCGATACGCTCCACGCGACGCAATCCACGCGGCAACACACCGCCGCGTGTGGCGCGCGTGCCGCCGTATTCGACCAGGTCGGCCCAGCGCAGCGTGAGCTTGCGTTGGCCGGCGTACAAGGTGATTTCTCCCTTGCCTTCGGTGACCACGGCAACGCCTGCCACACGCTCGTCGCCGCTGCTCAATTTGGCCTTGGGAATCTCGATCAGCTTGTTGCCCTTGCCCTTGTCGAGCTCGGGCAGTTCGGCCACCGAGAACATCAGCAGGTGGCCATCGGTGGTGGCGACCACGATGCGATCGCGCGCCGGGTCGGCGCTCACTTGCGGGGCGAGCACGTGTGCGCCATCGCCGAGGGTGATGATCTGCTTGCCGGCCTTGTTGCGGCCGGTCAGCGCTTCGAAACGCGTCACGAAGCCGTAGCCGAAATCGGTGGCGAGCACCAGGCGCGTATCGTTGTCGCCTGCGGCGATGGCGTCGAAACGCGCGCCGGCCGGTGGCGTGAAACGGCCGGTCAGCGGCTCGCCATTGCCGCGCGCCGAAGGCAGCGTATGCGCCGGCGTGGAATAGCTGCGGCCGGTCGAGTCGATCACCGCGATCTGTTGCGTGGTGCGCGTCTTCACGGTGGCGAGCAGGCTGTCGCCTTCGCGATACGACAGGCCTTCGGCGTCGACGTCGTGGCCCTTGGCGGCGCGGATCCAGCCCTTCTGGCTCAGCACCACGGTGACCGGTTCGCTGGCGACCAGCGCGCTTTCATCCAGCGCCTGCGCGGCTTCGCGCTGCACCAGCGGCGAACGGCGGTCGTCGCCGAACTTGGCCGCGTCAGCACGCAGTTCTTCCTTGATCAGGCCCTTGAGCTTGGCCGGCGATTTCAGCAGCACGTTGATCTTGGCGCGTTCTTCTTCGAGCTGGTCGCGCTCGGCGTTGATCTTCATCTCTTCCAGGCGCGCCAGCTGGCGCAGCTTGGTTTCGAGGATGTAGTCGGTCTGTTCCTCGCTGAGCTTGAAGCGCGCCATCAGCACCGGCTTGGGTTCGTCTTCGGTGCGGACGATGCGGATCACTTCGTCGAGGTTGAGGTAGGCGATGCGCAAGCCTTCCAACAGGTGCAGGCGGCGCTCGACCTTGGCCAGGCGATGGTTGAGGCGGCGCGTCACGGTATCGATACGGAAGCTCAACCACTCCGTAAGGATGCGCTTGAGGTTCTTCACCTGCGGCCGAAGATCCAGGCCGATCATGTTGAGATTGACGCGGAAACTCTTTTCCAGATCGGTGGTGGCGAACAGGTGCTGCATCACCTCGTCCACGTCCACGCGATTGGAGCGCGGCACGATCACCAGACGGATGGGGTCTTCGTGATCGGATTCGTCGCGCAGGTCCTCGATCATCGGCAGCTTTTTCGCACGCATCTGCGCGGCGATCTGCTCGAGGATCTTCGAGGGGCTCACCTGGTGCGGCAGCGCGGTGATGACGATGTTGCCGTCTTCGTGCGCATACACGGCGCGCGCGCGGATCGAGCCGCTGCCGCTCTCGTACATCGCGAGCAGTTCGTTGCGCGAGGTGATGATTTCCGCCTTGGTCGGATAATCAGGGCCGCGCACGTGCTCACAAAGATCGGCCACGGTGGCGTCCGGATCGTCCAGCAGGCGAATGCAGGCGCTGGCGATTTCGCGCAGGTTGTGCGGCGGAATATCGGTGGCCATGCCCACGGCGATGCCCATCGAGCCGTTCAACAGCACGTGCGGCACACGAGCGGGCAGCCAGCTTGGTTCTTCCAGCGTGCCGTCGAAGTTCGGCGCCCAATCCACCGTGCCCTGGCCGAGTTCGGCCAGCAGTACCTCGGCGATCGGGTTGAGCTTGGATTCGGTGTAGCGCATCGCCGCGAAGCTTTTCGGATCATCCGGCGAGCCGAAGTTGCCCTGGCCGTCGATCAGCGGATAGCGGTACGAGAACGGCTGCGCCATCAGCACCATCGCTTCGTAGCAGGCGCTGTCGCCATGCGGATGGAACTTACCGATCACGTCGCCGACGGTGCGCGCTGATTTCTTCGGCTTGGCGCTCGCGGCCAGCCCCAGCTCGCTCATCGCGTAGATGATGCGGCGCTGCACAGGCTTCAGGCCGTCGCCCACGAAGGGCAGGGCGCGGTCCAGCACCACGTACATCGAATAATCGAGGTAGGCCCGCTCGGCGTATTCCTTGAGCGGGATCTGTTCGTAATTGGCTTGCAGGTTCATGGGGTAGGACTGCCGGGCATGACAACCGGGAGATGGTGCCAGATGCGAAGGCGTTTGGGTGCACTGATCAGGGAGCTCATAGGCTAGAATGCTGCGCCATCAATGCCTTCCGGGTGAACCATGCGCTCTCCACGCCGTGCCGCCGTTGTCCTGACCTGCATGCTGATGGCCGGTTGTTCGCATTTCGCCGGCCGGCATCCGTTGCTGGGTTACAAGGACAATAGCCACCCGCAGGCCGACACCGCCTTGGTCGTGTGCGGCCAGCCGTCCTCCTACATCTGCGGCATCACCGGCGTGAACCAGGTTGCCACCTGGGAAAAATTCAACGGCGGCCAGACGCCATGGGTGCGCGTGCTGCCTGGCAAGCAGGTGATCAAGCTCACCTTGTCGAACTCGCACCAGCTCAATCGCCAGCAGGTGACCATCGACGACGTGCAGGCGGGGCATGTGTATCAGATCGACGTCGGGTTCAATGGCGCGATGTTGACCGCCACCTATACGGACCTGGGCAAGATGGATGCGTACACGATCCATATGCCGCGTTTTCCGTTCTCCCCGAAGCCGATCACCGCATCGTTCTGATATGCCATGTAGGTTGGGGTGCAAGCCCCAACATGGCATGCCTCCAGGCACGGCGATGTTGGGGTTTGCACCCCAACCTACGTTCAATCCTGTTGTGAGGTGACGCCAATCTTCGCCAATTGCGCCTGCACGCTATCAGGCCCAGCCAGATGCGCCGCGCCCACCGCCACGAACACCGTGGTGCCCGGCTGCCGCAGCATGTCCTTGATCCGCGCCGCCCAATCCTGGTTCCGCTGCACCAGCAGCTTCTGATAGAGCGCGGGTTCCTTCGTCTTCAGCTCGTCGTTTTCCAACTTGGCGATGGCGGCGACATCGCCGCGTTTCCAAGAATCGATCAGCGACAGCAGTTCGGCCTTGTCTTTTTCGACATCACGCAGGGTGTCGCGCAGGAAGGCGATCTGCAGCGGTTCGGGCAGATCGGCGAGAAAGCGGATCTGCTGCTCTGCCGTTTCCAGCCCATGCACCGGCTTGCCGGCGCGCACCATCTGCGCCTGCAATTGCTTGTCCACGCCGGCGGCGGGATCGAGGCCGGCCTTCATCAATGGCGCCACCGCCAGTGTCAGCGCGGCCAGCCAAGGCTTCATCGGTTGCAGCGCGGAGGTGCCGCCGGGCAGCCCGGCCAATTGCGCGGCCTTGCCGAGCGCGGTGTTGTCGCTGTCGCTCAGCAGGGTGGAAAGCGGGTGTTCGGTGTCGATGCCATAACGCATCACCAATGCGGTCATGCTGGCCTGGTCGTCGTCGGTGAGTTCGATGTAGAGCGCGTGGCTTTTCGACAGCGCGTCGTTCAACCCCGGAAAACGCCAATCGGTATCGTTCGGCAACAAGTGCACGGTGCCGAACAGGTACACCGTGCTGTCTCCGAACTTCGCCTGCCACATCGCCGGCCGTGCGATGGCATTGCCGCATAGCAAGAAGAGCAGCGGAAGCAGGACCAGTAATCGCTTATGAAGTGGCATGCAAGGACTCAACGTGGGACGCGATATCCGCCGGGCACGCCGTGCGGGCTTAGGGTGAGCTGCCAGAGCTGGTCGCGCCGGCTGCGGAATACGGCGGTGGAGACGGACAGGTAGAAATGCCACATGCGGCGGAAACGTTCGTCGTAATGGCTGGACAGCATCGGCCATGCCGCATCGAAGTTTTCGCGCCACGCGCAGAGCGTGCGATCGTAGTCGGCGCCGAAATTGTGCCAGTCCTCCACCACGAACAAGCCTTCCAGCGCGGCGGTGACCTGGCTGGCGGCAGGGATCATCGAATTGGGAAAGATGTATTTCTCGATCCACGGATCGGGCCGACCCGGCGCGTGATTGGTACCAATGCAATGCAGCAGGAACAGGCCATCGTCTTTCAGGCAGCGGCGCGCCACTTCGAAATACTCGCGGTAGTTCTTGGCGCCGACGTGTTCGAACATGCCGATCGACATGATGGCGTCGAACGGCTCGTGCAGTTCGCGGTAATCCTGCAGCCGGATCTCGATCGGCAAGCCCTGGCAAAGCTCACGCGCGAACTCGGTCTGTTCCTGCGAAACGGTGACGCCCACGCCGGTGATGCCATAGCGTTCCGCCGCAAGTTTCAACGCTTCGCCCCAGCCGCAACCGATGTCGAGCACGCGCATGCCGGGCTTCAACTGCAGCTTGCGGTAGATCAGGTCGAGCTTGGCTTCCTGCGCATCGTCCAGGTTGGTGGCGTTGGCCCAGTAACCGCAGGAATACATCATGCGCTTGCCGAGCATGGCCTTGAACAGGTCGTTGCCGCGGTCGTAGTGCGCCTTGCCGATCTCGAACGCGTGCTGGCCGCGCTGCATGTTGATGAAACGCGCCTTCAGGTGCGCGATCAAGGTGTCCAGCGTCTTGAGGTGTTCGTCCAGATGGCTGGACAGGATCTTGGTGAAAAGGCCGGGAATGTCGTCCGCATCCCACCAGCCATCCATATAGGCTTCGCCGAAACCCAGCGAGCCGTGCGCGAATACGCGCGCATAGAGCTGCTCGTCATGCACGCGGATATCGGTGGAAGCGGGGCCGTTGATCCGCACGCCGGCCATTTCCAGCAGTTCGGCGGCGCGCTGCCGCAGTGAATCTGGACTCATGCCTCTTGTTCCTTGCCCAGGACACCAAAATGTACCGGCGACCACGCATAGACAAGATCAACGCCCGCGTCGCGCACCAGGCGCAGCAAGGTCTGCGCATGGGCCTCGCTGAGCAGGAACTCGACCTTGAGCGGCAGATCGTCGGCCAGCTCGAAGAAGGCTTCGTGATGCAGCACGCCGTGGCGGCCGAAGCCGGCGGTGGCGCGGAACACCGAGCCGCCGCCAAGCTTGTTGCGCTTGGCCAGTTCCAGCAGCCACTCGGAAATCAGCAGTCCGTCATGCCTGGCATGCACATGGGTATAGAAGCGCAGGAAGATGCCGTTGGCCGGGGTGTCATGAAACGACGTGTCGATGCTCATGGCGTGGTCGACTCCGAATCAATGCTGCAACAGCGCGCGTGTAAGAAAGATGCCGAGTATCGTCATGGCCAGGCTGCCGACCAGATGCACTGCGACATGAATGCCGAACCACATCAGCTGTCCACGCAGCAGCAGTGTGTTGGCCTCGGATGAGAACGTGGAGAAGGTGGTCAGTCCGCCGAGGAAGCCGGTCATGATGAACAGCCGTACTTCCGGCGGCAGTGCCTGGAGGTGTTCGATGATGCCCATCATGCAACCCATCAACAGGCCGCCGGTGAGATTGGCGGCCAGCGTGCCCAGGGGCAGGGTAGGGAAGATGGGATTGAGCAGGCTGCCGAGCATCCAGCGTATCCAGCAACCGATCGCGCCGCCGAATCCGACGGCAAGAAAACCGCTCCAACTCATGCTGTGTTGTCTCCCATGTGCGTTCACCCGGCAACACAGGCACGCCTGCGCCGCCGGAATCCGGTGGTGCAGGCATCATCAACCTTGCGGTGGTTCGTTCCACGGGACGGTTCCCAAGGGAACGGGAGGCATGCCATCTCCCTCATGCCGGGCATGCTAGCCGATGCCCAACTCGCTGGGTAGGCCGAACTCCGGGATCGCGGCGATGGCGCGGGCGACTTCTTCGGGCTCCTGGCCGTACGCGGCAATCGCATGCCGGTGCGGGCCATACGGTCCCCATTCGCTGACCTTGGTGACGGTGAAGATGCCCATGGTGGGCACGTCCGAGGCGCAGGCCAGATGCATCACGCCGCAATCGGCGCTGATATAGACGTCCAATGCGGACAGCACGCAGGCGAGCTTGCGCAGGTCGCTGGAGAAATAGGCCGGATAGCGCGAGCCGAGCATCGATTCGCCGGAGTGCGGCAGGATTTCCATGATACGGTGATCGGGATGCGCCGCTTCCAGCACCTGGATAAAGCGCATCCACCACGCTTCGCCCAGTAGCTTGGTGCCGGTGGCATTGGCGAAGATGCCGATGACGCCGCGTCCCGTGGAGGTGCTGCCGGTGGCGGCGAGCGAACGCACCAACGCCGCCTTGCCTTGCGCGCGCTCGTCCGCGCCGAGGCGGATATCCGGCACCGGATAATCGGCCGCAACGTCCTTGCCGATCGCGCTGCGCAGCAGATACACCGGGCGCCGCCCCTTGTTTTCATCCTCGGGCAGCGGCACCGGGTGGGTGATTTCGCCGTGCTTCTTCGCGCTGCTGAAGCCGAGGGTATAAGTGGAGTTGGACAGCAGCATCAACAGGCGGTTGGTCTGCGACAGCGGATCGGCATCGATCGCAAGGTCGTAGCGGACCTTGCGCATGCGCCGCAGTGTGCCGAAGAACTGCAGCGGATGGCCCACGCCGTGCGCGGGCAGGCGGAAGATGCGCTGCAGGTTGAAGAACCGGCCATAGACGTCGTTGGCGACCGGGCTGCGCGTGAGAATGTCGATTTCCGCGGCGGGGTAGGTCTTTTCCAGCTCCGACAGCAGCGGCGTCAGCAGCAAGGTGTTGCCCAGGCTGTGGCTGACGTGGCAGACCAGGATGCGATAGATGCCCCGGTCCGGCAGCGGTGCGGAGGTCGGCTGCCCGTGGTTGCCGAACACCAGGCGCATGAGCCGGCGCGCGACGGCGCGGCGGAAGTCGTTGATCGGATCGTAGTAGCGCGTGTTCTTGAGCACGGTGAGTTCGCGGGTGAAAGGCGGCGGTGACTATACCGGCTTGCCAGCCTGCGTTAGCAAGCCGTGCTCGATCAGCCAGGTCCGGGCGTTTTCGGCGTCCTGCTCGAACCAGGCCCGGGCCGAGCCGAGACGGAACGTGTAACCCCAGGCATCCATATCCGCCATGATGCATTCGCGGCCCACGCCCGGCAGCGTGTCGCCGAGTACGATCTGCAGGTAGCAGACGGCGTCTTCTTCCTCGATCGAATCGGTGGCGTCGGTATGTACCTGTTCGCGCCGCTCGGGCGGCAGCACGATCAGGTGCCCGGCTTCGTGCAGCACCGAATGGATGGGCGTGTCTCCGCGCGCGTAAACGGTAGTACCGATGATGCCGGCCTCCTCGTCACCCCAGAAGCTGCCGGGAATGGCTTCGCCCGCGGCGACCCGCGCGAGGCTCAGGCCGTAGTGGGCGAGCAGGGTCTCGACGGCGTGCTGGTCGATATCGGCGAAGCGGAGGATGAAGGTCATGGCGTGGTGGCCGATCGCGTGACGCGCTTATCGTAGGTTGGGGTGCAAACCCCAACATCGGTATGCACATGTAGATGGCGGCGTTGGGGTTTGCACCCCAACCTACGTGCTCACGCCGCGGGATTACTCGCCGGCTTGCCATCGGGCAACGCCACCGACAGCTCCAGCACTTCGTGCCCGCTGTCGCGCTCGACATTGATGTTGATCGCTTCCAGGTCGACGTTGACGTATTTCTTGATCACTTCGAGCAATTCGTTGCGCAGCAGCGGCAAGTAATCGGGTGCCCCCCGGGTCGAGCGTTCCTGGGCCACGATGATGCGCAGCCGTTCTTTCGCGACAACGGCGGTGGGTTCGGGTTTGCGCTTCAGAAAATCGAGGATACCCATGGCGTTCAAGCTCCGAACACGCGCTGGAAGAAGCCCTTCTTGGGTGCGTCGAGGAAGCGCATCGGGCGGGTTTCGCCGAGCAGGCGGGCCACGGTGTCGCGATAGGCCTGACCGGCGTTCGAGTTGTCGTCCAGGATCACCGGCACGCCGGAGTTGGAGGCGGCCAGCACGTTTTCCGATTCGGGGATCACGCCGATGACGTTGATGCCGAGGATTTCCTCCACATCCTTCACGCTCAGCATTTCGCCCTGTTCGACGCGCGCCGGGTTGTAGCGGGTCAACAGCAGGTGCTGGGTGACGCTGCCGTTGTCGCGCTCGGCGCGGCGCGTCTTGCTGGCGAGCAGGCCCAGGATGCGGTCCGAATCGCGCACCGAGGACACTTCCGGATTCACCACCACCATCGCGTGGTCGGCGAAGTACATCGCCAGGTGCGCACCTTTCTCGATACCGGCGGGCGAGTCGCAGATGATGTAGTCGAAGCCGTCCTTGCTCAGCTCGTCGAGTACTTTTTCGACGCCTTCCTGGGTGAGCGCGTCCTTGTCGCGCGTCTGGCTGGCGGCCAGCACGTAGAGATTTTCGTGGCGCTTGTCCTTGATCAACGCCTGCTTGATGTTGGCTTCGCCCTGGATGACGTTGACGAAGTCGTACACCACGCGGCGTTCGCAACCCATGATCAGGTCGAGGTTGCGCAGGCCGACGTCGAAGTCGATCACGGCCACTTTCTTGCCGTTCATCGCCAGGCCCGTGGCAAGCGACGCGCTGGTGGTGGTCTTGCCCACGCCACCCTTGCCGGACGTCACAACGATAATCTCAGCGCTCAAGGCTCATCTCCGGATATATTTTTTCTAATAATGTCTGAGGCGCTCTGAACGAATCAGAGCACTGTTTACTTCAAAGGTGCAATCAGCAGCTTTTCGCCATCGAGCCAGCATTGCACGGACTGGCCTTCCAGGTCTTTGGGCAATTGCTCGAACACACGGTAATGGCCGGCGATGGCCACCAGCTCGGCGCGGAAATCCGAAATGAAAATACGCGCTTTCGCATCGCCCTGCGCACCGGCCATCGCGCGGCCCTTCAGGCTGCCGTAGATGTGGATGCTGCCGTCGGCGATCACCTCGGCGCCGTTGGCGATGGTGCCAGTGACGACCAGGTCGCGATCGCGCGCGTAGATCTGCTGTCCCGAGCGCACCGTGCCGTCATGGCGCTGGGCGCCGACCGAGCCTTCCGGCTGCGACAGCACTGGTTCGCGTACCGGCGCGGGTGCCGGCACCGCGCTGGGCGTTGGCGTGGGTGGCGCGATGCTGCCGCCATCGGCCGGCTCGTACGCCGCACGGAACTTGGCGATCAGCGGCAGGCCCATGCGCTGCGCCAGCGCTTCGGTGGCGCTGGTGCCGTAGGCCAGGCCCACCGGCAGCATGCCGGCGCTGCGTACCGCCTCGAGCAGGGCGTCGACGGTGCCGTCGTCCGGCAGATTAAGCAGATGGCTCAGGTCGAGCACCACCGCGGCGCGCGAGAACAATTGCGGCGCGGCACGCACGCGGCGCTCCAGTTCTTCGCACAGGGCCGCCGCATCGGGTCGCCGTACACGTACACAAGCAATGCCGACCTGCCCGAAACGCAGATCGCAGGCGTCGGAAATATCCATTTTTGCATTCATGAACGCCGCTCTCCGGCGAGGCGGCGCGGTTTGGCATCTTGATTGGCCAAGGGGAGATCACGACCGGCCAGCCACGGCAGATCGGGCAGGCCGTCGTGTTCGATGTAAGTGTCGCGGACGTAGGCATAGCTGGGCAGGTCCTTGGCGAGCAGGCTCACCTGCGGCCCGCGCTCGCCCATGCGCTGCTGGCCTACTTCCTGGAAACCGTAGGTGCCATGGAACAGCACGACCACGTCGTCGGCCGGCTCCAGGAACACTTCGCAGGTAAGCAGCGGCACCCGCACTTCGGCGTAGCTGTTCACGTCGCAATAGAAGATGCGGCCCAGGCCATGGCGGCGGTATGCGTTGGCGATCACGATGCGGTCGATGTAGACGAACGCCGGATAGTGCTGGCCGAACCAGTGGTAGTTGGGACTGGCGTAATCGCGGCCGTCGCGCAGGGCGATCAGGAAGCCGGCGAGATGGCCGTCGATCTCGGCCACGCGGAAATAGTCGGCCTGGTCGTAGAAGTAGCGCAGCCGTTCGGCATCGAGGGCGAGGATGGAGCGACCGGCAGTGTTGTTGAGTGCCAGTACGGCATCCAAGTCGTGCTCGCGCACGTCGCGGATGGCAAGGGCCATTCGTTGCTCCGCATTGAAGGTGGCTAAAAAAGACCGACTGACGGCCCAGATCGAGGCGCATTATGGCATGTGGCACCGGGCGGCACATCCCGTGTTGCGGCATGATCCGGCATGTAAAAGCTTTGTAAAACCGGTGGCTAGGCAAACCGTGGGGTGCCGGACGGGCGGCGTACGATAGCGCGCATGACTTTCCGCGCATTCGACCGGCTCGGGGCAGCCCTATGATGCAGGCATGGCGATGACCAATTTCAATCACATCCGACTGCTGCGCATCACGGGGCTGATCGCATATCTATGCGACGGTACGCCGTTATTCACCAACTGGGCGACCGAACGGCTGGATTTGTTGCAGCGACCCAACTTCTCGTTGCTGCTCTGGACGCTTTCCTATCTACTGTTTGGCATCTTGTATCTGTTGATAACCAACAATCTCGGCGCGCGCAGCCACATTTGGGCGCGGTTGGTCGGGTTGCTGCTGCTTACCGCTACGGCGGTGATGGTGGGCTGGTACAGCCATAGTGGTTTATCGGCCACGCTGCTGGTGGTGGTGGCGGTGGTGCTGCCATGGCTGGTGCCGTTTTGGGCGGGAGTCGCCTGGATCGTGTTGCAACTGGTCAGCATGGCAGCGCTGTTTTCAACATTTGCCGAGCTCAAGCACAGCATTTTGCTGGGTACGTTGCAGGCCTGTATCTACACCGCTTTCGCCATGATCGGTTTCGTAGCCTCGCTGGTGGCCGTCCAATTGGCGGAGGAACGCGAAGCGCAGCGCCGGCTCAATTCCGAATTGCGCGCCACCCGCGCGCTGCTGGCCGAATCGACCCGCATCGCCGAGCGCATGCGCATCGCGCGCGAGCTGCATGATGTGATCGGCCATCACCTGACCGCGCTCAGCCTGAATCTGGAAGTGGCCAGCCATCTGAGCAACGAAACAGCCTCGGTGCATGTGCGCAAGGCGCAAAGCACGGCGCGCTTGCTGCTGGCTGACGTGCGCGAGGCGGTGAGTGAACTGCGCCAGGACGATGCGATCGACCTGACCCAGGCGCTGCAAAGCCTGATCGACGGCGTGCCCAGCCTGCACGTGCATCTGACCATCCCGCCGCGCTTCAGCGTGGAGGATCCACGCCGGGCGCAGGTGTTGTTGCGCTGCGTGCAGGAGATCATCACCAACACCGCCCGCCACGCCGGCGCGCGCAACCTGTGGCTCTCCTTTACTTATGAAGAAGAGAACTTGCTGAGCCTGTGCGCGCGCGACGACGGTCGCGGCGCTAGCGACATCACGCCCGGCAACGGACTGGCCGGCATGCGCGAGCGCCTGGCCGAATTTGGCGGTAACGTCACCATGGAGAGCGAACCGGGGCAGGGTTTTGCCCTCAGCATCCGTCTTCCATTGGGCGAGCCGTCGGTGTTGGCGCATACGCCCTCCCGGTTCGAACCACCTGCATTGAGCCTGACCTGATGACTTGCCAGAATGCCATGGGGCTCCATCGAGCCATTCCTGCTGTGAGGGACCCGCGATGATTTCCGTTTGTCTCGTCGACGACCAGAACCTGGTGCGCCAGGGTGTGCGTTCGCTGCTCGACCTGGCCGAAGACATTCGCGTGGTGGCCGAATGCGCCGATGGCGTACAGGCGGTGTCGGATATTCCGCGTATCAAGCCGGACGTGGTGCTGCTGGATCTGCGCATGCCCAACATGAGCGGCCTGGAAGTGTTGCAAGCGTTGTCGGCGCGCAACGAACTGCCGCCTACCATCATCCTCACCACCTTCGATGATGACCAACTGGTGCTGCAGGGCCTGAAGGCCGGCGCGCGCGGCTATCTGCTGAAAGACGTGTCGCTGGAACAACTGGTGGAAGCGGTGCGCACCGTCGCCAACGGCGGCTCGCTGGTAGCACCGATGGTCACCCAACGCCTGCTGGCTGGTGTGGGCCGCATCCACAACCAGTTCACCAGCCTGGAGCAGCCCGATCCGCTGACCGAGCGCGAGACCGAGATCCTGCGCCTTCTGTCCGGTGGCTACAGTAATAAGGAAATCGCCAATTCTCTGAAGGTGGCCGAAGGCACGGTGAAGAACCACGTGTCCAATATCCTTTCCAAGCTGGGCGTGCGTGATCGGACCCGTGCCGTGCTCAAGGCTTTGGAGCTGGGTATCGTCTGATCTTCCGCCGGCTTTAGCTCGTCGGAAAATGCTGCTTCGCAACGCGGCTACCGGCCGTCCCGGCCCGTAGCGTTCCTTCGCGCGAGCAAGTACCATCGCTAGCTTAAGGATGCTCTGATCAATTCCACGCAGGCATCACCGACCCTGTCTGCCCGCATGCCTTCGGTCCGCCGGCTCGACAGAAGCAGTCTGCCTTCGCCGATGGCCCTGTGGCCTGCGAACAGACAGCGCCGGTGACACCTACGCTGAATTGATCAGAGCATCCTGTCGCCGGCCGATCCCCCGTCCTGATGCGGTTTCCCTCGAGGGAAGACTCCTTTTGGCGGTCCCGTTCCGGCGTTTTTCACCGCCTTAGAGAGACGTCTCGGAGAAACCTGGAATGACGCGTGTTCTGGAATTCATCGTTGCCCTCATCATCGTCGTCGTGACCGGCGTCGTGGTGGGCATCATCATGCCCAGCAGTGGCCACGTAGAGCGGTCGTTGGTGGTGAGCAAAGACTTGCGCCAGGTCTACGACGTGGTCGCCAATTTCCGCACCTTCCCCGACTATGCCGTGCTGCGTGCATACGACCCGAAAACCCAGTACACCCTTTCCGGCAATGCCTATGGCCCCGGTTCGGAGATCAGCTGGGCCAGCCAGGATGAGAAGGTGGGCAACGGCAAGCTGACCATCGCTTCCACCAAGCCTGAATTCAACCAGATCGACACCACCGTCAACAGCGCCCAGATCATCTGGAACGTGGACAACGAGTGGCGCGGTAGCGACAAGCACTTCACGCTGGATCTGCTGCGCCAGGGCAACACCGGCAAGCTGACCAAGATCACCTGGTCGTATGACGTGAGCTACGGCTTCAACCTGATCGACCGCTACTCCAACCTGTACATCCATGGCCAGCCGGACGCCTTGATCCAGTACAGCTTGAACAGCCTGCAGAACCTGCTGGCCGGCGTGCCGAACATCGATTACAGCTCGCTCGATCCGTACATCCAGCAGACCAAGCCGACGCCGGTGCTGCTGGTGTCCACCTCGATGAAGCGCAAGGACGGCCTGGATGGTTTGAACGAAGCCACCGACGCTGCCATCAAGGAAATCCAGGATGCCGCCAAGAAGCTCGGCGTGCACACCAACGGTCCGCGCGTCATCTTCACCACCAACTACGGTGACGAGACCTACACCTTCGACGTGGCCGAGCCGATCGACACCGACACGCTGACCGTGGCCGGCCAGAGCGAGAAGCTCACGCCGCCGACGCCGCCGTCGTTGAACGACCAGCTGCAGCCCGCTTCCAGCAGCACCGCCGCGGCACCGGCCAATCCTGACGCCAACGCCCAGCCGGGCAGCAAGGATCGCTACGGCCGCCTGGTCGTGGACAACAACGTGCGCGCCACGCTGGTGTTCGGCGGTCCTGCGCTGCAGGCGGTGTGGAACGGTACGGCCGCCGGCGTGCCGCAGACGCGCGACATGCTCAAGGCCTATGCGCAGACCCACGGCTACAAGTACGACGAAGTGACCAACCGCCTGTACGACATCCTGGTGCAGCCGGAAGTGAAGGACAACACCGGCGCGATCCAGACCTACGCGCAGTTCTCGGTGTACCTGCCGCTGCAGGACGGCCCGAACGGCGGCACCGTGCCGCAGCAGACGCCGGAACAGCAGGCCGGCATCAAGCAGCCGGGCGTGCTCAACGCGAATGGCCAGCCGGCTTCCAGCAGCAGCGCCCCGGCACCGGCCGGCAGCGCGCCGGCTCCCGCCAGCAGCGCAGCGAAGTAAGGCTTATCGCCTGATCGCAAAAAGCCCTCCCTCGCGGAGGGCTTTTTGTTTTTGGCTCGCTCGCGCAGCGTAGATTGGGGTGCAAACCCCAACATCGTTGTCTCCAGGCATCGCGGCGTTGGGGTTTGCACCCCAGCTTGCGGTACATTGCAGCGAGTTCCATGCCCGCCACGACATGATCGAAACCGACAAGCTCACCAAGCGCTACGGCCATTTGACTGCGGTGGATGCGCTCAGCATTTATGCCGAACCGGGCCAGGTGCTCGGCCTCCTGGGCCCCAATGGGGCAGGCAAGACCACCGTGATGCGCATGATCGCCGGCTTTCTCGCGCCCAGTTCGGGCACCGCGCGCGTGTGCGGCCATGACATTACCCAGGAACCGCTGAAGGCCAAGCGCGCGCTCGGCTATCTGCCGGAAGGTGCGCCCAGCTATGGCGAAATGACCGTGCGCGAATTCCTGGTGTTCATCATGCGCATGCGCGGGCTGCGTTCCGACGTGGGCCGGCGTCGCTTCGATGAAGTGGTCAGCGATCTGCAACTGGAAGAAGCGCTGGGCGTGAGCGTGGAAACCTTGTCCAAGGGTTTGCGCCGGCGCGTGGGTCTTGCACAGGCGATCCTGCACGACCCGCCGGTGCTGATGCTGGACGAACCCACCGACGGTCTCGATCCCAACCAGAAGCACACCGTGCGCCGGCTGATCGATGCAATGGCGCGCGAGCGCACCATTTTGATTTCCACGCATCTGCTGGAAGAGGTGCACGCCTTGTGCAATCGCGTGGTGATCATCGCCGGCGGCCAATTGCGCGCGGACGCCACGCCGGCCGAACTGGAGGCACGCTCGCGCTATCACGGCGCGGTGTCTTTCAGCGCAGCGGGCAGCGGCGTCTCGCAGGAGATGCTCGGTCGCTTGCCGCAGGTGGCCGGTATCGAGGTGGATCCGCTCGATGGCCGCATCACCGTGTTTCCCAAGCCCGGCGAACGCATCCTGGAGCCGGTCGAAGCGCTGCTGCGCCAGCAAGGCCTGGAGATTTCCGAAATCCAGCTCGAGCGCGGCCGACTCGACGAAGTGTTCCGCCAGATCACGCTGGGCGACGAAGCGGAGACGCTGCTATGAGCCCGACCATGGCAGTGTTGCGGCGCGAACTGCGCAGCTATTTCGTGACGCCGGTGGCGTACGTATTCCTGGTGATCTTCCTGGTGCTCTGCGGCATCCTCACCTTCTATGTTGGTGATTTCTACGATCGCGGCATCGCGGACCTGCAACCGTTCTTCGTGATGCATCCCTGGCTGTACCTGATTCTGGTGCCGGCCGTATCGATGCGTTTGTGGGCCGAGGAAGCCAAATCCGGAACGCTGGAATTGCTGCTGACGCTGCCGATCAATCTATGGCAGGCGATGCTGGGCAAGTTCCTGGCCGCGTGGTTCTTCGTCGGCCTCGCCTTGCTGCTGACGTTTCCGGTGTGGGTGACAGTCAATTACCTGGGCTCGCCGGACAACGGCATCATTATCGCCGGCTATGTCGGCAGCTGGCTGATGGCCGGCGCATTCCTGGCGATCGGCGCATGCCTGTCCACGATCACCAGCAGCCAGGTAGTGGCCTTCATCGTTACCGCCGTGGTGTGCGTGCTGCTGATCCTGGCCGGGCAATCTCAGGTGCTGGATTTTTTCCAGGGCACGTTGCCGCGCCGGCTGGTCAACGGCGTGGCGCATCTGTCGATGCTGCGCCATTACGAAGGCATTGCGCGTGGCGTGCTGGATGTGCGCGATCTGCTGTATTTCGTACTCACCATCGCGGCGTGGCTTACCGCCGGCGTGCTGGTGCTCGACATGAAGCGGAGTCGCTGACATGTTTGGGTTTCCGCTACGTCGGCGAACCGTATTGCTCAGCGGCCTGCTTGCGCTGATCGTCGCCTATTGCGGCATCGCGCTGATCACCAGCCGCTGGCTGTCGCCGGAACGCTTCGACCTCACCCAGGACCGCCTGTACACGCTTTCGCCAGGCACGCGGCAGATCGTCGATGGTGTGAATCGCCCGCTGTGGCTCACCTTGTATTTTTCGCAACACGCGACGAAGGATCTGCCCACGCTGCGCAGCTACGAACAGCGGGTGGCGGAAATGCTGCAGGAAATCGTGGCGCGTTCGCATGGCCACATCCATCTGCAGATCGCCGATCCGGTGCCGTATTCGGACGACGAGGCCAGCGCGGAAGGCAACGGTCTCACCGCGGTGAACGGCGGCAGCAACGGCGAGCGCATCTTCTTCGGCCTGGTCGGCACCACGCGTCCGCCCACCAGCGAGGCGGCGCAGGATTCGCTGGCCGATTTCCCGCAGCAGGCGCGCGAAAATCGCATCGATCGCACCTTGGCCATTCCGTTCTTCGACCAGAACCGCGAAGCGTTTCTCGAATACGACGTGGCCAAGCTGCTGTATCAGCTCAGCGAGCCGGAGAAGCCGCACATCGGCGTGATCACCGCCTTGCCGGTAATGGGCGATCCGACGCAGGGCTCGCAGACGTGGGCGGTGATGCGCCAGCTGCAGCAATTGTTCGATGTGGAAATGATCGACACGAGCCGGCTCAAGCGCATCGACAAGAAAGTGCAGGTGCTGCTGCTGATCCATCCCAAGAACCTGTCGGTGGAGACGCAATACGCCATCGACCAGTACGTGCTGGGCGGCGGGCATCTGGTGGTGTTCGTCGATCCGTTCTCCGAGTCCGATCCGGCGCCGCTGGTCGACGACGCTACCAGCGCCACCAACAACCACAGCTCGAACCTGCCACGCCTGTTTGCGGACTGGGGCGTTGCGTTCAACCAGGATCAGGTGGTGCTCGATCGTGCGCGTGCGCTGCAGATCGAACTGGCCGGCGTGAATCTCGCGCATCCAGCCATGCTCGGGCTGGGCGCTTCGGAGCTCAACCGCGACGATGCGATCACCGCCAGCCTGCAGCGCGTCAACGTCTCCACCAGCGGCCATTTCGACCTGTTGCCTAACGCCAGCGCGCGCTTGATCCCGCTGATGCAGAGCAGTTCGGATGCCGAGGTGGTGCCGACGCAGCGGGTGATCGAAGCGAGCAGCAATCCCTCCAGCCTGCTGGACAACTATCAGCCGCAGGACCAGAACTACGTCATCGCGGCCCGCCTGCGCGGCACCTTCGCCAGCGCCTTTCCGGAATTCGCCAAGCGTCCGGGGCATTTGTCCACTTCCGCGTCGAACGCCGAAGTGATCCTGCTGGCCGACACCGACCTGCTGACGGATCGGCTGTGGGTGGAAACGCAGAGCTTCCTCGGCCAGCCGATGCTGAGCGCCTTCGCCAACAACGGCGACTTCATCAGCAACATGGTGGACAACCTCACCGGCTCTTCGGCCTTGCTGTCGATCCGCGGACGTTCCACCTCGCTACGCCCGTTCACCCGTGTACAGGCCTTGCGCCGTGCCGCCGACCGCAAATTCCTGCAGAAGGAAAAGGAACTGCAAAGCGAACTGGCCGACACCAAGCGCCGGTTGGAGGAACTGCAACCGGCCAAGGGCACCGGCGATACTTCCACCAGCGCGGAGCAGAAGCAGGAGATCGAGCAATTCCTGCAGCGCCAGCTGGCGATCAGCAAGGAACTGCGCGACGTGCAGCATCAGCTCAATGCGGAGATCGATGCGCTGGGCACGCGCCTGAAGGTGATCAATATCGTGATGCTGCCGGCGCTGATCACGCTGGTAGGCTTGCTGTACGGCTGGAAGCGTACGCGGCGGAACCGGCGCCAGCGGGGGTGAGGGCGATATGCCGCAGGGCAGTCCTGCTAGGGTCGGCTTGAATCGGGGTGCGCTTGAGACTAGCGTGAAGCTTGTTACTCGTCATTCCGGCGAACGCCGGAATCCAGTCTGAATGTGCCGTGCGAAGCACTCCGCATTTATGTTGTGTGCTTCGCACGTCATGTTTCAACTGGATTCCGGCGTTCGCCGGAATGACGACACTACTTCGATTTGGTGTTTTGCGCAGGTCTTTAATTTCACGGGGATGACGTAGCCAGCGATGACCACCATCCTGCTCAAATGGCTCGTCCCTTGGGAATTCTCCTGGATCTTCCTGCTGAGCTTCCTCGGCGCCTGCGCGCTGTACTGGCGTGGCTGCCATAAACTGCCCGTGAGCATGGGACGCAAGATCGCGTTCTGGTCCGGCATGGCGATCGTCTATCTCAGCCTGCACACCTATTTCGATTTCTACGCCGAGCATGAATTCTTCATGCACCGCATCCAGCAGTTGCTGCTGCATCACATTGCGCCGCTGATGATCGTCGCTTCGTATCCGGGGTCGGTGCTGCGCGCGGGGTTGCCGCTGCGCTGGCGCGTGCATGTGCTGCGTCCGGCGTTGCGTTCGTGGCCATGGCGGCTCGTCAGTACCGTGCTGCTCAATCCCGCCATCGCCACCATCCTTTTCGTCGCCTTCGTGCTCATCTGGCTGATTCCGTCGATGCAGACCATGGCGATGCTCGACTGGCGCATCTACCGTTTCATGAACTGGTCGATGATCGCCAGCGGTTTCGTGTACTGGTGGCTGGTGCTCGATCACCGCCCACGACCGCCGGGTCGCATGATTCCCGGCCTGCGCGTGCTGTCTCCTGGCATCACCATGGCGCCGCAAATCCTGGCCGGCGCCATCATCACCTTCTCCAAGGCCGATCTTTATCCGATCTTCGAAATCTGCGGACGCGCCTTCAACTTCAACGTATTCACCGGACAACTCATCGGCGGCATCATCATCTGGGTGCCCGCGGCGACCATCGAAACCGTCGGCGGCTTGCTGGCGATGCGCCAATGGCTGCGGCTTTCGCGCAGTGGGCGTATCCGGCGCCAGGCGCGTGCGGCGCAGGCAATCTCAAACGCAGCGCCCGGCCTCCTGGGTCAATGAACTTGCACCAGCTCGCGCGCCGTGAAGTGCGATTCCGACGGATATCCGAACGCATTGTTGATATAGGTGACGCCATCGATCATCACGCGGCGATTGACGTGGCTGTGTCCGTAGACATGCGTGCCTGAGCCGAGTGCGCGCAGCTGTTCGTCCAGCACGTTGCTGCCCAGCACGGGGTAGATCTTGCGATGCTTGTCCGGAATGCGTTCCGGCATCAGGTCGATACGTGGAAGGAAGTGCGAGAAAGTGATGATCTGGCCGGCATCCTGCAGCGAAGGCGAGGATAACGTCGGGTTGTGTTCGGTGAAGAACTGCGTGAGTGCGGCCTCGTCGTAGCCCGGCCATCGGCAGGCGCGGTAATCGGCCCAGGCGGATTTGAGATAGTCATCGGCGGCGCCGAAGGAATAGTCGTACCAGCCGAGTAAGGGCACGATCGCAAGCTCGCCGTTGCGAAAAGTGTCCCGGTGTACGCCATGTTCGTCGGCGGCCTTGGTCACGGCGTCAAGCTTTTCGAACGACGTATGCACGCGCTCGCGCGTGATCCAGAGATCATGATTGCCAGGCACGAACAGCACGGCGGAAAAGCGCATCGTCAGCGCCTTGAATGCTTCATCCAGCAAGGTCAGCCGATCGGATACGTCACCAGCCAGGATCAATACATCATCGCTGTATTCGTGTTGCGACAGTTGCTGCAGCCATTCGCGGTTTGCTGCGTAATCCAGGTGCAAATCGGAAATGGCGAAGATGCGCATCGATGCGGCTTCAGTTATCGGTATTGGCCGGGCGGATCAGGAATGGCACCGCAAGGTGACTGCCGTCGGCGAAATTCAGCGTGACCTCGATCGTGTCGCCCGGTTTCAGCGGATGGGTTGCCTGTTGCAGCATCAGGTGATAGCCCGCCGGTGCCAGCGCGACCTTGTCACGCGCCGGAATGGTAAGCCGGTCGAGCATATGCATGCCGCTGTTGCCGGCATGATCGGTCGAGCTTTCGTGCAGCATCACCGATGCATACGACGTGCTCTGCGCGGAAACCACGGTGACAGGCGACGCGCCGTGGTTTTCCAATGTGACGTAGCCGCCCGCCGGCAGGTTGACCGGCAGCAATCGAATCCATGCCTGGCTCGCCTTGACCTGATCCGACTGCGCCGCATGGACGGCGAGCGGTAGCAATGCGAGCCACGCCAGGAGCAGTGCATGGCGCTTCATGGCGCGCTCCCCGTGCTGATCAACAGATGCAGGTCATGGATCAACTTGTCCTGCGAGTCTTCCGGCGTGGCGAGCAGGCGCGCGTGGCCGTTGGCATCGAAAATATAGATGCCCGAGCTGTGGCTGACGTCGTAGCTGTCGCCCGATTTGTCCGGCTCGCGGCTGAAAGCGGCGCGGTAGCGCTTGGTAAGTGCTTCGATATCGGCCGGCGCGCCGGTCAAACCCACGACATGCGAATCGAATGCGCTGGCGTACGCGTGCAGCGCCTCGGGCGTATCGCGCGCGGGGTCTACGCTGACAAACAGAATGCGCGCACCGTCGGCGAGCTTGCCCAGGCGTTGCATCACCACGTGCAGGTGCGCGAGCGTCAGCGGGCAGACGTCGGGACAATGGGTATAGCCGAAGTAGAGCAGGGTGACCTTGCCGCGATAATCGGCGGCGGTGACGTTCTTGCCTTGATCATCGATAAGACGGAACGAAAGATCGGGCATATGCCCGGAGATATCGGTGAGCTGCCACGGCGCCGCTTCGTCGTGCCGTTGGCACGCAGCGAGCATGATTCCGGCGATGAGCAGGCAGGCCAGTCGGGCGAAACGCGAGAGCTTCATGCAAGAATTCCAGGCGGTGGAACCTGCCCAGGATACGCCACTGCGGCATTCCCTTCCTCATCTTGGCAACTGGTAGATGCGTTATGCGACAACTTGCCCAAACGCGCGATGGCCTGATCGTGGGATTGGCCGGAGCGAGCGCGGTCGTGCTGGGCGCCTTCGGCGCACATGCGCTGCGGGATGCGCTGGACGCGGCGCATCGCGAACTATGGCATACCGCCGTGCAGTATCACTTCTGGCATGCGCTGGCGCTGGCGGCTGGCGTGTTGTGCGGTGACAGCAGGGCGCGGCGTATCGCGATGTTGGCGTTCGTCTTGGGCATCGTGATGTTTTCCGGCAGTTTGTATGCACTGGCGTTGGGCGCATCGCGATGGGTCGGCATCGTCACGCCGTTTGGTGGTGTGGCGTTTATCGCCGGATGGGTCGCGCTGGGTATGGCGTTGAAGCGGCGCGCGTACCCGGGGTAGGTTGGGTTAGCGCAGCGTAACCCAACGATGTTGATCGCTTCGATAAATATTTGTTTGGTTACGCTGCGCTAACCCAACCTACGAACTACCTGGCTTACGTGCAAGGCTTATCGGGGCCACCGCCATCCGTTCCACCCGCGAGATGTTCGCCGGCGGCAGGTCGTACAATGGCGCTTTGTCCGGAGCCCTCGATGAAGCCCTTTGGCACGCCCCTTTCCGACCACGCCCTGAAAGTATTGCTGCTCGGCGCGGGCGAGCTTGGCAAGGAAGTCGCGATCGAATTGCAGCGCTACGCCGTGGAGGTGGTCGCGGTGGATCGCTATGCGCATGCGCCGGCCATGCAAGTGGCGCATCGCAGCCACGTCATCGACATGCTGGACGGCGAGGCCTTGCGCGCGGTGATCGCGCAGGAACAACCGGATCTGGTGGTGCCGGAAATCGAAGCCATCCACACACCCACCCTGGTAGAACTGGAAAAGGGCGGCCTGAAGGTGATCCCCACCGCGCGCGCCGCGTGGCTGACCATGGACCGCGAAGGCATCCGCCGCCTGGCTGCCGAGCAGTTGGGCTTGCCCACCTCGCCTTACCGCTTCTGCGACAGCGAGGCCGACTATCGCGATGCGGTGGCGGCGATCGGTTATCCGTTCGTGATCAAGCCGGTGATGAGTTCTTCCGGCAAGGGCCAGAGCATCGTGCGCGACGCGTCGGAGCTGCAGCATGCCTGGGATTACGCGCAAACGGGCGGCCGTGCCGGCAAGGGCCGGGTGATCGTCGAGGGTTTCGTTCCCTTCGATTACGAGATCACGCTGCTCACCGTGCGGCACAAGGACGGCACCAGCTTTTGCGCACCGATCGGGCATCGGCAGGAAGACGGCGATTACCGTGAATCCTGGCAGCCGCAGCCGATGAGCCCGGCGGCGCTGGCCGAGGCGCAACGCCAGGCCGAAGCGATCACAGGCGCCCTGGGTGGCTGGGGCGTGTTCGGCGTGGAATTTTTCGTGAAGGGCGATGCGGTGATCTTTTCCGAAGTCAGCCCGCGGCCGCACGATACGGGCCTGGTGACGCTGATTTCGCAGGAGCTGTCCGAATTCGCCCTGCATGCGCGCGCGATCCTCGGCCTGCCGATTCCGGTCATCCGCCAGCATGGCCCTTCGGCCTCGTGCGCAGTGCTGGTGGAAGGCGACGCCCACGCGCCGCGCTATCACGGCATTGCCGATGCCTTGGCCGAAGCGGACACGCAGTTGCGTATCTTCGGCAAGCCGGAGGTGAAAGGCCGCCGCCGCATGGCGGTCACGCTGGCGCGCGACAACGATATCGAGGCGGCGAAAGCCAAGGCGATCCGGGCGGCGAAAGCGATCCGGATCGAGTTGTAGAATCGCCGGGAAGCGAGATCGAGGTTTTCCGCTCGCTAGGGAGAGCCTAGGGCCTGTTCGCACTATTGGCGGGCTACGCCAATAGTGCGAACAGGCCCTAAGACCACAGACGGGAGAACGCACATGACACCCACAGGATTTTCGCACTGGCTGGTGGTACTGGTAGAAACCTTCGTAGTGCTGTTCCTGATGCTGGTGGTGATCGCCGTGCTGGTGGTGGCGGTGGTGTGGGTGCTCGATCGCAACCAGACCAAGAATTCGGTGTTGCGCAATTTTCCGGTCATCGGGCATTTCCGGTACTGGTTCCTGCACCTGGGCGAGTTCTTCCGCCAATACCTGTATTCCAGCGATCGCGAGGAAATGCCATTCAATCGCGCGCAACGCATGTGGGTGTATCGCGCGGCGAAAGATGCCGAGAACACCAATGCGTTCGGCTCCACGCGCGACCTGCATCTGGAAGGCGTGCCGTTCTTCGTCAATGCGCCGTTTCCGACGTTGGGAGAGACGCATGTTGAACCGCAGCCCGTGCGCATCGGGCCGTATGCGCGCGAGCCATACGACCATGCGGCGTTCTTCAATATTTCCGCGATGAGCTTCGGTGCATTGTCCGCGCCGGCGGTGCGCGCCTTGTCGATCGGCGCGGCCAAGGCCGGCATCTGGATGGATACCGGTGAAGGCGGGCTTGCGCCGTATCACCTGGAAGGCGGCTGCGACATCGTGTTCGAGATCGGCACCGCCAAATACGGCGTGCGCACGCCCGAGGGCAAGCTGGATGACCAGAAGCTGCTGGCGATCTGCGCGCACAAGCAGGTGAAGATGGTCAGCATCAAGCTCGGCCAAGGCGCCAAGCCAGGCATGGGCGGCTTGCTGCCGGCGGCGAAGGTGACGCCGGAAATCGCCGCCATCCGCGGCATTCCGGTCGGGCAGGATTCGCAAAGTCCCAACCGCCACCTGGATATCGGCAACGTGCCGCAACTGATGGATGCGGTTATCCACATCCGCGAACTCACCGGCAAGCCGACTGGCTTCAAGGCGGTGTTCGGCGGCATGGAGTGGATCGAGGAACTATGCAACGAGGTACAGCGCCGCGGCATCGAAAGCGCGCCGGATTTCATCATCGTCGACGGCTCCGAAGGCGGCACCGGCGCCGCCCCGCAGACGCTGATGGAAGGCGTCGGCCTACCGCTGCGCGAAGCCTTGCCGGCGCTGGTCAACATCTTGATCGAACGCGGCCTGCGCGAGCGCATCAAGGTGATCTGCTCCGGCAAATGCATCACCGCCTACGACGTGGCGTGGGCGCTGTCGATGGGCGCGGATTTCGTCAACTCGGCGCGCGGCTTCATGCTGGCGCTGGGCTGCATTCAATCGCTGCAGTGCAATCGCAATACCTGCCCCACCGGCATCACTACGCAAAACACGCGTCTGCAACGCGGCCTGGTGGTGACCGACAAGAGCGAACGCGTCGCGCATTACGCGCGCAACGTGATGCATGAAGTTGGCATCATTGCGCATAGCTGCGGCGTGGACGATCCGCGTGAGTTGGATCGTACGCATTGCCGTGTGATGGGGGATGACGGCGTGTCGGTGCCGTTGATCAAGTTGTTCCCGTATCCGAAAGCGATGCCGGAGAACGTGGTTGCGTTTCCTGAGGCGGGGTAGTGCCTCCTCACCGTCATTCCGGCGAAGGCCCACTGCTGTCCGAGGAATTTTCCGGAAGCCCTGCCGATGACTGGATATTCTTCCTGCGTCCTGTCTCGCCCGGCCGTCATTCCCGCGAAAGCGGGAATCCATTTTGCTCTGATGCGCCCCTGAACATGGATTCCCGTTTTCGCGGGAATGACGTCAAGGAGACACCAGGCCGCCGAAACCCAAGCATTCGAGGTACTTTCGCCGATCCGCCAAATTTTTCCCGGACAGCAGTGGGCCTTCGCCGGAATGACGCTGAGGTGATTGTGTAAATCCAGGCGGAGAAAGCAGCTCAATCCCGCCTCAATTCCACCCATCCCTCCGCCGTGCGCACCTGCAACGGCTTGAAGCGACGCTTGTAATCCATCTTCGGATGCCCTTCGATCCAGAAACCCAGGTACACCCATGGAATGCCGCGGCGCTTGGCCAGTTCGATCTGCTGCAGGATCGCGAACGTACCCAGGCTGCGTTCTTGTTCTTCAGGATCGTAGAACGTATAGACGGCTGAAATGCCAGTGATGCACACGTCGGTGACGGCCACCGCGAGCAGGCGGTTGTCCTTGTGCAGTTCCAGGAACACCGTGGGACTCCACGGTGCGGTGAGGAAGCGGCGGAAGTCGCTGGCCTCGGCTTCGTCCATGCCGCCACCGGGATGGCGTGTACGCAGGTAGCGCGAGTACAGCGCATGGCGTTCGCTGTTGTAGCCGGCCATGCACTCGCGCACGATCAGGTCGTCATTGCGCTTCAGGCAGCGGCGCTGCGCGCGGTTCGGCGTGAAGTTCGCCACGTCGATGCGGCAGGGCGTGCAGGCATGGCAGCTCGGGCAGTGCGGAAAGTACAGGTGGCCGCCGGCGCGGCGGAAGCCGTGGTCCAAGGCCGCGCCATAGAGCCGGTCCAACTGCGGCGCAGCTGGATCGATCACCAGATTCTGCGCGGTACGTCCGGGGTAGTAACCACAGGCGTGCGGCAGCGTCTGGAACAGGCGGACGTGATCGGAGCGCATGGCTGATTCTATGACCGCCAAGGCCCGGCATGGCAAGGATTTTTTTGCTTACAGAACGTGCAGGTAACGCAGCCCCAGCACCATGAACACGCCCAGGATCGCCAGCAGCACGATGCGCCGCACTCTTGCCACGGTATGTTCACGGCGGACATACGTGGAGGCGACGGGATCGCGTGAAATCCGAAGCTCCTCGGCGTGGCGCACCTCCGGCTCGATGCCCAGCTTGCGCAGCAGTTCGCGCGCCTTGGTGTAGTCGTCCGCCTTGCTTACCCACACCTGCGGCCAGCTGTCACGATTTTCGCCGCGCTGGGTGTAGCTGAAACGCTGGTAGCTCGGCCGGTTCCAGTTGGAACGGTTGGTGATGGCGGTTTCGACCCCGTTCTCGGCCATGAGGGCTGCTACGCGATCGATGTTTTCCTGACGGGGAGAGGTATAGAGCAGTCGCATTGGGGCAGTTTACTCGCCGCGCAGCCGGATCAGCCCTTCCTGTGCTGTCGAGGCCACCAGCCGGCCGTCGCGGCTGAAAATCTGGCCGCGTGCCAGCCCGCGCGCGCCCTGCGCGGTGGGGCTGTCGAACGAATACAGCAGCCATTCGTCCACCCGGAACGGCCGGTGGAACCACATGGCGTGATCGAGGCTGGCCATCTGCAGGTTGGGGGTGAGGTAGGAAATGCCGTGCGGCAGGGTGGTGGTGCCGATCAGGTGGAAATCCGAGGCATAGGCCAGCAACGCACGGTGCAGCACGGCCGAATCGCTGACCGGCGCGGTCAGGCGCAGCCAGATGTGCTGGATCGGCGGACGCTTGGCCGGATGCAACTCGTCGCGCGGCCACACCTGGCGGAATTCGAACGGCCCGTTGCTGCCCAGCCAGCGCTGCAGCTTCACCGGCAGGCGGGCGAGTTCCTCCGGAGGTACCCGATGCATCGGCTCCACGTCTTCCGGCGCCGGCACCTCGGGCATGCCGGACTGGTGTTCCAGGCCTTTTTCCGGCACCTGGAAGGAAATGGCGCCGTTGAGAATGGGCTGGCCGTGCTGGATCGCCACCACCCGCCGTGAGGAAAACGTACCGCCGTCGCGCGCGCGTTCCACGCTGTAGACGATCGGTGCGTCGATGTCGCCGGCGCGCAGGAAATACGCGTGCAGCGAATGGGCTTCGCGCGACGGGTCCACCGTCTGCTGCGCCGCCGACAGCGCCTGCCCCAGCACCTGCCCGCCGAATACGAAACGCGTGCCGATGTCGCGGCTCTGGCCGCGGAAGAGGTTGTCTTCCAACCGTTCGAGCTGCAGTAGCTCGACCAGTTCCTGCACGTGTGTTTCCGGCATCGCGGCTGACCCCTAACGCTAAAAGACGGAAATTATAGCCGGCGCTCCATCGCCTTAAGCGTGGGCGTGCACCCGCTTAAGGCCGCTGCCGGCCAACACCTCGGCCCACGGGAATTGCGGGCCGGGATCGAGTTTGCGCGCTACCTCGCGATGCGGGTCGTCGCTGGCGGGCACGCGCGCGGTGTCCAGGTCTTCATGGCCGGCGATCTCGCGCAGGTTCGGGTATTCGCTGCGCAATTGCGCGAGCAGGGCGCGCAGCGCGGCGATCTGCGCGGCGGGGTAGGGCTCGGTCATGATCTGCTGGTGCGAGTCGAACCAGTTCGGATAGCGGCCGCAATTGACCAGCTCGATGCCGATCGACGGCGGATTGTGGCCGCGCACGTGGTTGGCCACGCGGGTGCCGGGCACGTAACGATAGATCGACCCGTCGCGATCGATGTAGTAGTGGCCGCTGGCGCCGGCGCCGCTTTCGTACAGCACGCGCTCGCCGTATGCGCGCGCCATCGCCAGGTCGGGCAATTCGGTGCAATGGATCACCACCAGCGTCACCGCGCTGGCCGGTCGTTCCGGCAGCTTGGCGACATAGAGCAAGGGCTGGTCATGAATGGTCAGCATGGGCATAGCCGTAGGTTGGGGTGCAAACCCCAACATTGCCATGTCTCCCGGCATCGTGTGTTGGGTTTGCGTCCCAACCTACGGGAGGCCAGCAAAAGCTGGGATTATCCTCTCAGCCTATCAAGCGATAGCGGCTATCATGCACCTCCCGCCGAGCGCACATGGAGGCTCCCATGCCCGGACACGTCATCCTCTCCCACGGTTCGGACAGCGGTCCGGACGCCACCAAGGTGAGCGCACTGGCGAAGGTCGCCCAATCGCTGGGCTGGACCACCGAGCGTCCCGACTTTCGCGAAGACGACCGGCTCGGCCACGCCGGCTCGATCGAGCCGCGCATCGCCCGCCTGCACCAGCGCATCGCCGCGTGCGCCGCGCAGCCGGTGCTGGTGGGGTCCAGCATGGGCGCCTTCGTCTCGGGCCTGGCCTCGCTGGAAGTGCCGGTGGCGGGCCTGTTCCTGCTTGCCACGCCGGCCTTGATCCCGGGCAGCGACCTGGCGTTCGACGTGCGCCTGGACGTTCCCACCTTGCTCGTGCACGGCTGGCGCGACGATGTCTGCCCTCTGGACGAAATCTATGAATTCGCCGGGCGGCGCGAGCTACCGCTGTGGATCGTCAACGACGACCATCGTCTTGCCGAGCACGTCGACGCTATCGGCCGGCAGTTTGGCCTCTTTCTGGAACAACTGGGTTGAAGCAATTCTTCGCTACCTGCCCCAAGGGGCTGGAATACCTGCTGCGCGATGAGCTGATGGCGCTGGGCGCCGTCGACGTGCACGAAGCGCTGGCCGGCGTGCGTTTTTCCGGCGAGCTGGAAACAGCCTACCGCGCGTGCCTGTGGTCGCGCCTGGCCAGCCGCATCCTGCTGCCGATCGCCGAATTCGACGCTGCCACCGATGATGCCTTGTATGCGGGGGTGCAGAGCATCGACTGGTCGCAGCATCTGGCGCCGCACGCTACCTTGGCGGTGGACGCCAATACCGCGCAAAGCAAGCTCACGCATAGCCAATACTTGGCGCAGCGCGTGAAGGATGCAGTGGTCGACCAGTTCCGCCAGCACGGGCAGGCACGGCCCGACGTCGACACCGAAGAGCCCGACGTGCGCATCAATCTGCGCTTGCGACGCGATCGCGCTACCGTGTCGATCGATCTCGCCGGTGCGCCGTTGCATCGGCGCGGCTGGCGGCTGACCCAGGGCGAAGCGCCGCTGAAGGAAAATCTCGCCGCGGCGATGTTGCTGCGCGCGGCCTGGCCGGCGATGTATGCGCAGGGCGGCGCCTTGCTCGACCCGATGTGCGGTTCCGGCACGCTGTTGATCGAAGGTGCGTTGATGGTGGCGGATGTCGCGCCCGGTTTGCGCCGCGACTATTACGGGTTTCTAGGCTGGAAGCAGCACGACATTGCGTTGTGGCGCAGTCTGCTCGATGAAGCGAATAAGCGCGCGGAAACAGGTTTGCCGGCGCTGCGCGGGTGCTTCTTCGGTTCTGATGGCGATCCGCGCATGGTGCAGATGGCCAAGCGCAATGCGCAGGAAGCGGGCATCGCCGGCTTCTTCACGCTGGACAGGCACGATGCGCTGCATGTGCGGCCACCGGCCGGCTTCACGCATGGCCTGGTGATCACCAATCCGCCTTACGGCGAACGGTTGGGCGAACGAGAAAGCCTGCCTAAGTTCTATCGCGGCCTCGGCGAAACGCTGCGCGACCATTTCACCGGCTGGCGCGCGGCGGTGCTCGCGGGCGATGCCGAACTCGGGCGCGCCACGACGCTGCGCGCGGAAAAGAAATACACGCTCTACAACGGTGCGCTGGAAACCGTGCTGTTGGTCTTCGAGCTGCATGCACGCGATGCCACGCCGCGCGAAAAACCGCCGCTGTCGCCCGGCGCGCAGATGCTGAAGAACCGGTTGGAAAAGAACATCAAGCATCTGCGCAAACGCCTGGAGCGTGAAGGCGTGCATGCCTGGCGCGCGTATGACCAGGACCTGCCCGAATACGCCGCCGCCATCGACGTGTATACCGATACCGCCGGCGCGACGCATCTGCATATCCAGGAATACCGCGCGCCGGCCGACGTGCCGGCGGAAACCGCACGCACGCGCATGCGTGAGATCGCGCGCGTCGCCGGCGAAGTGTTCGATACGCCGCGTGCGCGCATTGCGCTCAAGACACGCGAGCGCGGCAAGGGTGGCTCCAAGTACGGCCAGTTCGATCAGCGCGGCGAATTCATCGAAGTGGAAGAGGGTGGCTTGACCTTCCTGGTCAATCTTTACGATTACCTGGATACGGGGCTATTCCTCGATCACCGGCTGGTGCGCGGCAAGGTGCGCGAATTGGCCGCCGGCAGGCGCTTCCTCAATCTGTTTGCCTATACCGCCACCGCCAGCGTGTACGCTGCGGCAGGCGGCGCGCGCGATACCACCAGCGTGGATCTTTCCGGCACGTACCTGGAATGGGCGTCGCGCAATCTTGCACTGAACGGATTCAGCGGCGAAAAGCATCGGCTGGTGCAGGCGGATGCGGCGAGTTTTTTGCAGCGCACGCAGGAACGTTATGGATTGATCTACGTCGATCCCCCGACGTTTTCCAATTCCAAGCGCGCCGAGGATTTCGACGTGCAACGCGATCACGTCAAACTGCTGCTGGCGTGTGCCGACCGCTTGACGGCCGATGGCGTCATTTTGTTTTCCAATAATTTCCGTCGTTTTTCGCTCGATCGCGCATCGCTCGAAGCGCGCTTGGCCATCGAGAACTGGGGTTCGGGCAGCATTCCATTCGATTTCTCGCGGCGCGCAAACATCCACGATTGCTGGTTGCTGCGCCCGCATAAGGCTACGGCTGCGGCCAATCCCTGGGAAAATGCCCGCATCAAGCAACGCTGAGCGTAAGTCAGGACGCAAGCGCAAATTTCGAGGTTGCAACTCGAATGTCTACACCGCCCCGGCGACAATCATGTCAGGCTGATTGGCATGGACCAATCGTCTTCGGCATAGCCGATTGCGATCGGTTGGCCATGCCGCTCAAGGCTGAGGCGTCCCGCCTGGAGCACTGCCGTAACTTGCATGGTGCTGCCAGCCAACGCCAGGGACGTGCTGGGTGTTTCGCCTGCGGCAGCGCGCATGAACGCCTCGATGCTGCGATAGCCATAGGCATCCTGTCCGACGAAATGGCCATCAACAGGGGTGAATCGCATGTACAGCGGATTGACCGATGCAAAGCCTTCTTCGTGGCTGGCGGCGAGGTAGCCGCGCCTGGCCTGGTCGACGGTGATCTCGCCGTGTGTGCCCATGTAATGGAAGCGTTGCTGTGAATGCGCGTCCGAGGGAGGGGCGATCCACGATGCGCTGTGGATGGACAGCCCGCGCGCACTGGAATCATTGAGCTCCCACGATACGCTCAGCGATATCTGATCTTCTCCGCACGCTACCGATGCGCCTTGGTTTTGGCTCGAGGCACCGGCGCTGACGCTGATAGGTCTTGCGCATCCCTCCAATACCCACGCGAGGTAGTCGACATGATGGCTGTTCAAGTAGTAGCTGATATCGGAGCGTGTACCGGCCCACTTCGAGAAAGCTCGCCGTTGCGAGGAAGGCTGGCTCATGTAGCTGGCCATGAAGCTGAAATCGCCAAGGCGGCGTGCACGGGCGCGCGCATCCGCGTAAATAGGGTCAAAGCGCTTGTGATAATCGATGCCGAGCAGCAATCCGCGCTCGCGCGAAAGACGGCACAGGGCGTAATGCTGCGCCAGCTCCTTTACCAGGGGCTTCATTGACAGTACGTGCATGCCCGCTTCCAGGCAGTTTTGGGCGATGGCGAAATGTGTATCGTCGGGCGTGGCCACCACGGCGATCCTGGGTGATGAGGCATGACTGGATGGCTTCAGCGGCGAAGACATTACGAGGAATTCGAAATCCGTGGAAAGACCACGGTACTTCCGATCAATCGTTTTACGCAGGTGGCGCTTCACCATGTCGCGGCGTTCGGCCGATGTGCATACCATCCGCACATGCTCGATGATGCCACGCCGTTTCAGATCGGCAAGCACCAATGCAATGACGCCGGGTGTATGGCTGGCGGGCAAGGCACTCTCTCCCGAATTCAACCCGGTGGTGTACTGGCCGGTGCCGAATACGGTGACCTCAGGCGTATGAATGCTTGCGCTCATGAGAATGTTCGCTGGTGGTAGAGGAATTCGTTCCCAAAACGCGGCGGGAATAGGCATTGTCGAAGAGACCATGCGGATCCATCTGGGTGCGAACGTGTTCGAACCGGTCCCAATACGGGTAGATCGTTCGCAAGCGGTCGGGCGTCACGGTGAAAGTTTTGGCCCAATGTGGACGCGCGCACGCTGCCAACATCAAGGCCTCCAGGTGCTCGAAGTAACGGCGATGCTCCAGATCCTTTCCGAAGGGCCGATAGGAAACCGCGCCGATATAGCAGCGAGGCGCTCCTTGGCAGGGACTCATCCAGACTTCGTCGCCGGCCGCAAAACGGATCTCGATGGGCACGTGCGCGGCACACGGCATCCGCCTGCAAAGCGCGATCACTTCTTCAATGACCTTGCGCGCATGCGGCAGCGGCACAGCCCATTCGGTGGTGTGCTGGCTGAATAAGCAATCCATCGTAAAAAGGTCATGATTGGGGCCGTTCGTCCTGCGCCGCAGCGGATAGCTTCTTTTTGCGAACCAGCGGTTGGCGCGCGGTATCACTGAAGGAACGAACATGCTTCCGTAAAGCATCGCTTCGTAGCAGCGCTTTGCGAAAAACGAAAGCGCGCGATGGTTCCTGGCTGGCGAGAACGCCGTACCTGGTGCGGCCGGAGCGATCCGCGTGGCGCGCCACTGGAATATCTTGTCCGTGCCTGGCAGGTAATGAAGGCGCAGGTGATCGCTTTGCAGGTCATCATCCATCCTGGCCAGCGCCGATTCGACATCGAGCAAGGCTTCGCTAACCTCCAGATCGAAATCTTCGACGACCCGCATGGAGACTTCGATAAGGCCACCGAGTTGGCCAAGATGACAGGCTATCGCCGGCAGCCTATCTGCGTGCGAATGAGCGGATATCGTCACGAGTTCGCCCAGCCCGTTGGCTATGCGCGCGCCGGCGACGTAGCTGGAAAGATTGCCTACGAGCAGGCCTGTCCCGTGAGTGGCCGTGGCGATCGCGCCGGCCACGGTTTGTCTTGAGATCGCCCCTAGCGTGGCGAGCGATTTGCCGTGCTGTTTGAGAAATCGCGATAACGTTTCGAGTGTCGTACCGCCGCTTACGCGCACGATGTTGTCCGGGCAGAGAACAGGCGGCTGTTGCATGGCGTTCATGTCGATGAGCACCGAATCGGACATGGCCATATCGTTGGGCGAATTGCGCCCTCCGATAAACCGTACTGTGTCCTCGCTGGCCACACACTGCTTCAGGATGTCGCAAAGCTCTTCTTCGTCGTGCGGAAAGTGCAGTCTTCGAGGCTTGCAGCGGTGGGTCCTGGCCCAGTTGGTGACCGTGGCGGTGCGCATGGCAGCGGTTACGCCATCTTGGCACGGGAAGAAAAGCCGTCGACGGTTTCCACCATGCCACGAGGTACGTTCAACAACTGAAGCTGGGATTCGGCGCGTACCAGTTTGGAGGCCATTTTCCGCCAGTGACGGCAGAAGCTCGGCGATGAATCATCGGGCGTTTTCCACGAAATGCTGCCCGCATCCGCCACAACGGCGCGCATCTTTCCGGGATACAGGTGTTGCAGTATGGATATCGTGGCTACTTCTTCCATGCCTCCGTAGCAATGAATCGGATCACTGTCGGCAATGGCGCAAAAACCGGCCAGGCGAAGTTTGGCGATCTGCCAGAGTGCCAGCGTATTCCATGGGCTATTGATCGCGTTGATCGGCTGCAGGCCTGAGCCGGGCGCGTGCTCCTGCGTCATCCTGGCGCCAGCGACGAGCGTGGCATCGTCAAGGAATGCATAGAGCAACTGCACGGTGTCGCGCGTACAGCGAACGTCCAGACTTTGCAGCAGCAGCGTGCGTGCGCCTAGTGTGGCGGCATGCGCCAGTACCACATTCAGTGGCGCCGAATAGCCTATCCATGGATCGATGGTGACCACGCGAAGGCGCGCGCCGATTCGCCGTTGCAATGGAAGCAGGCTTGCGCTGATCGGGTTGTCGGCTGCAACGATGGCTTTCGTCGAATATTGAAATACTTCATCGAGCCACGCGCGAACCTTTTGCTCGGCGTCGCTTGGCGGCATGTGGAATACGCGGGTGGCGGCAACGTCGATGAACATCGTGGTTTACCGTTTCGGTTCCGCAGTGGACGAGCAGGTTGGGAGGCGGCTTACGGCATTGAACGCGAAAGCAAGGAGAGGCCTTAAGGCGTTTCAAGCACCTTGCGGTTCGCGCCTGGCGGGCTTGGGCGTGCCGGACAAGGGCGGCGCGGCAGATTGCCTCTCCATAGCCTCATGCATGGGTACATAAGCGTCTGCAAGTAATCGCCACACTTGCTGGGGGGCCGTGGCATAACCCATTGCGCGGTACGTCTCACGCCGTATTTTCATGGTCGAGGTAGTGCATGGCGCTTCGTCGACGACGCGCAGGTACGGGGGTATGGCGTAATCGGCCAGGCGTTGTCGGAGCACACTTGCGGCGCGTTGATGCCAATCATGGCGGACAGGCCAGACGGCCGCCATTGGCGCACTTCCGGCTTGTCCCTGGATATCTACACTGTATACGCATGCGTGTGCAAAGACTCCGCTGGCGAGCAGGGCTTGTTCTACCTCTTGCGCGGATATGTTTTCGCCTTTCCAGCGGAAGTTCTCGCACAAGCGTCCTTCGAAATGGAAGTAGCCGTCTTCTTCCCAGCGCAGCCGATCACCCGAGCGCCACCAGCAATCGCCTGGCTGCAGCACGTTTCGCACGATACGCTGTTGGCTCAGCCTTTCGTCGGTGTAACCGAGGTAACGGCCATGTTCGACTCTGATCAGCAGCTCGCCGCATTGGCCGCGTCCGACGGCATGGCCATCTCCGGTGAGTAGGCAATAGCGGCTTTCATCCAGATGTCCGGGTGGCACGTAGCCGCAAGCGCCGGGTTTCCCGTCACCGTTGAACATGGCATTGCCGGGCATTTCGGTGGCGCCGTAATGCTCCAGCACATACCTGATACCGAATCGCGCTTTGACCGCTTGCCAGGTCGTTTGGTCCAGCCCGTTGCCGAATATGGTCCGCAGGCGGTGCCGTGGACGTTCGGCGGCACCAGCGGCATGAAGCAGGTAGCGCCATAATTCGCCGACATACACCATGCTGCTGCAGTCGTATCGCGCGATATCATCCCAGAACCGGCTGGTGGAGAAGCGCCTGCGCACAACGGCGCAAGCGCCGCATTCGACGCAGGCGGCAAACGCAACCGCCAAGCCATTGCCGTGCCACATCGGCGTCGTGATGTAGCAGCGGCTCGATGCGCTCATGCCTGTACGTACGCCCCACGCGACGCCTGCGCCGATCAGCCGGCGATGGCTGAATTGCGCGGCTTTGCTTGGCCCGGTCGTACCGCTGGTAAAGATGATCGCCGCGGGAGCAAGGCCGTCTTCCGCGAAGCCTGGTGACGGTTTGCGAGGCAAGGGTGGCTGGCGTAGGCTTGCGGAGATGGCGGCCGGGCCAGCTTCGTTCAGGAGCCGCTCGATGCCGAGGTCGTTCATCAAGGCCGCGAGTTTGTCCGGTTTCTCGCGCGCGTTCAGCAATACGGGCACGCATCCAGCTTTGAGCACCGCAAGATAGGCAACAACAAAGGCTGCGGAGTTATCTGCCCGTATGGCGATGTAAGCCGATGTGTCCGGTTTGCAGAGTTCTGCATGCGTATCGGCGAGGTGGTCCAGTTCGCCATAGCTCCAGCACTGCCGGGTTTCCGCTTCTATCAGGCAATTGGCATCTGCATGCTCACGAACTGCAAGCTCCCAACGTTGCAGCCAATGAATGATGTTGGCGCCGGCGAGCTTTTTCGCGCGTTGCTGTGCTTGTTGCTCGAGTGTCGCGTAAGTTTCGTTATCCATGAACCTGACTCCCTGGTTCGGATGTTGACGAACTTCTCTCATGGCGTCAGCGCGCCGGGCAATGCCGGGCATCCAGGCGAAACGCCAATCCTGTCGCGGAACAACGGTACTGCGTGAACGATTGGCCAAAGCTTGATGTGTGGAAGGTGAAGGTTGCGTGCAAACAGCGTGGAAAAACCCGTTGCGTAAGAGTGCTTGTGCGGCTCGTCACACCCATCCGGTTATATAAAATGTGCCGATCACCACGAACACTGCTGCGGTCTTGATCAGCGTTACCGCAAATATGTCCCGATACGATTGCCGATGGGTCAAGCCTGTTACCGCCAACAGGGTAATTACTGCACCGTTGTGAGGAAGCGTATCCATGCCGCCTGCGGCCATGGCCGCCACCCGGTGCAATACCTCCATCGGAATGCCTGCCGCTTTTGCATTGTGCACGAAGATATCGGCCATCGCCGCCAAAGCCATGCTCACGCCACCGGAGGCCGAGGCGCTAATGGCGGCCAACGATGTCACGGAGATCGCTTCGTTCACCAGCGGGTTGGGGACAAAGTGCAGTGCGTCGGCCACGACGCGAAAACCGGGCAGCGCAGCCACGATGGCTCCAAAGCCATATTCGGATGCCGAATTCATGGATGCGAGCATGGCTCCACTTACAGCCAGCTTGCTGCCATCGGCGAAACGGTGAGTTACCCGCCGCGAGGCGAAGGCGAAGGTGCATAGGATTCCCAGCAGCAAGGATCCTTCTACCGCCCAAAGCGCGGCCACCTTGGCTGTTTCCACCACCACTGGCGGCGGGTTGCCGAAGACAGCGGGTACGAATGACGGCGAGGGAGCGTAGAAGCGCGGGATCAGCCAGGTGAGAACCAGATTGCCGCCGCCAACCAATACCAGTGGCAACAGTGCGAGCAATGGATGGGCTAGCTTGCCGTCGTCGAAGGGAGCCGGTTCGTTGATGTGATCGCTGCCGTAGCCCTCGCCCATTGCCTGCGCCTTGCGCCGGCGCCAGTTCAGATAACGCATCCCTACGATCAGGATAAACGATGCGCCGGCGATGCCGAGCCGTGGCGCTGCCCACGCGGTTGTGCCGAAGAAGGTGGTGGGAATGATGTTTTGAATTTGCGGGGTGCCAGGCAGCGAATCCATGGTGAAAGTGAATGCGCCCAAGGCAATGGTGCCGGGGATCAGGCGCTTTGGAATATCTGCTTCGCGAAACAGCTCGGCGGCGAAGGGGTACACCGCAAACACCACCACGAACAGCGAAACGCCACCATACGTGAGTAGTGCGCACACCAATACGATGGAGAGCATCGCACGTTGGCGGCCAAGCAGCCCGATAGTGGAGGCGACGATAGCTTTGGAGAAACCCGAAAGCTCGATGACCTTGCCGAATATCGCGCCGAGCATGAAGACCGGAAAGTAAAGCTTGAGAAAGCCCACCATTTTTTCCATGAAAAGCCCGGTAAACATGGGTGCGACAAGCGTGGGGTCGGTGAGCAGCACGGCACCGAGTGCCGCTACCGGTGCGAATAGGATGACGCTATAGCCGCGGTATGCAGCAAGCATCAGAAAGCAAAGCGCTGCCAGTACGATCAGAAATGCCATCCCTAGTCCCTCCAATCGGTTCGATGATGGATCGTGCGTGCGGCCAATAGATCCGGCTACTGTTCCGCAAGACAGGGTGCAACTCGTAAAAACAGAAAAATGCTTTGGATCGTTTCGCATGAAACGGGAGCACCCATCGCTCCAGTCATGCCGGTGCGAAGGACGATCGCCTGCGACTTGATTGTTGGGAAAATCAGGCGCGCCGAGTAGCCGATGCTGTATGCAAATAAGCGAAGGTCACCTGCACGCCTCAACACGGAAACCGCCATCGAAAAATCGAAGCCGGCGATGGTTGCGCCGATGCCAGAAACCGCGACCCTAGCGGCGCCGCCCGGTCAGCTGTGTCGTTTCGACGGAAGGGCATCCTTGCACGATAGCCGTCAAGTCGGAAGATGGTGCGCGTGAATCAGCAATTGAACCCTTCAGTACAGATTAAGCGCACCGAGACGACCATTCACACCGTACTGACGGAGGTGTGTCATGTTGAAACGTAGTGTCGGCAAGATGGTTGCGGTCGGCCTGGCGATCGCCGTCGCGGTGACTGTGCCGGTCGGCGCATCGGCTCATCCCTGGGGCGGCCCGGGTTGGCATGGCGGTTACGGTTATCACGGTGGTTATTACCGTGGCGGTTACGGTTATCACGGCGGTTATTACCGTGGCGGTTATGGTTATCGCGGCGGTTACTGGAGTGGCGGGCGCTGGATTGCCGGTGCCGTGGTAACCGGTGCTGTGGCCGGCCTGGTCGCGGGCGCGGTTGCCGGTCCGCCGGTGTATTACGCACCGCCACCGACCGTGGTGTATACGCCGGGCACGGTGGTTTACCAGAGCGCGCCGCCGCCGGTGGTGACGACGACCACGGTGATCACCAACGATCCGTACCAGACACGCTACATCGGTCCGGCTTATTGATCAGTGGTGCGTGATGGAAAAAAAAGCCCGGCAAAGCCGGGTTTTTTTTTGCGCGTCGACTGCGGCTTGCAGCGACGCAGCGATAAGATCGATCAATTCGCAGTCACGAGCACAGGAACATAGTTTTGATTGCTGTCCTGTTCGTGACCCACGGCATATTGGCCATTTGGCGAGAGACTTATGAGTTCGGAACTTGCTCCGCTGCTCGTATTGCTTAAAATTACCGTGCCGCCTGAGGGTGTCCATTTGCAGGCTACCAAGGTCTCGCTGGACGTTTCGCAACTACCGACAGCTACGCTGGCGTTTTTTGCCAAGCTGTTCATATTTACTCGCGCACCGTTTGGCACGGGGTTGATAGTCCAGATCTCGTTGTTGGCGGGGTCCCAGAGCAAATCATCGCCTTTGCCTGAGTTGGCGTCTTTAATGGAGCGCGGCAAGCCGTACTGCGCATTTACGGTGAGCTGAACGTCTGTCCTCAGCTTCTGATACGACAAGAACAGGTTGAATCATGGGTTTGCCGGTTCAAGGATGCTTGCCAGATTGCTGAAGGGTTGTACTGTGGTGTTTTGCGCGATCGCGGTACCT
>NZ_JBQCHP010000031.1:0-5473 GCF_051954575.1 Dyella sp. | reverse complement strand
GCGCCTTCGCAGCGCTTGAAATCATCGTCCAATGCCCAGCGCCCATACACTTCCGGCTCCTGCCGCCAGGGTTCCAGGCATCCGTAGCGTTCGCGCGCGACCAGCGCCGCTTCCGGGTCGACCTCGTCCAGATACTTCAGCACCGCGGCGATCGACGCGGAAAGGCTATAAATGTCCAGACCGCAGAAACCGGCGCGATGCAAGGGCGGTTTCCTGGCGTTGTGCTCGCGCAGCCAGGTGAGAAAATCCGCCACCTCCACGTTGCGCCACATCCACATGGGGAAGCGCGTGAACGCCGGTTCGGCGTCTTTGGAAGGCGGCAGCCCGCGCACTTGGCGATCCACCACCGCCGCGTCCGGCCAATCGCCCTCGATCGCCACCATGGTAAAGCCGTGCGCATCGATCAGCCGGCGCGTGATCGCCGCACGCGCGCGATAGAACTCCGATGTGCCGTGCGTGGCTTCGCCGATCAGCACGATGCGCTTGTCCGCGAAACGATCGAACAACGCGCCGAAGGACGGATCGTCGATATCCGGCAGCAGTTCGGCCGCTTCGGCAATGCGCTGCGCGGTGGTGATGCGGCGATGGAAGGCGCGGCCGTCCTGCGTATCGTTTGGCCAGGCCGGTTGGTCTTGGGCATCGTGCCAGCCTTGCTCGCCGATCAACGGCACGAATTGCACGGCGCCGAGTTTTTCTTCTTCGTATTCATCCTCGCCGCAACGCACGATGCGTATCAGGTATTGCCGGCGGTGCGACATGCCCACCGGCATCACCAGGCGTCCACCGATGGCCAGTTGCTCGCGCCATGCCGCCGGCACGCCGGGGCCACCGGCGGACGCAAGAATCACGTCGTACGGCGCCGCTTGCGGCCAACCGAGCGCGCCATCGCCAATGTGCACGTCGACGTTGCGGTAGTGCAATCGTTCCAATGTTTCGCGCGCGCCTTCGGCCAATGGTGGATGGCGTTCGATGGTGTCGACGTGGGCCGCCATTTCCCCCAGCACCGCCGCTGCGTAGCCGGAACCGGTGCCGATTTCCAGCACGCGATCGTGCCTGTCGACGCCGGCCGCTTCGGCCATCAGCGCAACGATATAGGGCTGCGAGATGGTCTGTCCTTCGCCAATCGGCAAGGGGCCGTCATCGTAGGCAGCGTTGCGCAGGTTTTCCGGTACGAATGCTTCACGCGGCACGCGCTTCATGGCGGCGAGCATCACTGGATCGTGCAGACCACGGCCGGCGATCTGGCGCTCCACCATCTGCTGTCGGGCTTGTCCGAAATCAATCATGAGTGATGCATCGTCGATAGCCAACGTGGCTAGCGTGCGAGCCGGCATGTCTTCGGTGCGTCGAGGGCACAGCTTAAGCAGACAAAGTTGACGCTTGCGCAACGTCACGTGAGAGACGCTGCGCGGCGTGACGCAGCTTCGGAAAACACACCATGAGCAAACGCAAGAAATCCTTCGACCCAGCCGAAAACATGCACAATCTTGTCGATGCCAAGCAGCAGCGCAACCAGCAGACACCCGCCTGGCCGGGCGCCAGGGAGCGTGCCGAACCGCAGCATGCGCATGCGCGGCCGGCCGATGAACCGGCGCCGCACGACGTGGAACAGACTCCGCCTTCCGAATCCGGCTACGAACGCAACGACATCAACAAACGGCATCACTGACACCATCATCTAGGAACGATCGTGAGCCCGCTGGGCTGGCTGTTCCTGCTGGGCGCGCTGCTGTTGGCCACTTCGCTGTCGGCCGGCTGGCTGCGACGCATGCCGGTCACCAACTTTGCGGTCTACACGCTGGCCGGCTTCGCGCTCAGCCCGATGCTGCTGGGCTATGCGCGCATCGACCTGGTGCATAACGTGCATTGGCTCAGCGCCATCAGCGAAGGCGTGCTGGTGGTGTCGCTGTTTCTCACCGGGCTCAAACTGCGCGTGCCATGGCGGCATCCTTCGTTGCGCGCAGGGCTGCACCTGGCCGTGCCCGCCATGCTGCTATGCGTGGCCGCACTCGCCTGGACTGGCCATACGCTGCTGTCGTTGTCGTGGCCGCTGGCCTTGATCTTCGCCGCGATCGCCGCACCCACCGATCCGGTGCTGGCCAGCCTGGTGTCCGTCGACAACGCCCGCGACGACGATGCCTTGCGCGTGACCTTGTCCAGCGAAGCGGGCTTGAACGACGGTACGGCACTGCCGTTCCTGCTGTTCGGATTGCAGATGCTGCACGACACACCTGATACGCAGGACGTATTGCATTGGCTGGCACGTGACCTGCTCTGGGCGCTGCCTGCGGGATTATTGATCGGCTTTCTGCTCGCCCGCCTGATCGGCATCATCGCCACGCGCGCGAAAATGGCGAGCGGCGATCGTGCACCCAACGATTTTCTTGCCCTGGCCTTGATCGCACTCGCATATGCGTTCGCGCGCGCTTTTCACGCGTCGCCCTTTCTCGCCGCGTTCGCCGCGGGCGCTGGTTTGCGTCATACCGAATGGCGTGTCGTATCACGCCATCCACATCCGGATGTGGAACGCAAACAGGACGATCGAATGCATCCGCCGGCGGAAGTGCTGGTCAATCCGAACCAGCGCGATGAAGTGGCGCTGGAAGAACCGTCCGCCACGATCGGCCTGGTGGTATCGGATGCGCTTTCCTTCGGCGATACGCTGGAACGCCTGCTCGCCGTGGGCATGGTACTGGTCGTCGGCATCGCCTGTTCCGGCGCGTGGAGCAACGAAGGCGCGCTGATGGCGGGGTTGTTGTTCGTGGTCATACGGCCGCTGTCGGTGTGGTTCGCCAGTTATGGCGCGCGCATGCCGCCGGTGCGCCGATGGCTGGCGGGTTGGCTGGGTATTCGCGGTATCGGCAGCCTCAACTATCTGGGCTACGCCTTGACCCATGGCGTGCCGTCGTCCTTCATGCAGCGGCTCAACGCGATGGTGCTTACGCTGGTGGTGTTGAGCATCGTCGTGCACGGCGTAAGCTGCCAGCCCTTGCTTGCCTGGCGCGAGCGCCGTTTGCGCGAACGTGCAAAACGAGCCGGCGCAAAATCGTAGATGCGACCCGCATCATCAAACATCTAATGCACGACGCTCGCCACGACCACGCCAACGGTCAGCATCACCAACCCCGCCACGAGCCACGCCAGCTGGTCGCCCACCCGTCCCGCATGCAACACGCGCAAGGCCTTGATGGACATGTGCGCCGGCCATAGCACGCGATGTTTCAGCCATTTCGCACCGAACAATTGCGCAGCTGCGATCACCAGCGCGACGCTCACCGCGAGCCAGCCGGAGAATTCACCGCCGCGCGCGTCGGTGGGCACGCTTGGCGCCGCATAGGCCTGCTTGCCGCTCAGCACATCCCACGCCGGCATATGCACGAACGTAGCTGCCGCAGCGCGCGCCATACGCTCCAAGGGCAAACCGCCGACCAGGTTAACTACTACCAATATGAACAGCGGCAACAGCATCAGCAGCCAGGGACGATCGCCACGCTCCGATTCCTGCGGCATCGACGAACGCCCCTGCGGCAACTCGCCCTTGCCGAGAAAGATGCGCACGCCGGCACGCAGCGCGGCACCGCCGGTGGTGGCCGAGGAGATGATGATGATCGGTCCAAGCCAGTCTTCGCCCATCAGCTTGGCCGCGCCTTCCACCGCTTCGGCGCCCGAGCCCATGATGCCGATGGGAAAACCGGCAAGACACAAGGCGGCTACGAAGTAACCGCATGCAAGCACAGGGCGATCGCGCGCACGGCCGTACAGTTGGAACTCATCCACGCTGTCCAGCACCGCCGCCAGCATGCCTGCCGCCATGAACAGGCCGGCCTTCACGATGCCGTGGCCGAGCATGTAAAGCAGCCATCCTGTCGCGCCATGCGCGGTGACCAGGCTGAGCGCTGCCAGCATCACCCCGACGTGGCTCACCGTGGAATACGCCAGCAAGCGCTTCAGATGCGTCTGCTGCAAGGCCATGAAGCCCCCGACGATGGCGGTGACCGCACCCAGCGGCACCAGCAATCCATGCGCCAGCGACACCACCGCCGGCACGCCGGCAAATACGATGGCCAGCAATCGTCCAAGCCCTAACAAACCCACCGGCACCATCACGCCAGAGAAAATCACCGACACCGGCGACGGCGCCACCGCGTGCGCGTCCGGCAGCCAGAAATGAAACGGCACGCCGGCCGCCTTGATCAGCATCGCCGAACCCATCAACACGAATGAACCGCACGCCAGCACCGCGGCATGGCGTTCGGCCAAGATTTTGCCGACCAGCGCCATATCCAGCGCACCGGTCGCCGCATACGCCAAGCCCACGCCCGCCATCATCAGGAAACTGCCGATGGTGTTGATCACGGTGAAGTTCAGCGCGCCTTCCAGCGCCGCGTCTTCCAGCCGGTAGCCGGTGAGCGCAAAGGCGATCACGCTCATCGTTTCGAACCACACGAAAATATTGAACAGATCGTGCGTCAGGCAAAAGCCGATCATGGCAGCGCAGAACATCAGCATCAGCGCATGGAAATGCGCATGCACTTCCTCGAAGTAATGCCAGACGAACAGGAAGGTGAGCGCGAACAGGCCCGCGATGAATGCGCTCGCGCCGGCGCCGGCGCTGTCCACCACAAAGCTGATGCCCAGCACCGGCCCGCGCGCAGGACCCCACTGGCCATACCAGTAGGCCAGCGGCTGGGTAACCGCCGCATGCGCAAGGGCCATGCATGCCACGCTGACGGCTGCGGTGACGAGCACCGCCAGCACATCGATCACACGGCGCGGCGCCAGTTTTTCCACCAGCAAGGCAAGCGCTGCGGCCAGCAGCGGCACCACCACCGGCAACGGTATCCAGTGCAGCAGGTTCAAGGAAGGGGCTCCAGCTCTTCCGGGTCGAGCGTGTTGCGGCGCTTGTGCAATTGCAGCGCCAGTGCGAGCAACAGTGCGGAAACCGCCGCGCCCACCACCACGTCGGTAAGCACCAGCGCCTGCATCACCGGATCCACCGCCGGCGTTCCCGGCGGATGGTCATAGAAGATCGGTGGCCCGGCATGCCACACGAAGCCAATCGCCAGCAGCAGCACATACGTACCCGACTGCACCACCGAAAGACAGCCGATCAGATGCACGTAATGGCGGCTGGTGACCATGCCGTAGATGCCGATCGCCATCAGCCAGGCAGCGGCCAGCCACGGCAGCAGGCGCAGCATCACCGCTGGCCCTCCTCTTCCGGTTCGCGCGTTTCCTCCAGGAATTCCACCAGCGCGTTGGCGAAGCCGCCGGTGATCGCCATGCCGACCGCCACGTTGAACAGCGGAATCAGGCCGCCGCCAGTGAGCGATTTCGACTGCCCTTGCGGCAGCACGTTCTCCAGAAAACCCGCGCCGAGCGCCAGCGGCAGCAGGCCCACGCATACGCAGCCCGCTGCACCGAGCGCCTCCAACGCCTGCATCACTACCGGCGGCGTCACCTGTCGCCAGCT
>NZ_JBQCHP010000030.1:0-51261 GCF_051954575.1 Dyella sp. | reverse complement strand
CTGGGTACGCAGGGCGCAGGTCGATGCCAAGGAGCGTGAAGGCCTGACCACCAGCGACCGTGAGCGTATGAAGGCGCTGGAGCGCGAGGTCCGGGAGCTGCGCCAAGCCAACGAGATTCTGCGCAAGGCCTCCGCGTATTTTGCCCAGGCGGAGCTCGACCGCCGATCCAAACCATGATCGCCTTCATCGACGATCACCGCGCCGTCTACGGAGTCGAGCCGATCTGCCATGTGTTGCCGATTGCTCCGTCGACCTATTACCGTCACGTGGCCGAACGCCAGCGTCCTGATGAGCGTTCGGCGCGCGCCAAGCGTGATGAAGATCTGTCACTCGCCATCCAGCGTATCTGGGCCGAACACTTCCAGGTCTATGGCATTCGCAAAGTGTGGCGCCAACTCCAGCGCGAAGGCGTGACGGTGGCTCGCTGCACCGTCGAGCGGCTGATGCGCCGCCTTGGCCTGCGTGGTGTGATCCGTGGCCGCGTGGTGCGCACCACGTTTAGCGACAAATCCACGCCATCGCCGCTGGATCGGGTCAATCGGCAGTTCCGCGCCGACCGTCCGAATCAACTGTGGGTCAGTGACTTTACCTATGTGTCGACGTGGCAGGGCTTCGTCTACGTGGCCTTTGTGATCGACGTCTACGCGCGTCGTATCGTCGGTTGGCGCGTGTCGCGCACGGCTCACACGGACTTCGTGCTGGACGCGCTGGAGCAAGCGCTGTGTGACCGACGACCGACCCGACAGGCGTTGATTCATCATTCCGATCGCGGCTCGCAATACGTCAGCATTCGCTATACCGAACGACTGGTCGAGGCGGGCATTGAGCCGTCGGTCGGCAGCGTGGGCGATTCTTACGACAACGCGTTGGCTGAAACCATCAACGGGCTGTACAAGGCCGAAGTGATTCACCGTCGAGCTTGGCCACGCATGGAAGATGTGGAACTGGCTACGCTGGCGTGGGTGGACTGGTATAACCATCGACGTTTGCTTTCGTCGATCGGTTACCGCACACCGGCGCAAGCCGAAGCCGATTACTATCAACCACAGAGCGCGCTGCCCGAAGCGGCGTGACTCAAATCAAACAGCCTCCGGCAAACCCGGGGCGGTTCAGTTTCTGTACAACGCTCGCGCCAAGATCACGCGCTGCTTCTATCCACCTGATAGTGTCGAACCCATGTCACCTACGAGGCTGATAGCCCATCGGTATTGCCATGATGTCGTTGTGAATCACCGCCATGCGGGCTGCAGTTTCGATCTCCAATACAAACCGCCGTGAAGAGGTCTGAGCGGGATATGGCCATCACAAACATGAGTAGCGAAAAGATGGTCAAGAAAAACACATGTGGCGGACGGCCGAGCAGCCAGCCTGACGAAAGAAGGCCAGGTAATTTCTGCATCACGTATAATAGGTAAGATAATCATAGAAATTTCTGTGTGTTTTTATTATTTACTGACGGGTTTTATGCTTTGCTGTGTTGATAACTATGATAAGCGACATGCCCGAAAGGGCTACCGGAAAGAATGTTCCAAGCGCCTTTGTTATAAAGGTTGTTGTTAAGCTAATTCCAGCGATATACCTGATTTCAAGAAGTACTAAGGCACACGGTATGAGCCATAATGACAGGAATATTTTTAAATGCCATGCGATGGATTTTTGACGACAAGACATAACTCTAATCCTGGGTATAAGGTTTTTATCAAAGTGTATCAGGGGCAGAGCCCCTGATACTCGACACCTCAAATGCTCTATAGCCTCACTCCTTGGGTTGGCAAGCGCTGCCCTGTAATGCCACTGCACCAGATCCCGCGCCAAGAAGTGAGGCGCCTAGGACCGCTCCGAGTCCGGCAGTCACAGGAGCCGCGGGGCCTCCGACGGCGGCGCCGATGAGAGCCCCAACTGCCCCGCCAATGGCTGCGCCAAATCCTCCGGCGGCTAGCGCACCGTTTGCGCATGTGCTGGGGTCGGCGATCATCAATCCGCCGTTGACCTGTTGGACTTCCTGCATGATCAGTTCTTTCATTACATTTCTCCCAACTAGCACCAGAGATATCTGCCGCCCTGGCTTCGGCCCTGTCTAGATCTACTCAACGAGATCCTCGACAAACCTGACCTGTTGTTGTTCCATGATCGCCACTTTGTCGGCTGCTGTGACCGTTTCGGATCGATGCGCAATCACAAGACGCGTAATGCTGAGTCGCCTCACACAAGTATTCACCATGTACTCGCGCTCGATATCCAGATGACTCGTTGCCTCATCCAGCACAAGAAATTGTGGGCGGCGGTAGAGCGCGCGGGCTAGAATTATTCGCTGTTTTTGTCCGCCAGATAGACTGGATCCCATATCGCCAACAAGGGTTTGATAACCCATTGGCATCGCCATAATGTCGTCGTGAACGGCAGCCATCCGAGCAGCGGATTCGGTGCGGGCGGATGTTACTTCGCGGTCAAAGAAGCAGATGTTGTCTGTGATGGAGCCTGCGAAGAGCTGATCGTCTTGCATAACAGCACCGATCGATTGCCGATAGGTGTCGAGTCCCAGATTGCGAATATCGATGCCTCCGAATAACACCTCGCCCTCGATCGGCTCCAGAAGGCCAAGGATGATCTTTGCAAGGGTGCTTTTACCGCAGCCGCTGGGGCCGGTGAGTGCTACAGATTCACCTTTTTTGATGGACAGGTTGCAGTTCTTGAGAACCCACGGTTCGCCCTCGGCATAGCGGAAGCTGACGTTACGCAATTCGATGCTCGCCTCTAGCGGTGGGTCGCGCCAGGGCGATTTAACAGTACTCTCCGGTGCTGTCAGCGCAATGTCCGCGACTCGCTCCGCATGCAACTTCAGCATGCGAAAGTCCACCCACTTGTCGATTAATCCGGCCGACCGCGTCGTAAATTGATCCGCGTAGGCGATAAACGCAATCAGCATGCCGGCAGAGAAGTCATTGCTCAGTGCCAGCTTTGCTGCGATCCATATCAAGGCTACTCGGCCGACACCAAACATCAACTGATTGCTCAGTGTGAAGACGATACCAAGGCGTTGGATGGTGATATCGCGGTTGGTGGTCGCCACCGTGGCATTGGCATAGCGGGACAAGCGTTCATCCTGCTTGTTCGCCAGTTTGATCGGCATGGCGCCGCGAATGGATTCCAGTAGCTCGCTTTGCTGGCGAGCGGCGTAGACGATCTGTTCCTCGTTGGCGCGGCGAAGCGGGTTGAAGAATATCCAGCGGGTGATGCCGTATAGGGCAAATAGCCCAACGACCAGCAAGGTTAGCCACACACTGTAAAACGCCATCACGACGAGCGTGACGATCGACATCAGGCCATCCAGCAGCGAGCCTATGAACTGCGTGGTCAACGTCTTCTGGATGGCCTGCATCGAACCGAAGCGCGAGACTACATCGCCAACGTGGCGCTTTTCGTACCAGTCCAACGGCAACCGCATCAGGTGTGCGAACAGATTGCTTGCCCATTGCAGATTTAATGTGGCCCCCAGCCACATCACAGCCCACGAACGCGCAGCAGTAACCAGCGCCGAAAAGATGGTGATGCCCAAGAAGCCCAGGCCCAGGAGGGTAAGCAGATCACGATCCGCCGATACCAATACTTGGTCCAGCACCCATTGCAGGTAGAACGGGCCAGCCAATACGAACGTTTCGAGCGCCAGGGATAGCAAAAGGATTTGCGCCATGGCTGGCATCAAACCCCGAACGCGGCCAGCGAGGGCGCGCAACGACACCCTCTGCCGTTCACTGACCGGTGCGAAATCACTGCCTGGTGTTAGCTCCAGTGCGACACCGGTGAAATGATCGGATGCTTCACGCAGGCTGAGTTTGCGAATGCCTTGCGCGGGGTCGTATATGACGACACCGTCGCGCTTGGCACGTTTCAAAACGACAAAGTGATTGAAGTTCCAATGCAGCAGGCAAGGTGTGCGTAATTGGCCTAGATGGTCGAGCGTGAGCTTCAAGGGGCGGCAGGCGAAGCCCAACTGATTGCCCATCCCCATCACATGGGAAAGCGTTACCCCCTTGAGCGACGTCGAGAAACGACGACGCAAACCGGGAAGGTCCACGTCGTGGCCGTGGTAGCTCGCAATCATGGCAAGGCAAGCCAGTGCGCACTCCGCGGTTTCCGTTTGCAATATCATCGGTAGCCGGCGCGACCAGCCAAGTTGCAAACGATCTTGAATGCTTCGCTTGCGAGGCGATGAGCCTTGCTGAGGTGCTCCGTCAGCCATGCGCCCCTCCCAACAGGTGATGCGCCATGCCGTAAAGTGGCTCGAACACCCATTCGAGCAGTGTGCGCCTTTCCATCAGGATGTCGGCATCGACGGTCATGCCCGGCTTTACCGGTTCCGGCTTGCCATAGGCCAGAATGTGCTGGCTATCGAGCGTTACTTGCACGCGGTATAGCGGCTCCTTGGGTTGCTGCTCGACAAGCGCCTGCACTTCCGAGGCGGACAAGGCGCTGCGTGAAATATCGGCGACCTTTCCATAGTGCTGGCCGAACTTTTGATAAGGGAATGCGGCGTAACGCAGCACTACCTGGTTACCGGGCTCGATAAAACCCACAGCGCGCGAAGGCACCAGCAATTGGGCTTGCAAAGTCGAGCCAGCGGGCAGCAGCGATAGTGTGGATTGCCCGGCCGCCACCATCTGGCCTTCTTTGAAAAGCACGGTGGATACAATGCCGTCGCGCGGGGCGCGGATCACCACAGCGCGTTGCGCTTCGTTCTGGGCTGCGGAGCCGCTGATTTCAGCTAATTGCCGCTCGATATCATTGCGCTTGGTGGCTGCATCAAGCGGAAGCTGCGTCAACTGTTGCTGTGTCGCATCCAGTTCCTGACGAATCTCCAGCTGCTGCCTCAGCAACGTCTTGTGTTGCGTTTGTGCGTTATAAGCTGTTGTTTGTTGCTGCTGCAATTGAAGGGCGGAAACATAGCCCTTCGATCCCAGGGGGCGAATGCGCTCAAGCAACTGTTGGGCGCTGTCGGCTTGTTCTTTTTGAATGGCAAGCTGACCGGCGATCTGCTCCAACTGGGCGCGCAGAAGGGCAGACTTGTCACGTAGCGCGTCCGCCTGTTGCGCAGTTAACTGCGCCTTAGTTTGCAGGTCCGCCTGTAAACGAAGCCTTTGCACTTCCAGTTGCTGGCCGACCAACGCATGCGTGCTGCCCAGCTTGGCGCTATCTTGCTCGCCGGAAATTTCGATCAGCGGATCGCCTTGCTTTACGGTCTGGCCATCACGTACCCATACGCGATTGACCAGGCCGGCTGCAGTGGCATGGAGGTTGAGCAATCCTTCGCTGGGCACCAGCTGGCCAGTAACGGCCTCGCGGCGGGTATAGTGGCCGAACACCAGAAACAGTATCAAAGCTGTCGCGAAGGATATGGCCAATAAAGTCCATGCCCAACGCGAAAGCGGTGTGGCGACAAGAATAGTGCCTAGCCATTCTTGTCTTCTTGCCTCCAATGCTTCCTGCCGAAATAGCGTTGACATGGATCGTCCCTCCTGGACGCATCCTGATATCGCTTTGAGGAAGTTGAAACTGGCGCGGTGCTGGGCTGGTTGTCAGGCTATTCCCAATAGAGCGACCTTCGATGCCTTCGATCGACGAGATGCGCTGGCCCAATACGCGAGGAACTCAGGAGCGCAACATTGCTTCCGAATGCGCGAGGCTGCCGCAAATGGCTTGCAGGCGCGTGAGCAACATTTCGCGATAGGCAGCCACTTCGGAAAGCGGATGGCCCACGCCCCGCAATTGGGCGCAACGCAAAGCGGCCTGATAGGCGAGCATGGGGCCGGGCAGTTCCGAACGCTTATGTCCATCGCCCTGCCACAGCACGGCCACCCAGCCTTCTTCCAGCTCGTGATCCGATTCGTCCACCGGCATGTACAAGGTGCCGTCCGCCAGCGACAGGGCGCAGTCGTGGCCGTCGGCGAACTGGAAGGTATACAGCGGCGTCAGTTCGGCGATGAAATCGACGATGCGTTGGCTCAATCCGGCCATGCGAATCCCCCAGGGGATGAAAGGCGGCGAATGGTAGCGGCAAGCTCCTGGCACATGTGAGATGCCGGCGGCAATCCCGTGCATCGTAACCACCGGCGCGGATGCAGGCCATAGGGCTGCGCTCGGCTTTCGCCGGCTCCCGGAAAACGCGACAATGGGCGACTTTCAAGGATCCTGCCGCCACTGCGGTGGTTGATTTCGGCGGATCCGACGCCACTAGCGTGGGGCGCGTCGCATGTCTCGTCTTTGGGCTTACGGCGTTTCTTCCATGCACACGCCGTAGCCAACAGAGGTTGCCCGACCCATGTCCCAGACGCCGAAGATCATCTACACGCTGACGGATGAAGCCCCGTACCTTGCCACCCAGTCCCTGCTGCCCATCGTCAAGGCGTATACCGCCACCGCCGGCATCGGGGTGGAAACGCGCGACATCTCGCTGGCCGGACGCATCCTGGCGCAGTTCTCGGACACCCTCAAAGACGGCCAGAAGGTTTCCGACGACCTCACCGAGCTCGGCCAGCTGGCCACCGCGCCGGAGGCCAACATCATCAAGCTGCCGAACATCAGCGCGTCGATGCCGCAGCTGAAGGCCGCGATCAAGGAACTGCAATCGCAAGGTTACGCACTGCCGGACTATCCGGAAGATCCAAAGGATGTGAGCGACTGGAATATCCGCGCGCGCTACGACAAGGTGAAGGGCAGTGCGGTGAACCCGGTGCTGCGCGAAGGCAATTCCGATCGCCGCGCGCCGCTTTCGGTGAAGAACTACGCACGCAAGCATCCGCACAAGATGGGTGCCTGGAGCGGCGATTCGAAGACGCACGTGGCGCACATGAGCGGCGGCGATTTCTACGGCAGCGAGAAATCCGTCACCGTCGAGCACGCCACCGTCGCCAAGATCGAATGGATCGGCAATGACGGCAGCAACACCGTGCTCAAGGAAAAGACCAACCTCACTGCCGGCGAAATCATCGATGCGGCCGTGATGAGCAAGAAAGCGCTGGCCAGCTTCATCGACGCGCAGATCGAGGATGCGAAAAGCCAGGGCGTGCTGTTCTCGCTGCACCTGAAGGCCACCATGATGAAGGTGTCCGATCCGATCATGTTCGGCCAGGTCGTCAACGAGTTCTACAAGGACGTGCTTACCAAGCACGCGGACACGCTCAAGAGCATCGGTTTCAATCCGAACAACGGCATTGGCGATCTGTATGCGCGCATCGGCGCGCTGCCGGCCGACCAGCAGGCGCAGATCAAGGCCGACGTGGAGGCCGAGTACGCCAAGCGTCCCGCGCTGGCGATGGTCAATTCCGACAAGGGCATCACCAACCTGCACGTGCCCAGCGACGTGATCGTCGATGCCTCGATGCCGGCGATGATCCGCGACTCCGGCAAGATGTGGAACACCGAAGGCAAGTTGCAGGACACCAAGGCGGTGATTCCCGATCGCAGCTACGCCGGCGTGTACCAGGCCGTAATCGAGGACTGCAAGGCAAACGGCGCGTACGATCCCACCACCATGGGCAGCGTGCCGAACGTGGGCCTGATGGCGCAGGCGGCCGAGGAATACGGTTCGCACGACAAGACCTTCCAGATCGCCGGCGACGGCGTGGTGCGCGTCACCGACGCCGACGGCAAGCTGCTGCTGGAACACGCAGTGGAAGCCGGCGACATCTGGCGCATGTGCCAGACCAAGGATGCACCGGTGCAGGACTGGGTGAAGCTCGCCGTCACCCGCGCGCGCCTGAGCAACACGCCGGCCGTGTTCTGGCTGGATGCGAACCGCGCGCACGATGCGCAGATCATCAAGAAGGTCGAGCGCTACCTGAAGGATCACGACCTCAGCGGCCTGGACATCCGCACGCTGTCGCCGGTAGAAGCTACCAAATTTTCGCTGGCGCGCATCCGCAAGGGCCAGGACACCATTTCGGTTACCGGCAACGTACTGCGCGACTACCTCACCGACCTGTTCCCGATCATGGAGCTGGGCACCAGCGCGAAGATGCTTTCCATCGTGCCGCTGATGGCCGGTGGCGGCCTGTTCGAAACCGGCGCCGGCGGCTCCGCGCCCAAGCACGTGCAGCAGTTCCTGGAAGAAAACTGCCTGCGCTGGGATTCGCTGGGCGAGTTCCTCGCGCTGGCTGCCTCGCTCGATCACTTGAGCAACCGCTACGACAATGCCGCGGCCGGCGTGCTGGCCAAGACCCTGGACCAGGCCAACGGCAAGTTCCTCGACAACAACAAGTCGCCGGCCCGCAAAGTGGGCGAACTCGACAACCGCGGCAGCCATTTCTATCTGGCGTTGTATTGGGCGCAAGCCTTGGCCGAGCAGAACGACGATGCCGCACTCAAGGCCAAGTTCGCGCCGCTTGCCAAGGCGCTGACCGACAACGAAGCGAAGATCGTCGCCGAACTCAACGGCGCGCAGGGTAAGCCGGTAGATATCCACGGCTACTACCACCCGGATCTGTCCCTGGTGAGCAAGGCGATGCGGCCGAGCGAGACGTTCAATCAGGCCTTGGCGGCGTTGTAAGCCTTTCCATCCGCTGTGTATCGGACGGGGCCTTCGGGCCCCGTTTTCGTTTTCGGCCCGACTGCGCGTGTCATGCATTTGCATTACACTGTGAAGGTCTTCCGCCGGAGAACCGCGATGGCCGCCAACGCCCTCGTACAGACACGTATCGACGCTGACATAAAGGAACGCGCCGCTGCGGTCCTGGACAGCATGGGGCTGACCGTTTCCGATGCTGTCCGCATCCTGCTTACCCGCGTGGCCAGGGAGGGTGCATTGCCCTTTGCGTTTGCTGCCGACCCTGCGGTCCACGATGCGTGGTTTCGCGCCAAGGTCCATGAAGCCTTGAACGATCCGCGTCCTGCCATACCCGATACGGACGTGGAAGCGCATTTTGCGAAGCGCCGAAAGGCGGCATTGAGAAAAAGCCGCAAGGAATGATGCGTGAAACTCGAATGGACGCATCTTGCCTTGACGGATCGTGACAGGCTTTTTGATTACATTGAGGCGGAGCATCCCGATGCTGCCGTCATGCTCGACGAGCGCCTGCTCAAGCAAACCAAGCAGCTCAAGCAGTTTCCTGAAAGCGGTCGGCCGGGTAGGGTGGCCGGTACAAGGGAGTTGGTCGTGCAGCGAACGCCTTACATCGTCGTTTACCAGGTTGCCGCCGATACGGTGCTGATTTTGCGCGTGTTGCACGAAGCGCAGCAGTGGCCCATGGATGCGGCGCAGATGCGTGCGTTCGATCTCGATGCAGACCTGCGGGAGCCCTGATCGTGCGCATCGTAATGATCGTAGGAGTGCTGTCATTCGTCTTGGCGACGCCAGCGTGGTCGCAATCGACGCCCGCTCCAACCAGCAGCGCGCCCAGCGCGGTGGCCGCCAAAGCGCCGTTGCTTTCCCCCGTCACCGTCACCGGCGAGCAACCGGGGCCTGGTTTGTGGAAGGTGAGCAAGGGCGATCACGTGATGTGGGTGCTCGGCACGGTCACGCCCTTGCCGAAGAACATGCAATGGCGCTCCGCGGAAGTGGAGCAGACGATCGCGCATTCGCAGGAGCTGCTTGAAGCACCCTCGGCGGAAGTGAAGGTGGACGCCGGCTTTTTCGGCAAGCTCGTGTTGCTGCCGTCGGTTTACAGCGCGCGCAAGAATCCCGATGGCGCCAGCCTGCAGCAGATTCTGCCGCCCGGCATCTATGCGCGCTGGCAGGCGGTGAAGCCGCCGTATTTCGGCAGCGATCGCGGCATCGAATACTGGCGGCCGATCCTGGTGGCGCTGAAGTTGTACCAGAAAGCGCTGGACAAGGCCGGGCTCACCAATCGCAACGACATCAACAAACTGGTGTTCAAGCTGGCCGCGCGGCACGACATCAAGCGCATCCCGGTGAAATACCGCTTGGTGGTGGAGCATCCGCGCGAGGCGCTGGACACCATCAAGCAGACCCAGTTGCACGACATCAGCTGCTTCAACCAGACGCTCGATACGGTGCAGAACGGCATGGGCATGCTGACCGAGCGCGCCAATGCCTGGTCGACCGGCGATATCCAAGGGCTGCGTAATCTGGCCGTGAGCGACCGTCACCAATCCTGCTTGATCGCCGTGATCAACGCCGATTTTGCCGAGCAGCTCGGCTTGCACGATCTGCCCCGGCGAATGGAGCAGGCGTGGCTGGATGCAGCGGAAGCGGCGCTGATCCGCAATACGCAGACCTTCGCCGTGTTGCCGATGGAACAGGTACTGTCGCCGGATGGTTGGCTGGCTCGCCTCAAGGCGCTTGGTTATACGGTGCGAGCGCCAGACGAGGAGGACGATTGAGCCCGCTCAGAACGCCGCGCTGGCCTCGTTCAACGCGGCAATTTCATCCTGCGCAAGCGTCAACGTCGCCGCGCCGGTCAGTTCGCGCAACTGCTCGACGGATGTGGCGCTGGCAATCGGCGCGGTAATACCAGGTCGCGCCATCAGCCAGGCCAGTGCGACTTGCGACGGCGTTGCCTTGTGCGCGGCGGCCACCTCGTCCAGCGCGGCCAGCACTTTCAAGCCTTGCGGCGTCAGGTACTTCTTTACCGAGCCGCCGCGTGCGCGACTCTTGGCAAGATCGCCCTCGCTGCGGTATTTGCCGCTGAGGAAGCCGCTGGCCAGCGCGTAGTAATTGATCACGCCGATGTCTTCCCGGCGCGCGAGCGGTTCCAGTTCGCGTTCGTAGACCGCGCGGCTGACCAGGTTGTATTCCGGTTGCAGGCTTTCGTAGCGGGGCAGGTTGTGTTCTTGCGAAATCTTCAATGCCTCGGCGAACCGATCGGCGCCATAGTTGGAAGCGCCGATCACGCGCACCTTGCCTTCCTCGATCAGTTTCGCGAACGCGCCCAGGGTTTCGCTGAGCGGCACGCTGGCGTCGTCCTCGTGCGCCTGGTAGAGGTCGATGCGGTCGGTTTGCAGGCGCTGCAGGGAACCTTCCACCGCCTGGCGGATGTTCAGCGGCGAGAGGCCGCGATGTTCCACCCACTTGGCCACCTTGGTGGCGATCAGCACCTTGTCGCGCTTGCCGCTGCGCTTGAGCCACTTGCCGATGATGGTTTCCGATTCGCCGCCGCGGTTGCCCGGCGCCCACGCCGAGTAGACGTCGGCGGTGTCGATCAGGTTGAAGCCGGCGTCGACGAAGGCGTCGAGCAGCTCGAACGAGCGCGGCTCATCCGTGCTCCAGCCGAACACGTTGCCGCCGAAGGCGAGCGGGGCGATGGAAAGCGTGGAACGGCCCAGTTGGCGCAGTTGCATGAACGACGGTCCTCGGCAGGGGGCAATGCCTGTCGATATGGGTGCGCGCCGGCCTTAAGGCAACACTGAATAAGTATTGCCGTCGTCACCAGCCCTGTCTGTTCGCAGGCCGCAGGGCCGTCGGCGAAGGCAGACTGGCGCATCGTCGAGACGGGTACCTGCGGCATGCGGACAGACAGGGCTGGCCCCAACCGATTGAATTGAAAATGATGGGGTGATGCCTGGAAGGCCCGCAGGCTGCGCCGCGCGGCTTGGCAAGACAGCCAGTCTTCCCTGCGCCACGCACCACACCCTGCGAGCCTTCCAGGCATCATGACGACGGCGATACTTATTCAGTGTTGCCTTAATCAAGCGCAGCGGGCGGGTGTGTCCTGTGCGTTGGACGGCAACGGCAGTTTCGCGACATCCACCTCGACTTTTGGTGGTTCCGTTGCGCAGGCGGGCGATGGCGCATCGACGTGCCAGCTCAGGTTGGACGGCGTGATATGGCCGTGAAGGAACAGCAGATCGACCCATGGCGAACGCATGGCGGCGAGTTCCGATGGAGTGGGAATGTGCACAAAGTATCGGCGTAGACCTGCAAGAAAAAGCGATATATTCGCAAGACAGCGTTGAAGGGTATTCAACATGAGCCGGGTTCCGCTCAGTCTTCTGCAACAATTCGTGCAAGTGGCGCGCTTGGGCAATCTCTCGCGCGCCGCCGAGCAGGCAAACCTCACCGTCAGCGCGCTGAGCCATCAGATGCGCCAGTTGGAAGAGCGCCTGGAGCGGCGCCTGTTCGAGCGCGGTCCACGCGGCGTGACCTTGACCGTGGAAGGCTGCAGCCTGCTCGAAGCGGTGGGCGAGCATTTCGATGGCATCGAACATGCGCTGTCGCGTTATCGCCAGCGGCGCCACGATGCGCTGACGGTGAGCGCCAGCCCCGGCATCATCTCCAGCTGGCTGATGCCACGCTTGCCGCGCCTGCTGGCTACGCATCCGGAGCTGGAACTCAACCTGCAGTCCAGCAACCTGCTGGTGAACTTCGAGCGCGAAGCGGTGGACGCCGCGGTGCGTTACGGCAAGGGCGAGTGGGAAGGCCTGCGCAGCGAATACCTGTTCGGCGAATGGATCGCGCCGGTCGCCGCGCCGTCGCTGATCGAGCGCATGGCCGGCGCCGACCCGCTCGATCTTGCGCAGTGGCCGTTGATCGGCGATCCCAATCGCGCCAACCGCTGGATCGACTGGTTCGCGCATTACGGCGGCGAACCGCCGCAACGCTACGTGGCGCACGTGGATACGATCGATGCGCTACGCCAGGCGGCGCTGGAAGGCCTGGGCGTTGCGCTGGGGCGCATGGTCACCACCAAGTCGTGGATCGACGCCGGCCGGCTGGTAGTGCTGGGTGATCGCTACCTGCCGGTGCCGGAGGCGTATCACCTGGTCTATCCGCCACGCTCGGAAGACCATCGCGGCATGGTGACCTTTCGCGCGTGGTTGCATGAAGAGGCCAAGGCGTATTGCCGGCAGATGCCGCAGCCGCAGCGGGATGAGGCTGCGGCGTAGCGAGATTCAGGCGCCGCCAAGCGCGGTCATCAACGTCATTGGCTGATCCGTTGACGAGATGCTGCCTTCGGGAATGGCATCGGACGAGGCCTGCAGCGGCTTGTTCCGCTGCCACGGTATCCATTCGTGCGGACCGGGAATGTAGGGTTCCCACTTGCCGTAGGTATCTCTTGACGTGCCTTGCGTGTGCAAATTGAATTGCACCGGTACGCGCACATCCCAGTAGGGATCCAGTACGTGCTTGCCGGTGGTGGGCAGGTTGTACGTCCAGTGCTTGGCCGCATCCAGCGCCGCGTCGCCAAGCACCGAGCGGAAATGGCGCATCTGTGAATCGCGTCCGTAGACGCCCAGGTTCACTTGCTCCACCGCAACGTCCTGCACCTGGCCCTGGCGGTTGACGCGCATCAGCAGAAACACCGTGCCGTCCACGCGCGACTGGACCGCCTCTTGCGGATAACGAGGTGGCTGGCGGTCCTTGTACGTCACGTGATCGGTTGCGGTGGCATTCGTATCGCCGAAGCTGGCGCTGCTGATGCGCAGCGTGTCGTTTTTATCGTCGGTCGGCTTGGCGACGATGCGCAAACGCATCGTCGCGTGCTGGATGGCATTCACATGTTCGGCGAACTGGAATTTCCAGCCGGGCACGCTGTTCTTCACGAGATCGACGACGGAAGCAGGGATTTTTTCGGGCCGGTCCAGCGCGTAGCTGTAGACACCGCCATCGGGCGCCACGTCGATGGTGCCCGTGACCAGCATGGTGGCTTCGGCGGTCTTGCGTATATCACTGGTGCCTGCCCATGCCACGCAGGTGGACAGTGTGCAAAGCGCTGCTGCAATCCAACCTTTCATGACTGTCTCCTTGTCAGGTGCGGCGAGTATAGCGGCCCGAATGGACGCCCACACGCTCACGCGCCAGCAGAGGGTTGCTGCGTTCTACACTTATCGTAAACTGTTGATCGCCGACCATTATCGATTCGGCGATGACATCCCTTCTTTCGTGGCACCCATAAGGATTCGCTAATGCCAGGTACCGCCATCCTCGTCGACGGCGCTTTTTTTCTTGCCCGCTATCGCAAAGTGTGGGGCGATCGCGACGCCAATGATGCGCGCACCGTCGCCAAGACACTGTTCGGCATGGCGCTGGAACATCTCAAGGCACTGGATCGTCCGCGCGAGGCGCTTTATCGCATCTTCTTCTACGATTGCCCGCCGCTGGAAAAAGTGCTGATCAAGCCGATCAGCGGCGAGAGCGTCGATTACTCGCGCACCGGCGCCGCCGTCTTCCGCCGCGACCTGCACGATCAGCTGCGCCGCCAGCGCAAGATGGCGCTGCGGCTGGGGCGGCTTTCCGATCGCGGCGAATGGAAGCTGCGCCACCAGGCGTATCAGCAGTTGCGCGAGGAATCGCTGTATTGGGACGAGCTGTCCGACGAGCACTTCGAGCCGGACATGCGCCAGACGCAGGTCGACATGAAGATCGGCATCGACATCGCCGCGCTGGCCTACAAGAAGCAGGTGGACCAGATCATCCTGGTGGCCGGCGATGCGGATTTCATTCCCGCCGCCAAGCTGGCCCGCTACGAGGGCATCGATTTCATCCTCGATCCGATGTGGCAGGGCATCGCGCCGGATCTGCACGAGCATATCGATGGCTTGCAGTCGGTCTGTCCGCGGCCGTTTTGAGCGGGACAGGGATTGAGGGAATAGAGTAGGGAATTGGGAGGGCGGGATCGCTGCTGTTATCGCATCTTCGCGTTCAGTATTCCCTATTCTCCCCATCCCTATTCCTGGCGCCCCGTGCGCGATTCGTAAACTAATCGTAAAATGTCCACGCTCGCTGTACGGGGTTTACGGCAGGCTTGTCGCCCATCTACGAGGAATCGTCATGAGATCCAGGTTCGTCTTCGGATTTTCCGTTGCCCTGTTGCTTGCGGCCGGCGTGGCCCAGGCGCAACAGGCATCGCAGGATCAGCCTGCAGGCGACCTGGTGCCGCCGACCAGCGCCAGCGATTTCACCGCCGGCCAGCTGGATGCGGTGCTGGCCGGCTCCTGGCGTTCGGAACACAACAAGGCGCGCGACGTCTACCGCCATCCCAAGGCCACGCTGCAGTTCTTTGGCCTGCAGCCGGACAAGACGGTGATCGAGATCACCCCTGGCGGCGGCTGGTATACCGAAATCCTGGCGCCGCTGCTGCGCGACAATGGCCACTACATTGCCGCGATATCCGGCGGCAACGGCGGTGAAGACAAGCAGGATGCCGATGCGTTGCGAGCCAAGTTCAAGGCCGACCCCAACCAATACGACAAGGCCTCCATCGTCGTGTTCAACCCCAAGACGCCGATATTCGGGCCGCTCGGTTCGGCCGACATGGTGCTGACCTTCCGCAACGTGCACAACTGGACCATGGCCGGCAACGCCGAAGCGATGTTCAAGGCGTTCTATGCCGTGCTCAAGACTGGCGGCACGCTGGGCGTGGTCGATCATCGCGCGGCGCCGGGCACCAGCCTGGATGCGGCCAAGAACAGCGGTTACTTGCCCACCGATTACGTGATCAAGCTTGCCACCGATGCCGGCTTCAAGCTCGATGGCCAGAGCGAGATCAACGCTAATCCCAAGGACACCAAGAACTATCCCAAGGGCGTGTGGACGCTGCCGCCGACCTTGACGCTGGGCGACAAGGACCGCGACAAATACCTGGCCATCGGCGAATCCGATCGCATGACGCTGCGGTTCGTAAAAACCGGCGTCAACAAGGCGCCCGCGATGCCGGCGCCGACCTCGACCGTCCGTCATTGATTGAGCCCGTAAGCCGGGTCTCGCGTGTAGGTTGGGGTGCAAACCCCAACATCGCCATGCACATATCCATCGGAGTGTTGGGGTTTGCACACCAACCTACGCAGGCACCATGCTTCTTGCGCTGAACAAGCCCTTCGGTGTGCTGTGCCAGTTCACCAGCAGCGACGGGCGTCCCACGCTGGCCGACTACGTGCGGCAGAAAGATGTCTATCCCGCCGGCCGCCTGGATCACGACAGCGAAGGCCTGCTGTTGCTCACCGACGATGGCGCGTTGGCGCACCGCCTGACCGATCCGAAGCACAAGCAGCCGAAAACCTACTTGGTGCAGATGGACGGTGCGATCACTGACGAGGCCGTGCAGGCATTGAGCCGCGGCGTAAGCTTGAATGACGGCCCGACCTTGCCTGCCATCGCCGAGCATGCGCAGGAACCGGCGTGGCTGTGGCCGCGCGATCCGCCGGTGCGTTTTCGCAAGAGCATTCCTACCAGCTGGTTGTCGATCACGCTGCGCGAAGGACGCAATCGCCAGGTGCGCCGCATGACCGCGGCGGTGGGATTTCCGACGTTGCGCCTGATCCGCGTGCGCATCGGCGATTACGCCCTGGATGGCCTGCTGCCCGGCGAGACACGCGTGTTACGGTAGGTTGGAGTGCAAACTCCAACGTATGCACGGCCTACAAACCAAAAAACGCCTGCGCTGCCGCCGTGCTGTTCGCCGCCGTCACGTCCGCCGACTCACCACGGTCGCGCGCAATCTCCTCGCAGATGTGCTTCAGGTACATCGGTTCGTTGCGCCGATGGCTGGGTTGCGGCCGCACGCTGCGCGGCAGGAGGTAGGGCGCGTCGGTCTCGATCAGCAGGCGGTCGGCGGGAATCTCGCGCACGAACTCACGCAGATGCGTGCCGCGCCGCTCGTCGCAGATCCAGCCGGTGATGCCGATGTGGCAATCCAGTGCCAAGTAGTCGTGCAGCGCCTCGCGCGTGTCGGTGAAGCAATGCACGACCGCCGCCGGCACCTTGTCCCGATAGCGCTTGAGCAAGGCGAGAAAATCGTGATGCGCATCGCGCTGATGCAGGAACAACGGCTTGCCCACATCCGCGGCAATTTGCAGCTGGCGCTCGAACACCTGCAACTGCACCTCTCGCGGCGAGTAATTGCGGTTGTAGTCCAGTCCTGTTTCGCCCACCGCGCGCACTTGCGCATGGTTTGCCAGTACGCGCAGATGCGTGTCGGTTAAATCGTTGTAATCGACCGCGTGATGCGGATGCACCCCTGCCGTGGCGAACAGTTTGCCGGGATGGGCGCGGGCCAGCTCCAGGGCGTGATCGCTACCGCTATGTGACGCGCCCGTGACGATCATTTGAACCACCCCGTGCGCCCAGGCGCGTTCCAGCACGGCATCGAAGTCGTGCCGAAACGATTCGTGGGTGAGATTGGCCCCGATGTCGACAAGCTGCATGGCAAAGCGAACCTTATCAAAAGGTCGATTGTCTCATTCGCATCCGGCCCGATCCATGCTGCATGCGCGTTACGCTTTCGCGTGAACAGGTGATCACTACGCGATAGCCGCTACGATGCGAGGCTCGCCAGCCGCTTCGTGGATGTGTTACCAATGGGATTCGCCTCTTCGACGCGTAGGGACGCCGGGCGGGCGGGACTATCCGAAAGCAGTATGACCAACGGGGTGGAACCATGTCGGCAGCCTTGAAGCCGGCGTCCATAGGGACGATGCAAGCCACGGAAGACCACGAGGCGGCGGTATGCGCGCTGCTTGTTGCACGTGGACGCCTGAAGGACAACGATCTGGCACGCGCCAAGCGCCTGCACGAAGAGGCGCCGGAAGGCACGCTCACGGCACTGTTGGCCAGGCTGGGCCTGGTGTCCGAGCGCGATCTGGCCGAGGCCTGGGCCGAACGCCTGCACGCACCGCTGCTGGCCGCGCGCGACGCGCCGGACATGCCGCCGGCCGATCTGGATGTATCCGTGCGCTTTCTCAAGCAGCAGCACGTGGTGCCGGTGCGTGTGGGTGAAGACGGCATCGCCCTGGTCGTGGCCGATCCGGCCGACCCCTATCCCTTGCATGCGCTGCAGCTGGCATCGGGCAAGCCGGTGGCGATGTGCATCGGCCTGCGCTCGGAAATCGACGACCTGATCGAGCGCTACTACGGCCAGGGCCGTTCCGCGATGGGCACCATCGTGGAAAACCTCGACGGCAGCGGCGCCGAAGAAGAAGACGTGGAGCACCTGCGCGACCTGGCCTCCGAAGCGCCAGTGATCCGCCTGGTGAACTTGATCCTGCAGCGCGCGGTGGAACAGCGCGCCTCCGATGTGCACATCGAGCCGTTCGAAAATCGCCTGAAAGTACGCTACCGCATCGACGGCGTGCTGCACGAAGTGGAAGCGCCGCCGTCCAGCTCTACCGCGGCGGTGATCAGCCGCGTGAAGATCATGGCCAAGCTCAACATTGCCGAGCGCCGCCTGCCGCAGGACGGTCGCATCCAGTTGCGCGTGCAGGGCAAGGAATTGGACCTGCGTGTTTCCACCGTACCGACCAGCTTCGGCGAATCGGTGGTGATGCGTATTCTCGATCGCGAAACGGTGGTGTTCGATTTCGCCTCGCTGGGTTTCACCGACAGCTTCCAGCAGCGGTTCATCGATGTGCTGGAACGTCCGCATGGCATCCTGCTCGTCACCGGCCCGACCGGTTCGGGTAAAACCACCACGCTGTATACGGCGCTGTCGAAGATCAATACGCCGGGCGTAAAGATCATCACCGTCGAAGACCCGGTGGAGTACCAGCTCGAGGGCATCAACCAGATCCAGGTGAAGCCGCAGATCGGGCTGGATTTCGCCAACGCGCTGCGCTCGATCATGCGCCAGGATCCGGACGTGATCATGATCGGCGAAATGCGCGACCTGGAAACCTGCCGCATCGCGATCCAGTCTGCGCTCACCGGTCACCTGGTGTTGTCCACGCTGCATACCAACAGCGCCTCCGGCGGTGTGACGCGCCTGCTCGACATGGGCGTGGAAGACTACCTGCTCGGTTCCACCGTCAACGGCATCCTCGCGCAGCGCCTGGTACGCCGGCTCGATCCGGAAACCGCCATTGCGTATGAAGCGCCACCGGAAGTGGTGAAGGAATTCGAGCTGGAGAAATACACCAACGAGCGCCCGATCCGCTTGTGGAAGCCCGGCACCAGCACGGCCAATCCCACCGGCTATCGTGGGCGTCGCGCAATCATGGAATTCCTGGTGATGAGCGACGCACTGCGCCGCCTGGTGATGCAGCGTGCCGACGCCAGCGTGATCGAGCGCCAGGCGCGCGCCGAAGGCATGCGCACCATGTATGAGGACGGGATCGCCAAGGCGGTGGCGGGCATCACCACCATCGAGGAGGTGTTGCGTGTCACGCAGGAGGGCTAAGCGCCCCGAACTGTTACGACTTGCTCCCTCCCCTACGGGCAATAGGGGAGGGTTGGGGTGGGGTGAAGGCCACACTCTTGCGATGAATTCGTGCCGTGCGGCCAGCTCGCGCACCCCCCTCCCGACCTCCCCCTGCAAGCAGGGGGAGGAGCTTGAACCATGAGTCAATTCCGCTACCGCGCCGTCAGCGCCTCCGGCGAAATCGTGCAAGGCGAAATGGAGGCCGCCAGCCTCGATGAAGTGATCGTGCGCCTGCAGGATCAAGGCCACACGCCGCTGGAAGCCAAGCCGGCCGATGCCGCCGGTAGCGGCGGCGGTTTTGCGGGGTTTCTCAAGCGCGGCCCGTTCAGTGGTGACCAGCTGGCGCAGTTCACGCATCAGCTCGCCACGCTGCTGGGCGCGGGGCAGCCGCTGGATCGCGCGCTCGGTATCCTGATGGACCTGCCCGAAGGCGAGCATGCCAAGAAACTGATCGAACGCGTGCGCGATCGCGTGCGCGGGGGCACGCCCTTGTCGCAGGCGATGGATGAAGAGCATGGCGTGTTTCCCAAGCTCTACATCGCGCTGGTGCGCGCGGGTGAAGTCGGCGGTTCGCTCGAAGACACGCTGCGGCGGCTGGCCGATTACCTCGAGCGCACGCAGGAGCTGCGCGGCAGCATCATCAACGCGCTGATTTATCCGGCGTTCCTGATGGTCGGCGTGTTCGGTTCGCTGCTGTTGCTGCTCACCTATGTGGTGCCGCAGTTCGTGCCGATCTTCCAGGACATGCAGGTACCGATTCCGCTCATCACCCGCGCGGTGCTGGCGCTCGGCACCACCTTGCAGGATTGGTGGTGGCTGATCGTGGCGATCATCGTCGGCGGCATCTTCGTATGGCGCTCGCGCATGCGCGATCCGGCACAGCGCCTGGCCTGGCACGAGCGTCTGCTGAAGATGCGCGTGGTCGGCCCGCTCGTATTGAAAGTGGAAACCGCGCGTCTTGCGCGCACGCTCGGCACGCTGGTGAAGAACGGCGTGCCGCTGCTGTCGGCATTGAGCATTGCGCGCATGGTCACCTCCAATCGCGCGCTGGACGAATCGCTGCTGCAGGCCACCGACATGGTCAAGGGCGGCAATGGCCTGAGCCTCGCGCTGGGGCAATCGCAGCGTTTTCCGCGCCTGGCCATCCAGATGGTGCAGGTGGGCGAAGAGGCCGGGCAGCTCGACACCATGCTGCTCAAGGTCGCCGATACGTTCGAAATGGAAAGCCGGCGCGCCATCGATCGCCTGCTGGCCGCGCTGGTACCCACGCTTACCATTGTGATGACGTTCTTCGTGGCCATCATCATGGCGGCGATCCTGCTGCCGCTGCTCAGCCTTACCAGCAACATCCAGTGACCGGCGTTGTCCCAAACTCATCGTTTTCTATTGCACGCCTCGAAACGGAGAAACCAACCTATGCAGTACAGATACCCGCGAACCCGGCAACTGCGCCATTCCCGCCGCAGCGCCGGTTTCACCCTGCTGGAAATGCTGGCGGTGATCGTGCTGATCGGCATCGTCGGCGCCATCGTGGTGCGCCAGGTCGGCAGCAGCGTAGACAAGGGCAAGTACGGCGCCGGCAAAGCCCAGCTCACCACCCTGAGCCAGGCGATCGATTCGTATGCGCTGGACAACGGCTCTCCGCCCGGGCAGTTGCCCGACCTGGTCAACAAGCCTTCCAACGCCACCAATTGGCAGGGGCCTTATGTAAAGCCTTCGCAGCTCAAGGACCCCTGGGGCCATGATTTTGGCTACACGTACCCTGGCCAGCATGGCAATTACGACCTGGTGTTTTACGGTCGCGATGGCCGGCCGGGTGGCGAGGGGTATGACGCGGATGTTGGAAACTGGCAGTAATGAAGCGGTGTGAATCGTCAATCGCCAATCGTCCATCGGGAGCGCTGCATGGCGGTGCTCCACGGTTGGCGTTTCACGGTTCACGCCAGCACGGTTTCACCTTGCTGGAAATGCTCGCCGTCATCATCCTGATCGGCATCGCGGCGACGGCGGTATCGATCTCGGTGGCGCATGGCCTGGCCAGTGCACGCATCAATGCCGCCGCCGGCGAGCTTGCGGCATCGTTGCGCACCACGCGCACGCAGGCGATCGTGAAGGGCCAGCAGAGCGTGTTCGAGGTGGATACGCGCGGCGAGCTGTATCGCGGCGCGGACAAGCGCGACATGAAATTGCCCAAGGGCCTGCAGCTTTCCGTCACCAGCGCCGCCAGCGATCAAACCCGCGGCGAGATCGCACGCATTCGTTTCTTCCCCGATGGCAGCTCCACCGGCGGACGCATCACGCTACGCAGCGGCCAGCGTGAATGGCATGTCAACGTATCGTGGCTCACCGGCGCCATCACCATCTTCGACACGGCCAAGCACTCGTGAACGTGTCGACGAGGGGACTGCTGGACTTTGGATGGCCGGGCTGCAAATCCGCCTACGCGGTCCATATGTCCATCACCTCGCCGGGCCATAGAACCACTATGGACCGGCGAGGCGCCGAACATCTGTCCTCGCGTAGTCAGATTTTCGCCTCGACCATCAAAGCCCAGCAGACCCCTAGCCACGCACGCGGCTTCAGCCTGCTGGAGGTGATCGCCGCCGTCATGCTGCTGGCGATCGCCTTCGCCGCGTTGATGGAAGTGGCAGGCGGTTCGATCCGTCTTTCGCAAAAGTCCTCCGATTACACGCAAGCCGCGTTGTGGGCACGCTCCAAGCTCGATTCCAGTTTCGTGCTGGAGCAGATCCAGCCCGGCGCGACGCAAGGCAGTTTCGACAATCGTTTCCGCTGGCGCATGCAGGTTACGCCGTGGGACGTGCCGAACACCTCGCCGGCCGGCACGCCGTATGCGTTCCATATGTATAAGCTCAATCTGGAGGTGATCTGGGGTACCGCGCCGTTCGAGCATACGGCGCGTTTCAGCACGTTGCGGATCGGGAGCAGTGCGCCGTGATGCGCGGCCAGCACATCGTTGCATGCCTTGCAGCAGGTTTCCCGCAGCGGGCGGAAACCTCGCACGCTTCACGCATCGCTGCGTCCCGCCAGCAACAAGGCTTCACCCTGTTCGAAGTGCTAGGCGCCATGGCGCTGCTCGCCTTGCTGTTGCTGGGCGTGTACTCCGGCGTGCGTTCGGCCACGCATACCGTGCAGGCGGGCACGATCAAGATCGAGCAATTGGATGAAGTGCGTTCCGCGCAGCAATTCCTGCGGCGCGAACTGGCGCAGGCGATGGCGCAGTCGATGGGCATGGATGCGAACGGCAACGGCATCTTCTTCGTCGGTACGGCCGATTCGATGCGCTTCGTCGCGCCATTGCCCGGTTATCTCGGGCGCATGGGTCCGCAGCTGATCGAGGTGAAACTGGTCAAGGGTGAACACGGCAAGCAACTGGTGGCGAGCCTGGCCGTGCTGCCGCCCAATGGCGACAAGCCCAAGCCGCTGGGCGAGCCGCAGGTGCTGCTCGACGGCGTGATCGACGGCAGCTTCAGCTACCGCGGCGTGAACCAGCAAGGCCAGCCGATGGACTGGCAGAACGATTGGAACACCGCCGCGACCATGCCCAACCTGGTGGTGATCAAGCTGGCGCTCGCCAAGGATCGTCCGTGGCCGATGCTGAGCGTACCGCTGCGCGTGAATGCCGCGGCGCTGCAAGGGCCGGGTAATTTGTTGCGTGGCTTGCGCGGGCCAGGGGTGGGGCCGTGATCGGCGCGAATCGTCAATCGGGAATCGGGAATCGTCAGTGCCGCAGCGTGGCGCTTGCCGGTACGAGCGACCACCGCGTTCGGCTTTTCACCATTCCCGATTCCCGGTTTCCGATTCCCGTTCCGCACCATCAACGCGGCGTCGCCCTCCTGCTGGTGATGTGGGCCTGCACCCTGCTCGCCATCCTGCTTGGCGGCTACGCAATACTTGCGCACACCGAAGGCTTGCAGGCGAATTATCAGTTCCAGCAGGCGCGTGCGCACTACGCGGCCGAGGCCGGCGTGATGCGCGCGATCTACTCACTGCAGGCGCCCAACATCAACGACCGCTGGATCGCCGATGGACGCATCTATCCGATCGAGTTCGATCGCGCCAAGGTCGGCGTGTCCGCCACCGCGGAAAGCGGCAAGGTGGATCTCAACGCCGCCACGCCCGACGTGCTGACCAATTTGCTGCGCAATGCCGGCGCCGACCCCGTGCATGCCAGCCAGATCACCCAGGCGATCGTCGATTGGCGCAGTTTTCCGATCTCGCAACAACAGATATCGCAGCGCAACGCTGCCTATACCGCCGCGGGTCGCGATTACGGTCCGCGCAACGGGCCGTTCGCCAGCGTGGAGGAATTGCAGATGGTGCTGGGCATGACGCCGGAGCTGTACGAGAAAGTGGCGCCGTACGTCACGATCTGGTCGGGTCGGGCCAGTCCGGACCAGAACACCGCACCGCTGCTTGCGTTAGCCTCCATCCCTGGCATGGATTTGCAACGTGCCGCTGCCATCATCGCCGCGCGTCCGGCGGCGGTCGGTGCCGCCGCCACCACGGGGTTGGTCGCCAACAACGGCATCACGCATAGCATTCGGTCCGAGGCCGTGCTGGCCGACGGCACGCGCGCAATCCTGCGCGCCACGGTACGCTTGCAAGGATATCGGCCCGGCGCGCAGGCTTTTGCGGTGCTGCGCTGGCAGGAGGGAGACGGGGAGTGAACGCCGCAACACAGACATTGCGACCGCAACTGGAGCGTGCACGCCGCGCATGGCGCGGTTCGCCCTTGCCCGGTTTCTTCGCCTGGTGGTGGGGAGAGTTGTGCGCGCTGTTTCCGGCGCGCTGGCAGGCGTTCTTCAGCGGCGGCAATGTGTGGTGCCTGCTGCATCACCAGGACGGTCAGTGGTCGGTCAGGCGCAGCGGCCAGTCGCAGGCGTCGGTGCCCTGGAGCGATGCGCTCGATGCGCCCGAACAGCAGGCGCTGTTGAACGCGGCCGTGGCCGATGTGGATCGCCAGGATCTGCGCCTCGCCCTGTGCCTGCCGCAGGAAGCCGTGCTGCGCCGCCGCCTGCTGCTGCCGGAAGCGGCACGCGATAATTTGCGCCAGATCGGCGCCTTCGAAATGGATCGGCAAACGCCGTTCCGCCTCGATCAGGTGTACTACGACCTGCGCGAAGTATCAGGTCCGGCGCCAGATGGCCGCATCGCCGCCGAACTCGTCGTCGCGCCGCGCGCAGCGGTGGACGCCAAGCTCGATCATCTGCGCAGCGCCGGCATTGCGATCGATGCGGTGGACCTGTGCGAAGGCGATGCGCGGCTTGGCGTGAACCTGCTGCCGCCGGAAATGGCACGCGTGCATCGCGATCCGCGGCGCCGGCTCAATCTCGCGCTGGCAGTGGCCGCCGTGCTGTTGCTGGTGCTGTGCCTGGGGCAATACCTGCACAACCGCCAGGAAGCATTGGCTGCAATGCAGACGCAGGTCGACGACATGCGCGCCGATGCGCAGAAAATCGCGCAACTACGCAAGCAACTGGAAGACAGCACTGGCGCGGCCGGCTTCCTGGCCAAGCGCAAGACCGATTCGGTAGCGATCGTCGACGTGCTGCAGGACCTTACCGCGCGCATCCCGGATGACACCTGGCTGGAACGCTTCACGGTGGAAAGCAGCGGCGGGCGCGTGGGTATCCAGGGCCAGAGCGCGAAGGCCGCCTCGCTAATCGACGTGCTACAAAGCAGCAAGCTGCTCACCGGCGCGAATTTCCAGGGCGTGATCCAGCGCGATCCGGCGACCAACAAGGAACGCTTCTACATGGATGCGCAGTTGCGCACGCCTACCGCCAGCAAGCCAGCCGCCAGCAGCAGCGCGGGAGCGGCCAAATGAAAATGAGGCCGATGAAACCCACCGAAAGCCGCATGGCCGCGATCGGCCTGTTGCTGCTGGTGCTGGTGCTGACGTATTTCCTGTTGCTGCATTGGTGGTTCGTGGCGCCGCTGCGCGACATCGACAGCCAGATGGACGATCTGCGCGATACGCAAAGCCGCTATGCCGCTGCCATCGCGCAGAAGCCGCAACTGCTCAAGCGCATCGAAGAACTCGGCCACGCGCAGACCGACAGCAGCACCTTCCTGACCGAGACCGATCCCAATGCGGCCTCCGCGTCCTTGATGCAGCGCGTGGTGGACGATGCCGCCGCGCACGCGCAGGAAGGCAGTTGCGAAGTCAGCCAGAAGATGCCGGTGAACAACCCGGGCACTTCGTCGAGCGATCCGTATCAGAAGGTGGTGGTCAGCATCAGCCTGCATTGCGACATGCAGCCGTTGATGGGCCTGTTGTACACGCTTGAAAAAGGCAAGCCGTATCTGTTCGTGCAGGATTTCAGTGTGTACCGCAATCCGCTGGTGAACACACAGAAGAATGTGGCGCCGCTGGAAGTGCAATTCACGCTGGCCGGTTACGTGCGTGCCTCCGGCAAGCAGGCCGCACCCGCCAATGGGCAGGAACCTAACACGCAGGCGCCGGGAGGGGACGACGAATGAACGCCGCCGCCCAGCGCCGTCTAACCCCCGCTGTGGGTGCCGCCGTGGCCGTGTTCGGCGTGGCGCTGCTTGCGCTGATGTTCGGCGCGGGACGCGGCGTGAGCTGGGACCCGCCGCGCCCGGTGCCGCCCCTGCCGGCCGTGCACGCGGTCAACCTGCCCACGCCGCCGCCGCTGCAAAGCTACGCGCAAACCTGGGAACACCCGCTGTTCAGCGCCGACCGCAAGCCGATCGTCACGCAAAGCGGCGGCAGCGAAGGCGTGAGCCTGGGTGATCTCCAGCTCACCGGCATCATTCTCACGCCCGGCCTGCATATGGCCCTGCTCGGCCCCACCAACAGCAAGGGCGGCGACGAAGACAAGCAGGTGAGCGTGCGCGAAGGGTCCACCTTGCCCGACAGCACCTGGAAGCTGGTCCAGGTACTGCCGCGCTCAGCGATCTTCGCCTCACCCAGCGGACGCACGGAACTGAAGCTGCCGGCCGGTGCTCCGATAGACCAGAAGCAGCCGGTGCCGAACGCGTCGTCACCGCAGGGCGCCATACCGATGAACCAGCCACAGCCGGAAGACGGTGCGGAGCCGGGTCGTCCCGAGCCTGCCCAGAATGGCGTACTCATGCGGCCGGCACCGCCGCCGCCGGTTCGGCCCAACGATGCGCAAGCGGAGCGCTTGCAAAAACTACGAGCTGCCATTCTTAAGCAGCGTTCCCAGCAGCAGCAAACAGGGAATCAGGGAGAACACTGATACATGTCACACACGCGCCTGCAATCCACCCCACGCATCGGCCTGCGCATCGGCGCGATCGCGTTGGCGGTCTTCCTGAGCGGCTGCGCGGCCAACAAGCCGCTGGTCCCCGACAACCATCAGCTGGAACGCGAAGCCGTCGCCGGCACCGAAAAGCCCGCGCCGCAGCCGCAGCCGCTGAACACCAACCTCAACAACGGGCAGGCGGCGCCGGCCGTGGCCAGCATCACGCCCGGCACCGGCGAGTTCGTGCGGCCGACCGGACCGGCCAGGCCGCACCGTCCCGCCTCGGGCGCCGGCGCGGTCACCTTCAACTTCGAAAACCAGCCGGTGCAGGCGGTGGTAAAGGCGATCCTGGGCGATCTCTTGCACGAGAACTACACCATCGTGCCGGGCGTGCAGGGCAATATCTCCTTCTCCACCTCCGAGCCGGTCGACAGCAGCCAGGCCATGCCGATCCTGGAAACGCTGCTGTCGTGGACGCACAACGCGCTGGTGAAAACCGACGGCCGCTATGTGGTGATGCCGGAGAAGGACGCCGTGGCAGGCAACGTCGCGCCCAGCCTCGGCGCGGCGGCGCCGAGCGGAGGCATGCAGGCTCGCCTGTTCCCGCTGCATTACATCGCCGCGGACCAGATGCAGAAACTGCTCAAGCCGTTCGCTCGCCCCGATTCGATTTTGCTGGTCGACAACGCGCGCAACGTGATCGTGGTGTCCGGCACGCCGGATGAAATCGACAACTACAGCCGTACCATCCGCACCTTCGACGTGGACTGGCTGCGCGGCATGTCGGTGGGCGTGTTCAACCTGCAGCACGCGACGGTGGAAGACCTGATGCCGCAGCTCGACGCGATGTTCGGCGCAAAGGGCGACACGCCGCTGGCCGGCATGTTCCGCTTCATCCCGATCAAGCGCACCAACGCGCTGGTGGTGATCAGCACCCAGCCGAGCTATCTCAACGAGATCGGCAACTGGATCGCCAAGATCGACCTGGGCGGCGGCAACGAGCCCCAGTTGTATGTGTATGACGTGCGCAACATCGGCGCGGCGGACCTGGCGCACTATCTGGCGCAGATCTATACCGACAACAGTGGCGGTTCGTCCGATCGTGGTGGAGCAGTGGCACCAGGCGCAGGTGGTGCGTCGACGCTGGGTGTGGGCAACAACGGCAGCGGCAACAGCAGCGGCATGGGTAGTACCGCCGGCGGCTTTGGCAATTCCACCACCGGCAGCGGACTATCCAATGGGCTGTCCGGTGGCGGTTTGGGTGGTACGGGCGGCAGCTCCTACGGCGGTGGCTTGGGCTCGTCCTCTACCGGAGGCATCGGAGGCATCGGTGGCATCGGTGGCGGCACGGCCGTCAACGGCGTCGGCATGAATGGCGGCCTGGCCAACAGCCAGGCCCAGGATCAGGGTTACAGCTCCAAGGACGGCAGCATCCGCATCGGTTCGGTGAGCGGCAACAACCAGTTGCTGGTGCGCGCGCGTCCGGCGCAATGGCAGGAGATTCTCGGCGTCATCAAGAACCTTGACGTGCCGCCGCTGCAGGTGCAGATCGAGACACGCGTGTTCGAAGTGGCGTTGACGGGCGACTTCCAGTTCGGTGTGCAGTGGTATCTGCAGGGGCTGGCTGGTGGACAGGCAAACAGTAATGGTGGATTTACGCCAGGCTATCCCGGTGCGCACCGCTGGATTGGCCTGGGCGGTGGCATTGGCCCTGGCAGCAATGCGAGCAACACGTACAGCGGGCAGCCCTTCTTCTATTCCTTCCTGAGCCCGGGCGGAAAATTCCAGGTCGCGCTCAATGCGCTGGAAACCAGTGGCAACACCAAGACGCTGTCAGCGCCTTCGCTGGTCGTGCTCAACAATCAGGTCGCGCACATCCAGGTGGGTGACCAGGTGCCGGTGAACCAGACCTATTACACCGGCCTGGGAACCGGAACCGGCACGACGGTGGGCCAGGTGCAATACATACCTACCGGCGTGATCCTCGACGTACAGCCACGCGTGAATCCGGGTGGCCTGGTCTATCTCAACATCGACCAGCAAGTCAGTTCGTTGAACGGCAATCCCAACAGCCAAGGCAATTACACGATTTCGCAGCGTCAGATCGCTACCCAGCTGGGTGTGCAGAACGGTCAGACCGTGCTGCTTGGCGGCCTGATTCAGCAGACTGATAGCGACACCAACAGAGGCGTGCCGGGGCTGAGCCGCATCCCTGTCCTGGGCAAGCTGTTTGGTTCGACCGATAAAAATAAAGCCCGCTCGGAACTGATCGTGCTGATCACTCCGCGTGTGATCACCAACAGCGAGGAAGCCAAGCAGATCACCGACGAATACCAGGAGAAGTTCCAGTCGCTGGCGCCGCTGCATGGCGAGAAGGGTCCGCCGGTGGAATACCCGCTGCGTCGATAATACTGCCGTAGGTTGGGGTGCAAACCCCAACATCGCCATGCATGAGCGTAGGTGCGTTGGGGTTCGCACCCCAACCTACGTCTATCGCAACGATTTTCCGTCAGCCGCGCAAGTTTGAGCATTTTGCAGTTTCCGATCACGCCACTGCTGCCCGATATCCGTGCCACGCTGGCCGCACAGCCGCGCCTGGTGCTGGAAGCGCCGCCCGGTGCCGGCAAGACCACGCAAGTTCCGCTCGCGTTGCGCAACGAGGACTGGCTCGAAGGCAAGAAGATCATCATGCTCGAGCCGCGCCGCATCGCTGCGCGCGCGGCGGCGCAATTCATGGCGCAGCAACTTGGAGAACAAGTCGGGCAGACGGTGGGTTATCGCATTCGCTTCGAAGCGCGCGTCAGCGCGGCCACGCATATCGAAGTGGTGACCGAAGGCATCCTTACGCGGCTGATCCAAAACGACCCCGAACTCACCGGCATCGGCGCGATCCTGTTCGACGAATTCCACGAACGACACCTGGCGGGTGATCTCGGCGCGGCCTTGGCGCTGGATGTGCAAAACACCTTGCGGCCGGATCTGCGCATCGTGGTGATGTCGGCCACGCTCGATGGCGAACGCATCGCGCAATGGCTGGATGCACCACGCATCAGCAGCCCCGGCCGCAGCTTTCCGGTGCGCATCGAATATCCGCCTGCGCGTACGCAGGAAAGCACGGAACAGCATCTGGTGCGCATCGCTCGGCAAGCACTGGAAGAAAACCAGGGCGACGTGCTTGCGTTTCTCCCGGGTCGCCGCGAAATCGCCCGCGTGCAAGGCATGATGCAGGCGCTGCAGCGGGACGACCTGGAAGTGATGGCGTTGCACGGGGAGCTCTCGCTGACTGAACAGCAGCTCGCGCTGGCGCCGGCGGAAGCGGGCATGCGCCGCATCGTGCTGGCTACCAATGTCGCCGAATCCAGCGTGACGTTGCCTGGCATCCGCGCGGTGATCGACACCGGGCTGGCACGCGAACCGTGCTTCGATCCGAACTCCGGCTTTACGCGGCTGGAAACCGTGACCATTTCGCAAGCCTCTGCCGATCAGCGCGCGGGACGCGCAGGGCGTGTCGCCGAAGGCACGGCTTACCGCCTGTGGCCGCAAAGCCGCCGCCTGGATGCGTCGCGCACGGCGGAAATCATGCAGGCGGAACTATCGGGGCTGGCGCTGGAACTGGCCGCCTGGGGCAGCGCGGAACTATCCTGGCTCGATCCACCGCCCGCTGGTGCACTGGCGCAGGCGCGCGAATTGCTCGTGCGGCTAGGTGCGCTCGATGCGCAAGGCCGCATCACTGCTTTGGGACGCCGAATGCTGGAACTTGGTGCGACCCCGCGACTTGGCGCGGCGGCCTTGCGCGCACCCGAAACATTGCATGCATTGGTGGCGGATCTGCTTGCACTGATGGAAGCGCGTTCTCCGCTGCGCGGCGAGCAGGCGCGCAGCGATGATTTCCGGGCACGGGTGACAGCGTTGCACGCGTGGCGCGATCGACGCAGCGCAACCGGTTTGAGCCATGGCGCGGATGCGGGCGCACTGGCTGCGGTCGAGCAGGCCAGCAAAGGCTGGCGTCAACGCCTGGGCATACGCAGCGCCGCCAGCGGCGTGCCGCATAGTCACGCGGTCGGCGATTTGTTGCTGCATGCGTTTCCCGATCGCATCGCGCGTCAGGACGACAGCAATCCAGCACGCTACACCTTGGCCAACGGCCGCGGCGCGCGTCTGCACGAACAGACGGCATTGCTGGGCGAACCGTGGCTGGTCGCGCTCGATCTTCGTCACGAAGCGCGCGATAGCTTGATATTGGCCGCGGCGCCGCTCGACCCGCGCGTGCTGGAAGAAGACTATCCCGGCCAATTCCAGCGCGTGCGCACCGTGCGCTGGAATGAAGAGCGCGCGGCGGTGGAAGCGTTCGAGGAACGCCGCTTCGGCGCGATCGTGCTCGAACGGCGCAGCGTTCCCGTGCAGCCGGAAGACGCCGTGCCGGCGTTGCTTGCCGCGGTCCGTCAACGCGGATTGGATGCCTTGCCATGGAGCGAATCGGCGCGCCGACTGCGCCTGCGCATGCAATCGCTGCGCGAATGGATGCCGGAACTGGGCTTGCCTGATGTTTCCGATGCACATCTGCTGGCTACGCTCGAAGACTGGCTCGGCCCGTACCTGCAGACCAAGCGCAAGCTCGATGCCTTGTCGGAAGACGAGCTTTCCCAGGCACTGGCCGCATTGTTCGACTACGAGCAGCGCAAGCAACTGGATGTGCAGGCGCCCGACAGCTTGACCGTGCCCAGCGGACAGACGCGCCGTCTCGAATACAAGCCCGGCGAGCCACCGGTGCTTGCCGTAAAGCTGCAGGAACTGTTCGGCCTGGCCGACACGCCGCGCGTGGCCGGCGGCCGCGTGCCGGTGACGCTGCATCTGCTGTCGCCCGCGGGACGTCCGATCCAGGTCACGCAGGATCTGCATGGTTTCTGGGAACGCACCTATCCGGAAGTGAAGAAGGAGTTGAAGGGGCGCTATCCCAAGCATCCCTGGCCGGACGATCCGTGGACCGCCACACCGACGCATCGCGCAAAACCAAGAGGAACGTAACGCTCGTAGGTTGGGGTGAAAACCCCAACGTCGCCATGCCAAACAGTGAGAGAGCGTTGGGGATTACACACAACCAAGCCCCACCAATGTCGCGTGTAACGCCTTGTCTATCGGCGTATAAGGCCGCTCACCCAAAAACGCCACCAACTTGGCATCGTCCAGCCGGATCGATTCCCGCCACAGATAACGCATCTTGCGCAGTTCCCGCAGCGTTTCCATGAACGGTGCCGCCAACGCCGTCAACCACCAGGGAAAGCGCTTTAATACGATGTGCGGGTTGTCGGCCGCACGCCGGACGGCATCGGCCATCGCATGACCATCCAGCCAATAACCACCGAAGTGATACACGTCGAAGTCGGCCAGGGCACGCTCGCGTTCGAGCAGGCGGGCGATCGTTTCCGCCACATCGGGCAGATAGGCCCATGCGTGATGATGCGCGTAATCGGCAGGGTAGCGCAGCGTCGTGACCGGCTTGCCCGGTTGCACCAATCCCTGTCCGAACCAGTTGTTGCCGGCGCGCGGCCCAATGAAATCACCGCAACGCACGATCAGCGTGCGCACGCCGGCATGCGTGGCCTGCGCCAGGCGGCGCTCCATCTGCGCGCGAATCTCACCCTTGCGCGTTTGCGGATGTTGCGGCGCATCCTCGCGCAACAGCGGGAATGCATCGGGACCGAAGTTGTAGATCGTGCCGGGCAGCACGATGCGCGCATGCGCCGCCTTGGCCGCCTCGATCGTGTTTTCCAGCATCGGCAGCACCAGCGTGTCCCACTGGCGATAGCCCGGTGGATTGACCGCGTGCACGATCACGTTCACGCCGTTTGCGGCGGCGAGCACGTCGGCAAGCTGCATCGCGTCGCCCTGAATCCAGGCGATGCCGTCTTGCTCAGCCGGCAGATGCCGCACCAGGGCGCGCACCTGCCAACCGTGTTTCTGCAATGCCAGGCAGGTTTCGCGGCCGATGCCGCCGTTGGCACCGATCACCAATGCCGTTCGAGATGTGCGCATGACTTCGGTCTCCGTGGGGGTTGAACGGAAGTCTGGTCGCGCCCAGCCCAAAAGAAAATTGCCTAATAGCGTAGAGCTGTTATACAAATATGCATGACCATCCAAGAACCCGGTTGGGAGTTGTACCGTTCGTTTCTCGCGGTGATGCGTGAAGGCAGCCTGTCTGCCGCCGCTCGCCTGCTCGGTATGACGCAGCCGAGCCTGGGGCGGCATATTCGCGAGCTGGAGGACACCCTGGGCGTCTCGCTGTTCGCCCGCTCGCCGCAAGGCGTATCGCCCACCGACCTGGCGCATGCCTTGCTGCCGCATGCGCAAGCGATGGCGTCCGCTTCGGCGGCGCTGCGGCGAGCCGCGACCACTCGCGACGACGCGATCGCCGGCGTGGTGCGCATCGCCGCCAGCGAGGTGGTGGGCGTGGAAGTGCTGCCGCCGATGCTTGCCGCCTTCCGCGAGCGGCACCCGGGCGTGGTGATGGAGCTGTCCCTTTCCAACCAGGCGGAAAACCTGCTGCGTCGCGACGCCGACATCGCCATCCGCATGGGCCGTCCTACCCAGGATGCGCTGGTTGCGCGACAGGTCGGCAGGATCGCGCTCGGCATGTATGCGCACCGGCGTTACGTTAAAGCGCATGGACGTCCCGGTACGATGGCCGAGCTCGCCGGGCACGCACTGATCGGCTTCGACCGGGAAACGGCATACATCCGCAGCCTGCGTCCGGCCGGCGTGCCTTATGCGCGCGAGCATTTCGCCTTGCGCACCGACAACGACCTTGCCGCGTTGGCGGCGCTGCGCGCGGGTTATGGCATCGCCATCTGCCAATGTGGCATCGGCGATCGCGACCCGTCGCTGCTGCGCCTGTTCGCGGACAGCTTCGAGTTGCACATGGATACCTGGGTGGCGATGCACGAGGATTTGCGCCGCAACGCACTGATGCGTGCGTTGTACGATCACCTCGCCACGCTGTTGATGGACTACGCCAACGGCGCCTCGCCGCCGGGCAAGCGCACGCTTCGGGCGCCGGCGAAACGTTGACGATGCGCGATGGCTACACTGCCTTCATGAACGACGTGAGCCCGCTCAACCGTTATCAACTGGCCGAACTGGGCGCCATGCTGGCCGAGCCGGCACGCGCGGCGATTCTGTTGGCATTGATGGACGGCACCATGCGCCCGGCCGGCGAACTGGCGGAGGTCGCCGGGGTAAGCGCGGCAACCGCCAGTGCGCATCTGAAGCGCCTGCTCGATGGCGGCCTGCTTGGCCTGCACGAACAGGGTCGGCATCGCTATTACCGCCTGGCCAATGACGACGTGGCGGCATGGCTGGAAGCGATGGCCTTGCCGCATGCCACGCGTGCGGTGCCCAGGCCGGCGTCGCGCGATCTCACGTTGTGCCGTGCGCGCACGTGCTATCGCCACCTTGCCGGGCAGTTGGGTGTCGCGCTGTGTGAAGCATGGCTGCATCGAGGATGGCTGCGTGCGGACAGCGATGGCATGTCGCTGTTGCCGGACGCTGCCGATGCGTTGATACATGCCGGTTGGCAGATGGCATCGACCCAGCAGTTGGTGCAGCTGCGCGGACGCGGCTGCCTGGATTGGACCGAGCGCCGCCTGCATCTGGGTGGCGCGCTCGGCGTCGCCATCACCGGCGGTCTGCTCGATACGGGCTGGTTGCGCCGCGCGCCGCGCAATCGCGCCTTGCTGCCGACGCCGGATGGCTTGCGCCAACTCGCCATGCTTGGTGTGCGCATCGATCCTTGAAGGTTGCGCCGTTGGCATGCATTCATGCTTGTCATCGTGCATTTCACGGACGTGATGACGCCTTCAGCGATTTGGATCGTGCGAACGTGAACGTCGCGTGCAGGTTTTTCTCGCCACGCTTTCAATAAGCTTGCGAAATTCTGCGCAGCAATTGTTCCAGTTTATGGTCAAGCCGATGCGTTCGGAAGAATTTGCGTGAACAAATGGATGAGGAACGCGCGGTCGAATCTGCCCGCCATGCATGGGCATGGATTTCCAACGCTACGCAAAAAACCTTTGGCGCAAAGCGAGCAGATTCATGCGATAGGAAAAACATATCGCGTATGGTGAATTTGGCGTGTGCATTTTTTCTGCGACGCAGTTCCATGCACGTTGCTTGACGCTGAATTTTCCGCCCGATACTTTCAAATGCATTCGTGGCAGGGAATTGGCGACGAATGATTCCTTGGCGATGCAACGTGTTTGTGGGGATGCATCACCTGAGCGCTGCAATCGGCACTGCCCGCAACGGGAGCAGGGGGAGCAGCAGCACGCCGGTGCTCGGGGGAATCTTAAGACGCAGCATTGTTCGATATGGCGTCGCGTGCGAGCGCGACTTCACTGGCATGAGGTACGCGCGACCTCAGTGGCTTCGCTCGTCCTCAACATTCCTGGGGAGTGAACTAATGTCTAGTCGTTTTCATCACAAGGCCATGCTGATTGCATTGGGTCTGGTTGCGGTCAACGCGGTGTATGTGCACGCCGCACCGTTGCCGGATGCAGGCAACATGGCGGCCGCCAGCTCCACTGCCATGGTCAACCTTCATCCCGCCGTTGCCTTGCGCACGGGTGACCAGGTCGTAGGGCCGCTGGCGTTTTCGCATCCGATGCATGTGGTCGTCACGCTGAAACTGCGCAACGAGCAGCAGTTGGACAGCTACATTGCCAAGCCCGGCTTCAAGCCGCTCACCTCCGAGCAATTCAATGCGCAGTACGCGCCCACGGCCGAACAGGCGCAAGCCGTCGCCAATTACCTGAGCAAGGCCGGCTTCACCAACGTCAAGATCGCGCCCAACCGCGCACAGGTGGAAGCCGATGGCCGCGCCGATACGGCGCAGACCGCATTCGGCACGAGCTTCGTGCATGTGAAGACCAAGGAAGGCCGGGATGCCTTCGCCAACAACAGCCCTGTGCGAATTCCCGCCAGCCTGCAGGGAACCGTCAACGCCGTGCTCGGCATGCAGAACGTGCATATCTCGCACGTGTTCGCCAAGCGGCTCAACCCTAACGTGGTCCATGGCAACAACCTGCAGCCGATGGCCGGTACGCCGGTGGGCCACCAGCCCTCCGATTTCCGCACGATCTACGGCGCCAGCAGCATGGCGAACGTCGCCTCGCCGATCGTAGGTTCAGTGTCGTCGGGCAGCCTGAGCAACGTGGTCAGCGACCTCAAGGCGACCTATCCGAGCGTAACGGTGACGATCAAGGGACCCAACGCAGGCAGCAGCACCAGCGGCGATGGCGAATGGGATCTGGACAGCCAGGACATCCTCGCCATGACGGGGCAGTCGCAGTACTACTTCTACAACGCCAATTCGTTGAGCGATGCGGACCTGCAGACCATCTACAACGATGTCGTGTCCGACAACCTGCTCAAGGCGATCGACGTGTCGCTGGGCGAATGCGAGACCTCGGCGCAATCCAGCGGTGCGGCATCTTCGAACGACAGCACCTTCAAGCAGGCCGTCGCGCAAGGCCAGACCTTCTTCGTTTCCTCCGGCGATTCTGGCGCGGATGAATGCAGCAATGGTGGCATCACGCCGAGCTGGCCGGCCAGTTCGCAATACGTCACTGCCGTGGGCGGCACCGAGCTCTACACGAACAGCACTACCACGTGGGCAAGCGAAACGGTGTGGAACAACTTAAGCTCGAGCGAAGGCGCCACCGGCGGCAGCCCCAGCACCTTCGAACCGATTCCGAGCTGGCAGCAGGGCGTGGCGGGCATCACCGACCAGAGCCATCGCGGCGTGCCCGATATCGCCTTCGACGCGAGCCCCGTGAGCGGCGCGCTGGTCTACGTGGATGGCCAGGCCAACCAGCAGATCGGCGGCACCAGCCTCGCCGCGCCATTGGCTGCCGGCATGTGGGGATTGGTGCTGCAGGCCAAGGGCACCAGCCTGGGCTTCGCCTCGCCGGTGCTCTACAGCGTCGCGAAATCGTCCAGCAATTACGCTGCGGCGTTCCACGACGTCACCTCGGGCAACAACAGCGGCGAAACCGCGGCGAGCGGCTGGGACTACACCACCGGCTGGGGCAGCGTGATCGTCAACCAGTTCAGCAGCCTGGCCGGTGGCGGGTCGGGCGGCGGCGGTAACCCCGTTGCCAATTTCACCGACAGCGTGAACGGCCTGACGGTGAACTTCACCAACACCTCCACCGATACCGGCGGCACCATCAGCTCGTACGCGTGGACCTTCGGCGATGGCGGCACGTCGACCAGCGCCAGCCCCAGCCACACCTACACAGCTGCGGGTACCTACACCGTCACACTGAAGGTAACCGACAACACCGGCGCCACCAACAGCACCAGCAAATCGGTCACCGTCAGCAGCGGCGGCGGTTCGACCCAACTGCTCGGCAATCCCGGCTTTGAAACCGGCACGGCATCGCCCTGGTCGATGAGCTCCGGCGTGCTTTGCAGCAACAGCAGCTGCTCTGGCGAAGTTGCGCACAACGGTTCGTGGTTCGCATGGATGGATGGCTACGGCAGCACCCATACCGATACGGTGTCGCAGACGGTGAGCATTCCTTCCGGAAAATCCAGCGCCACCTTGCAGTTCTATCTGCATGTCGACACCGCAGAGACCACCACGACGACCGCGTACGACACGCTGAAGGTGCAACTGGTCAACAGCAGCGGAACGGTGCTGACGACGCTGGCGACCTTCTCCAACCTCAACGCGGCGTCGGGTTACCAGGTGCACAGCTATAACCTCAGCTCGTATATCGGGCAGACCGTGACGCTGAAGTTCACCGGCACCGAAGACACTTCGCTGCAAACCTCGTTCGTGCTGGACGACGTCAATTTGAACGTGCAGTAAGCCTTGAAAAGGGGTGTGCACGGATGCACTGACAGGCGGGAAGGCGGAGCCGCAGGAGTGCGGCTCCGTCTTACGCGTCAGACGCGATGCTGGTTTTCAGGCCAGGCGCGAACGCACGGTATTTTTGCCTGATGCCGTCCGCTGCTCCATCCAGTCGTACAACACCGGCAGCAGCACCAGCGTCAGCAAGGTCGACGTGACCAGGCCACCCACCACTACGGTGGCCAGCGGGCGCTGCGTTTCTGCACCCACGCCGCTGGACAGCAGCATCGGCACCAGGCCAAGAATCGCCACGCTCGCGGTCATCAACACGGGACGCAGGCGCAACATGCTACCGCGCACGACGGCGTCGCGAACCGACAATCCTTTTGCACGCTGTTCGTTCAAGAAGCTCACCAGCACGATGCCGTTGAGCATGGCGACGCCGAACACCGCGATAAAGCCAATCGCCGAGGGGACGGATAAATACTGACCGGTGATGGCAAGCGCAACGATGCCGCCGATGATGGCGAACGGCACATTGGCCAGGATCAGGCCGGCGTATTTCATTGAGTTGAAGGCGGTGTAGAGCAGGATGAAGATAAAGAAGACCGTGGCCGGCACGATCAGCGACAAGCGCTTCAACGCACGCTGCTGGTTCTCGAATGCGCCGCCCCACTCGATGTAGTAGCCCGTCGGCAACCTCACTGCCTGGCTGATGGCTGCGTTGGCATCGCGGACAAAACCATCGATATCGCGCCCACGCACATCCATCTGGATAACGGCATATCGCTGCAGCTGTTCGCGCCGGATGAAGGAATAACCTTCGGCCTCGCTCACCTCCGCCACCTGGGAGAGTTGCACGATGGCGCCCGTGGACGTACGCAAGGGAATGCGCTGGATGGATGCCGGCGACTCCCTGTCCTTGTCATCCAGGCGAACGGCGATGTCGAATCGCTTGACGCCTTCCATCAGCGGGGTGACCGGTTCGCCGCCGATGCCATTTTTGACCACCGTCAATACATCGTCCGCATTGAGGCCGTACCGCGCGAGCGCGTCGCGGTCCACGCGAATGCGGATCTGCGGTTTGCCCAGGTTGGCCTCCAGGGCGAGGTCCGCCACGCCCGGTACGCCGGCGAGCGCATTCTTGATCTGGCCACTCAAACGATCGAGCGTGGCCAGATCGTCGCCATAGAGCTTGAGCGCGAGCGTGGCGCGCACGCCGGAAATCAGTTCTTCGATGCGCATCTGGATCGGCTGCGTGTAGCTCACCACCGCAGTAGGTAGCGCATCGGACAGTTCTTTCTGCATGTCCGCCTCGATACTTTCGAGCGTCTGCCCTTTGCGCCATTGGTCCTTCGGCTTGAGCGGTGTGTAGACCTCCATATAGTTCACGTCGGCGGTCTCGCCTTTTTCGGCGCGACCGATCATCGCCAGGGTGGTCTCCACTTCCGGAAACTTGGCCCTGACGCGATCGGCCACCTGCCTGGAAACGGCGATCGATTCATCGAGCGACGCCGAAGGAATGGAAGTAATGCGCCACATGATCGCGCCCTCGCGCAGGTTCGGCATGAATTCCTTGCCCAGGAGCGGAAACAGCGCAAGGCTGCCGATCAGCGCGCCGCCGGCGATGGCGAGTACGGTGCGGCGATGACGTAGCGACCACGTCAACACGGTGTCGTAGCGACGCTTCAGGAAGGCCACCAGCCGCGTGTCCTTTTCCTCCTTTGGCTTGAGCATCAGCGCGGCGAGGACAGGAATAAGCGTCAACGCGAGCAGCAACGATCCGGCCATGGCAAAGCTGATGTTGAAGGCCATCGGCTTGAACATCTTGCCTTCCAATCCTTGCAGGCTGAGCAACGGCAGGAACACCACGATGATGATCAGGATCGCGAAGGCGATCGGATTGGCCACTTCGCGCGCCGCCGCGAGCACGGCGGCCGTTCTGTCGACGGGCAGGCCCTGCGCCTTTCGTTCGGCCATGATGCGGAAGGCGTTCTCGACCATCACCACTGCGCCATCCACCATCATGCCGATGCCGATCGCCAATCCCGCGAGCGACATCAGGTTGGCCGACAGCCCGGCTTGCTCCATGCAGATGAACGCAATGAGCATGGCCAGCGGCAATGCAATCACGACCACCACCGCACTGCGTAATTCGCCCAGGAACAGAAACAGCACGATGGCGACCAGCACGGAACCTTCGATGAGCGCGCGCACAGCAGTCTGCACAGCCTTGTTCACCAGTTCGGTGCGTTCGTAAACCGGCTTCACCACCACGCCCGGCGGCAATGCCTGCTTCACCGTGGCCAGCTTGGCCTGCACCGCATCGACCACGCGCTTGGCGTTCTCGCCGACGCGCGCGAGCGCCTGCCCCATCACCACTTCCTTGCCGTCGCGGGTGATCGCGCCGGTGCGTGGCGCGCCGGCCTCGGTGATGCTTGCCACATCGCGCACGTAGACCGGCGTGCCGTTTTCGCTCTTGAGCACGATCTGGCCGATGTCCCTGGTGTCCTTGACCAGGCCGAGGCCGCGCACGAGATATTGCTCGCGCCCCACGTCCACGAAGTTGCCCCCGACCTGCGCATTGTTGGCCTGGAGCGCTTCGATCACCTGCTTGAAGCCGAGGTTGTGCGCAATCAGCTTCATCGGATCGATGCGAACCTGGTACTGCTTTTCCTGGCCACCCCAGGAGGTGACATCGTCCACGCCCGGTGCAGTGCGCAGGATCAGGCGAATCGTCCAATCCTGCAGGGTGCGCAAGTCCATGTCGCTGGGTGCGTCCTCGAGCGCGTCGTCCGCACGCTCCACCGTGTACCAGAACACTTGGCCAAGGCCCGACGTGTTCGGTCCCATCTCGGGTTTGCCATAGCCGGCGGGCAAGCGGTCGCCCACTTGCTGAAGCCGCTCGTTGACCAGCTGGCGAGCGAAGTAGATGTCCATGTCGTCGTCGAAGTACACCGAGACATACGACAAGCCGAACAGGCTGACCGAGCGGATTTCCTGCACCTTGGGCAGGCCGGCGAGTGCGGATTCCACCGGTGTCGTCAGCAGTTGTTCGACATCCTCGGCGGCCAGGCCGGGCGCTTCGGTATATACGTTCGCCTGCACCGGCGTGACGTCCGGGAAGGCGTCGATGGGCAACGTGCGCACGGCCTGGTAGCCGAGGGCGCCGATCACCGCAAAAAGGATTAGCACCAATACTTTGTAACGCAGCGAAAGTTCGGCAAGGCGCCCAAGCATCATTCTTCTCCCAACTGCGAGCGCAACAGACGCGCCTTGAGCGCGAAGGCGCCATCGCGCACATAGGCAGCGCCGGCCTTGAGTCCTTGCTTGATTTCGATCCAGCCCTGGCGCGTCTCGCCGATGACGACTGGCGCGGGTTCGAACTGGCCTTGTCCCTTGTCGACGAACACGGTGGCCTGGTTCTGCCACAGCACCACCGCGTCGCTGGGAACGGCCAGCACCTGCTTGCTGCCCGCGATGGCGATGCGCGCATCGACCAGTTCGCCCGGATGCAGCGCATCGCTCGCGTTGTCGACCTTGATGCGCACGAGCGCGGTGCGCGTACGCTCGTTGGTCTGGTGCGATCGCTGCAATACGGTGCCGGGCAAGCTGATGCCTTGTGCGAGGATGCGCGCCGTATCGCCCGGCGAAACCTTCTCGGCATCCGCGGGCGGTAATTGCGCTTCCACCCAGACCGCGTTTTCGTCGACGATGGTAAAGAGCGTGCGTCCAGGCTGCACGCGCTCGCCCACCAGGAAATCATCCGAGGTGATGCGGCCGGCGATCGGCGAGAGCAACGCATAACTGCCATCGGCCTTGGCCGAACCGCCGCGCAGCACCGCCTGGATCTGTTCCTTGGACAAACCATAGGCGAGCAGCTTGGCGTGGGCCTGGTCGCGCTGCACCTTGGTTTCGTTGTAGCGGCGCGCCGATACCGCTTGCGGTCCCAGTGCGGCGATGCGCTGCCAATCCTGCTCGGCCACGATCAGCGTGCCTTCGGTTTCGGCCACTTCGACACTCGAAAGCGTGACGAGTGCTTCGGCGGCCTTGACCAGATCGCCCAACCGGGCTTTGCGTGCTACCACTTGCGAATCGATGCGCGGCGACACCAGCACGGTGGCGTAGGCATCGAGCTTTACCTCGCCCGGTGCCTTCAGTTCATCGGGAAAGGCGCGCAGTTGTGCTTGTGCGGTGACGATGCCGGCGTCCTTGATCGCCGCTGCATCGAGCTTCAGCGGATTGTTCGCCTCCTGCGCATCGGCAAGGGTGATCATGCCTGTCACGACAAACAGGCCTAGCGATAAAAATAATGTCTTCATGGTGCGGCCTCCTGCATGCGGCCATCGATCCAGTCGTTCAAACGACCGGCAGCGGTGAGGTAATCGAACCAGGCCTGCCAGGCCTGGTTTTCCAGTTCGAGGCCGGAAAGCGCGGTATCCAGGCTTTGTTTGAGTTGCACCAGGTAATCGGAGGTGCCGAGTTCGCCTGCGCGCCAGAGTTTTTCCTGCAGGGCCGTGCGTTCCTGGAAGGCGGCGGCACGGCTGTTCTGGAACGATGCCGCGGCGGTACGCAATGCTTCGTAACGCGCTTGCGCTTCCTGCAAAGCGGCCCGCGCGCGCAAGCGTTCGCCTTGCAACTTGGCGATGGCGGCGTCCGCATCGGCGCGCGCGGCATCCACGTCGGCGCGTCCGCTATTGAGCACCGGCAAGGGTACGCTGACGCTGACACCAATGACGCGATCGGTCACCGGGCCGGCACGAACGCGTCCACCGGTCAGGCTGACCGTGGGGTCGGGAAGACGGTTGCGTTGCGCCACGCGAATGGCTGCATCCGCACTCGCTTCGCGCGCTTGCGCCAGCACCACCTGCGGCAGATCGGCAACGGCACGCGGCGCCATGCTCGCTGTACTGGGCGGAAAGCTGTGCGGCCATGGCGGTGGTGCGATGGTGTGCGTGTCGTCGGCGAGCGCAAGCAATGCGGCACGCACCGCCGCTTCATTGCCCACCAGCGTGGCTTGCTGCATTTGCGCCTCGCCTAGCGCCAGTCCTGCCAGATCGCGCTCGGGACTGCTGATATCGCCTACTTTCAGCCGCTGCGCAGCCAGGTCATCGAAGCGCTGCATCAGTGCGAGGCGCTGTTGTCCCAATTCACGCTGTCGCGTCGCCAGGGACAGGGTGGACCACACCTTGAGCCATTGTTGCGCCGTCAACTGGCGTTGCAGGTCGTACGCTGCTTGCGCCACGCGTAACTCTGCCTGGCCCTGCGTAGCGCGTGCGCGGCGCTTGCCCGACACGTCCAGCGTAAGGCTAAGCTGTGCGGTACGCCGATCCACATCGGCGTTTTCCGCTTCGAGCGCCAGCGCGGGGTTGTAGAGCGGTTGATCGGCGGCACGCGCGCGGGCGTATGCGGCATCGAGATCGGCGCGCGCGACCTGCACGTCCGGATTGATCGTCCAAAGTGCACGGATGGGTTCACGCCATGGTGCGGACGTGTCGGGCTGAGTCGACGCATGAAGCGTTGAGGAAAACAACATGCCGAGCGATAAGGCGCACAGCAAACAGACGGCACCCCACGGCGCCGGGCTTGAGCTAGCCATGAAAAATCATCTCCTGAAAACGAACACGAAGCGTGGCGCGGCATTAGGCTGCGCCACGGTGAGTCGGTGTTTTCAGGCAGCGATTGGAGGCCGCAGCAGCGAGGCGGTAGGTTCCGGGGCAATACCCTCAGAGGCGGCGGCAGGCGTGAACGACACGCCATGGTTCGGCATCATCAAGACCATGCCGGCCGGCAGCGGCATGTTGTGCGCGCAGTTGCAGTGGCATCCGCCCGCTTCACCGAGCAGGCAGCTGGCGTCATCCGGCACGGAAGCGTGGACCATCGACGTTTGCGCTGCGTTTCCCGAGATGGATGCTGAGGATGCCTGTGGATCGGCCAGGCAGATGGAACTCGTCAGCAGCTTGAACAGCAATACCGCCACGGCCAACGCCCACAGGCCGCGATGGCGGCGCAAATGGGAAAGCAGGGGCAGGCGAGCGTGTTGCATGGCGGACGATGCTACGCGAGCCGGCCGTTGTTAGACAATTTCATTTGCGTCGGAAACGCACGCTCAATGCGTGGGCATCGCAAACTCCGGTCCGCGGCTGCCTTCGCTGGCCAGCCAGCGCTGCGTCACGGCTTTCTGCCGCGTGTAGAAGCGCACGCCTTCGGGGCCGTGTGCGTGGTGATCGCCGAACAGGCTCCTCTTCCAGCCGCCGAAGCTGTGAAACGCCATCGGCACGGGAATCGGTACGTTGATGCCGATCATGCCCACCTGCACGCGATGCGCGAATTCGCGCGCCACCTGGCCGTCGCGCGTAAAGATCGCGGTACCGTTGCCGTATTCGTGCTCGTTGACCAGGGTGAGCGCGCTGGCGAAATCCGGTACACGCACCACGCACAGCACCGGGCCGAAAATTTCTTCCTTGTAGATGCGTATGTCCGGCGTAACGCGATCGAACAGCGAGCCGCCAAGGAAGAAACCTTGCTCGCAGCCGGCCACGCGATGACCGCGACCATCGACCACCAGCGTGGCGCCTGCCGAGAGGCCGTCTTCGATATACGCGGTGATCTTGTCGCGATGCTGCGCGGTGATCACCGGGCCCATCTCCACTTGTGCATCCATGCCTTCGCCGATGCGCAGCGCGCGCACCTTCGGCGTCAGCTTCGCCACCAGCGCATCCGCCGTGGCGTCACCGACGGCGACAGCGACGGAAATGGCCATGCAGCGTTCGCCGGCCGCGCCGTAGCCGGCACCGATCAACGCGTCCGCGGCTTTGTCGATATCGGCATCGGGCATCACGACCATATGGTTCTTGGCGCCGCCCAGCGCCTGCACACGCTTGCCGTTCGCGGTGCCGCGCGCGTAGATGTACTGCGCGATCGGCGTGGAGCCGACAAAGCTCACCGCGCGGACTTTGGGATGATCCAGCAGCGCATCGACGGCAGTCTTGTCGCCCTGCACGACGTTGAAAACACCGTCGGGCAGGCCGGCTTCCTGCAGCAATTGCGCGAGCATCAGCGAGGCGGAAGGGTCGCGTTCCGAGGGTTTAAGTACGAACGTATTGCCGCAAGCGATGGCCATCGGGAACATCCACATCGGCACCATCGCAGGGAAGTTGAACGGCGTGATGCCGGCGCACACGCCTACTGGCTGGCGCATGGTCCAGGCGTCGATGTCGCTGGCTATCTGCTCGGTGTATTCGCCTTTCAGCAGTTCCGGAATGCCACAGGCGTACTCGACCACTTCCAGTCCGCGCACCACCTCGCCCTTGGCGTCGGCAAACACCTTGCCGTGCTCGCGCGTGATGGTGGCGGCAAGCTTGTCCATGTCGCGCTCGATCAGTTCCTTGAAGCGGAACATCACGCGCGCACGCTTCAACGGTGGCGTTTGCGACCATGCATGGAACGCGGCGTCGGCCGCTTTCACGGCAGCATCCACGTCCGCGGCCGTGGCCAGCGCTACTGTGCCGATGACGGCGCCAGTCGCAGGGTTGTAAGAGGGCAGGGTGTTGCCGCTGCCGTCATGGAGCTGGCCATTGATGTAGTGGCCGGTGGTGTGCGGCGCGGTGTGTTCGGAAGGTTGAGCGGACATGGGTGTTCCTCTTCGATGCAATCTCAGCGCGGTATCAGCCAGTCGTGCGCCGGGTCGTTCTTGAAATGCCATGCGCGATGCGGGCCGGCCATGACGTTGAGGTAATAACCGCGGTAACCATGCGGCATCACGACCGGGTGATAGCCGCGCGGCACCATCACCACATCGTGGTCGCCCACCGCCATGGATTCGTCCAGGTCGCGCGCGTCGGTATACACGCGCTGGAAAGCGAAACCCTGCGGCGGATCGATGCGGTGGTAATAGGTTTCATCCCTCGAACTTTCCAAAGGCAGGTTGTTGTTATCGTGCTTGTGAGGCGGATAGCTGGACGAATGTGCGGCCGGCGTCACCACTTCCACCACCAGCAGCGATTCGGCCGGCTCGGTTTCCGGCAGGATGTCGCAGACGTAGCGCGTGTTGGTGCTTTTGCCGCGCACCGAGCGTTTCATGCTGGCGCCTGGAATAAGCCGCACGGGATGCTGCCCCTTGGCGGGGGCGGTCGCCAGGGCCAGCTCCACTGCATCGTGCGCAGTGATATCGAAGGAGGCGCCGGGCGGCGCGTAGACCGCATCCGGAGAACGTTCGTCGAACACGCTGGCGCGGCCACCGAGGTATTCGAATGATTCGCCGTGTGCATGAACATCCACGCGGCCGGTAAGCACGACCAGGCAGCCTTCGCGATCCGCAGGCAAGACGAAGCGAAGGTCTTCCTTTGGTGAAAGGCGGAAAGCTTCAAAGCCGACATGCTTCCAGCCGGCGGATTCGGGCGTCACCTTGACGATGTCGCGCCCTTGCGGACGTCCCTTGACCAGCAGGCTCATGCGACCTCCTGCAGCGGCGCATCGATCAACGCACGCAGCGTGCGGTAACCCTTGCTGGCATACGCGTAACTTGGCGCCACCGCAGGATCCTGCTCGGCCTCCACCACCAGCCAGCCCCGATAGCCGTGCGCACGCAAGGTGGCGACGATGGCGGCGAAATCGATGCCGCCGTCGCCGGGCACGGTGAATACGCCGTTCAACACCGCATCGAGAAAGCTCCATTGCCGATTGCGCGCGTGTTGCACGATAGTTGGCCGCACGTCCTTGCAATGCACATGGCACACGCGCTGGATGTGCCGGTCGAGCACGGCCAGCGGATCGCCACCGCCGAAATAGGCGTGGCCGCTGTCGAACAGCAGGCCGACCTCGTCGCCGGTACAGGCCATGAGGCGGTCGATATCCTCCGGCGCTTCCACGTAGGCGCCCATGTGATGGTGATACGCCAATCGCACGCCATGCTTCAGCAGGTGCTGGCCGAATGCAGTAAGCCGCTCGCCGTAGCGCTTGAACGTGTCTTCATCGCGGAACTGCGGGCGCTTGTAGAGCGGCGTGGAGCGTTCGCCCTGGATCGAATCGGCCACTTCACCGTACACCATCACCTTGCAGCCGTTCTCGGCGAGCAGGCGCAGATGCGGCTCGACCGCGGCGATTTCTTCCTGCACGGAACGCTCGGCGAGCCAGCCGGAATACCAGCCTGAAACGACTTCCAGTCCGTAGCCGGCCATCAGTTCGCGCAATGCGGCGGGCTCGCGCGGAAACTTGTTGCCCAGTTCGAAACCCTGATAGCCGATGTCGCGGCCTTCGCTGAGTGCCGTGGACAGCGGCGTTTCGCCACCCAGCGCAGGGAGATCGTCGTTGCTCCAGCCGATCGGGTTGATGCCGATCTTTACCTTGAACGTATCAGTGCTCATCGGGCTTGCCTGTTACCGGGTAGAGCCGCTGTCTTTCCTTGGCCTGTTCATAGTCGCGTCGCGCGGCTTGCACGGATTCACGCTCGGACATTTCGGGTACTGCTACTTCCCACCAGCAGCCGCCGGCTTCGGTGGTGCGACGATGGTCGGTGTCGATCGCGATCAGGTAGGTACGCGTGGAGGCACGCGCACGCGTCAGTGCCTGTTCCAACTCGGCAATGCTGCGCACGTGCTCGGCTTGCGCGCCCATGGCGCGAGCATGTGCGGCGAAATCGATGGCTGGGGCGTCATCGGAGCCATGCAGGCAATCGTCGAGCATGTTGTTGAACGGCGGGCCGCCGCAGGCTTGTTGCAAACGGTTGATGCAGCCGAAGCCGCGGTTGTCCAGCACGATCACGATAAGCTTTTGGCCCAGCATCACCGAGGTGGCGATTTCCGCATTGAGCATCAGGTAACTGCCGTCGCCCAGCATCACGATCACTTCGCGCTCGGGTTTGGCCATCTTCACGCCAAGGCCGCCGGCAATCTCGTAACCCATGCAGGAGTAGCCGTACTCCATGTGATAGCCGCCAGGCGTTTCGGTGCGCCACAGCTTTTCCAATTCGGCCGGTAGCGTGCCGGCAGCGCACACGACGATATCGTCGCGTGTGGAATGGGCATGCGAGCGCTGGACGGCGCCGATGATCTCGCCGTCATACGGCAGCGTGCCTGCCGGCAGTTCGCGTCGCGAGGCGATCTTATCGACGAGTTCGCGCCATTGCTTGGCAAGTTGTTCGGCGCGCTCGCGCCATGCTTGCTTAGCGCGCCAGGCGCCGAGTTCCTTCGAAAGGGCGCCGAGGCCGAGCCGCGCATCGGCCAGCACCTGTACGCCACCGCCTTTGAGCGCGTCATAGCCGTTGACGTTGAGCGTGATGATGCGTGCGTGGCGGTAAAGCGCGTTGGAACCGGTGGTGAAATCCTGCAGGCGCGTGCCCACGGCCAGCACGACATCGGCATCGGCCAGAAGATCGTTGGCCGCAGTCGAACCACATACACCTGCCGGTCCCAGTTGCAGCGGATGATGCCAGGCGAGCGTGCCTTTGCCGGCCTGCGTTTCCGCCACCGGCACGCCATGAGTCTCGGCGAAGTGGCGTACAGCCTCGCTTGCTTGTGCATACAGTGCGCCGCCGCCCACGACCACTACGGGATGCTTCGCATGACGTAACGCGTCGGCTGCGGCAGTGATGTCTTCTGGTGCAGGCGGCAAGCGACGGAAGCTATGCACGCGCTCGGTGAAGAAGTCCTCCGGCCAGTCGCAGGCTTCGGCTTGCACGTCCTGCGGCAGTGCAAGCGTAACGGGGCCGCATAGCGCAGCATCGGTCAGCACATGCATCGCGCGGGGCAGGGCGGTGAACAGCTGTTCCGGCCTCACGATGCGATCGAAATAACGCGATACCGGACGGAAGCAATCGTTGACGCTGACCGTGCCATCGCTGAAATCCTCGATCTGCTGCAGCACCGGATCGGGTGCGCGCGACACAAAGATATCGCCCGGAAGAAGCAGCACTGGCAAGCGATTGACGTGCGCCAATGCGGCCGAGGTCAGCAAGTTGGTGGCGCCCGGGCCGATCGAGGTGGTCACTGCCATCATACGCCGTCGCATCTGTGCTTTCGCATAGGCGATCGCCGCATTCGCCATCGCCTGCTCGTTGTGCGCGCGATAGGTGGGTAGCTGTTCGCGATGCTGGTAAAGCGCTTCACCCACCCCGGCCACGTTGCCGTGACCGAAGATGGCGAACACGCCACCGAACATCGGCAACAGCTCGCCGCTGTCTTCGTCGCGCACCTTCTGCGCGGCGAGATAGCGCACCAGTGCCTGCGACATGGTGAGCCGCAGCGTACTCATGCGGCGACTCCGGTCGTCTTGCTGCCGCGGCGCGACTGCTGCCATAGCGCGATCAGCTTTGCGAACTGTTGCGATGCACGCTCGACCAGCGTGTCGTCATCGATCTCGTTGCTGAGCCAGGCGCGCGAAGGTTCCAGGAACAGACTGCGACCGACAGCGAATCCTCGGCAACTTGCGCTCTGTGCGGCGGCGGCAAAGCCTTCGGCCAGTTCGGCGAACGGTGCGTTGAGGCCCAGCAGCACCACGCCACGGCAATACGGATCGCGCTCGGCCAGCAGTGCATCGATGGCGGTCCAGTCCTTCGCGGGCAGCGGCTTCAGCTTCCACCATTGGGGACGTATGCCGAGATTGTAGATGCGCTTCATCGCGCGCAATACGCGCTCGCCTTGTGTGCCGCTGGTAGAAGCAGGGGGAATCACCTCCAGCAACAGTTCGTGGCCACTTTGCTTGACGGCGTCATACAGCGTGCGCAGCTGCGTTTCCTGCTCCAGGCGCAGTTCGGCGTCGCCATCCGGATCGAACTGCACCAGGCATTTCACCACGTGCTCGTGCGGCCACTGCACCAGCTGGCTGCCGAGCGAGCGACCGTACTCGAATTCCAAGGGATTGGAACCGGGCGTTTCCACCGGACGGCCGACCCACCAGCCACGCCCGGTTGCGGCGTTGAGCGCATCCTGGCCATAACGCTGATCGATCAGCACGCCCACGCGATGGGTAAGATCCAGCTCGCGCTCGACCTTCGCCACTGCATCGACCAGCAGGCGCTTCAGGCGCGGTAGCCGCGCTTCTTCCGCGCCGCATGCGCAGGCCAGTTCGTAGAACTGGCTGCGATGGTCAAAGGCGAAGATATGCAGATCTTCCCACGCTGGCCGCGCCACGCTGACGCGATGCAGATGGGCCAGTTCTTCGTCCTGGTCGGGACGCTGCAACTGCTCGACACGCGCGAGGAAATAATCCAGTTCCGCACGGCTGGGCATGGCCGGCGCGCAGCCATGACGCGATACCACGATCGCACCGCAAGCATTGGCGTAGGTGCAGCTTTGTTCGATGTTCCGGTCGCGCAGCCAGCCGTAGAGAAAGCCGGCCATGAAGGCGTCGCCCGCGCCCAATACATTGAGCACCTCCACGCGGGCGCCGCGATGCATGGCGATGTCGTGCATGCTGGTAGGAATCGCGCCTTCGAGCACATGGCAGCCCTGCGCGCCGCGCTTCACCACTAGCGTGGCCTTGGTCACTGCGCGCACGGCACGTAGCGTGGTGAGCAGATCGCCGCTGCCGCCGGCGATATGGAATTCCTCTTCCGTGCCGACGATCAAATCGAACTGCGGCAGCATCGCTTGCAGGTGCGCGGTCACCCCATCGTTGGCGATGAAGCGTGTTTCGCCATCGCCGCGCCCGGTAAGCCCCCAAAGTACCGGCCGATAATCGATATCGAGCACGGTGCGCACGCCATGCTTCTTGGCGAAGGCCAGCGCCTTGCTGCTCGCCGCATGGACGCGCGGCGTGGAGAAATGCGTGCCGGTGATCGCCAGCGCCCGGCTGGATGCAATGAAGGCCTCATCGATGTCGGCCTCGTCGATCGCCATGTCCGCGCAATTCTCGCGGTAGAAGATCAGTGGAAAGGTGTCGCGGTCCTTGATGCCGAGCAGCACCAGAGCGGTAAGCCGTTCGCGATCGATGCCTACATGGCTGACATCGCAGCCTTCGCGCGCGAGCGTTTCGAGCAGGAAGCGGCCCATATGGTCGTCGCCCACGCGGCTCAACATGGCGGTGCGCAGGCCAAGGCGTGCGGCGCCGAACGCGGCATTGGCGGATGAGCCGCCGAGATATTTGGCGAAGCTGGTGGCGTCTTCCAATCGCGCGCCAGCTTGCTGCGCGTAGAGGTCCGCGGCGAGGCGGCCGAGGCAGATAAGGTCGTAGGTGCGTTCGTTGGTCGTCATGCTCGTGGCTCTTTCACGCCGCAGCGCGCCCTTCCAGTTCGGCGACCAGGCTTTGGATTTCCGTGCCGCCGGCCATCATGTCCAGCAGTGTTTCCTTGGCCAGGTCGTGCTTGGCGAAGGTGCCCATGGATTGGCCGCGATTGAGCAGGGTGAAGCTGTCGCCGATCGGATAGGCGTGATGCACGTTGTGGGTGATGAAGATCACCGAGATGCCGCGCGCACGCGCCGTGTGGATCAACTTGAGCACGTTGCAGCTCTGCTTGATGCCGAGCGCGGCGGTGGGTTCATCCAGAATCAGCACCTTGGCGCCGAAGTGGATGGCGCGGGCGATCGCCAGGCACTGCCGTTCGCCGCCCGACATGGTGCCGACCGCCTGATGCGGCGAGCGGATCTGGATGCCCATCTCCGCCAGCTTTTCTTCCGACACTCGCGCGGCATGTGCGATATCCATCACGGGAATCAGGCCGAACAGCTTGCGCGCCGGTTCGCGACCGGCGAAGAAGTTGCGCGCCACGCTCATCAAGGGCACTAGCGCGAGATCCTGGTATACGGTGGCAATGCCGTGATCGAGCGCCTCGCGCGGCGAGGTGAAATGCACCTCCTTGCCTTCCACCAGATAGCGTCCGCGGCTGGGTGCATGCACGCCAGCCAACGTTTTGATCAGCGTGGATTTACCGGCGCCATTGTCGCCAAGCAGGCAGTGCACCTCGCCGCGGCGCAGGCGCAGCGTGACATCCTTGAGCGCAATCACCGTGCCGAAGAATTTGCTGACGTTTTCCAGTTGCAGGATGTAATCGTCGTTGCCGGTCATGGCGATACCCTTATTTGCTGCGGGTGGCATGCAAGCGCACGTAATGGTTGAACAGCACCGCAAGCAGCAGCA
>NZ_JBQCHP010000029.1:0-9482 GCF_051954575.1 Dyella sp. | reverse complement strand
GGGATTGCAGCAGGTCCATAGGTTGGGGTGCGAACCCTGACGCATCCCCACGTTTTTGCTCGATGATTTCAATAAAATCAGCGAGCTATACACCTTGCACATGATCTTCCAGATTACTGGGCCGTCATTCCCGCGAAAGCGGGAATCCATCTGCTCTGATGTAAAAGCAAAGATCGATTGACCAGCATTCGCTGTTGAAAAGCGCCTCCGCTTTCGCGGGAATGACGGCATTTCGGGCACATGTGCACCAAACGAAAAAACGTGGGGATATATCAGGGTGTGCACCCCAACCTACGCATCCATTCTTCACACGACTCAAACGCATCACCGCACGAATCGAACATTGGAGTACATATAGCATCCGTTATCCCCTGGAGACGATGCATGAAAGCGGCATCCCTGTTCGTTAAAGCGTTGGAAGCCGAAGGCGTGCGCAGCATCTTCGGCGTACCCGGCGAGGAAAACCTCGACCTGGTCGAGGCATTGCGCGAGTCTTCCATCAAGCTGATCGTGACGCGCCACGAACAGGCCGCCGGCTTCATGGCCGCGACCTGGGGCCGGCTGACCGGCGAAGCGGGCGTAGCCCTGTCCACCCTGGGGCCGGGCGCCACCAACCTTGTAACCGCGGCGGCCTATGCCCAACTTGGTGCCATGCCCATGTTGATGATCACCGGCCAGAAGCCGATCCGCACGCACAAGCAGGGCCTGTTCCAGCTGGTCGACGTAGTCGACATGATGCAACCGCTGACCAAGTACACGCGGCAGATCGTGTCGGCCGCGACCATTCCCGCGCGCATCCGCGAAGCGTTCCGTCGCGCGGAGGAAGAGCGCCCCGGCGCGGTGCACCTGGAGCTGCCCGAAGACATCGCGCGCGACAGCGTGGATGATTACATCCTGCTGCCCACCGAATACGCCCGCCGCCCCTCGCCCGACGATGCTGCCCTGGTGCAAGCGGCCGAGGCGATCAGCAATGCGAAGCATCCGATCCTGATGATCGGCGCCGCGGCCAATCGCCAGCGCACCGCGGTGGCCCTGCGCGCCTTTATCGACAAGCTCGGCATTCCCTTCTTCACCACCCAGATGGGCAAGGGCGTGGTGGATGAAGAGCATCATCTGTGGTTGGGCAACGCCGCGCTTTCCGATGGCGATTTCGTGCATCGCGCGATCGACGCGGCCGACGTGATCATCAATGTCGGCCACGACGTGGTGGAAAAGCCGCCGTTCTTCATGCAGCGCGGGCGGCGCACGGTCATCCACATCAATTTCTCCTCGGCGGAAGTGGATACCGTGTATTTCCCGCAGATCGAAGTGGTGGGCGATATCGCGCACACGGTGGAACGCCTGACCGATGCGCTGGATGCACAGGCGCACTGGGATTTCCGTTACTTCAACAAGGTGCGCAAGGCATTCCATGCGCAGCTTGGCCAGTACGCCGACGAGGCGCGCTTCCCGATGCATCCGGTACGCATCGTGGCCGACACGCGCCGCGTCATGCCGGACGACGGCATCCTGTGCCTGGACAACGGCATGTACAAGCTGTGGTACGCGCGCTACTACAAGGCGCGCCAGCCCAACACGGTGCTGCTGGACAACGCGCTGGCCACCATGGGCGCCGGCTTGCCTTCGGCGATGGCGGCGAAGCTGGTGTATCCCGAGCGCAAGGTGCTGGCGATCTGCGGCGACGGCGGTTTCATGATGAACGCGCAGGAGCTGGAAACGGCGGTGCGGCTGAGGCTCGATCTGGTGATCCTGCTGCTGCGCGACGACGCCTACGGCATGATCCGCTGGAAACAGGCCGAGATGGGCTACGTCGATTACGGCATGCAGTTCGGCAATCCGGATTTCGTACGTTTTGCCGAAGCGCATGGTGCACACGGGCATCGCCCCGCCAGCGCAGATGAATTCCTACCCACACTGGAAAAGGCGTTCGATGAGGGTGGCGTGCACCTGATCGACCTGGCCATCGACTATTCCGACAACCACCGCGTGCTCGACGAAGAAATCCGCAGCCTAAGCGCAGCGGTGAAGGAGTGATCATGCTCGACAAAACCTATCCCTACTACCTCGCCAACGAGCCGCGTACCTCCTCCACCTTGATGGAGGTGTACGACAAATACAGCGGCGAGATCGCCACGCGCGTGGCCATACCGGACGATCAGGCGACCGAGGCGGCTATTCGCGCCGCTGTGCAGGCCGCAGGTCCCATGAAGAACTTCAAGCCCTGGGCGCGGCAGGCGGTGCTGCAGCATTGCGCGCAACGTTTCCAGGAACGGCATGAAGAACTCGCCATGGCGCTGTGCATCGAAGCCGGCAAGCCGATCAAGGATGCCGCCGGCGAAGTGACGCGCCTGATCGAAACCTTCCGCATCGCTGCGGAAGAAGCGGTGCGCGTGAACGGCGAAACCTTGAATCTCGAACTCGCCTCGCGCCTGGGCGGCTATCGCGGTTATACGCAGCGCGTGCCGCTGGGGCCCGTTTCATTCATCACGCCGTTCAATTTTCCGCTGAACCTGGTGGCGCACAAAGTGGCGCCGGCGATCGCCGCGGGTTGTCCGTTCGTGCTGAAGCCTTCGGAGAAAACGCCGATCGGCGCGTTGATCATCGGCCAGGTCTTGGCGGAAACGGATCTGCCCAAGGGCGCGTTCTCCGTGTTGCCGCTGGACGGTAAACACGCCACGCCGCTGGTCGAAGACGAGCGCCTGAAGCTGCTTTCCTTTACCGGCGGACAGATCGGCTGGGATCTGAAGGCGCGTGCGGGCCGCAAGAAAGTCACGCTGGAACTGGGCGGCAATGCTGCATGCATCGTGGATGCCGATCAGCATGCGCATCTGGATCGGGTGATCGAGCGCCTGATCTTCGGTGCGTTCTATCAATCCGGACAAAGCTGCATCAGCGTGCAGCGCATCTATGTTCACGTATCGCTTTACGACGAATTGAAGCAGCGCCTGGTTAAAGCCGTGCAGCAACTCAAGGCGGGCGATCCGAAGGATAAGAACGTGTTCCTCGGCCCGATGATCGATGAAGCGGCTGCGCAGCGCCTCGAAGGCTGGATCAACGAAGCGCAGCAAGCCGGCGGCACCATCCTGTGCGGTGGCAAGCGCAAGGGCAACATGCTGGAAGCGACCTTGATGGAGAAGGTGCCGAAGGATGCCAAGGTCAATCGCATGGAAGCGTTCGGGCCGTTTGCGTTGCTGGTGCCGTTCGAACGCATCGACGACGCATTTGCGATGGTCAACGACTCCGACTACGGCCTGCAGGCCGGCATCTTCACCGACAGCCTCGATCACGCCATGCGCGCGTGGAACGAGCTGGAGCAAGGCGGCGTGATCGTCAACGATGTGCCGAGTTTCCGCGTGGACAACATGCCGTATGGCGGGGTGAAATTGTCCGGTATCGGCCGCGAAGGTGTGCGTTATGCGATCGAGGATATGAGCGAGATTCGCTTGATGGTGGTGCGGGAAGCGTAGTTAGGATGCAAGATCCCGATATCACGCATTGATTGCATATGGCCATGTTGGGGTTTGCACCCCAACCTACACGCGCTGCCGTAGGTTGGGGTGCAAACCCCAACGTCGCCATGTGCATTCCGCGTTGGAGTCACGCGGGTATTTCGAGCTCTGCACTGGGCATCGCCCGCAGGCGCATCACATCCCGCAGCGGCGGCGCGCCATGCTGGCGGCTGTATTCGCGGCTGAATTGGGAGGGGCTTTCGTAGCCGACGCGATGCGCCGCGGTCGCGACATCGCAGCCTTCGGTCAGCAGCAAGCGCCGCGCCTCATGCAGGCGCAGCACCTTCTGGTACTGCAGCGGACTCATCGCGGTGATCTGGCGGAAATGGTGATGCAGCGACGACGGGCTCATGTTCACCATGCTGGCGAGCTCGGCGATGCGCAGCGGCTTGTTGTAGTGCTGCCTTAGCCACTGGATCGCCCGCGCAATCTGCTGACCCTGCCCGCCGGCGGTGACGATCTGCGCCAGGCGTGCGCCCTGCTCGCCGGTGAGCAGGCGATAGATCAGCTCGCGTTCGATCAGCGGCGCCAGCAGCGGCAGGTCGCCGGGATGCTCGAGCAGGCGCACCAGGCGCAGCAAGGGGTCGAGCACTTCGGTGCCGACCGGGCTCAAGGCCAGGCCGCGCGCGGTGGCGCCGGAGGGTTTGGGCAATGCCACCTCGGACAGCCATTCGCCGATGCGCATCGGGTCCAGGCGCAAGGTGACGCACAGGCATGGCGCCTGCGGCGAAGCGCGCACCACCTGCGCGGTTACCGGCACGTCGATGGAGTTGATCAGGTAATGACCGAATTCCTGCTCGAAGCGGTCCTCCCCGACCAGGATGTGCTTGTTGCCCTGAAGCAGCAGGCCCAGGCAGGGCTCGTACATGGCGCAGCTGCGGTCGCTGGGCGTATCGGCGCGAAAGAACGACAGCGCCGGCCAGGCCGTGGCGGTGACGCCTTCGGCCTGAGCGTATCGTTCAACCAGCGCTGTCAATTCCTCGCGGTCCTGTTCGAGGCGGGTGGGCATCTCGATCGGCTTGAGCTGGCTGTTCATGCGGGGGGAGTGGGCTGCCGAAAACAAGCGAAGATTGCCTGTTCCTACAGGCCAAGGCGAGTACCCACACGGGCATTTTGCAGGATCGTGCAAGCATCCAGCAGGATCGCGCTACCGGGAATTTTGCTGCGCTGCGCATACTTTGCGGTCTCGCCCCTCCCCTCCCGTCCATTGGAGAACCGCATGGCCCTCAGCATTCGCGGCTACGCCGCGCAATCCGCCACCACGCCCCTGGCTGCGCACCAGTTCGAACGGCGCGATCCGCGCGCGGACGACGTGATGATCGATATTCTCTACTGCGGCGTCTGCCACTCCGACATCCACTCGGCCCGCAACGAGTGGGGCGGCGCCAAATATCCGCTGGTGCCCGGCCACGAAATCATCGGCCGCGTTACCGCGGTCGGTGCGCAAGTCACCGGCTTCAAGCCCGGCGACCTGGTGGGCGTGGGCTGCATGGTCGACTCCTGCCAGCACTGCGACGCCTGCGCGCGAGGCCTGGAGCAGTATTGCAAGGAAATGCCCACCTTCACCTACAACAGCACCGATCGCCACGACGGCCGCATGACCTTCGGCGGTTATTCCGAGCGCATCGTGGTGTCCGACAAGTTCGTGCTGCGCATTCCCGAAGGCCTCGATCCGAAAGCCGCCGCACCACTGCTGTGCGCTGGCATCACCACCTGGTCGCCGCTGCGCCACTGGAACATCGGCGCAGGCCACAAGGTGGCGATCGTCGGGCTTGGCGGCCTCGGCCATATGGGCCTGAAATTCGCCAAGGCGATGGGCGCCGACGTCACGCTGTTCACGCGCTCGCCCGGCAAGGAAGCCGAAGCGCGCCGATTGGGCGCCGATCACGTGGTGCTTTCCACCGATCCGGAACAGATGGCCGCCGTCGCCGGCCACTTCGATTTCATCCTGGACACGGTGCCGCACCAGCATGACCTCAATCCGTATCTCGCCACGTTGAAGCTGGATGGCGTGCACGTGCTGGTGGGCCTGGTGGAGCCGGTCAATCCGCCGGTGCATGCCGGTGGCCTGATCTTCGGCCGCCGATCGCTGGCCGGCTCGCTGATCGGCGGTATCGGCGAAACGCAGGAGATGCTGGATTTCTGCGCCGCGCACGGTATCGGCGCGGATGTGGAGATGATCCAGATGCAGGACATCAACGAGGCTTACGGACGGATGCTGGCCAGCGATGTGCGGTATCGGTTCGTGATTGATATGGCGTCGTTGAAGGCTGCGTGATGCTGCTTTTCTCCCTCCCCTGCTTGCAGGGGAGGGTCGGGGGTGGGGTTGCGCGAGCTTGCGGCGCTGTTGGAATTCATCGCGAGGTTGCTTGACCCCACCCTAGCCCTCCCCTACTTCGCAGGGGAGGGAACGGATCATGGCAAGCTGAAATTTAGCGTCGCTATTGAAGCCTACGCTCAAGGCGCCCCATACCTGCTGGGCGGCGCATTCCACCCAAACGCGTTGTACATGTGATACGTCAGCACCCCCACGTATTCGTGCAACGCCGCTTCCGTCAACGCTACGTTCCAGCCGTTCGGGAACCAGCTCAGGCGCGCATCCGCGTAATCCGCACGCACCGGCAGCGCATCGATACCGAAGTGTTCGAAATACTTTTGCGCCCGGCGCATATGGACGGCCGACGTCACCAGCACCACGCGCTGCGGCGCATAAGCCTTGAGCATCGGCTGCACGAATTGCGCGTTCTGCCAGGTATTCATGCTGCGTGTTTCCAGCAGGATATCGCTGCGGTCCACCCCCATGCCCTGCAACACCTCGCCATAGGCCGCCGCTTCGGCGACGCCGTTGCGGAACGGATCGCCGCCACTGACGATCACCTTGCAGTCGTTGCCGCTTTGCTTGCACTGGCGATACAGGATGTAGCCCTCCGCCAGCCGCACGCCGGCGAACAAGGTGGGGTTGACCTGTCCGGTCGCGATGACGCGCGAGGTACCCACACCCAGGATCACGATCGCGTTGCGCGGCGTCCAGCTCACGCTGGGCCGGGTCGCATACGGGGCTTCCAGATGGGTCAGCAGCCAGGCCGGCAACGGTCCGCAGGCGCTGGCCACGAACAGCACGAACGCCAATCCATAAAACACCCACCCGCCACGCCCGCGGCGAAAGCGGCTGACCGCATAACCCAACACGCAAAGCAGAAACAGCAGCAGCAACATGCACGCGCCTTCCCGTCAAAAACCGGCAGCGTAACGCAACTGGGTATACGTGATATGACTGCCGGCGGCGATTCACCTACCCTTGCGGCATGAGCTCGATGTTGCACACCCTGGCCGCCCCGTACCAGCACAGCGAAGACATTCGCAAAAGCCGCTTTCTCGCCCATGCCGCGCCGGTGACTACGCCGCAGCAGGCACTGGCGTATGTGCAGGAGGTCAGCGATGCCTCTGCCACGCACAACTGCTGGGCTTATCGCATCGGCCAGGATTACCGCTTCAACGACGACGGCGAACCCGGCGGCACCGCCGGCCGCCCCATCCTGCAGGCGATCGAAGGCCAGGGCATCGACCGCGTCGTGGTGGTGGTTACGCGCTGGTTCGGCGGCATCAAACTCGGCGCCGGCGGCTTGGCGCGCGCCTATGGCGGCACCGCCGCCGAGTGCCTGCGGCTGGCCGAACGCACGCCGATCGTGGCGATGGCGCGGCTGGGCGTGCACTGCGACTTCGCCGACCTTGCCCTGATGAAGGCGCGCCTGAAGGATCTTGGCGCCGCGTTCGAGCAGGAGGCGTTCGATGCCGAGGGCGTCACCTTGCAGCTGAGCGTGCCTGCCGATCGGATGGTGGAGGTGAAGGCGCGTATCGTGGATATCAGCCGTGGGCGTAGCGAGGCGTTTTTGTTGGATTCCTAAGGGCGCAACCTTTGCACATGGCAACGTTGGGTTTCGGCTGCCTCCAGGACGATGATTGAATCGCTCGCCACCAGCCCCATGTCGGATCGATCCTGACTGTGGCGAGGCCTCATGAGCACGACTCCTGCGAACGATCCCAAGCCACGTCGCCGTATCGGTTCCCTGCGGCTGCTATGGCCGTTCATCAAGCCGCATCGCGCGTTGGCGTTGGGATGGCTGGTATTTCTGGCCATTTCCTCCAGCGCCACGCTGGTGCTGCCGATGGCCGTGCGGCACATGATCGATCACGGTTTTCGCAACTCCAGCATCACTGCCATCAACACCAGTTTTCTGGGTCTGTTCGCCGTGGCCCTGGTGATGGCCTTCGCCACCGCCGCGCGCTACTACTGCATCACGTTGCTGGGCGAACGCACGCTGGCCGCGTTGCGCGCCAGGTTGTATGCGCATGTGATTCGCCTGGACGTCGGCTTTTTCGAACGCAATCGCGTGGGCGAACTGATTTCCCGTCTGGGCACCGACACCGAAGTGGTGCAGGCGTTGGTCGGCTCGGGCATCTCGGTGGCCTTGCGCAGCGCGGTGATGCTGGTGGGGGCGACGGTCGCGATGATTTGGACCAGTCCGCGCCTGGCCGGTTTGACCGCGCTGGTGATTCCTGCCGTGGTGTTGCCGATCCTGATTTTCGGCCGGCGCGTGCAGAAACTTTCGCGCGCCAGCCAGGATCGTCTCGCCGATGCCGCGGCGGTCGCCAACGAAACGCTCAATGCCGCGCCGGCGGTGAAGGCGTATGCGCGCGAAGACATCGAGAGCGATCGCTATGGCACGGCGATCGAACGCGCCCTGGCCACTGCGCGTCGCCGCATCGGCATGCGTACTGGGCTCACCGCTGCGGTGATCGTGCTGTTCTTCGGCGCGATCACACTGGTGCTGTGGGTGGGCGCGCGCGACGTACTCGCCGGTAACCTGGATGCCGGCGTGCTCGCGCAGTTCGTGGTGTACGCGATGCTGTCGGGCGGTTCGATGATGGGCCTTTCGGACGTGTGGGGCGACGTGCTGCGCGCGGCCGGCGCGATGGAGCGCATCGGCGAGCTGTTCAGTGAGGAAGCGAGCATCGCCAACCCACCTCACCCGCAAACCCTGCCGCGGCCGGTGCGCGGCGCGCTGCGTTTCGAGGACGTGGAATTCCACTACCCCACCCGTCCGGATGCGCCGGCGCTGCACAGCTTCAATCTCGACATCCGGCCCGGCGAAACGGTGGCACTGGTCGGGCCGTCGGGTGCCGGCAAGAGCACGGTGTTCGCCTTGCTGTTGCGCTTCTATGACCCGCAACGCGGGCGCATCCGTTTCGATGGCATCGACCTGCGCGCCATGACGCTGCCCGAACTGCGCGGCGCGATTGCGCTGGTGCCGCAGGAGACGGTGATCTTCGGCGGTACCGCGGCCGACAACATCCGCTTCGGCCGGCAGACCGCCACCGACGAAGAAGTGCGCGCCGCCGCCCGCGCAGCCGAAGCGCACGATTTCATCCAGATGCTGCCCGATGGGTACGAAGCGGAACTGGGCGAACGCGGCGTGCGCCTGTCCGGCGGCCAACGCCAGCGCATCGCCATTGCGCGCGCGATCCTGCGCAACGCGCCGCTGTTGCTGCTGGACGAAGCCACCTCGTCGCTCGACGCGCAATCGGAAGCGGCCATCCAACAGGCGCTGGAACGACTGGAGAAAGGCCGCACCACCCTGGTGATCGCCCATCGCCTGGCCACCGTGCAGCGCGCGGACCGCATCGTGGTGATGGATGGCGGGCGCATCGTGGCGCAGGGCACGCACGAAAGCCTGTTGGCCGAAGGCGGACTTTACGCCGAGCTGGCCAGGCTCCAATTCGTCGCGTAGGTTGGGGTGCAAACCCCAACATTGCCATGTCCATGCATCACGACGTTGGGGTTTGCACCCCAACCTATGTATGGACTCGCCCCCTACGTCAACCGCTTTTTTCATTCCCCGAAGGCCGGCTGCATCTATGTATAAGGCCTCATCAAGGTGGCAACACGTGCCACGGGCACACCATCGTTTGAGC
>NZ_JBQCHP010000028.1:0-191675 GCF_051954575.1 Dyella sp. | reverse complement strand
CATGTAGTCGCTGCTGATGAAGTTGCTGTACTTGGTGAATTGCGGGTTGGTTTCGATCAGGAAGGCGCTGCCGGGCTGCGTGTTGATGGCATACAAACCGGTTTGCGGCAGTTTGATGCTGGCGTTGGGGCCGACCAGGGTGGAAACCACTTGTGGCGATGCCAGCGACGCATGGTTGGCGTTGGCCGCAGCGGTAGAGCCCGAGCTGACCGTGTGTGGATCGGCTAGGGTAAGCGATGTGCCATTGATCAGGCCGGGGGCGGTACCGACACCGGCCGCATTCACGTTGCCGGCATGGCTGCTCGCGCTGCCTACCGCGCCGCTGATGGCCTGGCCTGAGCCATTGGCGCCCAGGCCGATGGCTTGCTGAACCGGCTGGCCGTTGCCGCCCACCGTCGTGTTGCTGATGGTTTGCGCGGTAATCGATACCGCGTTGCCCGCGCTCATCGTCGCGCTGAGGCCCGGGCCTGGCGCGATGGTGATCCAGCCATTGTTGCCGGAAGGATCCAGCGCGATCGTGCTGGTCGAGGTGCCCGTCCAATACACAATGGGCGCGCCGTTGTCTTCGCGGTTGGAATACCAACGCGAGCCAAGGTAGTCGCCGTCCACGGCGCGCACGTCGGTGCTCGTCACCGAGGCCGTGGGTGTCCACGCAATGTTCTGCACCGTGTAGGACGACGTGCCGCCACCGCCGTTATTGCCGTTCTGGCCGTTGATGATGAGGTTGTTGCCTGCTGCAATGGTCGATGCGTTGTTCAGCACCGAACCATTGATGATGATGTCCCCGCTCGCCAGCAACTTGCTCTGCGCGCTGGCGCTGGCGAGACGATTGACCGCAGTCACCTGTTCGGTGAGCGTCTCATGACCGGAGTCACCGTAGTAGCCCATGGGACCGCAACGCAGCTGATGGCCATTGGAGCTGGTCTGGCCGTAGGCATTGCACCAGGTCACGGCGTTGGGGTCGGTCGTCCAGTCGAACGTGCTGCTAGATGTCGTCTTGTTGCTGGCCTGCTCACTGCTGCTTAGCGTGTAGGGCGCGGTGTTCACCGCACGGCGCTGGTTGGTGAACTGCTGCGCGTTCAGCACCAGGCTGCCATCGGCTTCGATGTCGCCGGAAAAATTGGTGATGGATGCGCTCAGCCCGCCATTGGCGTTGCCCGCCAGGGTGAGATTGCCGGTAGTGAAAATGGTCGCATCGCGATTGAGCAGCGTGCCGCTCACATACAGCGCCACGTTATTGCTGCCGGCGATGATCGCGCTCTGATACGCGTTGTTGTCGGTCGCAGAGCCAAGATCCGAACCATTGGTCAACGAACCGGCCGTGGCGGTGACGGTGCCGCCGATGATGTTGGCGACGTTGTTCAACACACCGGCGTTGAGCGTGACGCTGGCGCCATTGAGGTTGCCTTCGTTGCTCAGCGTGCCGCCGGTGCTGAGCGTCGTGGCGTTGCTATTGACGGTGGCGCCGGCGGCATTGTCGATGTTGGCGGCGGTAACGGTGAGGTTGTTCGGCGCCTGCAGCGTGGCGCCGCTGGCGTTGCTGAAGTTGCCGCCGACATTGAGCGTAAGATCGTTGTTGGCGCTGAGCTGGTTGCCGGCCGCGTTGGTGTAATCGCCGCCGACGCTGATCGACAGGTTCTGGCCGGCGGCTACCTTGCCCACGCCGGTGAAGCTGCCCAGGTTGAAGCTGCTGTTGCCGTTGCTGGCCAGCGAGCCGCCGTTGTTGTCCAGCGCGGCCAGCGCAAACGCGAGGTTGCCGCCCGATTGCAGCGAACCATTCGCGTTCAGCAGCGTGGCACCGCCGTTGTTCCAATGGATGTCGCTGCCGGCGTAGACGGTGCCGCCGTTGTTGCTCATGCCACCGAGGTTCAGCGTAAGCGCTTGGCCAGCTACCACTTTGCCGGCGTTGTTGTTGTCCAGGTTGGACGCCGACAGCGTGAGCACGCCCTGGCCGCCGAGCGTGCCGCCTTCGTTGATCAGGGTTTGCGCTACGGAAACCGTCGTGGCGCCCTGAGCGGTGTTGGCGATGCGGCCGTTGGTGCCGTCCAGGCTGGCGGCGTTCACGCTCAAGGTAGCGTTGCTGTTGCCGCTGCCCGCTTCGATGCGTCCCGCGCGGTTGCTGAGCGCGCCGCCGCTGGTGACGCTGCTGGACGCCAGCGCCTGCAATGCACCGCCATTGTTGACGAGTGCGCCTTGCGTCGTCACGCCCAGGTTGGTGCCGGCGTAGATCTGTCCGGCATTGCTCAAGCTGCCGGTGTTCACCGTGACCGCGCCGTTGCCGCCGATAAACCCGCCCGCGTCGTTGGTGAGCGTACCGGTGGTGGTGAGGCTTAGTGCTTGCGCGCCAGTCAGCTTGATGAAGCCGCCGCTGTTGTCCAGCGTGTTGGCGGTGGCGTTCAAGGCGCCTGCGGACTGGAGGGTGCCGCTGCTGTTGTTCAACGCACCGTTGGCCTGCAGCGAGAGCGCGCCATTGCCGGCGATGGTGCCGCCGTTGTTGACGAGATCGCCCGAGGAAACCAGCGTCAACGTGCCGTTGCCTGCGCTCTGCAGCGTGCCGCCGCTGGAGTTATCGATGGAAGCGGCGCGGATGGAGAGATTTTGCGCATTCGTCGCCAGCGTGCCGCCGGCATTGATGAAGGCGCCGGTGAACGACAGATTCAAATCGCTGCTGCCGGTCTGCACCAGCGAGCCGGACTGGTTATTCAACGCTGCCGCTTGCAGCGCCAGCGTAGTGGCGCTGATCTTGCCGCCGGTATTGATCAAGCTTCCGGGCGTGGTGATGGTGACGGTGGTATTCGCGGCCAGGTCGCCGTTCGCATTGCTTACGCCGCCTTGATTGGCGGTAAGCGCGATGGTGTTGGCGCGCACTTGGCTGTTGGAGAGATCGACGTTGCCGCCGGTCAAGCTCAGCGTGCCTGCCGCCAGCGCCTTGCCATGGTCGGCCAGCGTGCCGGTGGTGGTGACAATGAGATCGCCGCTGCTGCCGAGCGAACCGTCGCCCTGCAAGCTGGCCGCGAGCGTGCCGTTGCCGCTGAGGCTGGCGGCGTTGATGGTGGTATTGCCTTGCGCGGCCAGCACGCCGGTGTTCGCCAGCCCACCGCTGATGTTCCCATTCACATTACCCAGCGCGTAAACCGTGCCGGCATTGCTTGCATCCCCTCGCGTGGTCACGCTCAGCGAGCTGCCGCTGCGCAGGCTGCCGGTGTTGGCCAGACTAGCGGCACTGAGATTGAAGCCCTGCGCGCCGTATGTGGTGCCGGCGTTAGTGAAGGCGCCGCCCAGCTGCAGCGTGGTGAGCTGCGCACCGTAGAGCGTGCTGTTGGCTTCGTTGGTGAGCGCGCCGGCGCCGTTGACGACCAGCTGACCGCCGGCCTGGATCACGCCAGCGTTGTCGAGCAACGAGGCGGTATCGGCGCTCAGGTTTTGCGCGGCGAGAATCTGGCCACTGGACCAGTTGGCGAGCGTAGCGTTGTGCAGGAAGCTGAGCGCACCGCCCGCCTGCAAGGTGCCACTATTGGTGACGCTGGCCGCCTGCACGGTGGCGCTGCCGCCGCTTTGCATCTGTTTGCTGTTGACCAGGCTGGCGGCGGTGAGAGCCAGCGTGCCGCCGGTGACCACGGTGCCGCTATTGCTCAGCGCGCCGGTGGCGCTCAGTTGCGTATCAGCCGTGGCGCTGAACTTTCCTTGGTTCGTGATGCTGCTGCCGGTGATGGCGAGGTTGCCGTTGTCCGCCTGTACGGTGCCGCTGTTGCTTGCGCTGCCTTGCGCGGTCACGCCAATGGCTTGCTTGGCTTCCAGCGTGCCGGCGTTGGCGAAGCTGTTGGCGTTGAAGGTAATGGTCTGACCGCTGTAGATGTCGCCGGCGCCCAGCGAACCGAAAGCGCCGCCGACCTGTGCGGTGAGCGCGCCGTCGATGGCGTACAACTGGCCGCTATTGCTGAAATCGCCACCGCTTTGCAGGCTTAAGTGTTGTTGCGCCTGGATCGCGCCGCTGCTGGTCACGCTGCCGTTGCTGGTAAGCGCAAGCGTGCCTGCGCTACGCAAGGTGCCGCTGTTGTTCATGCTGCCGGCCGCGAAGCTGCCGGTGCGGGTCGCATACAGCATGCCGGCGTTGGTCAGCGTCTGGGCAAGGCCGAGATTGAAATCCTGGCCCGCATACATCGTGGCGCCCATTGCATTAGTGAGCGAGGCTGCGCGCATCAGGGCGAGATCGCTGCCGGCCTGCAGCACGCCTGCGTTGCTTACGCTGCCGGTCTGGCTAAGCGTAAGCGCGCCACCCGCGATCCACTGCGCGTTGGCGGCATTGCTGAGATCCGCGCCAGTCAGCGTGGCGTTGCCCTTGGCGTTGATGCTGCCTTCGTTGCTTTGCGTGGCCGCGGCAAGCGAAAGATCCGTGCCGCTCTGCATTTGCCCGCTGGCCTGGTTGTCGAGGCTTGCGGCTGCGATGTTCATCGCCGCGCCGCTGACCAGCACGCCGCTGTTCTGCGCCGTGCCGCTCAGTTGCGCTTGCAGATTGTGATACGCGCTGAGCGTGCCGGTGTTCGACAGGCTTGCTGCGCTTAGCGTGATATCCGCTTGGTCCGATTGCAGCTTGCCGCTGTTGACGAAGGCGCCGCCGAGCGCAAGCGTGCTGGCCTGCTGTGCTTCGATGCCGCCGGTGTTCGCCAAGGATGCCGCGTTGAGCACAAGGCTCTGGCTGCCGTAGATATCGCCGCCGGCCTGATTGGCGAACGCGCCGCTCAGCGTTGCCATCCATGCGCCGCCGAGCGCGTAGAGCTTGCCGCTGTTGGTGAGCGTGCCGCCCTGAACAGTCAGCGCGCTACCGGCCTGGACTGTGCCAGCAGTGGTGAACTGCGCTGCGCTCAGCGATACGTTGCCATTGGCGACCAGCGTACCGGTGCTAGTTAGAGTGCTTGCGGCACTGAGCGCGGCGCTGCCGTTTGCGCTCAACGTGCCCGTGTTATTCAAGGTGCCTGCATTGAACACGAAGTTGCCGGCATCCGCTTGCAGCGTGCCGCTGTTGCTGGCGTTGCCGGCGATCTGCACGTTCGCGCCTTGTGCCGCTTCCATCGTGCCGGCGTTGGCGAACGAAGCCGCGCTCAAGTTTATGGCGCCGCCGGCGTACAGGCTGCTCGCGGCGGCGTTGTTGAACGCGCCGTTTGCCTGCATGGTCAGGCTGCCTTTCTGCGCTTCGATCTGCCCGCTGTTGCTGAGTTGGCCGGTGGCGGAAAGGCTCATCGCGTTGCCGCTGTAGAGCGTGCCGTTGTTGGAAAGATCGCTGCCGCTAAGCGTGACCGCGCCGCCGGCCGCCAGCGTGCCCTGATTGGTGAGCGCTTGCGTCGCGCTAATGCCGAGGTTGCCGGTGGCGGTGGTCTTGCCACCCAGCACGACCTGCCCCGCGCTGGTGATGGTGAGGTCGCCATTCTGCGCGGCGATCTGGCCCTGGCTGTTCACGCCCAGGCCGGCCTCGGTACCGACCAGGCGAATCGCGTTCGCATACATGCCGCCAAGCGCCGATACGTCCAGCGCCACCGCAGGCGTTGCACCGGTAGCGCTGAGCGGTTGCGTGGCCAGCGTGGCGTAGTCGATGCGATTGCTGCCGGTGACCACGTTGAGCTGGCGCGCCCACACGCCGGCGTTGATCGCTACCGCGCGCGCCAGCAGGTCGACCTGGTCGGTGTTGCCGCTGAGCAGGCCTTGTGAATTGACGGTGATGGTGCCACCCGTGACGTTGAAGCCGGCCAAGCCACCGTTCGCATCGAGAATCGGCACGCCGGTCACCAGCGTACCGCGCGGCGCGTTGATGAAACCGCAGCCGCCGCAGGTGATGCCGTTGGGATTGGCCACGATCACTTGCGCGGCGCGGCCGGCCACTTCCATCGCGCCGTTCAACACACTCGGCTGCGTGGAGGTGACTTCATTGAGGATCACGTTGGCCGATTGCCCCGCGCCCAGGTTCGGATTGCCAGTGATGTAACCGGCCAGCTGCGTATTGCTGATCGCGCCGCTGTTGTTGAGGACCAGTCCGTTGCTGCTGACGTTGAACTGCTGATAGGTGTTGTGCGACACGCCGGCGTTGTTGGGCGCGGCGATGTTCACCACCGGCGTGCCGTTGGGTGCGGCGATGACGTTGGTGTGGGTGGCGCCGTCGGGAACGGTTTGCGCGTGTGCCGTGGGCAGGCCCAATGCAAGCGTGAGTGCAGCCCAGAGTGCTTGGCGACGCAGCGAATGACGCCATGCTTTTTGTGCCCTCCCCTGAGTTAGGGTGGGGTTGCTCGCGCTTGCCCCGGCGTGTGCGTTCGCCGCAGAGTTGGGGACGTCACCCCACCTCAGCCCTCCCTTACTGCACGTAGGGGAGGGGGCAAGCGCCTGGTGGTTTGCGGTACGACTTACAGCAGTGTCCTTCATAGCATCGATCCTCGATGTATCCCTGCATGCCGGTGCCGGCATGTGATACGAGCTGCGATTCAGTTGTTTTCAGTACATGTAGACCCACTGCATGCCGGCAGTGGGTCGTCGGGTCGGGAAGCCGCGTGGCGCCTCGAGCGGCCAGCCGGCGAACAGATCCCAGCTCAGGCCCCAGCGCGAACCGCGCACACCCGTGACCACGCCGCTCAGGCTGTGGCTTGCGTAACTGCTCGATACGCCACCGCCGACATGGCCCCAGTCCACGCCGCCGTACAGCGAAAGACCGCTGCCGCCCAGCGGCAAGTTGAGCGTGTTGCGCCAGTAAGCGCCGTGGTTGCCGGCCAGCACCGTGTCGCCGTCATAGCCGCGCACGGTGTAGCGGCCGCCGAGCGTGAGGTAATCCTCTGCATACAGGCGGTCGCCGGTGGCTTGTGCATGCCATTCGGAAAGCCACAACCACGGCGTGTTGAACAGCCGGAACGGCGTGCTGAGGCTCGCATCGAACGTAGCGAGCCCGTAGCGATTCGTGGGGCCGCCATGTTCGCTGGGCTGCCATTGCCCGCCCAGCCACGGCACGCCCCAGCGATACGCCAGGCGCAGATCGAGCTGCGACGCACCGATGTAGCGGCGCTGGATCAGCGCAAGTTCGGTGGCGCTCACTTTGCGGCGCTGGGTCTGGATTTCCAAGCTGTCGATGTAGCTGTGCTCGCGGCGCGTACTTACCGTCAGCTGCAGCGAGGTGCGGCTGTGCTGGTCGCGATGCAGCAGGCGCGTGGCGCTGAAGGCGGTGTTGGTCGAGCTGCCGGTATAGGCAAAGGTTTGCAGCGAGCCGTAGACCGATTGCCGGTAGGCGTAGCTCGACGCGGTCAGGCTGAAGGTCCAGTCGCCCCACGGCACGCTGTAATTGAAGTTGTTGCCGTGCGTGCCTTTCACGTGGTCGTAGTCACCCACGCTGCGCGTGTAGCCGATGCTGAGCAGGTCGTTGACGCCCAGCGGCTGATCCACCGCCAGCGTCAGCCCGCCTTGTTCCTTGCCGGTGCTGTAGGCGCCGCTGTCGTCGAGGTTGGCGATCAGGCGCCACGGCTTGCCGCGCGCGATGGTGAGCACCAGGTCCGAGCTGCCCGGCTGCGCGCCGGGTGCGATGTCGATTTTTGCTTCCTGCGAGGGCACGCGCTTGAGCTGTTCCAACCCTTGTTCGATCGCGCGCAGGTTGAGCACGTCGCCCGGACGGATCGGCAAGGCGCTCCGCCAATCGGCCGTGACCGAGCCTGGCGCAAAGCGCACGGCGCCTACGGTGCCGGCCAGCAGCACCACGCGCAGTTTGCCGCTGGCGAGGTTCTGTTCCGGAATCACCACGCGGCTGGTGATGTAGCCGCGCGCCAGCAGCAGGTCGGAGGTGCGATGCGCCAGCAGGCGCAGGCCTTGCTGGCCCATGCATCGGCCGCGATAGGCATCCAGGTATTTCTGCACGAAGCCGAATTCGCGCACGTGCGCGCCTTCCAGCGCGAGCGTGTCGATGCGGAAGCACGGCGTTTCCGCCGGCACCGTGGTGGCGTGGTAATCGACCGGCTGGCCGGTCTGCAGGCGCACGTCCGGCGCCGCGCGCAAGGCTTCGCGCTGCTGTGCCTGGCGTTGTGCCTGGTCGCGCTGGGCCTGTTCGGCTGCCGCGTTCTGTGCGTGTACTGCAGGCACCTGCCCCGCAGCTGCGACGATCAACGTAGAGGTTGCCCACGTCCGCCACGTCGATGTGGCGCGGCGTCCTGGCGAACGCCGCTCAAGTCCCCTGTTTTTACTGCGCATGCTGCCAATTGCTCCGTGCCGAGTCCGTCTCTAGCCCCTGTCCACCGCATTCCTTGGTTCCTGCGGTCTATCGACGAGCCGCGCACTGATATGTGCTGCTCGTTAAGTACCTATTGTAGCGAGATGTACGTCTCATCCCCATCGGACTTTTCTCAAATGACGTCCTTAAGTTGGAGGGATATAGACGGAGACCGGCCGGTTGACGGCAGGCACGGCCACGGCAACAAGCGGCCCGGCGGGGACACTATTGCAACGCCGCATGCACAGCCCCTAGCCAACTGCTAACGTCCTTGATATAGATCGATCTAAACCAGGGACGCATTGCGGCGTGTCACCGCCCCTGCGCAAGCGCAGGATTCCATCACTCTTATTGATACGGCTGAGCAGCATGCTTGAACGAATCCCTCTGGCCGCGCGCGCATCGCGGCGCCTTCCGAAAATCGCCCTGCTTTCGCTGCTGCTGTTGCCGATGGCAGCGTGGGCGCAGACCACTTCGCAGAACCTGGATGGCGGCTGGCGTTTCCGTCTGATGGAAGGTGACGCCCACGCGAAGGACCATCACGACGCCACGCGCTGGCACGCCGCGACAGTACCGGGCACGGTGCAGACCGACCTGATGGCGGTGAAGCTGCTGCCGGATCCCTACTACCGCGACAACGAGGCGCGCGTGCAATGGGTGGGCCTTTCCGACTGGCAGTACCAGACCACGTTCAACGTGGACAAGGCCACGCTCGCGCGCGACCACGTCGAGCTGGTGTTCGATGGCCTGGATACCTTTGCGGACGTCTATGTCAATGGCCAGAAGCTGGCGTCGGCGGACAACATGTTCCGCCGCTGGCGCGTGCCGGTGAAAACCGCCTTGCACGAAGGCAGCAACACGCTGGAAGTGCGGCTGTATTCGCCGATCAAACGCCTGCTGCCGTGGCTGCTGAAGCAACCGTATGCGCTGCCGGGCGAATTCGATTCCGCCTTCGGCGACGAGCCCAAGGGCAAGCAGACCGCCAATTACGTGCGCAAGGCAGCCTATCAATATGGCTGGGACTGGGGTCCGCGCATCGTGATGGCGGGGATCTGGCAGCCGGTGCATCTGGATAGCTGGAACAGTCTGCGCGTGGACGATTTCCATGTGCGGCAGAACTACGTGAGCGGCGAGGCGGCACAGGTTGCCGCGCAGTTGGAGGTGATTGCCGACAGCAGCAAGGTGCTGCATGTGAACGTGGATGCCATCGGTCCGGACGGACAGACGGCAGCACATGTGGCGCAGGACATCACCGTCGATCCGGGCAGCAACGCGATCAGCCTGCCGTTGCGCATCGCGCATCCCAAGCGCTGGTACCCGGCCGGCTACGGCGCGCAGGACATGTACACGTTCAAGGTCAGCGTGCGTGACGGCGGCAACGAGGTCTACACCGTGCAGCGCGCCACCGGTCTACGCACGGTGGAACTGCGGCGCGAGAAAGATGCCTGGGGCAAGAGCTTCGCCTTCGTGGTCAACGGCATTCCGGTATTCGCCAAGGGCGCGGACATGATCCCGTTCGACAGCTTCCCTACCCGCGCCACCGATGCACAGATGATGCGCGTGCTGCAGTCGGCGCGCGACGCCAACATGAATGCAGTGCGCATCTGGGGCGGCGGTTACTACATGCCCGATGCGTTCTATGAAATGACCGACCGGCTCGGCCTGATGGTATGGCAGGACTTCATGTTCGGCGGCGCGATTCCGCCCAGCGACGTCGCCTTCGTGCAGAACACGCGGCAGGAAGCGATCGAGCAGGTGAAGCGCCTGCGCGATCACCCCAGCATCGTCCTGTGGTGCGGCAACAACGAAGTGCAGACCGGCTGGGATGGCTGGGGCGATCGCCTGGCGCTGAAAAAAGCCATTTCCGGCGACGAGCGCGAGAAGCTGGTGACCGGCATGGTCAACCTTTTCAGCAATACGCTGCGCAACGTGGTCACCGAATACGACCCGAGCGTGCCGTATTGGGCCAGCTCGCCGAGCACCGATTATGACGGTCCCGCCAACGTGCTCGACGATGGCGATTATCACTATTGGAATGTTTGGTCCGGCGAAGCCAAGCCGGTCACCGAATACCTCAACATCACGCCGCGCTTCCAGTCCGAGTACGGTCTGCAGTCCTTCCCTGAGATGCGCACGATTCGCGCATTCGCCGACAAGGACGATCTGCAGCCGGAATCGCCGGTGATGCGCGCGCACCAGAAGTTCGACAGCGGCAACGGCAACAAGCGCCTGCTGCTATACATCACGCGCAGCTATGGCGAGCCGAAGGATTTCGCATCGTTCGTGTACCTGAGCCAAGTGATGCAGGCCGAAGGCATCCAGCTTGCCGCCGAGCATCTGCGCGCTTCGCGCCCGCAGGCGATGGGTTCGATGTACTGGCAGCTCAACGATGTGTGGCCTGGCGCCTCGTGGGCCAGCATCGACTACTTCGGGCGCTGGAAGGCGCTGCAGTACCACGCGCGCCGGTTCTATGCGCCGCAGCTGATCGCGGCCTTGCGCAACAACGGTACGACGTCGGTGTCGCTGGTATCCGATAGCACGACGCCGGCGTCACTGCGTTGGCGCATGCGCACGATGGATTTCTCCGGCAAGGTGTTGAGCGAGCGCGAACAGGCCGCCGACCTGCCTGCGCTGAGCAGCACCAAGGCGGGCACGTATACCGATGCGCAATTGCTCAATGGCGCCGATCCGCACGCGACGTTCGCGGTGTTCGACTTGCTGGATGGCGACAAGGTGGTGTCGCGCAACCTGGTGTTCTTCGATGAGGCCAAGAATCTCAGCCTTCCGCAACCGCAGATCCATACCTCACTGGCGGCGGCGTCGGATGGCTACACATTGACGCTGAGCAGCGACAAGCTTGCGCGCAATGTGTGGATTTCCTTCGGCGACCTGGATGCGGAAGTTTCGGACAACGCATTCGATCTGCTGCCGGGGCAGAGCGTGACGGTGACGGTGCATAGCAAGGTTGCGATGGAGAAGTTGAAGCAGGCGTTGCATCTGCAGGACTTGGCGAGCGTGATGAAAAAGTAGCAGCACGTTACTCGTCGTTAGGGCCACATTTTCCGTTCGTCATTCCGGCGAAGGCCGGAATCCAGTTCAAATAAACGTCCGAAGGACACAACGCAGGTTTTTGCGTGCTTCGCACAACGTATTGACACTGGATTCCGGCCTTCGCCGGAATGACGTCGCTTCTAAAGGGAGAAGGATTAACGCCATGTCCACCCGCCGCGATTTTCTCAAGTTGCTAGGCACGGCCACGGCCGCAGGCATGTCCAGCTTCGCGCTACCCGCACTGGCCAACAGTCAGGCCGCATACACCAGCCAACGTCCGCCGCTGGCCAAGCGCAAGTTCGTCAGTGACGCCGTCGAGCACCAGCTCGCCGCCGTCAAGGCATCCATCGCCGATCCCAAACTCGCGTGGATGTTCGAGAACTGCTACCCCAACACGCTCGACACCACGGTGGAACTGGGCACGCTCGAAGGCAAGCCGGACACCTTCGTGATCACCGGCGACATCGACGCGATGTGGCTGCGCGATTCCTCCGCGCAGGTGGTGCCATACATTCCGCTGGCGAAGAACGACAAGGCGTTGCAACGGCTGTTCCGCGGCCTGATCCGCCGCCAGGCGCGCTGCATTCGCATCGATCCCTACGCCAACGCCTTCATGCCCGATCCGCACGCCAAGCCGCTGAAGTGGGCGGTGAACGACGTGACGGACATGAAACCAGGCGTGGGCGAGCGCAAGTGGGAGATCGATTCGCTGTGCTATCCCATTCGCCTTGCACACAGCTACTGGCAGGCCACCGGCGATACCGAGCCGTTCGACGACGATTGGCGCGAAGCGATGCGCCTGGTGCTCAAGACCTTCCGCGAGCAGCAACGCAAGCACGACAAGGGGCCGTATCATTTCCAGCGTGCCTCAGAGATACCCACTGAAACGCAGATGCTCGGCGGCTACGGCAATCCCACGCGGCCGAACGGGATGATTCATTCGATGTTCCGACCGTCGGACGATGCATGCACGTACCCGTTGTTCGTGCCCGCCAATCTGTTTGCGGTGCACAGCCTGCGGCAACTTGCGCAGATGAGCCGCGGTCTGCACCAGGACGCGTCGTTCGCCGGCGAATGCGAAGCGTTGGCGAACGAAGTGGAACAGGCCGTGCACAAGGACGGCCGCATGCACGACGACGCTGGCCGCGAATTCTGGGCGTACGAGATCGACGGTTTCGGCAACCAGCTTTTCATGGACGACGCCAACGTCCCCAGCCTGCTCGGTTTGCCGTACCTGGGCTGCTGCGATCGGAATGATTCACTGTATCGCCACACGCGCGAGCTGGTATGGAGTCCACGTAATCCGTATTTCTTCCGCGGCAAGGCGGCCGAGGGTATCGGCGGGCCGCATGAAGGGCTGCGCATGATCTGGCCGATGTCGATCATGATGTATGCGCAGACCGGCAGCGAGGTGGCCGAGGTGCGGCAATGCCTGAAATGGCTGCGCGATACGGACGCGGGGACCGGCTTCATCCATGAGACCTTCGACCAGGACGATCCGGCGCATTTCACGCGCAGCTGGTTCGCGTGGGCGAATACCTTGTTCGGCGAGCTGATCATCGATGTGCAGCAGCGCTATCCCGCCCTGCTGCGCAATCCCCTGTAGGTTGGGGTGAAAACCCCAACGTTCGGGCACGTCATATATGGCGATGTTGGGGGTTTGCAGCCCACCTACGCGAGCCGGCTCTCGACGCACCTCCCCTGATGTGGCGCTGCCGCATGCGCATGCGCACCCGCGGCCCTTCGCTCGACGGGACAAGGTCACGTATGGGCGCTTGCATGCTGCATCCGCAAACCATGCGGCCACCTTCGTCCTGCACGTCGTCTTCACGAGCATTTCACGTCGCAAGCAGTGGTATCGGCATCGGTAGCATGCCCATCCAGCCAGCGCGCCGAAGCCCTTTTTTCCGCACGCTTTCATCGCCCGCGACAAGCGATACCATGGGGCTACTGCGCCATCCCGCGCACAGGGAAAACGACATTGCGGGTTACTGGGGGAGCCGTGTTGAAGCGACCTATTCTGGCCGGCAGGATGAGCAGTATCGGGGGAAGTGGGCTGCTCTTCGTCAGCTTGCCTTTGTTCGCAGCGCAATCGGAACCCGCCAGCACCGCTACGGCGGGCCACAGCGACTACCTGATCGGTGGCTTGGTACTGCTGGTGCTGATACTGGCCGCATGGCTGGTGCATCTGCGCTGGCGTTTTCACCGAGTGCAGCAGGAGATGCGCAGCAGCGTGCACCTGCTGGAAGACATCTTCCAGCACTCCAACCTGGCGATGAAGGTAAAGGACACCAACGGGCGCATCCTGCGCATCAACGAAGCCGCCGCCAAACTCATGGGCCGGCCGGCGCAGGAAATACTGGGCCATACCGTCGACGTCGTCGCCACGCCGGAGACCGCTGCCTTGATCCACCAGCATGACCACGAGGTCGTCGAGGGTGGGCGCATCACCGCCTGCGAGGAACAGGTCAATTACCTCGGCGGCTCCTATACCTTGCTGACCACGCGTTTTCCGGTCACCGGCGAACGCGGCACCGTGGCCGGCATTGGCGTGATTTCGATGGATTTCACACAGCGCATGCATATGGAACAAGAGCTGCGCACGGCCAAGGCCCAAGCCGAATCGGCCAACCAGGCCAAGTCGCTGTTCCTGGCCAACATGAGCCATGAGCTGCGCACGCCGCTCAACAGCATCATTGGTCTCAGCGAGCTCACGCTGGAACAGGCCGAGGAGCGCGAGGACAACGAAACGGCCGAGACCATGCAGCGCGTGGTCAACGCCGGGCGCCATCTGCTGTCGCTGATCAACGACATCCTGGATATCTCCCGCATCGAATCGGGCCGCGTGGAGCTGCACACCGAAGTCGTGCATATGCAGTCGCTGCTCGAAAGCGTGATCAACACCATGCAGACGCTGGCGCGGTCAAACGGCAACAAGCTGGTGCTGCAGATCGCGCCCGAGGTGGATCTGGCCTGCATCGACGCGACGCGGCTGCGGCAGGTGCTGCTCAACCTGATCGGCAACGCAATCAAGTTCACGCGTAACGGCGAAGTGAGGGTGGCGGTCTCCGCGCGCGACGATCAATTGCATATCGCCGTATCCGATACCGGCATCGGCATGACCGGCGAGCAGCTGCAACGTATTTTCGAACCGTTCGAACAGGCCGATCGGTCCATTGCGCGGCGCTTCGGCGGCTCCGGCCTGGGGCTTACCATTTCGCGCCAATTGCTTGGCCTGATGCGCGGACGCATCGACGTCAGCAGCGATATCCAGTACGGCAGCGTGTTCACCGTCACCTTGCCGATCGGCGATATCGAAAACGCGGAGATGCGACCCAAGTCGCTGGCGGGCGAGGCGCTGGCCGCACAAGGACGCAATCCGGTGGTGCTGGTGGTGGACGACGATCCCGACGCCTGCAGCCTGGTGCGCAATGCACTGCAACGCGAGGGCATCAACGTGGTCAGCGCAGCATCCGGGCAGGAGGCGCTGGCGCTGACGCGGTCGCTGCGGCCGGCGGTGATGGTGCTGGATATTCTGCTGGGCGACATGACCGGCTGGGATGTGCTCGCCGCCATCCGCGCCGATCCCGACCACGCCGAGCTGCCGGTGATCCTCTGCACGGTGACCGATCCGGATCAGCGCACTGGCGTGCTTGGCGTGGTGGAGCACCTGACCAAGCCGTTCGATCGCGATCACCTGAGCCATCTGGTGCAACGCTTCGTGGGCGCTGCCAGGAGCAGTTCCCTGCTGGTGGTGGACGACGACGATTTCTATCGTGATTCGATCGCCAACGTGCTGCGCCAGGCGGGCCACCAGGTGGATACCGCGCCCAATGGCGAGCAGGCCCTGGACATGATGCGCAGCCATCCACCCGACCTGTTGCTGCTGGACATGGTCATGCCCGGCATGGACGGCCTGGCGGTGATCGAGGCGATGCGCGTCGAACCGACACTCGCACCAGTGCCGATCATGCTGGTGACGGCGGCGGACATCACGCCGGAAATCTCGCGCAGTTTATATGAGCGCGCCGTGCTGCTGGTTCGCAAGGGCGAGTCCGATCTTGCCGATGTCATCCAGCGCGTCCATCAGCTGCTGGACCGCTTGCAGATTCCGACGAACGAGAACGAGGTGAAAGCATCGCCATGACCATCGTGCTCTACGTCGAGGACGAAGAAGACAACGCCTACATGCTCCGACGCCGCCTGCAGCGCCATGGCATCGAAATGCGCCACGTCGAGGACGGCGAGAAGGCGCTTATCGATGCGGTATGGAAACGTCCGGACGCGGTGCTGCTGGATATCAACCTGCCCGGCATGAACGGCCTGGATGTGCTGCAGAAGCTGCGCGCCAATCCGTTGACCAGCGATGTACCGGTGATCGTGCTGTCCGCGCACGTGATGGAGGACGACATACTCGGTGCCATGCAGGCGGGCGCCAATGCGTTCGTGCCCAAGCCGATCGATTTTCCGACCTTGCTCGATACCCTCGATCGCGTGATCAGGCACGACAGCCTGGAGGACAACCCGTCGTGAGCCCGGATGCGCGCGTTCTCATCGTGGACGATGACGAAAGCAGCCGCTTCATGCTGCGCAAGCGGCTCAAGCAATTGGGGTTTCAACACGTCGCCGAGGCGCGCGATGGCGAAGCCGGGTTGGCCGAAGCCTTGCGCCAGCCGCCCGACATCATGCTGCTGGATGTGATGATGCCCGGCACCGACGGCATCAGCGTGTTGCGCACGATGCGCGCGAATGCGCAGCTGCGCGATATCTCCGTGCTCATGATTTCCGCCCATGACACCATGGACGCCGCCGCGCAATGCATCGAGATGGGCGCGGAAGACTACCTGGCCAAGCCAGTCGTGATGCCTTTGCTGCGTGCGCGTATCGCGGCGGTGCTGGAGCGCCGTCGCCTGCGCGCCGTCGAGAATGCCTTCCTGTCCCATTTCGATGCACAGACCGGCCTGCCCAATCGTGCTGCGCTGGTCGAACGCACGGAACGCATGATGGTCACCGGCCGGCCGCTGGCGCTGGTGGCGGTGGCCTGTAACAACCACGCCAACCTCGCGCTCGGCACCGACGAAAGCCAGGCCGCGGGGTTCCTGCGGACGCTCGCCGCGCACATCACCGCGCGCTGGAGCCAGGTGGATACCGTCGCGCGCGTCGCCGAAGACATGCTGGGCTGGCTGGTGCCCGATACCCAGGCCGACCAGCAACTGGTGCTGGACGTGCAGGCCGCGCTTGGCATGACGCCGCAGGTTTCATCGCCGGCGCTCAGTTCGGTGCACGCACTGACCGCCAGCATCGCGATCTGGTCCGCCCAGAGCGCTCCGATCGAGGCGGTGGAACTACTGCGCCTGGCCATGAACGAAGCGGCGCGCATCGATCCGCTGGACGAAGAGCGCGTGGTGCTCGCCGATCCCACGCTGCGCACGCGCACGCGCACGGCCCTGGCCATTCATCAGCAACTGGAAGAAGGCCTTGAGCGCGACGAGCTGGTGCTCTACTTCCAGCCGATTTTCGCGGTCCACGGCGATCCGCGTCCGGTCGGCGCCGAGGCCCTGCTGCGTTGGAACCATCCCGAACGCGGCGTGCTCGCGCCGGGCCAGTTTCTCGATGCGATCGAGCACACGCCGTTGATGAGCCGCATCGACGCATGGGTGATGGAGCAAGCCATCCATAGTCTGGTGACATGGAACGGAAACCTGCCGCCTTACTTCCGCCTGCACGTCAACATCACCGCACGCAGCCTGGCATCGGGCCGGGTGCTGGAAATTCTTGGCGGCGATCTTTCCGACACGGTACGCAGACATCTGGCGGTGGAGCTTACCGAGCGCCTGTACGTGGCGGATATGCCTTCGTGCGTAAGCGCCCTGCAATCCCTGCGCGCGCTCGGCGTGCACGTGGCGCTGGACGACTTCGGCACTGGCTTCTCATCGCTGAGCCACGTCAGCCTGCTGCCTTGCGACACCATGAAAATCGACCGCAGCTTCGTCACCGGCATCGGCATCAATCCGCAAATGCGCCGCCTGCTCGAATCGATGGTGAGCATGGCCCATTCGCTTGGGCTGACGGTGATCGTGGAAGGCGTCGAGCACGACGACGAGCTGGCCGTGCTGCGGGAATTGGGTTGCCCGTTCGTGCAGGGCTACCTGCTTGGGCAGCCGCGGCCGGAGGCGGAGTTTTTGCGGCATATGCGCTGAGGCGGCGTGATCGTCCCCAGCTAACTCGATGGCGCGAAAACCATTCCCTCCCGGCCTGCAGAAAGCTGCATCGCAGCATAAAGCGACAGGAAGAACGCCTACGAATCGTCCGCCGCATCGCCGTCCAAGCAAAATTTGGATCGAGGCAAATTTTTCGTTTACAGTCGGGAAACGGCCGGTGGCCCCGGGGTTGCCGGCTGGACTTAGGTGAGATGCGCGCTCGCGATGGATTTCCCGCAAGTTTTCGCCGGCGCCTGTGCTTTTCATACGACAACGAGAAAATCCGGGGAGTAGCGTCATGGTGTCACGTCGAAGGTTCTTGCAGGGCTTGGGGACGGTGGCTGCGCTGGGTGGGCCGTTGCCGGCGTTGGCGCGGGTCGCCGGCAGCGCGGGTGCGGCTTCCAAGGCCGGCGGTAGCGTGGCGGCAAAGGCGGGGGGCGTATCGAAATATGTGGATGTGTTCGTCGGCACCGGCGGGCATGGGCATACGTACCCGGGCGCGACGCTGCCGTTCGGCATGATGCAGCTGAGCCCCGATACCAACGACACCGGCTGGGATGCGTGTTCGGGTTATCACCAGCACGACGGCTCGATCATGGGCTTTTCGCACACGCACCTGAGCGGCACCGGCGCATCGGACATGCTGGACGTACTGGTGATGCCGGCGCAGGGTGAAGTGCTGCTGCAGCCGGGCGATCGCGGCTTGCCGAACGTGAACTATCGTTCGCGTTTCGATGGTGTAACCCCGTCGGAGCCGCCGCTTACCGAACACAGCAAGGCGCATCCCGGCCGCGGCTACCGTTCGCGCTTTAGCGCTGAGCACGCACGGCCCGGTTATTACAGCGTGCATTTGATCGACCATGACATTCTCGCCGAGCTGACGACCACGCTGCGCGCGGGCATCCATCGTTACACCTTCAAGAACGCCGGCAGCGGGCATCTGCTGATCGATTTCGCGCATGGCTATCACTTCGGCAAAGATCCGTTGAAGCTCAGCGATGTGGAGCTGCGCCTGGTCGGCAACGATACGCTGGTCGGTGGCCGGCGTGCGTATGAATGGGCGCAGGGGCGTTATCTGTATTTCGCGCTGAAAGTATCGCGGCCGTTTTCGAAGGCGACGCTGTATTCCGAAGATGTTGCGGCGCCCAGCGGCAGCAGCGAGCTCAAGGGCACGCATCTGAAGGCTGCGCTGCATATCGACGACATCGCCAAGGAGCCGCTGCTGATAAAGGTGGGCATCTCTGCGGTCGATATCGACGGTGCGCTGCGCAATCTCGATACGGAAATTCCGGGTTGGGATTTCAACGCCGTCCAGCAGGCCGCGGCAGAAACGTGGGAGCGCGAGCTGAGCCGTATCCGCGTGGAGTCATCATCCGAGCGCACGCTGCGCGTGTTCTACAGTTCGCTGTACCACACCATGCTCGCGCCTACCCTATTCAGCGACGTCGATGGCCGTTATCGCGGCATGGACCTGGCCATCCATCACTTGCCGCAAGGACAGAACAACTACAGCACCTATTCGCTGTGGGACACCTATCGCGCGCTGCATCCGCTGCTGACCCTGTATCAACCCGATCGCGTGCCCGACCTGGTCAACGGACTGGTGCGCATGGCGGCGGAAAGTCCGGACGGCCCGCCGGTGTGGCCGCTGCAGGGCGTGGAGACCGGTTGCATGATCGGCTACCACTCCGCGGTGGTGCTGGCCGAAGCACATGCCAAGGGCTTCACCGGCATCGACTACGCGCGCGCGTGGCCGATCTATCGCAAGCGTGCGATGGACGACGATTACCGCGGCCTCACCTACTACCGCAAGCTCGGCTATATCCCCAGCGACAAGGAACCGGAGGCGACCAGCAAGACACTGGAATACGCCTATGACGACTGGGCCGTGTCGCACCTGGCCGATGCCGCGGGCGAAGGGGACCTCGCCGAGGCATTGCGCCATCGCTCGCGCAATTATCGCAACGTGTTCGACACCAAGCTGAGCTTTATCCGTCCGCGCGGCGAGAACGGACAATGGCTGGAGCCATTCGATCCGCGCGGCATGGGCCATTCGCAACAGTGGCGCGATTTCACCGAATCCAACGCATGGCAGGCCACCTTCCTCAACCAGCACGACCTCTACGCGTACATGGGTTTGTTCGGCAGTCCGGAAGCCTTCGAACGCAAGCTGGACGAGCTGTTCACCACCAGCCCCAAGCTGCCTCCCGACGCGCCGCCGGATATCGCCGGCATGGTGGGCCAGTACGCGCACGGCAACGAGCCGAGCCATCACGTGGCGTTTCTCTACGCGTATACCGGCGCGCATTACAAGACGCAGGCACGCGTGCGCATGTTGCTGGAAACGATGTATCCGCCGGAACCCGACGGCCTGGCCGGCAATGAAGACTGCGGCCAGATGAGCGCGTGGTACGTGATGAGCGCGCTGGGCCTGTATGCGGTGGATCCGGTCAGCACCAACTATGTGTTCGGCAGTCCCGTGCTGGATCACGCGGAAATCGCACTGCCCGGCAATCGCAAGCTGGTGATCCGCACCTTCGACAACGGTCCGAAGCGACCGTACATCAAGTCGGTGACGTGGAACGGCGCGCCGTGGACGAAAAGCTGGATCAGCCACGCAGAGCTGGTCGCCGGTGGCGTGCTGGAATTCCATATGGCGGATGCGCCCAACATGCAGTTCGGCGCGAAGCTGGAAGATCGGCCGCCGGCGTTCGGCAAGGCGGCGAGCGATGTGATTGCGTTATAAGGGCAGGACGGTAGTCGTTGGGTTACTCCCTGCTCAAGTCCGGGGTAACCCAACTTGCGAAACCAGCCTGGACGATGACTGCGATTTCCGCCCGATCGCCAAGTATGCCAATGCGCTTTACGGCTTGGACTATTCCACCACTTCGCCAAGCCCTGCCTTGAACAGCGGCGCGGTAGTGGCTTCCACGCTCTGTGTTGCCATATCGACGGTGTGGACACTATGCCACACGCAGTTCGGCGCACACCCCGTCGACGTTGTGGCAGTTGGATCCGAGCGGCGCCTACCGTCCGCACTGCAGAAAGGCTTGACCCTGCGCGCTACGGTGTCCAACGTGTTCAACAAGCATACGGTGAAGGAGCAGCAGCTTGGCAGATGCAGAAAGCCGCCGTCTCAGCGGCCATTGTTCTGAAAGTGACGCTCCGGTGAATGCTTGTAGAAGATGTCGGATCAATCATGCATGACAAGCTGCGCCATCACGGATGGAAGAACGAGCTGAAACCATGGCGTAAAAGATGCTGGCGCCTGTGCGATGCGCTGCTGGATCACATCCAGGGAAAGATAAGCGTAACCATCGGCTTCGTCCGAATTAAGCCTCGGAAAATCATCTGTACGCCCAAAGAAAATGTGGCCATATTCGTTCTCTATCAAGCCACCGGGCAAATCGGCGCGATAGCTGAATTCAAGGCTTTTTCGCAATGGGCAGCTGAGCCCCATTTCCTCGTTCAATCGCCGCTGCGCAGCTTCACGGGCTTGCTCGCCCGGCAAAGGGTGACCGCAGCAAGTGTTGGTCCATAAGCCACCGCAGTGGTACTTGCTCGCGGCTCGTCGCTGCAACAGCAACTCGTTGCGCGAGTTGAACACGTAGACTGAAATGGCTCGGTGCAGCAGTCCTTGCTCATGCGCCTTGAGCTTTTCCATGGTGCCGGTAGGTCTGTCTTGCTGATCCACTAAAATGACTTTGATCTCCGACATGTCGCCTCCGTTCGTCGCGAATCATCGATCCGCCCTATCGAGTCCAGCCAATCATTCCAAGCTTCATCAGCGCATGGAACACACAGGTGAGGTGTCCATTATTCAGAAGACTTCCAGAAGCGAGCAGGGATTTCACTTGCCCAAGTGATAACAGCACAATCTCTATCCTTTCGTCTTCGTCAAACTTCGGGGCAGCTGAGCGCCGACCGCCGGTGGCCAGAAAGCAGTGCAGCTGATTCGAATGGGTTGCCGGGTTGGGCGAAATGCAAGCCAGTAATGAAAATCTTTCAAACGTATATCCTGTTTCCTCGCACAGCTCGCGACTTATCGCCGCTTCGACATCCTTGTCCTCCGGCTTCTTCCAACCCCCTGGTATCTCCAGAGTTTCCTTGTGCAAACCGTGTCGGTATTGGCGAACAAAGATGACATCGCTGTTTTCAGTGAGCGCAAACGCACTTACCCAGTCAGGATATTCCAGCACGCATGCCGAGTGTCCCGCAGAGCCGCCGCTGACCCTGAGCAGATCCTTGCGAACCACCATATCTGTTTCGCGCAGCACGTACTCCGACTTAATCATTTCCCAAGAAAAGATATTCATCTTCGATCCCTGCTTGCCTTCCTTGTACGACAAAGATCACAAGTGCTTGCCGCCCATGCGGTTGAAAGCAAATCTAAGTAGGCCGATATAAAAACCGGATGAAAACAAAGTTTTGATCTACGCAGGCTACCTGTCCCGCTTTCGATATGTGAGACAGCTCAAAAAAAGCACGCCATGGCAACGCGCTGCTTGCCGTGGTCACGGCAGTTTCGTGCCCTCGAACAACGTACCGACGACCGACGCAAGGCAGCAAGTAACCGTCGACAACAACCGCGTCCTGTACCTGCTCGGCGACTTCCTGGTCCAGCGGCGGAAGGCGCGTGAGGTTCGCCAGATCCGCATAGCCAATGCGTCATGGCCTTTGTGGAATATCCATCACACGGTAGATCGCCCGAACAGCCTGGGCGGACGCGCTCGCGTTAGCATTGGACCTTAGATGTAGCGCAAGGTGGACGCATTGACGTTGGCCAAGGGCGCATCCAGGGCCGCAGCCGCGAAGCGGTTCCCGCGGTCAAGCCCGGCCAGCCCACCTGATGCTTCCGGATGCGATGGCCTGGACATCTGCCGCGAACTGCACAGCTTCAGTAGCGTGCCGATCATCAGCTTACCGCGCGCGTGGAAGAGATCGATCGCCTGCTGGGCCTGGACCACGCGCAGAGGGTGACATCTGCAGGCCCTTCAGTCCGCGCGAAGTGATGGCGCGCGTCAAGGCCATCCTTCTGCGCGCGCGGTAACACCGGACAAAGCAGTCACGCCGCTCTGCGTATCTACAGAGCTACGCACAGTGTTCCCATGGCGTGCAACTGGAGCTGACGCCGGTGGAATTTCGCCTGCTGAAAGCGCTGGCGGCCAATGCGGGGCACATGTTCTCGCGCGATCAACTACTGGATTATCTCGATCTGGACCACTGTGTGTCACCGGCCGTACCTCGACAGCCACGTCCGGAACCCGCATCGCAAACTGGAACAGGCCGCGACAAGGCAGGATCCGATTCGCTCGATCTATGGAGTAGGCTACAAGCTTGAAATAGAGTGACGACACGGACGATCCCGCGAGGTATTCCCATGCGCAGCGATGTTCTGATCATTGGGGCAGGTCCTACCGGCCTGGTGCTCGCGTTGTGGCTGGCCAAGCTAGGCGTAAACGTCCATATCGTCGACAAGACGTCCGCACCCGGCACCACCTCCCGCGCATTGGCGGTACAGGCGCGCACGCTGGAGCTTTACCGGCAGCTCGATCTGACCGACACGGTGGTCACATACGGCCATAAGGTGCCCGCGGTGAATCTGTGGGTGAAGGGTGAAAAGAAGGCGCAGGTGCAGTTCAGATCGATCGGTTCGGATCTCACGCCGTTTCCGTTCCTGCATATTTTTCCGCAGGACCAGCACGAGCGATTGCTGATCGAACGGCTCGAAAAACTCGGCGTGTCGGTGCAACGGCAGACCCAATTGCTGGGCTTCACCGACGAAGGCGATCATGTGGTGGCACGCCTGCGTGGGGCCGACGGCGTCGAGCACGATTGGCAAGCGCAGTATCTTGCCGGCTGCGACGGCGCACGCTCGCTGGTGCGCGAAACCATCGGCACCGGTTTTCCGGGCGGCACCTACAAGCAGGTGTTCTATGTGGCCGACGTGGCCGCGTCCGGCCCATCGCTGGATGGGCAACTGCACATCGACCTGGACGAAGCGGATTTCCTCGCCGTATTCCCGCTCGCCGGCGAAGGGCGCGCGCGCCTGATCGGCACCGTGCGCGACGAACGCGCGGAACATGCCGAAACGCTGCGTTTCGAGGACGTGAGCGAACGCGCCATCACGCATCTGAAAGTCGACGTGAAACAGGTGCATTGGTTTTCCACCTACCGCGTGCATCACCGGGTCACCGGGCATTTCCGCAACGGACGGGTGTTCGTGCTGGGTGATGCGGCGCACATCCATAGTCCCGCCGGCGGCCAGGGCATGAACACCGGCATCGGCGATGCGATCAACCTGGCGTGGAAACTTGCCACCGTGCTCGATGGACGCGCACCCGACCGCCTGCTCGACAGCTACGAAGCCGAACGCATCGGTTTTGCGCAGCGACTGGTCGCCACCACCGATCGCGTGTTCACCCTGGCCACCGCCGAAGGCCGCGTGGCCGACCTGGTACGCACACGGCTGGTGCCGACGCTGATGCCGGCGATCCTGCACTTCGAAAGCGCACGCGAATTCCTGTTCCGCACCGTCTCGCAGATCACCTTGAGCTATCGTGGCGGCCCGTTGAGCGAAGGCGCGGCCGGCGACGTGCACGGCGGAGATCGCCTGCCGTGGGTCGCGGTGAACGGCAGCGATAATTTTTTGAGCCTCAACAGCATGGCGTGGCAGGTGCACGTATACGGCAATGCGAGCGACGCGTTGCGCGAGTGGTGCACGCAGCACAGCATGCCGCTGGAGGTTTTCGATTGGCATCCACAGCATGAAGCGGCAGGCCTTGCGCGCAATGCGCTTTACCTGATCCGTCCGGATACCTACGTCGCATTGGCGGACAGCGCGGGAAAGCCGGAGGCCCTAGACATCTATTTGACCTCCAAAGGCATTAAGCTCCCTACGTCACGCGCAATGTCTTCGGCATCCTTCGACAATGGAGCGCGTACAGGGGCAGCCCATGAATCCTGAAGAATCCATGCGCACCAAGCGGTCCGCATCGGCCCAGAGCGAGGCCGTGGGCGCTTATACCAAGGTCGCAGGCATCGTGGCCGCCATCGCCGGCTGGGCGATCGGCATGTACGCCGGCTTCAACCTGCTGGTGCCGCTGGTCGCCACCGCGATCATCTGGCTGGTGGTGCACAAGATGCTCGGCAAAGCGAAACAAGCCATCGTCGCGCCGTTCTGCGTGCAGGCCGGCCATCTGGTGTGGTTCGTCGCACTGACCGCGATGAGCCGGGAGATGATCAATCCCAACCTGATCGACATTGCCTGGTTGACGATCGGCCTGAGCTGGCTGTGGTTGAAACCGGGCAAGCTGGCGCTGTGCATCCTTGCCGTGTATCAGCTGCTCGCGCTGCCATATGACCTGCTGCAGTTTTCGCAGGCGGAGTTCGGCGGCGCGGCAAACAAGACGCTGCTGGTGCACGTGGTCTGGCGGATGCTGGCGTTGTTCTACATGGGCCGCCTGTATTACCGCATGGGCAAGCCGAAGGCCGAATCGTAGCTTGCAACCCTTTTTCGAACTGCCGCATCTCTCCTGTGTTGAACCTGCACTGGCCGCACGTTTCGCGCGCGGCCTAGGCTTCGTCTACCCATCGGAGAGATCATCATGCGCTACGCACTATGCGTCGTGGCCGGCTTGCTTGCGTCCTGCTCCGCCCACGTACCCACGCAGCACTATGTGGATTTCATTAATGACAGCCAGGGTTCGGTAGTGTCGCTGAGCCTGGCGGCACCGGGTAGCGAGAGCTGGAAGCCGGTGCAGCTGAGTGACGGTTTCAATCCTGCCGATCTTGGCGGCGGCTATCCCGGCAACACCTTGGTCGCCCTCCCGGCAGAACAGGGATGCACGTACGACGTGCTGGTCACATTCCGGCGCACGAAGCCGCTGCGGCTCAATGCAGTGAACGTCTGCAACGAACGATTGCACATCGGAAAGGCGTGGCGGCAAGCGCACCTGCGCAATGGCTGAGCAGGCACCACGTCGCCGCATGTAGGCTGGGATGCAATCCCAGCATTTCCATCCATACATGCCGATGCTGGGATTTTCATCCCAGCCTACGACGCTGCAACCGTTTTTTTCCTATCGCCGCATCTCTTCTGATGTTGCACACGCACTGGCTGCACGTTCGCCCACAGCCGGATGGGTTTACCCAACGGAGAGATCATCATGCGCTACGCACTATGCGTCGTGGCGGGGTTGCTTGCGTCCTGTTCCCATGTATCGACGCGGCACTACGTGGATGTCGTCAACGACAGTTCGGATTCGGTGATTGCGCTGAGTGGGGAGGCGCCAGGCAGCGAGACCTGGAAGCCGCTGCAACTCGATGGCACGTTCAACGGCGCCTGTCTGGAAGGCGGCTACATCGGCGAGGCCATGGTCGCCCTGCCGAACGGGCAGGGCTGCATGGTCGACCTGTTGGTCGAATTCGTGCATCGGCGCGCCTTGCTGATCAGCGCGGTGAACGTCTGCAAACGCAATCGCCTGTACCTCGGCCGCGCGTGGCAGCAGGCGATGCTCCATGTAACGTAAGGACCGTTACATCGCGCCGACGATGCGCCCTGCCGCCGCCAACACGATGGCGCGCGCATCGGCATCCCTCGCCGGGTTTTCGTAATACACCGCCACCAGCAACGGTTTGCGGCCGGGCGGCCAGATGATGGCGACGTCGTTGGTCTGGGTGTCGTAGCGGCCGGTCTTGTCACCGACTCGCCAGTCAGCGGGCAAGCCTGCGCGCAGCAGGTTCTTGCCGGTGACAGTGCCGAGCATCCAGGTGGTCAGGCGCTTGCGCGAGGGTTCGGAAAGCACGTCGCTTAGCATCAGTTTGCGCAGGTTCGCGAGCATCGCGTCGGGTGTGGTGGTATCGCTGACGCGGTCGGGGCTGGGAACATTGAGCGCGGGCTCGATGTGATCCAGGCGCGTGATGGGATCGCCCAGCTGCCGCGCGAAATCGGTCACCACCGAAGGCCCGCCCAGATGCGCCAGCAACACGTTCGCGGCGGTGTTGTCGCTCAGCGATACCGCCGCTTCGCACAGTTCGGCCAGCGTCATGCCAGGCGGGCCAACGTGCTGGCTGGCGATGGGCGCGTAGTCCAGCAATGCCTCCTTGCCGAACACCAGGCGGCGATCCAGCTGCTCCTTGCCGCGATCGACGCGCCACAGCACCGCCGCCGCCAGCAGCATCTTGAAGGTGCTGCACATCTGAAAGCGCTCGTCCGCGCGATGGCCTCCGTGCTGGCCGCTGCCGGTGTCCAGCATCGCTACGCCCAGGCGTCCGCCGTATTGCCGCTCCAGCGCCGCCCATGGCGCATGGCCATCCTTGGTTTCCGCCAGCGACAGCGACGGGCGCAGCGCCAGCGCGACGGCGCCCGCGGCGATGCCTTTGAGCAGGTTGCGACGATCCATGCATTGACCTCCGGTCTGTGTGGGGCGCTTATGCTAGTGGCATTGCGAGTCGCCCGGCAGTCGAAGGTGTGGCGAAATCGGGGCGCGCATTGGCTCGGCGCAAGCTCGCGCGATTGGCTCTTGCTTCGGCGCCACCCTCCGCTTGAATGAACACATCCGTGGCTGCGGGAAAGTTTGCATGCGCGTCGCCGATGTCGGTCGTGTGGTATTCGCCCTGGCGTTTGTCGCGCTGGGGCTGCTCAGCGTGGTCTCGCAGGACTTCGCCTCGGTATGGCAGCCGGTGCCGGAGGGCTTGCCCGGACGGCCATTCCTTGCACTGATATCCGGCGCGGTGATGGCTGTCGGCGGCGTGGGATTGCTGCGGCGGCGCATGCTGGTGCCGGCTGCATTCGTGATGATGCTATATACCCTGCTGTGGCTGCTGGCGCTGCACGTGCCCCGCGTAATCCTGGCGCCCTTGCATGAAGTGACCTGGGGCGGCTGCGCGGAAATCGTCACGCTGGTGGCGGCGAACATCGTGCTGTACGCCTGCGCCGCTACACCGGATGACAAACCCTATATCGCGGCGCTATGCGGCACGCCTGCCCTGTGCGTGGCGCGCATCGCCTTCGCCGTGGCGGTACCGCTGATCGGTTTGGAACACCTGGTCTACGCCAAGGAAACCGCAGCGATGGTGCCCGGCTGGCTACCTTATCGCATGGGTTGGGCGTATTTCACCGGCATTGCGCATATCGCGGCAGGCCTGGCCATCGCGCTGAACATGCTGCCGCGGCTAGCCGCCACCTTGGAAGCATGGATGATGGGCGGCTTCACCGTGCTGGTGTGGATTCCGATGGTGATGGCTACGCCATTGCAGCGGTTTGCCTGGACCGGGTTGCTGATTTCCACGGTGCTTACCGCGGCGGGATGGATTGTCGCGGCGTCGTATGCGGAGGTGCCGTGGTTTTCTTTCAGGCGCCGAATCTCAGCTACGCGAGTGACGGCTCCCTCCCCTGCGAAGTAGGGGAGGGCTGGGGTGGGGTTGTCCGAGCTTGCCGCATCGTTGCAATGAATCGCGAGGTTGCTTCACCCCACCCTAACCCTCCCCTGCAAGCAGGGGAGGGAACACACTTCAGGCAACTACGCTTTACTCGCTAAAGGCCTGTCGCTCACACCGTCCGCCCCGCCTCGAACAAGAACCACACCCGCCGCTCCGCCTCGTCGATCCAGTTCTCCAGCAGGCTCGCCGTGGCCACGTCGTTGTATTCATCGCACAACTCATGCGTCTTGCGCATGAAGTCGGCCACGCGCGCATTGTCTTCGCGCAGTTCCGCCAGCATGTCCTGCGGCGTGACGAAGTCCGCGTCGTTGTCGGACAGGCGCTGATGGCGCGCGATATCGCCGATGGAACGCAGGGTGACGCCGCCAAGCTTGCGCACGCGTTCGGCGATGGGGTCGGTGGTGGCGTAGATCTCGTCGGATTGCTCGTCCAGCAGCAGGTGGTAGTCGCGGAAGTGCGGGCCGCTCATGTGCCAGTGGAAATTCTTGGTCTTCAGGTAAAGCGCGAACACGTCGGCGAGCAGTGCGTTGAGCTCGGCGGAGATGTCGCGACGCGCGTTTTCGCCCAGCGCGCTGGGCGTCTTCAGCGGGCTTTTGCGCAACTGCTTGGCTTTGTCGACCTTATCGGCCTTGTTTGCTTTGGGCATGGCGGTTTTCTCTCCTGGCAGGGGTGGGGTTGTACAAGAGATCGGCGGGACGCTGACCATAGGTCAGTCAAGGCCATGCAGGCAACCGCTCGAATGGGGTAATGCGCACCTGGCCGGTATCACGCGCACGAACTGACCTATTTCGTCGGCATGCCGAACGTGGTTCGCGCGGAGTGACCATCCATGGCGACGCCAGCTTCGTGCAAGCTCGCTGCGTGATACGTCGTTGCATCTGCGTGTCCGCTTGCCGGCGCGCTTTTCCCCGCGATATCCCGCGGCAAATTTCGATCTAAATCGGACGTCCGGTCGGCCTTCACAAAGCTAAACATGGCGCACGCGCCGTGTCTGTTTTACGCAAACGTTCGTGCACGCCCTGTGGCATGGTCTTTGCCTTGCCTCACGGACAGGCAAGCGCAAATGTCCTCGTACGGCATTCGCGGCCACGCCGACGATGCATATAACCGCGCCGCGGAAAGGGGGAACACAGCCATGTTGACGATATCGCCTGTCGATGTGCGGTAACACTGTCCGTGTCGAGGCATCGACGAGCGAGTCGATGTCATCGTGCGCAAGGAGAGCCAACGATCGAAGCGGGCCGTAGGAGACCTCCCGATGCATTTGAACATCGAGACATTGGCGCTGCTCAACGGCGGCCAGGCATTGGTGCTGGCGCTCATGCTGTGGTTCGGCACGCGCGACGGCAGCAACCGCGCGGTGAAAGGATTGCGCCTGCGCGCGGGCGCGTTGTTGCTGGAAGCCGGCGGCGATTTCATCCTGGCCTTCGATTTCAAGCTTTCGCAAACCTCGGTGCTGCTGATGGGCAACACCCTGAACCTTGCCGCGCAGGCGCTGACCATCGTGGCGTTGCGCATGGTGCTTGGGCGTAACCTGCGCTGGCGCGAAGCCATCGCGCTTGGCGTGACCGGCTGGCTGGGCGTGACCTACCTGGGCGCGGTGCATCCGGATTACCTGATGCGCGTGCTCTGGGGTTCGGCCATTCTCACCTGCAATTCGCTGCTCAACCTGTCCGCCCTGTGGGGCGGTTGCCGCGAACAGGACACGCGCGCGCAATGCCTGCTGTTCTGGACGTATGTGCTGGCGATCGCGCTGCTGGTGTGGCGCAACCTGTCGCTGTGGATGCTGGCTACGCCGCCGCAGGGCATCGGCGTGCCGACGCCGGTGAATATCGCCTACGTATTGCTGTTCGGCTTGCAGCCGCTGCTGGCGAGCGTGGGTTTTCTGTTGCTCTACAACGAAATCCTGCAACGCGATCTGTACGATCTTGCGCGCATCGATCCGCTCACTGGTGTGATCAACCGTCTGGGTTTGCTGGAAGCGTCCGACGTCTTGCTAACGAAGGCGCGTGCCAGGCGTGAATCAATCGGCGTGCTGCTGATCGACGCGGACCATTTCAAGAGCATCAACGATCGCTTCGGCCACGATGATGGCGATCGCGTGTTGCTGGAGCTGGTCGCCAGCATCCGCCGCATGCTGCGCGCGAATGACCTGGTCGGACGCGTGGGTGGCGAGGAGTTCCTGGTGCTGTCGCCCTCGGTGAAAGAAGGCGACCTGCTGGCGCTGGCCGAACGTATCCGCACCGCGGTGGAGCACACGCCGTTCCACATCAACGGACAGTCGTACGCGCTCACCGTTTCCATCGGCGCCGCCATCGCCAGCAGCAGCGAGCAGGACATGATGGCCGCACGACGCCGCGCGGACGCCGCGCTGTACGAGGCCAAGCGGGCGGGACGCAACTGCGTGAGGATTTCAGCGGCGTGACGCGCGCCGCAGCGTGGCGACCGTCTTCGCCGACGCGTGTGGCGGCAACTCGGCCATATCGAGCACCAACCGGCCGAATTCACGCGCGGCCGGCGTGTGTCCACCGTCGCCGCAGATCAATGAAAAGCCCACGTTCGGCAACGACGGCAAGCCATAGTCGCCACCGATGATTTTCATGCCCGGTTCCAGTTCATCGCGCGTCAGCACGGTGGCGGCGAGCCCTGCCAGCACGGCCGCGCGAATGCCCAGCCAGCCGGGCGAACTGAAGATGATGTGCCAATCGATAGTGGTATCGCTGAGCGCCCTCACCGCCATGTCGCGATAGATGCAGGTGGGCGGCATGAAGGCCAGCGGCAGCGATGCACCGGGCATGCGGAACGTATCGGCCGCCGCCCACACCAGCCGGGAACGGCGCAGCAGTGCTTCGTCGTCGTGTTTCTGCTCGGAGATCACCACGGCCAGATCAAGATCGCCGCTGTCGACCATCGCGCGCAGGTCGAGGATGCTGGTGACGCTTACGTCGAGCCGCACCGCCGGATAGCTGCGCGCGAAGCGGCACAGCAACGATGGCAGGCGTTCGCCCATGAAGGTTTCCGGCACGCCGAAACGCACCACACCCGCGACGGGCGAAGGCAGGAAACGCCGCGACAGCGCATCGAAGCCCTGCAGGATCTGCTGCGCGTAACGCAGGAAATCCTCGCCGTCCTCGGTGAGCGTGAAACGGCGCGTGGTGCGATGAAGCAGCGGCCGTCCCACTTGTTCTTCCAGCCGCCGGATCTGATGGCTGACGGCGGATTGGGTGAGATGCAGCCGTTCGGCGGCACGCGTGAAGCCGCCCGCTTCCTTGACGGTGACGAAGGCGCGAAGAAGTGCTGGATCGAAGTGCATGGCGCCGTACTCATGATGGATTTTGCTGGATAGTACAAAATCAATTCATTTCCATCATGAAAGGGGTGTATCCACAATAACCATCCCCTTCCCCTCCGATGGTTTTCCTCATGGATGCGTCCGTTTCGCGCGCCGGCGCGGCGGTTTCCGGCAACAACCTGATGGCGCTCGCCGCCGTCTGCCTGGCGGCGCTGATGTTCGGGCTGGAGATTTCCAGCGTGCCGGTGATCCTGCCCACGCTGCAGCAGATCCTGCATGGGCATTTTCGCGATCTGGAATGGATCGAGAACGGCTACACCCTCGCCTGCACCACCGTGCTGATGGCCGCCGGCACGCTGGCGGATCGCTACGGCCGCCGGCGCATGTTCGTGATCAGCCTGCTCGTATTCGGCGTCACCTCGCTGACCTGCGGACTGGCGACGAATACGGCGGTGCTGATCGCCAGCCGTTTTCTGCAGGGATTGGGCGGCGGTGCCATGCTGATCGGCCTGATCGCCATTCTTTCGCATCAATTCCGCGAAGGGCGCGAGCGCAGCATCGCGTTCGGCGTGTGGGGCGTGGTGTTCGGCATCGGCCTGGGTTTCGGCCCCATCATCGGCGGCGCGATCGCATCCCTGGCGAACTGGCGCTGGGTGTTTCTGGTGCACGCGCCGCTGACGGTGCTGACGCTGGCGCTGACCGTGCTCAGCGTGCGGGAATCGCGCGATCCCCATGCGGAAAAGCTGGACGTGCTCGGCATCGTCACGCTGTCGGTGGCGGTGTTCTGCCTGACCTGGTTCATCATTCAGGGACCGGTGATCGGTTTCGGCAGCGCGATGGCGATCGGCATGCTGGCAACGTCTGTCGCGTGCTTCGCGCTGTTCGTGCTGGTGGAAAAACGGCATGGCCATCCGATGTTCGATTTCTCGGTGTTCGGCATCCGCAACTTTTCCGGCGCGATCTGCGGTTCGATCGGCATGAACTTCAGCTTCTGGCCGTTCGTGATCTATCTGCCGATCTATTTCCAGGGCGCGCTGGGGTATGGCGTGATCGCCGCCGGCATCGCATTGCTCTCCTACACGCTACCCACGCTGGTGGTCCCGCCGTTGGCCGAGCGCCTTGCATTGCGCTATCGGCCACGCGTGGTGATTCCTGCCGGGCTGTTCGTGATCGGGCTGGGTTTTCTCTTGATGCAATACGGTTGCCGCATGGAACACGCCAGCTGGTTGAGCATGCTGCCCGGCTGCCTGTTCGCCGGCATCGGGCTCGGTTTGACCAACACGCCGGTCACCAACACCACCACTGGCTCCGTGCCCGCCGCGCGCGCGGGCATGGCTTCGGGCATCGACATGAGCGCGCGATTGATTACCTTGGCGATCAATATCGCGATGATGGGTTTCATCTTGCTGGAAGGCATTGTCGTTCATCTAAAGCGCGCGCTCGGCGCGGTAGAAGACGAACAGCAATTGCGCGCCTACGCCGAACGGATCGCCGCAGGAAACATCGCGCACGCCGATGTGGCCGCGCGCGAGGCGCTGGTCAATGGCTTCGGCCTGGTGATGCTCTACGGCGGCATCGGCGTGTGGGTGTGCGCGGCGATCAGCGTCATGGCGTTCGGGCGACCGACGAAGGCGACGCGAACGGCCTGCGCGGATTAGGCGTCAGGCGCCGCTTCGTGCAGGCACGCGCGCAGTTGCTGCAAGGCCGGAAGGATCTGTTCCGGCTCGCGCAAGGAGCGACGTGCATGCGCCAGCGCGCGTTGCACATTCGGCGGCGCCGAACCCTGTTCGATCAGTTTTACGACTGGTTCGCGGCAGTTGATCAGCGTTTCGATCCAGTCGGCAGGGCACTCCGGCCGCACGCGATGTGCAAGGTGGCGTGTGGCGCGAAACGCCGGCGCCACCTGCTCTACGGCATGCAATGCGGCAAAGAAGGCATCCGGTTTACCCGTCGACGATGACCGATCCAGCGCGGCGGCCAGTGCGGCCAGCGCATCGGCGATGCGTCGGCGCAGTACGCCCGTGGAACGCACCGGTAAGACAAACCATGCCGCCGCCACGCCGATGACTGCGCCGACCACGATTTCCTCCAGCCGCGGCCACAACACGCGCGCCGCAGGCACGCCCGCAAGATTCTGCAGCAATGCCAGCGCCACCGTGGCGAACAACGCCCACCAGCCATAGCCCAGCGGCCGTAGCCAAATGCCGAAGAAGGCGGCGACGAGAATCAGGATTACCTGCATGCGCTCGTCCAGGCCCAGATGCACACCCAGCAGCAGCGCGCAGAGCGTGCCCGCCGCGGCGCCAAGCACGCGCAGCACGCTCTTGTGCGCCACGTCCAACCGCCCGCGATTGCCGCTGTTGACGATAAAGGCGGTCAACACGATCCACCCCCAGTGCTGCGGAAACGCGATATAGCCCACGGCGAAGGACACCGCCAAGGCCACCGCCATCTGGATCGCCATGCGCGTGGAGGCGATCGGGCGCAGCGCGCTTTCCGGTGCTGGCGCAGCAACAACGGCTGTGTGACTGACTGGCGGCAACAAACGAAGCGCCTGTGCCAGCGCGTGCACCAGATGGACCCAGCACAATGCCAGCCATCCGATCACGATCGGCAACAGCCACGCCGGCAGCGGGCCGGGGTGCCTGGGCGGTATGTAAGGCACCATCAGCAGCGTGACGAACGGCAAAGCAATCAATGAACCGATGCGCCGCGCCATCGGGCCGAACCGCCGCAGCCAGATCGCCACGAACATGCCCGTGATGAACACCAGCGCGCCCACGATCGGAAAGCGATGCAGCAGCACGCCTACGCCCGCCGCCGCAAGGCCGACGGCCGGCAGCACCAGGAAGGCCTCGATGCGGCCGCGGCGATTGCGATCCAGCTGGCTGCGCGACAGCGACAGGCACAACACCACCGCCAAGATGGCCGGACCGGGTTCGCGGCTGATCGGCAGCACGCACAGCAGCGTGGCGATCGTCGCCAGCATGGTCGCGACGGCTTCCAGCCCTGCGCGTCCCAGCCGCGAAGACGTGATCGATGCAAGCACAGCGCGACGCAAAGGCGACCCCCGAACGACGTTGGCGCAGCAGCGCGCCACCATACCACCGGCCAGCGGCGCGCTTATAGGCCGCTCGGGTCAACAGCCGTGGGCATTGACCGTTCCTCGTGATAACGATCTTCACGCGCCGCCGCCCCCGAACGCCGGAGCATACGTCGCGTCGAGACCATTACCGACATGGACGCCACCGAATGTATTGCGACAAGGCATCGCCCGCATGAGCCTGCTGTACGACCTGTCAGCCAACGTAGTGCGCCGGCTTTACGATGCACGCATCGACACGCCGCCGGTGCTGGATGCCGCCCGCTATTTTCCCGACGCCGGCAAGTTCGCCCACGCGTGGCCGGCGCTGCGCGAGGAAGCGCAGGCGATCGCCACGCGCCTGCATGCGGTGCCACGCTTTCACGAGATCATGCCGGCGCAGATGCCCATTTCCGCCAACGACGGCCGCGACTGGCGCGTATTCGTGCTGAAGGTGTACGGCGCGAATGTCGAGAAGAACCTCGCTGCCTGCCCGACGCTGGCGCAACTTATTGCCGCATCGCCGGATGTCCTTTCGGCCACATTGTCGTTTCTGGCACCGCGCAAGCATATTCCTCGGCATCGCGGACCGTTTCGCGGCATCTTGCGGTATCAGTTGGGACTGTCGGTGCCGGTGGACGCGCAAGGCCAGCCGGCCGCCGTACTTGCACTCAACGATCGCGACTATCGCATCGGCAATGGCGAGCACCTGCTGTGGGACGATACCTATCCGCATGAAGTGTGGAATCACAGCGACGAGCCACGCATCGCCTTGCTGCTGGATGTGCGGCGGCCTTACATGCCGGTGGACATGCGTTTGCTTTCGCGCGCGTTGATCGCTTCGGTGGGCATGGTGGCGCGGCTGCGCGGGGTGGATTGATGTAAACCGAATGTAGCGAGTTGTTTTCCGGCTGGGCTGGAGTTTCGCCAATGCATAGTTCGGTGAATGCGGGCAATCTGGTCAATGCATGGAAGGCGTTTGTGAACGCGCCGTAGTTGCAGTTACGCGGGAAATGACGCCCTTCCCTGCGTGCAGGGGAGGGCTGGGGTGGGGTTGTCGAGCTTGCCGCATCGTTGAAATGCATCGTGAGGTTACTTCACCCACGCTAACCCTCTCCTACTACACGTAGGGGAGGGAACGTACTGGCCTGCGTTGAGGTTCAACGAATCTCACGCACAAGTACGAATGCTTCGCTCTTCCACGAAACATCCATCCCCTCCATGGCATAAGGTGCTGCTTTTCAGCAGTCCCTCGACATGGATCAGCACGCCTTCCAACGCAGCATCGCGCGGGTGACCGTGGCGGCCAGCTTCGGCTTTGCGCTGGTGCAGCTGGATGTCACCATCGTCAACGTGGCGTTGCCGCGCATCTCCAGCGAGCTGCATGCGGGCGTGGCGGGTTTGCAGTGGGTGGTGGATGCGTACGCGCTGGCGTTTGCAGTGCTGTTGCTGAGCATGGGCTATCTCGGCGATCGCCTCGGTGCGCGGCGCGTTTACCTGGGTGGCATGGCGTTGTTCGCATTCTCATCTGCGCTATGCGGATGTTCGGTGAACGCGGCGATGCTGATCGGTGGGCGCGCGTTGCAAGGAATCGGCGCGGCGGCGATGCTGCCGTGTTCGCTGGCGCTGCTCAACCATGCGACCGCGCACGAGCATGCCGTGCGCGCGCGCGCCGTAGGGTGGTGGACCGCCGCGGGCGCCATTTCGATTGCGGCGGGACCGATCCTCGGCGGCTTGCTGATGAGCTTCACCAGCTGGCGCAGCATTTTTTTCGTCAATCTGCCGATCTCGGCCGTGGGCGCATGGTTGACCTGGCGCGTGCCGGAAACCGAGCGCAAGGCGCGCGACGGCCGCTTCGATGCGCCTGGTCAATTGCTGGCGATCCTCGCGCTGACCGGCGTAACCATGGCGGTGGTCGAAGCCAAGCCGCTGGGCTGGACGCATCCGCTGGTGCTCGCTTGCGCGGCGGTGGCGCTGGTGGCCACGCCATTGTTCGTGCGGACGGAGTCACGCAGTGCGGCGCCGATGTTGCCGCTGAAGTTTTTCCGCGCGCCAGGCTTCAGCGTGGCGGTGGTGTACGGCGTGATCGTCAATCTCACCTACTACGGCATCGTGTTCCTGCTCAGCCTTTATCTGCAGCGCGTGCATGGCTACAGCGCGTTGCGCACGGGCCTGGCCTATCTGCCGCTGACCGCGACGTTCTTCGGCATCAACATATTGAGCGGATGGTTGGTGGGACGCATCGGCGCGCGCTGGCCGATGGTGCTGGGTGCGCTGATCGATGCGGTGGGCTTCCTGCTGTTTCTGTCGCTGGATGCGCACAGCGCCTACCTGCTGATGCTGCCGGCCTTCGCGTTGCTGCCGTGCGGCATGGGCCTGGGCGTGCCGGCAATGACCACCACCGTGCTTTCGGCCGTCGACAAGCAGGCGTCGGGTACGGCCTCAGGCGTGCTCAATTCGGCACGCCAGGCCGCAGGCGCGATCGGGGTGGCGCTGTTCGGTTCGCTGGCCGGCGACAACAATGCGCAGGTGGTCAGCGGCCTGCACAGCTCCGCATGGATCGCGCTGGGCCTGCTGCTGCTGGCCGCGGCGCTGGCCTTCCGTGGCATCGCCGCGCACACGCAGGCCAAACCTTAGGATGGATACGCCAGCTTCGGATACCAATCCGTGCCGCGTCCTTCCGGCGTCATGTCCAGCACGGTCCAGATCGGCATCGGATCGGGCGCGCCGCGCGGGTCTTGTCCGGGATCGGCGGTATCGAAGCCCATTTCGCCGGCCCAGAACAGGCGGATGGTGCCATCGCGGCGGGTGAACACGTTGATTTCCGGCATGTCGCTGCCGTCCGGCTCGATCGCGTGATAGTCGCGGCTGTAGTTGCCGTTGAGATCGGAATAAAGCTTCAGATCGCGCCAGCCGCGTTCGCGCTTGAATGCCAGCAATCTGTCGATCGGCGAGCGTGCGACCACGGCCAGGGCGATGCGCTGCTCGATATCGCGCGCTTCGCCTTCCCACGCACTGAGCAGCGAAGTGCACATCGGGCACGGACGTTCGCGTTGCGGGCCGAACATGTAGCTGTAGACGACCAGGGTCTGCTTGTCGCCGAACAGGCCGGCGAAATCGCAGGGACCGTTTTCGCCTTCGAAACGGTAGTCGCCGATGACTTCGCCGCCAGGCGGCAAGCTGCGGCGCATGGCGGCGACGCGTTCGATGTGGCGGCGCAGTTCGATCTCTTCGCGCAGCAGTTCGTTGCGTGCTCGGCGGTACTCGGCGCTTTCGTTCGGCTGCGTGACATTGTTGCGCTTCACCAGTTCGGCGGCGGGGACGAGGGTGGGGTTCTGGGTCATGCTGCGTTCCTCCGGAGGTTGGCCCTATGGGAACGACGGATAGAGATCGGGAAATTCGACAAGCTGGGTATTTCCGCTCCATCGGGCTGCCGCTTGCACTCCGATACATTTTCGATATATCGTTTCAACCGTCATTTCGATATATCGGAGTTCATCATGCACAGGCACTTCCTGTTCCATCGCTTCATGCATCGGCATCATGACGGCGGCTGCGGAGGCTGGCGTGAAGCCGGCGGGTTCGACCACGAGGCCTACGATTTCCATGGCCGGCGCGGCCGGCATGGCGGGTTCGGGCAGCACGGCGATTTCGGCGATTGGGGCGATATGCAAGGCGGCGCACGGCGTGGCGGAGGCCGCCTGCTGGGCCACGGCGACCTGAAGCTGTTGTTGCTGGCGCTGATCGAGCAGCAACCGCGCCACGGCTACGAGCTGATCCGCACGATCGAGGAAATGTTCCTCGGCCAGTACTCGCCCAGCCCCGGCGCGATCTACCCCACCCTGACCATGCTGGAAGAAATGGGCCACGCCTCGGTGGAGAACGAGCAAGGCGGGCGCAAGCTGTATGCGATCACCATCGAAGGCCGCGCGTACCTGGACGCCAACCGCCCCACCGTCGAGGCGATCATCGAGCGCACGCGCGAAAGCGCACGGATGTTCGCCAAGCTGTCGGTGCCGATGACGGTGCGTAAGGCGATGCATTCGCTCAAGCACGCGGTGCTGATGCACGGCGGTGACTGGAAAGCCGAAGCGCAGCGCGTAGTGGCGATTCTGGAGCGCGCCGCGACGGAGATTGCCGCAGGGCGTAAGGATGGCAAGGACAGCGATAAATGAGACGTGACATGTGACACGTTGGGTTACCCCGGACTTGATCCGGAGGTAACCCAACCTACGCGTCCAACGCGAGACGGCATCAACGTGCCGGCTTCACCCACGTTTCGAACAACTCATCGATGCGCCGATACTCGTCATACCACGCATCGGCATGCTCGAATTCATGCCGCTCCAGCGGATACAGCGAGATCCAGAAGTTCTTCTTGTGCAGTTCCACGAAGCGCTGGTACAGGCGAATGGAATCGCTGGCCAGCACGTTGTCGTCGATCAGGCCATGGTTGATCAACAGCGGATCGCGCAGGTTTTCCGCGTACGTGATCGGCGAACTAGTCTTGTACGCCTCCGGATCGAGCTGCGGATCATTGAGGATGTCGGACGTATACGGCGCGTTGTAGGTCACCCAGTCCGACGGCGGACGCTGCGCCGCGCCGGCGGCGAATTCGCCGGGTGCGCGCAGCAGCGCCATTTCGGTCATGAAGCCACCATAGCTGCCGCCGTAGATGCCCACGCGCTTGGGGTCGACGCCATGGTTCTTCACCAGCCAGGCCTTGCCGTCGAGCAGGTCTTCCAGTTCCGGATGACCCATCTGGCGATAGATCGCCGTGCGCCACGCGCTGCCGTAGCCTTCGGAGGCGCGGTAGTCCATGTCCAGCACCACGTAGCCTTGCTGCACCAGCAGGTTGTTGAACAGTTGCTCGTGCTGGTAATAGGTCGCAGCTTGCTTTACGTCTTGCAGATAGCCGGCGCCGTGCACGAACAGCACGGCCGGACGCGAAGCCGGCGCGGCGGTGTCATCTGCCGGGCCGTAATACTTCGCGTAGATCACGCCGGCGCCATGCGAAGACGGCACTTCCACGATCTTCGGTTCGATCCACGCATAGGCAGTGAACCCGGGCTTCATGGTGTGGGTAAATTCGCGCGGCGCGCTGCCGTCGACGTTCTGCACGGCCAGTTGCGGCAATACATAAGCGGAAGAGTGCAGCACCGCCAGTTGCGTGTCGTCCGGCGACAGCACGAACTGGTCCATGCCGCCGTAGCGCGTGATGCGACTGAGCTCGCCACCGTTGGAAGGCACGCGGTAGATGTCGTAGCTGTAAGGCGCGGTCTTGTTCGTGCGCAGGTAGAACCATTTGCCGTCGTTGGACAGCTGCGGCTGGCTCACTTCGAACTTGCCGGAGGTCAGGGCTTTCGTCGCGCCATCGACCGGCTTTATGTAGAGTTGCGAATAGCCGCTTTCTTCGCTCAGGTACCACAGCGTGCGGCCGTCCTTGAGCCAGCCGAACTCGTTGAAGATCCAGTTGATCCAGGCGTCGTTGTGCAACCGATGCTGTGGCACCAGCGTGTGGTGCGTGAAGTCGACGCTGGCGATCCAGCGATCCTTGTTGTCGATGGCGAGGAATTCCAGCGCGGCGTTGCGGCCGTCGTCGGTCCACACGATGCCAGCGCTGCCGCTGTCCATGCTGTACAAGGTGACCGGTCGCACGTCCGGCGCCTTCAAGGCCCTGGCGTCATCGCCTTTGCCGGCTTGCTGGAGTTGCGCGATGGTTTTGGCGCGGATCGCCTGCAGCGGATCGTCCTTGATGCCCGGCAGCTTGTCGGTCGAAAGCGGATACGATTTGTGCGCAACCAGGTCGAGCAACAACACCGATTGCGGCGCCGGATCGTTGCGGCCGACATAGGTGCGTGCCGCTTCGGTTTCGGTGTAACCGGTATCGGTGACGAAGTGGATGACGTTGGGCGCCTTGCCGTCGTCATGATGCGCAGGCTGTGTCACTACCAGCATCCAATGGCCATCGGGCGACAGTTCCGCATCGGCCAGCTGCTGCTTGTCGCCGAGGTAGAACGGCTGCGGCGCCCGCGAGGGATCGGCGGCGGCCAGTTCCTGTTCGTTGGCGTGCAGCGCGTCCTTGTCCGCCTTGTCTTCACGCAGTGATTTGAACAGATCCAACTGTTGCTGGCCGAGCGCATCCGGCTTCTTGGCCTGCGGATCATCGGCGAACTTCAGCACCGCGACCGGCGCGGTAACGCCGCTGGCGATGTCGTAGACATACCAGCTGTTGCTCTCGCGAAATTGCAGCGTGCGGCTATCGGCGGAAAAGCGCGGCGAGGATTCGGGCAGGCTGCTGCGCGTGACTTGCGTACACCGGCCGCTAGCCAGTTCCACCAGGAACACGTCGCCATGAAAGATGTACGCCGCATAGCGATGCGCGCGGTCGTAGACGGCGGGGCCTTCCGCATGCGCAGTGGCGGCGGCGTCCAGCTTGCTGCTTGCGCCACGCGCAGGATCGACGCGGTACAGATCCCGCACCGGACTGCCATCGCGCTTGAGCCGATAGTACAGGCTGCGGCCGTCCACGCTCCAATACGGCGTTTCCACTTCGTGGCCCATCCAGTCCGGATTGGCCATGATGGTTTCCAGGTCAAGCTTGGGTGCGGTGCCCGCTGCCGCAGGCAGTACGGCAAACGCGGTAAGGCCGGCGAGCAGCAGTCGGCGCATGAGAAGTTTCCGGAAGTCGAAAATTCGCCAGCATAGCCAAGCGCGTACACATGACAAGCGCCAATGGTCCCGTTTCGCCGGAAAGGCGCGGGATATAGTCTGCTTAGTCCCGCGTTCTCTTAGGGATTACGGCATGTCGTCCTTGCTGCGTTGCCTGCCCGTCTTCGCTCTGGCCGCCACGCTGGCCGCGTACGCAAGCGCGCATGAGTTGGGGTTGGCGACGCGGTGAGCCGTCAGGCACCCCGAAACTCCCGCCGGTACATCGACGGCGTGGTATGGAACGCCGCACCAAAATGTTGCCGCATCGACAACGCCGTGCCAAAGCCCGCGCATTCTGCAATGCGTTCGATCGGCTGGTCGGTGGTTTCCAGCATGCGTTGCGCCAGGCTTAGCCGTTGCGACAACAACCATTGACCGACCGTGGTGCCGGTGTGCTGGCGGAAATGACGCGTGAAGCTGCGCCGGCTCATCAAGGCGCGCGCGGCGAGTGAATCGAGCGTGTGCGACTGGTCCAGATGGCGCGTGGCCCAATGCAGGGTCTTGGTGAGCGGCGTATCGGTAGCGCGGCTCAGCACCGGCTGTTCGATGTATTGCGCCTGGCTGCCCTGGCGATGCGGCGGCACGACCAGGTTGCGCGCGATGCGATTGGTGACGTCCGCGCCGTACTGCCGCCGCACCACATGCAGGCAGCAATCGATGCCCGCGGCGGTGCCGGCGGAAGTGACGACGTTGCCTTGGTCGACATACAGCACGTCCGGATCGAGCCGCACCTTGGGAAAGCGTTGCCGGAACAGCTCCGTCCAGCGCCAGTGCGTGGTGGCGAGCTTGCCGTCGAGCACACCGGCTTCGGCCAACACATAGGCGCCAAGGCAGAGCCCGACCAGGGTGGCGCTGCGTTGGTGCGCGCGGCGCAGCGCGGCGAGCAGCGGTTCTGGTGCGCGCTCATGCGGATCGCGCCAGGAGGGCACCACGATCACGTCCGCCCGCGCCAGCTCGCGCAAGCCATGGCGCGTGGCCACGTCGAAACCCGCGCTCGTGCGCAACGGGCCAGGTTCGGCTGCGCAGACGCGCAATTGGAACAAGGGCTGTGCTTCGGTTTCGCCGAACACGGCGCAAGGTACGGACAGGTGGAACGGACGAATCCGGTCGAACGCGACCACGGCGACTTTGATGGGCTGCATGTGCAACGCTCTCCTGCGACTTGGCCCGATTCTATCGCTAAATGGCAATCGGGCCACTGCTCGCCGTGGCGCCGAAAGTGGAAGATGTGCTCACCTTATTTCACAAGGAACTGTAGCCATGAACCACACCACTCCGCGTCGTGCACTGATCGTGATCGATGTGCAGAACGAATACGTCACCGGTGGACTGAAGATTCAATACCCGCCCGTGAACAGCTCGCTGCACAACATCGGCCGTGCCATGGACGGTGCCCGCGCTGCCGGCATTCCGGTGATCGTGATCCAGCAGACCTCGCCCGCGGATGCGCCGCTGTTCGCCCTCGACACCTACGGCTGGGAATTGCACGAGACCGTGGCCAAGCGCCCGCACGATCACTATCAACGCAAACTGCTGCCGAGCGCCTTCGCGGGTACCGACCTGGCCGACTGGCTGGCCGAACATAAGATCGACATCTTGAGCGTGGTCGGCTACATGACGCACAACTGCGACGACACCACCGTCAAGCATGCATTCGATCGCGGCCTTGAGGTGGAATTCCTGCACGACGCTTCCGGCAGTGTGCCCTACGCCAATCGCGTGGGCTTCGCCAGCGCCGAGGAAATCCATCGCGTGTACGGCGTGGTGCAGCAGTCGCGGTTCGCTGCCGTGCTGAGCACCGACGAGTGGCTGGCATGTGTCGCCACCGGAAGCGTGCCGGAGCGCGATACGATCCATGCCTCGCATCAGCGGGCCTTGGCGTTGTTGGCGCAAGACACGGCCGCGTGATGCCCGTAGGTTGGGGTGCAAAACCCCAACATCCGGATGCACCCGAGCATGGCAATGTTGGGGTTTGCACCCCAACCTACGCGCTCCGGAGGGAGAGGGGTTCAAGCGCGTAGCTGCTACGATGCCGCTTCGTTTCACTTTGCCAGCACGCCATGTCCCTGCTCCCCGCCCTCGAAATCGAAACCGCCGCCAACCCCGTCTACAGCATCGTCTGGCTGCATGGCCTGGGCGCGGACGGCCACGACTTCGCGCCGATCGTGCCGGAGCTGGTGATGCCGGAATGGCCGGCCATCCGCTTCGTGTTCCCGCATGCGCCGGTGCGTCCGGTGACGATCAACAACGGCATGGCGATGCGGGCCTGGTATGACATCTACGGTTTCGATCTGCTCTCGCGGCAGGATGAAACAGGCACGCGCGAATCCATCGTGCAGGTGGAGGCGCTGATCACCCGCGAGCAGGAGCGCGGCGTGCCGAGCGAGCGCATCCTGCTCGCCGGTTTTTCGCAAGGCGGCGCGATCGCGCTGGCGGCGGGCCTGCGCCATGAGCAGAAGCTGGCGGGCATCATTGCGCTGTCGACGTATCTGCCCATCGCCCACACGCTGGCCGCGGAACGCAGTGCGTCGAACGCCGGCGTACCGATTTTCTGGGGACACGGTACTTACGATCCGGTGGTGGCCTTGCAGCGGGGCGTGGAATCGCGCGCCGCGCTGGAAGCCTTGGGATACCAGGTTGACTGGCATACCTATCCGATGCCGCATGCGGTATGTCCGGAGGAAGTTGCCGACCTGCGTCGCTGGATCGGTGCGCGCCTGCGCTGAAAAACCCCATCCCAGCGGGCATACTGCGCGCATGCCAGGGGTCGCAACCAAACCGTCCGCCCAACCGCGCAGTCCGCTGCCGGACTTCTGCAGCCTGCCGGTCATTTCCGCGCTGCTGATCGTCGGCGCGCTGTGCGTGACCCTGGCCTGGCTCGCGCCGCAAAGCACGCGCGGCTGGCGTGGCTATAGTGTCGGCATGCTGTTCGTGGAATGGGTGGCGATGGTGATCGGCGTGGCGCTGTGCAAGCTGCGTCCGTGGTTGCTGCGCCTGCCGGGCTTGCTGCCGTATGCGGGCGTGTGGCTGGTGATGGTGCTGATCGTGGTGGTCGGCAGCGTGCTGGCACGGTGGATGGACAGCGCGCTGGACATGCAACTGATTCCGGGCGATTCACCCAGCTTCGTGCGCAACAACGCGGCGATTGCCGCGCTGCTGGGCGCGGCGATGCTGCGCTACTTCTACGTGCTGGCCGAATGGCAGGCGCGGCTGGCGGCGGTGGCGCACGCGAAGGTGGAAGCGCTGCAGGCGCGCATTCGTCCGCATTTCCTGTTCAACAGCATGAACACGGTGGCGGCACTGGTGCGGGTGGACCCGGCCGCGGCGGAGCGCACGGTGGAGGATCTTTCCGAGCTGTTCCGCGCAGCGCTGGGCCAGGACGATGCGCATAGCGGCACGCTCGGCCAGGAACTGCAACTGGTCGATCGCTACCTGGCGATCGAGCAATTGCGGCTGGGCGAACGCCTGCGCGTGCGGCGCGAGCTGGACCATCTGCCGCTGGACGCGCCGATGCCCGTGCTGCTGCTGCAGCCGCTGGTGGAGAACGCCGTGCGCCACGGCGTGCAGCCGTTGCGTGAAGGCGGCGAGATCATCCTGCGCGGCATGCGCGAAGGGAACATGCTGCGCATCGAGATCGACAATCCGCTCGCCGACCAGCCCACCACCGGCGGCAGCGGGCACGGCCTCAACAATGTGCGCCAGCGCGTGACGTATCATTTCGGGCCACGGGCGAGTGTGGAAGCCGGTCCCCAGGGGAATCGTTTTGTGGTGAAGTTGCTCCTGCCATGCGCGTACTGATCGTTGACGACGAACCGCTGGCACGGGCGCGCCTCGACGCCTTGTTGCGGGAATGTCCGGAGGTGGAAGTGGTCGGCAGCGTGGGCGACGGCGAAGCGGCGCTGGCAGCGTTGTCGCAGACGCAGCCCGACCTGCTGCTGCTGGACATCAACATGCCTGGCATGGATGGCAAGGCCCTGGCCGCACGGCTGGCCAATCGCGCACGTCCGCAGGTGGTGTTCTGCACCGCCTATGAAGCCCACGCCGTGCATGCGTTCGACCTGGGAGCGGCCGATTACCTGTTGAAACCCGTGCGCGTCGAACGCCTGCGCGATGCGCTCAAGCGCGTGCGCCAGCGCCTGGATGCGCAACCACGCGAGCCCGCCGGCTGGCTGCATGCGCGCGTGCGCGGCGAGCCGGTGCGCATCGCGCTGGACGAGGTGATCTGCCTGCTGGCGGAAGAGAAATATGTGGTGGCGCATCGCGCCGGCGATCAGCTGCTGCTCGACGACTCGCTGCGGCAGCTGGAGGAAACCTATCCGGACCTGATCCGCCTGCATCGCAACTGCCTGGTGCCGGCGCATCGCCTGGTCGGCCTCAAGACGCTGGCCGATGGCCGCGTGCTGGCGCGATTGGCCGGCACCGATTTCAGTCCGGAAGTCAGCCGGCGCAACCTGCCTGCCTTGCGCAAGCTGCTGCGCGAAGGTTAAGGATGCTCTGATCTATTCCACACACTGTCACCGCACGATATGCGCGCCGCGCGGCTTGAACAGATAACCGGTCTGCCCTGCGCCACGCAACGCAGCCCGCGGACCTTCTGGACGTCATGTCGGGTGCGGGAATAGATCAGAACATCCTCAAGTGCGCGACAATGGCGGCAGCTGTCGATTCCGGAGCCCGCATGTCGCCGTCCCTGCTACGCATCGCCACCCGCAAGAGCGCGCTCGCCCTGTGGCAGGCCGAACACGTGGCCAGCCTGCTGCGCGCGGCGCATCCGGGCCTGCGCGTGGAGCTGGTGCCACTGACCACGCGCGGCGACGAAATCCTCGACCGGTCGCTGGCGACGGTCGGCGGCAAGGGGCTGTTCCTCAAGGAACTGGAGGTGGCGATGCAGGAAGGTCGCGCGGATCTGGCGGTGCATTCGCTCAAGGATGTGCCCGCGGAACTGGAACCCGGCTTCGCCCTGCCCGCCATCCTGCCGCGCGCCGATGCTGCCGATGCGTTCGTCAGCAACGACTACGCCGACCTGGCCGCGCTGCCGCTGGGTGCGCGCGTTGGCACGTCATCCTTGCGCCGCCAGGCACTGTTGCGCGCCGTGCGGCCCGACCTGGAATTGCTCGACCTGCGCGGCAACGTCGGCACTCGCTTGCAGAAGCTCGACGCCGGGCATTACGAAGCGATCATCCTCGCCTGCGCCGGCCTTGAACGCCTGGGACTGCACGAGCGCATCCGCAGCCGCATGAGCGCACCCAACTGGCTGCCCGCTCCGGGCCAAGCCGCTATCGCGGTTGAAGCGCGTTCCGATCAGCCCGATGTGCTCGAAGCCCTCGCCGTGCTCGACGACGCCGATACCCGCCTGGCCATCACCGCCGAGCGCGCAATGAACCAGGTTTTGGGCGGCAGTTGCACGGTGCCGGTCGGCGCATGGTGCACGGTGACCGAGCGCGGCCTGCATTTGTGTGGAATGGTGGGCGATGTTTCGAGCGGGCGCCTGTTGCAGGCGGAAGCCTCGGGTGATGGCAGCGATGCGGCCAGGCTTGGCAATGAGGTAGCCCAGGCGCTGTTGGCGCAAGGCGCAGCGGCGCTGCTTGGAAAGTAAGAAGGGAAGCCGAAGGTACGCATTGTTTTCGGTCGCTTCGAACGTCTGCCAACACGACACAAACAAAAACCCCTCCGTGCTCACACACGAAGGGGTTTTTGGATGCGCGAGAGCGCCGCTACACGATCAGAGGTTGTAGACGATATTGGTCGTCGTCAGCGTATCGGTGTGGCGGATGCCCGGCAGCACGTTGGTGTTGTGGCGCACCTGGAAACCGACCTTGATGGACAGTTTCTTGGTCATGCTTACCGCAAGGCCGGCGTCGTTCTGCAGGTAGGCGTTCTTGCTGCCCGCTTCCATCAGGAAGGTATCGTCGAAGGCGGTGTTTTCGGTGATGCGGTATTTGTAGTTGACCAGGCCGCGCGCCACCACCTGGCTCTGGCGCGGTTCCTTCAGCGGCACGGTGACGCCGTTGATGGTCTGCGTGCCGGTGGCCGGCTGGTATTCGGTGTAACCGGGGCCGAGTTCGAAGGAGAGCTGGGTGCGGTCGGTCTTCAGCGCCATGTAGCCGTAGCCGAGCGAGACCGTGCCCTGCCAGCGGTAGGCGGCGAAGTCGTCGTGTTCATAGCGGCCGGCGGCCACGATGTAGCTGCGCGGGTCCAGCTTATAGCCGGCCGAGGCGCCGAAATCGTAGCGATCGGCAGTGGTGTCGAACTGCTTGACCGCCTGCCCCTGCGCGTTGGTCACAGTGACCTGGCCCTTGGAACGCAACCAGTCGGCAAAGAAGCTGTTCTTCCACTGGTCGGTTTCCTGGCTCAGGTTGAGCTTGGCGTTCACGTTCTGCGAGCGCGAGTTGCCGGTGGTGGAGGCGAAGCCCAGTTCGCCCGAGCCTGTCCAGGTGCCGGAGCTGGTCTGGGTACCGGAGGACGTGTCCTGGGCCTGGGCGGTGAAGGTGGCCAGGGCGGCGAGCGCGAGGCCGGTCATCAGCAGGGTTTTCATCGCGGGGATCGTCCAATGTTAAAAAGCTGTTGGAACAGGCCACTTTAACGGAGCGGCTTGAATGCTTTGTGAATAATTTGGACCGATCTTACGGCCCGCTCGTGACAGGCCGGACGCCGCCGCGTCGAGGCACATCGCCGCGGAAAGGCCCCGCGGCACGCTTGCGGGCGTCACGCAGCATGGCCATGCTACGCAGACTCCCCTGCTGAACCTCGACATGGATCGCTACGAGCGCATTCTCACCCTGCACCGCCTGCTGAAATCGGCGCATTACCCGGTGCCGCTGCCCAGGCTGATGGACGAGCTCGAATGCTCGCGCGCCACGCTCTACCGGGACATCGCCTTCCTGCGCGACGCGCTGGGTGCGCCGATCGAAAGCGCCGGTGGCGAGCACGCCGCCTTCCGCTACGAAGCGACGGAAGGTCAGCGGTTCGAACTGCCGGGCCTGTGGCTCACCTCGGACGAACTGGCCGCGCTGCTGGCGCTGAACGAGCTGATCGGACGCAGCGGCCCCGGGGTGCTGGCCGGTGCGCTCGCGCCGTTCAAGGCGCGCATCGAACATCTGCTGTCCGACCGCGCCAGCGGCAAAGCCCTGCCGGTGGAGCGCATCCGCGTGATTCCCTGGGGCGAGCGCAAGCTCGACCAGCAGGTGTTCCGCATCACCGCCGGCGCGGTGCTGGATCGCAAGCAGCTGCGTTTCCTGTACCGCGCGCGCACCACCAACAATGAAAGCAAGCGCACGGTGTCGCCGCAGCGGCTGACGCATTACCGCGACAACTGGTACCTGGATGCGTGGGATCACGATCGCGAAGCCCTGCGCAGCTTCGCCGTGGATCGCATCGCCGATCCGCACGCACTGGACGAAGCAGCGCGCGACGTGGCGGAAAACGATCTCAACGAGCTGCTCGCTTCCAGCTACGGCATCTTCGCCGGCAAGCCGAAGGCCTGGGCCACCATCCGTTTCTCCGCGCACGCGGCGCGCTGGGTGGCCGACGAGCATTGGCATTCGCAACAGAAGGGTACGTGGCTGCCGGACGGGCGCTACGAACTGCAGCTGCCGTATTCGAATTCACGCGAATTACTGATGGACGTGCTGAAGTACGGTCCGGATGCGGAAATCGTCGCACCGCTGCCGCTGCGCGAAGAAATGAAGATCATGCTGCAGTTGGCGCTTACCGGCTATCAATAGAGCAGCGAACACGCACCGTCCATGCCCGCCACTCCGTCCATCGAACTTGGTTCGCGCATTGGCGATGACAAGCTTCCCACGCGCAAGCCCACCGTGGCGCTGGCGCTTGGCGCCGGCGGTGCGAAAGGCCTGGCGCATATCGGTGCGATCGAGGAGCTGGAAGCGCAGGGTTTCGAGATCGTCGCCATCGCCGGCTGTTCGATGGGTGCGCTGATCGGCGGCATTCGCGCCGCTGGCAAGCTGGATATCTATCGCGACTGGGTCTGCTCGCTGGACAAGTTCGACGTGCTGAAGCTAGTGGACTGGTCGTTCTCCTTTGCCGGGGGCGGCCTGATCAAGGGCGAGAAGATCATTGGCGCGATGCTCGAACTGGTCGGCGACGTGCGCATCGAGGATCTGCCGATCGCCTATACCGCGGTCGCCACCGATCTGGAGCGCGAACGCGAGGTATGGCTGACGCGTGGCTCGCTGTTCGATGCAGTGCGTGCGTCGATCGCAATTCCCACCTTGTTCCGTCCGCACCTGATCAACGGACGCCTGCTGGTGGATGGCGCCTTGCTCAATCCGGTGCCGGTAACGCCGCTGATTCGCGAGCCGGCCGACTATGTCATCGCGGTCAGCATCGATGGCCCCGCCGAAACGAATCTGCCGGTGGAGATTTCCGCGGGCGATACGAAACCCAGGGGCGGCATTGGCCGCTTGCTGGGACGATTCCTGCCCAGCGAACTGCGCGCGCTGGAACCTGGCAAAGCGCATGAGCCCGGCGCGCTGGAGCTGCTCGGGCAATCGATGGACCTGATGCAGGCCAATCTTTCGCGCCTGCGCCTGGCGGCGTATCAGCCGGATCTGCTGGTGCAGCTGGCGCGCAACGTGTCCAGTGCGTATGCGTTCTATCGTGCGCGCGAGTTGATCGAGCTGGGGCGGGAAAAGATGCGGGCGGCGTTGGAGTCGTGGCATCCGTCGCCGCGTTGAGCTTTTTGCTCACCATCGCGCGATCTACGCCATTTTCCACAGGGTCAGACCATGCCTTGTCGTCATTCCGGCGAAAGCCGGAATGACGGTGAGGTATACAGCCTCAGAGGTAAATCGACCGCATTTCAGCGCAATCCGTTCGCCTTCATCCAATTGTCCAGATACATCTTCAGCGCCACCGCCTGGTTGTGCTCTTCGTCCTTGGCGCCGAACAGCAAGGTCACGCGGTGGCGCTCCGCCTTGGTCACCAGCGGCTGCCAGAAGGTTTTCTGGGCATCCAGTTCGGTCGCATAGCGATGGCGGAAAGCCTCCCAACGTGCGGGTTCGTGTCCGAACCATTTGCGCAAGGTGGTGCTCGGCGCGAGCTCCTTGGCCCAGGCATCGAGGTTGGCGTCTTCTTTCTTCAAACCGCGCGGCCACACCCGGTCGACCAGTACGCGATAGCCATCCGATTTGGCGGCGGGCTCGTAGACGCGTTTGACAGCGATGCTCACGGACAGCCTCCTCAAGGGCGATGTCCATCAAGCATACGCCCGCGCTATCCAGGTGGCGTGATTAAGGCAACACTGATCAAGTATCGCCGTCGTCATGATGTCTGGAAGGCTCGCAGGGTGTGTTGCGTGGCGCCGGGAAGACTGGCCGTCTTGCCAAGCCGCGCGGCACACCCTGCGGGCCTTCCAGACATCACCCCATCACCTTGAATTCAACATGTTGGGGCCCGCCCTGTCTGTCCGCATGCCGCAGGTACCCGGCTCGACGATGCGCCAGTCTGCCTTCGCCGACGTCCCTGTGGCCTGCGAACAGACAGGGCGGGTGACGACGGCGATACTTGATCAGTGTTGCCTTAAACTTCCTCGACCTGGGTCACCTTGGCGCGACGCATCAGCCAGGCCACGCCGCGCAGATCAGCGATACCTACCCACAGGCGATCGAGCATGCCGTACTTGGAAGTGCCGGCGGTGCGCGGACGGTGGCCCACCGGTACGCTCTGGCTTTGGAAGCCGGCGCGCTTGACCAGGGCCGGTAGATAACGGTGCATATGGTCGAAGTAAGGCAGGCGCAGGAATACGTCGCGCTCGAACAGTTTGAGGCCGCAGCCCGTGTCAGGCGTGGCGTCGCGCAGCATGCGCGATCGCACCGCGTTGGCGATCTTCGAGGAGATGCGCTTGTTGAAGCTGTCGCGCCGCGTGGTGCGCCAGCCGGCGAACAGCTTCACGTCCGCGCCGGCCGCATCGCGCGCCGTAAGCAGGTTGGGGATGTCGGCCGGGTTGTTCTGGCCGTCGCCGTCGAGCGTGGCGATCCACGGCGCACGCGCGGCGCGCACGCCGTTCCACACCGCCGTGCTCTGGCCGCTGCGCGTAACGTGATGCAGCACGCGCAGTTCCGGATAACTGGCCTTCTGGGCCTCAAGCACCGCGCGGCTGTCGTCGCTGGAATCGTCATCGACGTAGATGATTTCGAAATCGAGCTTGCCGCGCAGGGTGGTGGCGATTTCGGCGAGCAGCGGAGGGATGTTGTCGCGTTCGTTGAAAACGGGCACGACGACGGAGAGTTGCGGCATAGGGAAGTAGCCTTGTGATGCGAACGTCGGATTTTAAAGCTCTCTTGGAGGCTCAATGTTCTAAGCCGTCATTCCCGCGAAAGCGGGAATCCATCTTCGCTTTTGCCAAGGTCAACATGGATTCCCGCTTTCGCGGGAATGACGGCCAGCCATTTTTGGCGCCCACAAGGTTATGTATCTGTGTCCGGATAAGACATGAGCGCTCAGCGCAACTTGCCCAGAATCCCATCCAGCTCATCGTTGCTGTGGTAATGGATCACCAGCTTGCCGCGCCCGCCGCGGCCGTGCGCCACTTCCACCTTGGTGGCGAAGCGGTCGGCCAGCTCGCGTTCCAGCGCGTCGATGTTCGGATCACGCGCCGGCGCGCTCTTGGCCTTGCCCTTGGGCGCGGTCTGCGCCTTGCGCGCGGCGTCTTCGAGCTCGCGCACGCTCCAATTGTTGCGCGCCGCTTCCAGCGCCAGCGCTTCGGCCTGGAATTCGGGCAGCGTCAGCAGGCAGCGCGCGTGACCCATTTCCAGCTTGCCGTCGTCGAGCAGGCGCTTGATGGACGCTGGCAGGTCGATCAGGCGCAGCATGTTCGACACCGCGGCGCGCGAACGGCCCACCGCATCGGCGGCCTGCTGGTGGGTGAGGTCGAAATCGTCGATCAGCCGCTTGATGGCGTCGGCTTCTTCCAGCGGGGTGAGATCCTGGCGCTGGATATTCTCGATCAGCGCCATCGCCGGCACGGCCACTTCCGGCACGTCCTTCACCAGCGCGGGGATCTCGCTCAGCTGCGCGCGTTGCGCGGCGCGCCAACGGCGTTCGCCGGCGATCAGCTCGTAGCTGTTCTTGCCGATCGCGCGCACCACCACCGGCTGGATCAGGCCTTGCGCGCGAATCGAGGCGGCCAGTTCGTCCAGCGCTTCGTCGTTCCAATGGCGGCGCGGCTGGTATTTGCCGGGCTGGATGTACTGGATCGGCAGCGTGCGCAGCTCGCCTTCCTGTTCGATCACCGACGGCGCGCCGGTGTCGCCGCCGCCAAGCAGGGCATCGAGCCCGCGTCCCAGTCCACGTTTCTTCGGGGCTACCATGTTATTCCTGGTCCAGATGAGCCGAGGCTTCGATGGATTCCTCGGGTGAATCGCCGTGCATCGAGTGCAACGCCGCGATCGCCGCCTGCGAGCCGCGTTCGCGGCGGATGATTTCGCCGGCCAGCCCGATGTAGGCGATGGCGCCGCGCGAGCTGCGGTCGTACAGGTGGATGGGCTGGCCGTGGCTGGGCGCTTCGGCCAGGCGCACGTTGCGCGGGATGATCGAGCGCAGCACCTTGTCGCCGAAATGCTGGGTGAGCTGCGCGGACACTTCGTTGCCGAGGTTGTTGCGCACGTCGTACATGGTGCGCAGCAGGCCTTCGATCTCCAGCTGCGGATTCAAGTGCTGGCGCACCGCCTTGACCGTATCGAGCAGGCTGGAAAGACCTTCCAGCGCGAAGTATTCGCACTGCACCGGGATCAGCAGGCTGGTCGCAGCGGTGAGCGCGTTGACGGTAAGCAGGTGCAGCGTGGGCGGGCAGTCGACCAGAATGATGTCGTACTTGCCGCCGACTTTCGCCAATTGCTCCTTGAGCCGGTTCTCGCGCGCCAGCGCGTCCATCAGCTTCAGTTCGGCGGCGGTGAGATCGCCGTTGCCGGGCAGCAGGTCGTAATGCGCCTCGGTGGTGACGATGGCCTGCTCGATCGGCGCTTCGCCCAGCAGCACTTCGCAACCGCTGGGCGAGACTTCACGCTTGTCCACGCCCGATGCCATGGTCGCGTTGCCTTGCGGATCCAGATCGATCAGCAGCACTTTGCGCTTCGCCGCAGCGAGCGCCGCGGCGAGGTTGACAGCGGTAGTGGTTTTGCCGACGCCACCTTTCTGGTTGGCGACAGCGATGATACGGGCCATGTCTCGTCCGGTACCGTGGGTGTATGCGAAAGGACGGCTAGATTAGCAGGAAGGGGGCTTTCTCTCCCTCTTCCCTGTGGGAAGAGAGGGCAATCTGGCGAGAGGGGCCGACTTCTGCGCGTCGTGGCTGCATGTGAACCGGGCACGGTGAACATCCTGGCAAGCCCGGCCCCTTCACCCCAGCCTTCTCCCCGGAGGGGAGAGGGGGTCAGAAGCGGCGTGCTCGAGCACGACCAGGTGACGCTCCGCCGAACCCAGCCCCGGCACTGCCAGCCCATGGATGCCGCGCACGCGGAACGCTGCCGGCACGCCGGCGAGTTCTTCCTCCGGCGTCTTGCCCTTCATGGCCAGCCATACGCCGCCGGGCGCCAGCAGGTGGCCGCCCCAGGTCAGCATGTCACCGAGGCTGGCGAAGGCGCGCGCGGTGACGCAGTCGAACGTGCCTTCCACCTCTTCCACCCGCGATTGCAGGGCGCGCACGCCTTCCAGCTTCAGCGCGCGGATCGCTTCGCGCAGGAAACGTACCTTCTTGCCGTTGGAATCCACCAGCACGATCTGCCGGCCCGGCGCGGCGATGGCTAGCGGGATGCCCGGCAACCCTGGGCCGGTGCCGAGGTCGGCCAATGTGTGGCCTTGCACGTATGGCAGGATCGCCAATGAATCGAGCAGATGGCGAGTCACCATCTCCGCCGGATCGCGGATGGCGGTGAGGTTGTAGGTGGCGTTCCAGCGCTCCAGCAAGGCGAGGTAATCGAGCAGGCGCGGCACGGCCTCGGCCGGCAGGGAGAGACCGAGTGCGGCAATGCCCTGTTCGAGCTGGGCCTGCAGGGCGGCGCGGTCGGTCATTGGAGTTCCTTCGGGCAGCGGTGGTCGTGAAGCGGGGTGACGAAGCGTACGCGAACATGGCGATGTCCGCCTTTGGGTCATCCGGAAAAAAGAAGACCCGCCGTGGCGGGTCAAGCTTCAGATTCCCCTGAGCCGGTGCTTCTTGGGCGACCTGGCCAGATTCGTTGTGGCTCAGGCGGCGGCGTCCAGTTCGACGCGGGTCACCATCACGCCACGCTCGCGCAGCTGCTGGTTGAGGCTGGATTTGAGATGGGCGGCCACCTGGCGGCGCTCCTGCTGGCCGGCTTCCGCCTCGGCTTGCAACGCATCGAGCACGCTGTAGCGGATGAGCTGGTCGGCCTGCTCGATCACGGCGTCGGCGCGCTCGGGCTCCAACACCTGCCAGTACACGGTGCCATGCACCGGCTTGGTTTCGGCGAGAGAAGCGTCGAAGCGCAGCATGCGGCCGCCCAGATCGATGCGATGGCCCACGCGATCCAGCAACGGCATCACTACGTGGGTGCCCGGCTGCAGCAAACGCACCTGCTTGCCGTTGCGGTAAAGACTGTAGACCTGACCCGCCGGCACACGCTTCACCGCGACCGCAGCCAGGGAGAAAACCGTGATAAGAGTGAGGGTCAGGACGGTCATAGTCTTAGTGAAACAAGGAGTTAACTACGATTTCTAAAAACTTTACGGAGCATCATTCTACAGGCGTATGTCGCCACCAGGATTAATTCTAATTTAACGCCCGGAATTTCAGCTACGCAACCCTTTTTCTCGGCAAATCCTTAACGGTTGCCGGCAGTGAGAAAAATGCATCGTTCGTGCCGCGAGCCCAGTCACACTGCCGGCCCATGCGCCTGATCGTCAGTGTCGTGATCCAACGCACAAGGCCCCGCCAATATCTCTATCGGCAGGGCCCATGGTCGGCTGAAATGCTTTATTGAGGCTTAGAACTTGCCGGCGCGGAAATCAGCAATGGCCTGGTGGATTTGCTCTGGCGTGTTCATCACGAACGGGCCATAGCGGGCGACGGGCTCCTGCAGCGGCTGCCCGGCCACCAAAAGCACGCGGGACGGGGCTTCACGGCCGGAAATGCGCACGCTGGCGCCTTCGGACAGCACTGCCAGTTCGCTGCGCGAGAGGGTCTCGCCAGCCACCTGGGCATCGCTGCCGTCGAAGACGTAGGCAAACGCATGATGGCCTTCCGACAGCGGAACTTCGATCTTGGCGCCGGGCTCCAGGGCAATGTCCAGGTACACCGGCGCAGTGACGATTCCCGACACTGGACCCGTAGCGTCACCTAATTGTCCGGCAATGACCTTCACCGTCACCCCGGCGGCCGGTTGCACCACCGGAATCAGCGCCGGATCGATATCCTGGTAGCGCGGCTCGGTCATCTTGTCCTTGGCCGGCAGGTTCACCCACAGTTGGAAGCCCCACATCAGGCCGTTTTCCTGCTGTGGCATTTCCGAGTGCAGGATGCCGCGGCCGGCGGTCATCCACTGCACGCTGCCGGGCTTCAGGTCACCGCGATTGCCGTGGTTGTCGCCATGCTGCATGCGACCGGCCAGCATGTAGGTGACGGTTTCGAAGCCGCGGTGCGGATGCTCCGGAAAGCCGGCAATGTAGTCGCCGGCCTGGTCGGAACGGAATTCGTCCAGCAGCAGGAACGGATCGAGCATGTCCAGTCCCGGCTGGCCGATGATGCGCTTGAGCTTTACACCTGCGCCGTCGGAGGTGTCGGTGCCGCGGATGCGGCGAAGAATGCGGCGTTCGGTCATGGCTTGCTCCGATGGATTTATCTGGCGCCCATGATGGTTGTGCCGGAGCAAGCGCCCAAGTGGGATAGCGCGAACGGATTGTTTCGAACGAGGAACGTAACGCCGCGATGCGACCGTTTTTTGTTCTCGCCCTGCGCCTTGTTCAATGCACCCAATGCCCGCTGCGCTGGCGCGGCGGCGGATGCGGTTCGGTTCGGGTTTCATTGGCGCGGTGCTGCGCATCGAGTTCGGCTTCGGTGGCCGGATGCTCGTGCCAGTACTGGTTGACGGCGGCCAGCACGGCCGGCAACTGCGCCAGGCATTCGTCGTATTCCTCGTCGGAGAGTTTCTCGAACTCGGCCTCCGCGCTGAGGATGCCTTCGTCCACCGCCAGCGCCATTACCGGGCCCAGCACTTCCATTAGCGAGGGATCGTCGGCAAGGCGTTTTTCCCACAGCGCGGCGCGCAGGTCGATGCCGCGGCTGAAGCCTTCGCACCAGCCGGCGGCGGACAGCACCGGGCCGGCCTCGGTGTCCACTTCGCCCAGGATCGGCTCGTAGGCGTCCACGTCCAGCTCGGCGCTGATCGAATCGTTGAGCTTGGCCAGCAGGGCCAGCACGCGGTTGCCTTCGTTTTCATCGGCGAACGGCTCGTGCAGCACTTCGGGCAGCCATTCGTCCGGCAGCACCTGGACCGGGCCGACGGCCAGCGCGCTGAGCAGGCCGTGCACGCCGTCGAGCAGCAAATGACCTTCGCCTTCCTGGGCGTGCGTCCGCAGGTAGACGTCCAGTTCGTCGAGCTCGCTATCGTCCAGCGAACTGGGCCATTGGGTGGTGGTATCGCTCATTGTCATTCAGTGTCCAGGTCTACCGTGACCGGAGTGTGGTCGGAAGGACGCTCCCATCGCCGCGGCTCGCGGTCAATGGTGGCAGCCTTGGCCGCCGATTTCAGCGCATCGCCCAGCAAGATCAGGTCGATGCGCAGGCCCATGTTGCGCCGGAAGGCGCCTTGCCGGTAGTCCCACCAGCTGTGATGGCCGGCGGCCTGTTCGAACAGGCGGAAACTGTCGTGCAGGCCCAGTTCCATGATGGCTTTGAGCGCTTCGCGTTCGGGCGGGGAGCACAGCACTTCTTCGCCCCACGCGACCGGATCGTAGACGTCGCGATCGTCCGGGGCGATGTTGAAATCGCCCAGCACCACCAGTTTGGGATGGCGCCGGATTTCGTCGGCCAGGAAGGCGCGCACCTTTTCCAGCCACTGCAGCTTGTAGGTGTATTTCTCATCGCCCACGGCCTTGCCGTTGACGACATAGAGATCGACCACGCGCACGCCGCCGATGGTGGCGGCAAGGATGCGCCGCTGCGGATCGTCCAGGCCGGGAATGTCGCAGAGCACGTCGTCGAAGGACAGGCCGATGTCGTTGCGGGCCAGGATCGCCACGCCGTTGTAGGTTTTCTGGCCGGAGTAGATCGCCTGGTAGCCGGCGGCGGCCAGTTCATCGACCGGGAACTTGGCGTCCTCCAGCTTGGTTTCCTGCAGCGCCACCACGTCCGGATGCGCATCGGCCAGCCACTGGGTGAGGTGCGGAATGCGCACCTTCAGCGAGTTCACGTTCCATGAGGCGATTTTCATGCGCGCGATTGTACGGGATGACGATGACGCGCACGGCCCCCTCGCCGCGGCGTGCCTTCATGCACATGGGCGCCAGCCACAGAGCTGCTAGCGTGCGGCTTTCCTGTGTCCGCGGAACGCACCGCCATGCTCAAACCTTCCCGTCTCCTGTTGCCGCTCCTGGCCGCCTTGCTCGCGCCGACCGCGATGGCCGATACGCACGGCGCTACCGATCCGCGCATCGAGGCCTTGCTTACCCAGCTGGGCAAGGTACGCGACATCAATGAAGTGGCGCTGTCGCCGGACGGGCATCACCTGGCCTGGGTGGTGGAGACGCAAGGCAAGCCGGGCATCATGCTGGCCGATGCCGACGGCAAGCATGCGCGCAGCATCGGCCTGGCGGCCAAGCCCGGTACCTGCAGCGAAGAAGGCCTCGCCTGGGCGCCAGATTCGCAGCACCTGGCATTCCTCTCCAATTGCGCCAGCAGCCGCAGCGGCATGGGCGGCGGCAAGCAGCCGGACATCTATGTGTTCGACACACAGTCGGCGGGCAAACCGGACCATTTGGCCAGCCTCAACGGTTTCGCGCATGCGCTGAGTTGGTCGCCGGACGGCAAGACGCTGGGCTTTCTCTATGTGGAGGGCGCCACGCGCCGCGCCAGCGCATTGGCGGCGGCGAGACCCTCGCTTGGCGAGATCGGCGTGGAAGGCATCGAAGTGCAGCGCGTCGCCAGCGTGCCGGCGCAGGGCGGCGCGGTGCAGCAGCTCACGCCGGCCGACAGTTACGTCTATGAATTCGCGTGGGCGCCCGATAGCGCGCGCGTGGCGTACGTCGCGGCGCCGGCGCCCGGCGACAACAACTGGTGGATCGCGCGGCTTTATGTGCAGCCGGCCCAGGCGGGCGCCACACGCACGACCGTGGTCGATCCAAAGACCGTCAGCGGTCCGTTGCACGGCCTGCAGGTCGCGCTGCCGCGCTGGTCGCCGGATGGTTCGCGCATCGCCTTCATCGGCGGCCTGATGAGCGACCAGGGCGCCACGGGCGGCGATCTCTACAGCGTGCCTGCCGCCGGTGGCGCACCGACCTTGCTCACACCCGGCATCCACGTCACGCCGTCGTGGTTCACCTGGAAAACGCCGCAGTCGCTGCTGATCAACCAGTTCAGCAACGGTCACGCGCAGCTGGCCGAATACAGCGTGGATGCGAATCGCGCGCAACAGCAGCGCGTGCTGTTCACCGCGCAAGGCAATGTAGGCGACGGCAGCGCGATGATGGCGCTGTCGTTCTCCGCCGATCATCGACAGGTGGCGTTCGAGCAATCGTCGTTCGATGTGGCGCCCGAGGTTTACGCCGGCGTCGTGGATAATGGCGCGCCGTCTGCCGTGACCGCGATCAACGCGACGCTGAAGCCGAGTTGGGGCAAGTCCGAATCCGTCGAGTGGGATAACGAAGGCTTCCACGTGCAGGGTTGGTTGATCTATCCGCTTCACTACGATCCCAGCAAGCACTATCCGATGATCGTCAACGTGCACGGCGGTCCTTCCGCCGTGGTGCTGCCGCGCTGGCCGGTGATGGGCGCCAGCTTCGGGCCGTTCGCAGGGCTGGGCTATTTCGTGTTCATGCCCAATCCGCGCGGCAGCTATGGGCAGGGCGAGGCGTTCGTGCAGGCCAATCGCAAGGATTTCGGCTATGGCGACCTGCGCGATACGCTCGCCGGCGTCGATGCGGTCGAGAAGAAAGTACCGGTGGACGATCATCGCCTCGGCCTTGCCGGCTGGAGCTACGGCGGTTTCATGAGCATGTTCGCGCCCACGCAAACGCAGCGCTTCCGCGCCGTGGTGGCCGGCGCAGGCATCGCCAACTGGCAGAGCTATTACGGGCAGAACCTGATCGACCAGTGGATGATTCCGTTCTTCGGCGCCTCCGTGTACGACGATCCGGCGGTGTATGCGAAGAGCTCGGCGATCAACTTCATCAAGAACGTAAAGACGCCCACCCTGATCGTGGTGGGCGAACGCGACGCGGAATGCCCGGCGCCGCAATCGTTCGAATACTGGCATGCCTTGCGCACGCTGGGCGTGCCGACCACGCTGGTGGTGTATCCGAACGAGGGGCATCACTTCGTCAACCCCGAGCATCAGCGCGATTTGCTGCAGCGGGCGCTGAACTGGTTCGAGAAATATCTACCCCCGCAGTAGGTTGGGGTGCAAACCCCAACATCGTTCACACAGTAATGTTGGGGTTCACACCCCAAACCTACCTCAGAACAACTCGCCCTGCGGCGACAACTTCCGCGGCGGCACGAAGCGTGACGCATCCAACTGCAATTCACGCGCACGACCAAAGCCATGGCGGCGGCATGCCACTTCAAAACGCCGCCGCAGCAGTTCGGCAAACACACCTTGCCCGCGCATGCGCGTGGCGAAGTTGCTGTCGTAGTCCTTGCCGCCATTGACCTGCTGCACCAGGCTCATCACGTGTTCCGCGCGCTCCGGCGCGTGCAGGCTGAGCCATTCGCGGAACAGCGTCTTGAGTTCATACGGCAAGCGAACCACGGTATAGCCGGCGCAGCACGCGCCTGCATCGGCCGCCTGCTCGAGCACGGCTTCCATATCGCGATCGTTCAAGGCGGGAATGATCGGCGCCACCAGCACGCCGACCGGCACGCCGGCTTGCGCTAGTGCACCAATCGCTTTCAGCCGGCGGTGCGGCGCACTGGCACGCGGTTCCAGTTTCGCGGCCAAGTGATTGTCCAGCGAATTCACCGAGACGAACACTTGCACCAGGCCCTCGCGCGCCATCGGTGCAAGCAGGTCCAGATCGCGTTCCACCAAGGCGTTCTTGGTAACCAGCGTGCACGGATGATGGCATTGGGCCAGCACTTCCAACGCGGCGCGCGTAAGCCGCCAGCGTTTTTCGATCGGCTGGTACGGATCGGTATTGCTGCCGATATTGATGGGGCTCACCACATAGCCGGGCTTGGACAGTTCCAGGCGCAACACCTCGGCCAGGTTGCTCTTCGCGCGCAGCTTGGTTTCGAAGTCGAGGCCGGGTGATAGGTTCAAATAACTGTGGCTCGGCCGCGCATAGCAATAAATGCAGCCATGTTCGCAGCCGCGATACGGATTCATCGCCGCCGTAAAGGCGATATCCGGCGAATCGTTGTGCGTGATGACACTGCGCGCGCGCTCCTCGGTGACCTGCGTGCGCGGACGCGGGCGCTCTTCATCCAGCACGGCATGCTGCCAGCCATCGTCTTCGGCGTGATGCCGAACGCTTTCGAAGCGCCCTTCGGGGTTCGATGCGGCGCCGCGACCTTTGAATGCGTGGGGAAGATCGGCCATCGCGGCATGATGCACCGGCTCCATCTCAAGCGGCGCGACACTCAGGGCCCCTTGGCCTGCTTGAGCTGCTGCGCCAGCCAGTCGGCCATCGCATGCATGGGATAGTTGAGCGCGAGCTGCCGGCGCATTTCCGCGAACACCGGCGGCGACATGGTCCAGCCCAGCGGTAGTGGGTAGTTGCCCGGACAAAGCCGCATATGCCACAGGATGTCGCCACGATCGGGCTCCGTGGCATCGACCTGCAGCGACGCCAGCAATTCCGATCGCGCGTATTCGCCGCGCGCATCGCGTGTTTCCATCAGCGCGACGAGCGGCGCGGTGGCTTCGCCGTAGCTGTGTTGCTCGGTGCTGCTCGGCGCGCGTGGGCAAGCGGCGGAATACATCGGCAAGAACTGCTTCGGATCGTGCGCATCGACGAAGTCGTGCAGACTGGGATCGTTGCTGATGTGGATCACGATGACATGCAGCGGCTGGCCTTCGGCGGCGGCGATGGCGCGCACATGCTGCATCAGTTCCAGCAGGGTCGTCGCACCGGAATTTTCGAAATAGCCGCCATCGGCCAGCTGGAACGAAGCGGGCGACGGCGAGCTGTCGCTTGCGGTCTGCAAGGTGCCGACGGGGCTCAGATAGGTGAAGCGCGCACTGTTGAGCACGACTTCGCTGAGCGGAATGCGTGGATCCAGCCAGCGCGAGCCGTCGTATGCAGTGGACCATGGATTGTGCGCAAACGGGCGGAAGGGATGCTGCACGAAGCGCCAGCCTTGCCCCACGGTGGTGCTGGTGAAGAACAGCGCCGGCGCGTTGGTGCTCACGTCGCCCGTGACGTTTTCATACATTGCGGAAAACGGCTGCGCGAGCGCATCGATGCCCTGGTCCTGCGCTGCCTGTTCCCATGCGCGGGTGAGTGCGCGGCCGCGATCGTTGAACAAGGCGCCCGGCAACCAGCGTTGCGTGAAGTCGATGAACCAGGCGTTTGCCATCACCGGCGCGAGGAAGTCATGGTCGAGCATGTTTTCGCCGCGTGTTTGCGCAGATAAGCCGGTCTGCGGTGGCGCCTGCAATGCGGCGACATAGGTGGCCAGACCCAGGCTGCCGCCGGAGACGCCACTGCCGGCGAACAGGTAGCGCTCGAACATTGGCTCGGTGCCGTGCGGCGGCAACGCCTGATCGACAAGCGTGGTCCATTGCGTCAGGACCATCGCCGTCCACGCCGCGCTACGCAAACCGCCACCCTCGGCAGACACCATGATTACCGGACAGGCACGCTGGGGCGTGCAGCGGCTTTGCAGCCAGGCCTTGGCGTAGGCGTCGAAGTCCGGCCGATGATCGGGTGGCGCTGCATCGGGACGTTGATGCGTGCTCATCGCCGGGTATTGGCGCACGCGATGGTTGTCGTTGAGATGCAGCATGTGCAGGCTCGCCGCCACCACCGTCATCAAGGTGAGCAGCGGCACGCCATGCCGGTCGGCGAGCATGCACAGGAATCCCCCGCTCATGCAGAAGAAGCTGGCCGATAGCAGCGACACGGCGAGGGCGCCCATGCCATCGAACTGGCGCGGCTGGAGCGCCACCAGCACGGTAATGAAGACGTTCAAGATCAATACCGCCAGGAACACGCTCAACGGCACCGTGCCCAGCGCGGCGAGGGACGGTGCGCGCGGCTCGATGGCCTTGTCCGCGCGCTCGGCGGCGGCCTGCAGCACGCGCTGCCGGCCGATGAAGAATACGATCATCGCCGCCGCCACCATCAACAGGCCCGCCGTGCGCCAGTTGCGCCGCAGGCATTCGGCCTGGGTGGAGCACATCGCATGGGGCGTGGTGCGCAACGCCACGACGTAGCCGAACAACACCAGCATCGGCACCAGGATGCCAAGGGTCCTAGGTATCCATCGCCGCAACGGCGCGGCGCGCGGATCCTGCAGGGCCGGCCAGCGCGGATAGACCAGTCGATAGGCCTGGTGCGCGGCGTACCACACGGCGAGGCCGGCCAGCGCGCTGGTCGCCAGCAGGAACAGGTAGCGGGTGCTGCTGGGATCGGCCCACATGGCGATCAGGAACAGCTCGGCGGCCTGGTCCACGTTGCTGATGACGACGCCGGCGAAAACCAGCACCAGCAGCGAAACGCGGATCGGCTTGCAGTGATCCAGGCCGATGATCAGCCAGTCCACGACCTTCAGCCATACGAGCCGCGCGTTGTGCGAGCCAGGAGTGGGAGGTTTGTGCTCAGCCATCGTTCCCTGAGTGCGCCCATGCCGAACCGGCTTCCATCTTACGGAGATGCCGTGTATCGGGCAGGTGCATGGGATCGCAGTTCCGCCGGTGGCGGCGGCGGTATGATGGTTTTGTTTCGGGGGAGTTCGCGTTCGAGGCCTGTCATGCGCTGGTTATTGCTTTGTGCGACCGGGTTGTCGTGGGTTCTTTGCGTCACGCGCCACAGTGCGGGCGCCTTCGGATTCTGGCTGCTGATGGGCATCGTGGGCGCAATCGCGACTGTTTTGGGTTTTGCGCAGGCGCGTATCGAAGCCAACGCGCAGCCGGAAATGCTGCTCGATCTGCCCGTGCGCCGGCCGCCGCCGGAACCGCCGCAGGAACATCCTCCGCAGCCCTGAATGCTGCACTGCAGCTTTGTCGGTTTAGCCATCCAAACGCTACACTCGGGCGGTTGACACGGCGCCGAGGTGCCGCGCGCGATTATTCACCGAGTGCGCTCCCGGCAAACCGGCGAGCAGGAGGCAAAACATGTCAAAGGTCTATCCGGTCGATCCGGCCTTCGCCGCCAAGGCGCGCATTCGCAAAGAGGATTACGAGCGGCAGTACGCCGAATCGGTGAAGGATCCGGAGCATTTCTGGGGCCGCGTCGCCGAACGGCTGGAATGGGCGAAAAAGCCCACGCATATTCGTGATGTTTCCTTCGATCCGAACAACCTGCATATCCGCTGGTACGACGATGGTCAGCTCAACGTGTCGGCCAACTGCCTGGATCGTCACCTGGCCACGCGCGGCGACAAGACCGCGATCATCTTCGAGGGCGACGATCCGTCCGAATCACGGCGCATCAGCTATCGCCAGCTGCATGCGGAAGTGTGCAAGTTCGCCAACACGCTGAAGCACCTGGGCGTCGACAAGGGCGATCGCGTAGCGATCTATATGCCGATGATTCCTGAGGCCGCGGTGGCGATGCTTGCCTGCGCGCGCATCGGCGCCATCCACTCGGTGGTGTTCGGCGGTTTTTCGCCCGATTCGCTGGCCGGACGCATCGCCGATTCCACCGCCAAGGTGGTGGTGACGGCGGACGAAGGCGTGCGCGGCGGCAAGAAGATTCCGCTGAAGGCCAACGTGGATGCCGCTCTCCAGCGTCCCGGCACCAACAGCGTGGAGACGGTGATCGTGGTGCGCCGCACCGGCACCGCGGTGCCGATGCAGTCGCCGCGCGATCGCTACTACCACGTGTTGATGGAAGGGCAATCGGCCGAATGCCCGCCCGAGCCGGTGGAAGCGGAGCATCCGCTGTTCATCCTCTACACCTCCGGCTCGACCGGTAAGCCCAAGGGCGTGCTGCATACCTCGGGCGGCTATCTGGTCTACGCCAGTTTTACGCATGAACTGGTGTTCGACCTGCGCGAGGACGACGTTTACTGGTGCACCGCCGACGTGGGCTGGGTCACTGGGCACAGCTATGTGGTGTATGGCCCGCTCGCCAACGGCGCCACCACGGTGATGTTCGACGGCGTACCGAACTTCCCCGACTACAGCCGTTTCTGGCAGGTGGTGGACAAGCACAAGGTGACGCTGTTCTACACCGCACCGACTGCGATTCGCGCGCTGATGCGCGAAGGCGAGGCGCCCGTGAAGAAATGCTCGCGTGCCAGCCTGCGCCTGCTGGGATCGGTGGGCGAGCCGATCAATCCCGAAGCGTGGGAGTGGTATCACCGCGTGGTCGGCGACGGGCGTTGCCCGATCGTCGATACCTGGTGGCAGACCGAAACCGGCGGCATCCTGATCACGCCGCTGGCCGGCGCCATCGACGCGAAACCCGGTTCGGCCACCTTGCCGTTTTTCGGCATCAAGCCGGCAGTGGTGGATGCTGGCGGCGCGGTGCTCGAGGGCGCCGCGGAAGGCAACCTGCTGATCACCGATTCCTGGCCGGGCCAGATGCGCACGGTGTATGGCGATCATCAGCGCTTCATCGAGACGTATTTCAAGGCCTATCCCGGCAATTACTTCACCGGCGACGGCGTGCGCCGCGATGAGGACGGCTATTACTGGATCACCGGCCGCGTGGATGACGTCATCAACGTGTCTGGCCATCGCATCGGCACGGCCGAAGTGGAAAGCGCGCTGGTGGCGCATCCGAAGGTCGCCGAGGCGGCGGTGGTGGGCTGCCCGCACGAGATCAAGGGCCAGGGCATCTACGCCTATGTAACGCTGGTCGCCGGCGAGCAGGGCAATGAGGAACTGCGCAAGGAGCTGGTCGGCTGGGTGCGCAAGGAAATCGGACCGATCGCTACACCCGACTACATCCAGTGGGCGCCGGGCCTACCGAAGACCCGCTCGGGCAAGATCATGCGCCGCATCTTGCGCAAGATCGGCGAGAACCAGCCGGATCAGCTTGGGGATATTTCCACGTTGGCCGATCCGGGAGTGGTGAAGAATCTGGTGGAGGAGCGCTTGATTCGCTGAGTTGTGCGGGGTGACAGGTCCTTCTTTCCCCGATTAGCGTCGAACCTCAGCTTGCCGAATGTTCCCCTCCCCTACGTGTAGTAGGGGAGGCCAGGGTGGGGTGAAGCAACCTCGCGATACATTGCAACGATGCGGCAAGCTCGAACACCCCACCCCGACCCTCCCCTGCATGCAGGGGAGGGAACTGTTATTCGTGCGGCTGAAATTCAACGCATGGAGAGAGACAGAAAGCGACGGATTCGAGCCGATTGGCCTGCGCTTGTGAAAGCCCACAACGTTCCGGCAGCATGCGCGTATGCGCACCGTGCAAGGCCAGGACGTCACCGACATCGCTGCCGACCTGGGCAACGATCAAATCCACGTATGGCAGCTTCGCTACGAAAAAGCGCAGCGGCGTGAGCCGTTATGCGCGCTGCTCGGCATGTACCTCGACATGCCCGCGCATGCGGTGACGCTGATCGACGGTGAACATGGCCGGCCGGAACTCGCGGAGCCCTCGCAGCGAGCGTTGCAATTCAACTGGTCGCACAGCGGCAACACGGCATTGATCGCCGTGGCGCGCGATGTCACGCCCGGAGTCGATCTCGAGCGCGTGCGGCCTCGTGCACATGCCATGCAACTGGCGCAGCGCTTTTTTCATCCGGAAGAAGTCGCGGCATTGGCGGCGCTGCCTCCATCGAAGCAGGAGGCGGCGTTTCTGCAGCTGTGGACGAACAAGGAAGCGGTACTCAAGGCGACGGGGCGTGGCATTGCCTTTGGCCTGGACCGCCTGCGTCTGGCGGTAGCGCCCGCGTCGCCGCAGGTCATCTGGCTGGACGGCGACGATCCGGCGCAATGGCAGCTCCATGCCTTGTCCGCCGGGGTCGGTCATGTCGCCAGCCTTGCCTGGCGGGGGCCGGACCGGAGCATTGCGCATTGGACACTTGCCGACAGCGCCTGAACGGAGCACTGTGTTCGGCCCACGATTTGTTCCCGACTCCATGACTCTGCTCAGCGTCAATCTCAACAAGATCGCCGTACTGCGCAATTCGCGCGGCGGCAACGAACCGGACATGGCGCGCGCCGCGGTCACTTGCATCGAGGCCGGCTGCGGCGGCATCACCGTGCATCCTCGCCCGGATCTGCGCCATGTGCGTCCCGATGACGTGCGCGCGCTGGCTGCGATCCTGCGTGGACGCGTGGAGTACAACATCGAGGGCAACCCATTTGCCGCGCCTCGCGGCGCCTACCCCGGACTGCTAGCACTGGCGCGTGAAGTTCGCCCCACCCAGGTGACCCTGGTACCGGACAGCGACGGCCAGATCACCTCCGATCACGGTTTCGATCTGGCGCAGGATGCGCAACGGCTACGCCCGCTGGTCGCCGAGCTGCGCGAGTTGGGTTGTCGCGTGAGCTTATTCGTCGATCCAGGCGCTACGGGATTCGAGCATGCCGTGGCGATCGGCGTGCAGCGCGTGGAAATCTATACCGGCCCTTATGCGCATGCCTTTGCGGAAGGCGACGCCAAGGAGCAATTGGAGTTGTGTGTCGAGACGGCTCGTCGTGCCCAGCAGGCTGGGTTGGCGGTCAATGCCGGGCATGATCTCAGCCAAGCCAACCTCGGCACCTTGCGCGTCGCCATTCCGGGACTGGCCGAGGTCTCCATCGGCCACGCGCTGATTGGCGAGGCGCTGTACGAAGGCCTCGCCGCTACGGTGCGCAAATACCTGCAGATTCTTCGCTGAACGATGGCCGTTTAGACGGCTATTTGGTGTTGCCTTGAAATGCTCAGGCATGGCCCTGCCGGGACGCTATCCCAGCCTACCCGTATAAAGACTTGGAGCCGCAAAACAGAAACCCCCGCATGCGCGGGGGTTCTGTGGGTAACGCTGGTTTGCTTAGGTTGAACTGTTCCGATTCAACCGCCGCTGTTACTGCCCGGTACTTTCGGTAAAGCCGATCTTGTTCAAGCCATAGCTCTTCGCATCGGCCAGCACGCGTGCGACCACCTGGTAAGGCACCTGGTCGGCCGCATCGATCTGCACTTCCGGTTGGTCCGCCTCGGCCTTGGTCGAGATCACCGCGATCTGCGTCTTCAGCTGCGCCTCGTCCACCGGCGTGTCGTTCCAGTAGAACGCACCGGACTGATCGATCTTCAGATGGATCGGTTCCGGCGGATTCGACGGCGGAATCACGTTAGGGTTCGGCTGCGGCAGGTCGATCTTGACCTTATGGGTCATGATCGGCGCCGTGATCATGAAGATGATCAGGAGCACCAACATCACGTCGACCAGCGGCGTGACGTTGATGTCGGCCATGGGGCCTTTGCCACCACCTGTACTAAATGCCATGGCACATCACTCCTTGCCGGTCGTCATGAAGCCGACGTGGACCAAACCGGCATCCTTCGCTTCGCCGAGAGCCTTACGGACCGCTTTGAACTCGGTGTCATGCGCCGCACGAATCTGCAGTTCAGGCTGCGGCGAATGGTTGGCCAAGGTCGCAAACTGAGCCTTCAGCTCGACATCCGTGATCGGGTTCTGGTTGTCTTGGAAATACATGCTGCCGTCTGACTTGATCGCCAGATCGACCACCTCAGGCGGAGGAGTCTTCTCTTCCTGGTGCGGGTTGGCCGTCGGCAGCTTAATCGTGATCCGGTGCGACATCAGCGGTGCTGTGATCATGAAGATGATCAGCAGCACCAGCATCACGTCGACCAGCGGCGTGACGTTGATTTCCGACATCGGCGAGCCGGATTCGTTTCCGGAGCTCATCGCCATGGGTCAACCCTCACTTCTGAGTCGGAGCGACGCCTTCGACGCGCGCACCGGTGGCGAAGAAGTCGTGCAGGTCGTGCGCGAATTCGTCGAAGCGGGCGTAGGTCAGGCGGTTGGAACGGGTGAAGAAGTTGTAGGCAAGCACGGCCGGGATAGCCACGAACAGACCGAAGGCGGTCATGATCAGCGCTTCACCCACCGGGCCAGCCACCGCTTCCATCGAAGCATTGCCGGAGGCCGCGATACGGATCAGGGCGTGGTAGATACCCCACACGGTGCCGAGCAGACCGATGAACGGAGCGGACGAACCGACCGTCGCCAGCAGGGTCATGCCGCCTTCCAGACGCAGGCTTTCGCGAGCGACGGCCTGACGCAGGGCGCGATCGATGAATTCCGAACGGCTCAGCGATTCGGCAAGACGGCCGCCGCCGGCAGAAGCCTGCTGGTGGTGGGCCACGGCCGAAGCGGCATCGAGGGCGATCTTCGAGAAGGGCTCGCCCTTGGGCTGGGCTTCCAGCTCACGGATCGCGTCCTGGGTGGAGTTGTTGGACCAGAAGCCGTTGATGACGCCATCGGCGCGGCTGCGGACCATCGAGTTACGAATGGCGTTGGCGACGATGAAGTACCACGAGGAGAACGACATCACCACCAGCACGATGAACACGATCCAGCCGAGTGGGTCGAAGTGGTGGATAAGGTCGCCGAAGCCCATCTGTTGCATGGCCTGGGCGTTGGCGTTGCCACCCAGAGCCGGAGCGGCATCGGTCGGAGCAGGAGTTTGTTGGAACATAAGCGCTACCCTTGGGAAAGTCAGGCGTTAACTTTAACTGTAATGAGGTATTACAGCTGATTGAGATTGAAGTTGACGGGTACGCGTACGTAGCCTTCAACCTTTTTACCGTTTTTCATCTCAGCATTGAAACGCCATTTCTGGGCTGCCTCAATTGCTGCGCGATCCAGCTCGCGGAAACCACTGGACTGTTCGACCTTGATGTCCTTAGGCGTGCCATCCACGGCCACCAGAATCAACAGCGTCACGGTGCCTTCGTGCCGTTGGCGAATCGCCTGTGGCGGGTACTTCGGCTGCATGCGGCTGTTGTAGCTGATGTCCTGGCTTGCCGTGATATCCGCAGGCGGCGCGGGCGGCGCCGGCGGAGCCGGCGGCGGCGACGGTGTCGGATTGGCCGACGCTTCCTGCACGGCCGGCGGCGGAGCCGGCGGTGGCGGAGTCGGCGGCGGCACCACCTGCTTGATGATCTTCGGCGGCGGCTGCTTCGGTGGTTCCGGCGGCGGCGGCGGCGGGGGAGGCGGTGGCGGTGGCGGCTCGATGAAGTTCACCTGCACGATCTTTTCTTTCTGAACTTCAGCCGTTTTGGGCGGAGCTGCAGGCGCGATCAGTATGAGGAACGCAAATGCATGCAGCGCAATGGCTACCGCCAACGCCCATGTGCGCCCCCAACTGAACGGCTTAGTGCCGGTATCTTGGTTACTTGAGGCCATCTGTCGCTTTCAATCAGGAGCTAATGGATATCGGAATCGAGGTCGCAGCATCCATCGGCAAAAGTCCGCTCCCATAAAGGGTGACATTTGCCACTGGACAACGCGGGAAAAGTCCAACGGTACAACAGCACATGGCGTTTGTATAGCTTTTGTGTAGGTCTAAGATGGCAATCTTTTGGACGTCCATCTGACCACACTAAAACGTTTTCGCCAGGTGCTTTTCAATCAACCGCCGATGTTTGCATCCTTCAACCATTTCTTGGCTTGTGCGGCGGTTTCCGGATCCTTTTCAGCTTCCATGACTGCGGTGGCTGCAGCTGCCTTGTCCTTCAGGCCGATGTTCGCCTGGGCCAGCGCCATGTAGGCCTTGCCCTTGTGCTTCACACCCTTGCTGATGGCTTGTTGCAGCAGCTGCTTGGCCTTGCTGTTTTCGTTCTGGGTGACCAGCGCGACGCCCGCCTTGTAGGCCGGTTCACCGTCGCTCGCCAGCGGCACGGCCTTCTCATACGCCTCGGCTGCCGCACTGGCGTCGCCGCCGATCATGTGCGCATCGCCCATCAGCACATAGTTTTCAGCGCTGGCTTTCACCACGCCTTTGGCCATGCCATCTTGCAGCGTCTGCACAGCTTTCTCGGAGTCGGGACCCGGATCCTGCGTGGCCTGGTCCTGGGCTTTATTCATATAAAGCTTGGCCATCGTCACGTAGTCGTTTTCCGAGCTCACAAGGCCTTTGGATTTGCCGTCTTCCATCAACTTCAACGCGTCGTCGTACTTGTTCATCTGGATGTCCAGACTCAGCGCGTTGTGGAAGCTGGTGGGATCGGTTGGTGCGGAGGCGGCCTGCTGCTTGGCGATCTCGGCAGCCTTGTCCTTTTGACCGGAATCGTTGTAGGCCAGCATCAGCAATTGGTTCCAGCGCGGATCGGCCTTGGCGCCCGCCATCGACTGCGCCTGCTTGATGGCGGCAATCGCCTCGGGATATTTCTGCATGCGGTAATACGCTTCGCCTTCCAGCGCATGCGATTCGGGCTTGTCGTTCTTGCCTTCGTTGCGCCACTTTTCGACCGTGTCGATGGCCTGCTGGTATTGCTGATTGATCAGGTAGAACTGGGCCAGTTCGAGTTCCAGTGTGAAGTAGGTGTCGTTCGGCATGACGCCGTTGTCGAGTGCGCGCTTCAACATATCGATGCCGCCGGGCACATCGTTGTTCAGCGCATGCACGCGGGCCAATCCTTGCAATGCCAATGCCTGCACATACTTGCTCTTGCTGCTGTCGATGAGCGGCTGCAGCAGCTGCGTGGCCTGGTCTTTGTTATTGGCCTGTACGGCATCGAGTCCCTTGCTGAGCGCTTCCTGTTCCTTCTTGTCGGTCAGATCCAGCTTGGGTTCTTTGCGGGTCGCATTGGGATATTGCGGGGCCGCTTTCTGATCGCCCGACGAGTTGTCGCTCGCTAGCGCCGGAGTGCTCGCCAACATCAGCGCAAACGCCGCGCCGGCCAGCATCTTCAGGGAAGCGTGATTCATAGCGTTCCTCAAAATGGAAAGGAGTCGAATTTTGCGCACGAGCTGTGCGGGGGATCACTGAGATTAACCCGACCGTGCTATCGATAACAAGCTGCATTGCCGCATTAAACTTTCTTAAAAATCAGCGAGTTAGAACGTGGTCGCCATACGGCGCCGCATTGCGGGCCGAAATTTGCCCGAAACATGAGCAGGAGCATCCGTAGATGGTCGTGACGGGCGTGTGTATGTCTGTAACGACGTATTAATGCGCTAATGCATCAGCGGGCCGGTGCGGCGCCGTGAACAGCACGGCGCCGCTGGTTCGATCGCATCAAATATCGAGGTTGGCAACCTTCAGCGCATTGGCTTCGATGAAGTCGCGGCGTGGTTCGACCGCCTCGCCCATCAGCATCGAAAACATCTGGTCGGCGGCGATGGCGTCCTCAATGCCCACCTGCAGCATGCGGCGCGTTTCCGGATTCACGGTGGTTTCCCACAGCTGCTCCGGATTCATTTCGCCCAGGCCCTTGAAGCGCTGGATGGTGCGGCCCTTCTTGGCTTCATCTAGCAACCAGCTGCGTACGTCGGCGAAACGTAGCACGCCGCGCGAGGCGTTGCCGCGTCGGACCACCGCATCGGCCTGGATCAGGCCCGCCAGCTGCTGGCTGATGGCGAGAATCGGCCGGAACTCGGAGCCGGCGAAGAACGGCTGCGGCAGCAGCCAGGTATGGCTGAGACCGTGCTGGTCGCGCACCACTTCGATCGCCGCCGGCTGTTCGCCATGAGCGGAGCGGAACGACAGCCGATAGCGCGGCTTGCCCAGCCCGCTGGAAGCGAGATTGCGCGCAACGCCGTCCAGCCAGGCTTGCATTGCAGCAGCATCTTCCCAGTGATGCGCTTCGATCGCAGGGTGTTCGAGCATGGCGCTCAGCACGTTCGCGTCGAAGCGATGACCCAGGCGTTCGATCTGGTCCAGCGCGGTCTGGTAATCGCGCAGCAGCTTTTCCAGCGCTTCGCCGCTGATCGGCGGCGCTGCCGGGGCGTAGGTGAGCTCGGCGTTGTCGACCGCGCTGGAAATGAGGTACGCGTTGAGCGCCGCATCGTCCTTCAGGTACAGCTCCTGCTTACCCTGCTTGAGTTTGTACAGCGGCGGCAGGCCGATGTAGACGTGGCCGCGCTCGATCAGGTCAGGCATCTGGCGATAGAAGAAGGTGAGCAGCAGGGTGCGGATATGCGAGCCGTCCACATCCGCGTCGGTCATGATGATGATGCGGTGGTAACGCAGCTTGTCGGGGTTGTAATCCTCTTTGCCGATGCCGGTGCCCAGCGCGGTGATCAGCGTGCCGACTTCAGCCGAAGACAGCATCTTGTCGAAGCGCGCCTTCTCCACATTGAGAATCTTGCCCTTCAGCGGCAGCACGGCCTGCGTCTTGCGGTTACGGCCCTGCTTGGCCGAGCCGCCTGCGGAGTCACCCTCCACCAGGAACAGTTCGCACAGCGAGGGGTCCTTTTCCTGGCAATCGGCCAGCTTGCCCGGCAGGCCGGCAATATCCAGCGCCCCCTTGCGGCGCGTCATCTCGCGGGCCTTGCGGGCAGCCTCGCGAGCGCGCGCGGCATCCACCACCTTCACGGCAATGGCCTTGGCCTCGTTCGGGTGCTCGAGCAGGAATTCGCCGAGCTTTTCGTAGACCACCTGCTCCACCACTGTCTTCACCTCGGACGACACCAGCTTGTCCTTGGTCTGGGAGGAGAATTTCGGATCGGGCACCTTCACCGATAACACGGCGATCAAGCCTTCGCGCATGTCGTCGCCCGAGAGTGTGACCTTGGCGTTCTTGGCCAGGCCTTCCTTCTCGATATAGGCCTGGATGGCGCGCGTCAGCGCGGCGCGAAAACCCGTCAGATGGGTACCGCCGTCGCGCTGCGGGATGTTGTTGGTGAAACAGAACGTCGTCTCCTGGTAGGAGTCGGTCCATTGCATGGCCAGTTCGACCGTGATGGCGTCCTGTTGCGCCGTCAGGCTGATGACGTTCGGATGCAGCGCGGTCTTCAACTGCGCCAAGTGCTGTACGAAGGACCGGATGCCGCCTTCGTAGGCAAACGTATCGGCGCGCCCTTCCCCGCGCTCATCGCGCAGATCGATGGTGACGCCGGAGTTGAGGAACGCCAGTTCGCGCAGGCGCTTGGCCAGGATCTCGTAGTGGAACTCGATGTTGGAGAAGGTCTGCGGGCTGGGCAGGAAGCGCACGGTGGTGCCGCGGCGCTCGGCCGGGCCAACCTGCTTCAGCGGATACATCGGTTCGCCCAGCTGGTATTCCTGCTGGTATTCGTGCCCGTTGAGGTAGATGTTGAGCCAGAGGTGATCGCTGAGCGCATTCACCACCGACACGCCTACGCCGTGCAAGCCGCCGGACACCTTGTACGAATTCGCGTCGAACTTGCCGCCGGCGTGCAGCACCGTCATCACCACTTCGGCGGTGGAACGGCCCTCTTCCGGATGCATGTCGACAGGAATGCCGCGGCCGTTGTCCTGCACGCTGACGGAGCCATCGTCGTGAATGGTCACGATCACGTGGTCGCAGTAGCCGGCCAGGGCTTCGTCGATGGAGTTGTCGACGACTTCGAACACCATGTGGTGGAGGCCAGTGCCGTCATCGGTGTCACCGATGTACATGCCTGGGCGCTTGCGCACCGCTTCGAGGCCTTTGAGTACCTTGATGCTGTTCGAATCGTAGGATGCGTTCATGCAATAACCATGTTCCGACGCCAGTAATCCCGCCCGGTGCGGCGCCATGAGGGCCGGGCGAGATGCAACCGGTCAATTATAGCAGGGGCGTCAATGCGCCCTGTTCCACGTGGAACAGTCTTACCGGCGTGTGTTCCAGCACCGTGGGCAGTTCTGTGCCCGTAATCAGCACCTGGGCAGACGTCTGCCTTAGGCTGGCGACCACGGCGACTTGATGAGCCTGGTCGAGCTCCGACGCCAAGTCATCCAGGCACACGATCGGCCATTCTCCCCGGTGCTTCGCATCCAGCCACGCCTGGGCCAGTACGCAAATCAGTGCGGTCAGCTTTTCCTGGCCGCGCGAAAGATGCTCCCTCTGCGGAGCGTGCTGGAAAGAAAGCGACCAGTCCGCCCGATGAGCGCCTGAGGTGGTGTGCCCCCTGCCCTGGTCACGAAGGCGCTGCGCAGCGAGCACATCGACCAGGTTTTCGCCATCCGCCCAGCCGGGCCGGTAACGAAGCTCCACATCCCCGAGCTCTGGGAGCAGCTGGGCCGCTTGCTCCCGAAGAAACGGCAGCAAGGCATCCAGGTAGTTCCTGCGCCAGCGGTCGATCAAACTGCCCATGCGCGCTAGCTCGTGCTCCCACGGGCCCACAAGGGCATCGTCCAGGGCCGACGAGCTGCGCAGCAAACTGTTTCGTTGCTTGAGCGCGCGCTGGTACCTGCGCCATGCGGGCAGGAATTCGTGTTCCACGTGGAACACCCCCCAGTCCAGAAATCGGCGCCGTTCGTCCGCCGCGCCAGCGATCAGTGCATGTGAACCAGGTTCAAAACAGACAACGGCGCATTCACGGATGAGTTCCCCTACCGAAACATCTGCGCTATCCAGGCGAGCGTTCCAACGGGCGCCTTCCCGGCCCAGCCCGAGCCGATGTAGGACAGCGTCCTCGTGCCGCACGCTTGAAAAAATGTTCAAACCGGAAGCACCCCGCTGCACCAGGGCTTCCCGCGCACCGCTGCGAAAGGAACGACCATGCGAAAGCAGGAAGGCCGCTTCCAACACGGAGGTCTTGCCTGCTCCGTTGGCGCCGACCAGCACATTGAAGCCAGGCGCGAGCTCCAGCGTCGCTTCACTCACGCAACGCAATCCCTGCAGCTGCAGACGCTCCAACCTCATGAACGGCACACTCCCAAACGACGACGCCGGAGCTTTGGGCTCCGGCGTCGAGTGGGCAACCACTGTCTGCTATCGAGCATCAAGGCTATTCAGAGCCGCAACGGCATGATCACATGGCGAGATTGCTCGCTTTCGCCTTCCTGCACCAGGCAGCTGGACTGCGCATCGCGCAGGCTCAAACGGGCCTTTTCACCACGCAGCGCTGCCAACGCATCCAACAGATAACCCACGTTGAACCCGACGGTGAGATCCGAAACGCCGGTCTCGGCTTCGACCTCCTCCACCGCCTCTTCCTGTTCCGGGTTGTGCGCGACGATGCGCAGCTTGCTGGGCGAAAACTCCAGCTTTACGCCGCGGTATTTCTCGTTCGAAAGAATCGCTGCTCGCTGCAACGCCCCGCGCAACACTTCGCGATCGAGCGTGGCGGTCTTGTCCGCACCCAGCGGAATCACCGCTTCGTAGTCCGGGAAGCGGCCATCGATCAATTTCGAAGTGAACACGACTTCGCCGCGGCGCACGCGCAGATGATTCCGGCCGAACTCCAGCTCCACCGAACCGTCGCCCGATTCGAGCAAACCAACCAGCTCATTGACGCCCTTGCGCGGAATGATGATCTGCCGGCGCGTGGAAACCTTGCTGTCGAGCCGCGTTTCCTTCAGTGCCAGGCGATGACCGTCCGTCGCCACGCAACGCAATGCGTGTTCCTGCAGATCCAGCAACATACCGTTGAGGTAATAGCGAACATCCTGATTCGCCATCGCGAATGCGGTGCGTTCCATCAGATCGCGCAGCACTTCCTCGGGAAGGCTCACACGTTCGACCAGTTCTATTTCGTCGACGGTCGGAAATTCAGTGGCTGGCAGCGTGGCGAGCGTGAAACGACTGCGTCCGGCGTTGAGCGCGACACGATCGCCATTCTGTTTCAGCTCGATCTTCGCACCATCCGGCAGTGCGCGAACGATGTCGAACAACTTGCGCGCTGGGATGGTGGTTTCACCGTCCACCAGCTTTTCCGCTTCGGTGGCGGCAACCATTTCGACTTCCAGGTCGGTGCCGGTGAAGGACAGTTTGCCGCCTGCCACTTTCACCAAGAGGTTGGCCAGTACCGGCAGCGTCTGACGACGTTCCACGACACCGACGACCTGCTGCAGGGGTTTAAGCAGAGCTTCTCGTTGGATGCTGAATTGCATGTTTGTGCTTTCCCTATCCTGCAGTTCTGTTTTTAAAAGAAGAATGGTGGTTGCTGCTGGGGGCGTGGATAACTTGAAAAGTCCAAATTATCCTTAAGATACAGAGGGTTGCCACAGATCCCCTTGTGCCTTGAACGCTTCGCGACTTGTGCATCGCCGGTGGATAACTTTGGCGGGTCAAGGCGTCTTCATATTATCCACAGGATACCCGCCTACTTTTCAAGCACTTGTTCAAGTATGCACTGCGACGAGATCGCCCATCGCCTGCATTGCTTAACCGGTGAGGCTGCGAATCAGCTGTTCCCAGTCCTGGCGCATGCGCGTATCGGTCTCGCAAATCTTGCGGATGGTGCGGCAGGCATGCAGCACCGTGGTGTGGTCGCGGCCGCCGAAGGCTTCGCCGATTTCAGGCAGACTGTGTTCGGTCAATTCCTTGGACAAGGCCATTGCAATCTGACGCGGCCGTGCCAGTGAACGCACGCGACGCTTGGAGAGCAGATCCTGCAGGCGCACACCGAAATATTCGGCGACGATCTTCTGGATGTTCGGCACCGTGACCGCTTGCGCGTGCGTGGCCAGCAGATCGCGCAAGGTTTCCTCCGCGAAATCCGTGGTAATCGGACGGCCGTAGAAATTGGCGCGGGCGGCGAGCGTGTTGAGCGCACCTTCCAGATCGCGCACGTTGGAACGGATGCGCTTGGCCAGCAGCATCGCGACGTCCTCGCTCACGCGTACGCCCTTATCGTGCGCCTTGGCCAGCAAAATTGCAGCGCGGGTTTCGAAATCCGGCGGCTCGATCGCCACCGACAAGCCCCACCCCAAGCGCGATTTCAGGCGCGGCTCAAGCTTGTCGACCTCCTTGGGATAACGGTCGCAGGTCAGGATGATCTGCTGCTTGGATTCGAACAATGCATTGAAGGTGTGGAAAAACTCTTCCTGCGTAGTGTCCTTGCCGGCGAAGAACTGGATATCGTCGATCAAGAGCGCATCCACCGAACGGAAGCGACGCTTGAATTCGTCCATGCTCTTGGTGCGCAGCGCTTCGATCATCGAGCCCACGAACTGCTCCGAGCGCAGGTACAGCACCTTGAAGTTCGGATTGTGCTCGCGCATAAGGTTGCCGGCGGCGTGCATCAAGTGGGTCTTGCCCAGGCCCGTGCCGCCGTACAGCAGCAGCGGGTTGTAAGCGCGCCCAGGGTTCTGCGCCACCTGCATCGCAGCGGCCTTGCCGAGCTGGTTGGACTTGCCTTCCACGAAGGTCTCGAAGGTGTAGTGCGGGTCGAGGTTGTGGTGAAAATGCACCGGCGCCGCTTCCGCAACGCTGCCCACTTTGGCGACCGGCGCCGACATGGGACGGCCGGCGTTGTTTGCGGCACCACTGCTGGAACCCACTTCCAGCCGCACCGGCAGGCTGTGCCCGTTGAGCAAGGCCAGCACGGCCTCGATGCGCGGCAGATAACGGTCGCGAACAGCATCCAACGTGTAGGGATTTGGCGCGTAAAGCTGCAAACCTTCCGCATCGTCACGCGCCTGCAGCGGCATCAGCCAGGTGTGCAGGTCCTCGGCGCTCAATTCACCTTCAAGACGCTCCAGACAGCGCCGCCACAAGTCACTCATGGATACTTTCAACCACAGCAGGGGCGCTTTCGCGCAGGGTGGACCGGGAAGTCTACCAGCAGGAACGGGGCAACTATCCACACGGATATCCACAAGCTTCGAGCGCCGCCACATTTGACATGAGGCGGTCCGATTGCGCATACTCCGCGATCTTTTTCACCCATACACTTAGGAGGAAGCCATGAAGCGGACCTTCCAGCCCAGCAAGCTCAAGCGCGCCCGCACGCACGGCTTTCGTGCTCGCATGGCCACGGCCGATGGTCGCAAGGTGCTCAATGCACGTCGCGCCAAGGGCCGTAAGCGCCTGATCCCGTAACAAGCGACCGCGTCCATGGGCACCGCCGGCCTGCCGCGCAAGGCGCGGATTCGCCGAGCCGGTGACTTTGCGGTCTTGCGTCAAGCCAGCGGTCGCCTCGGCGGCCGCTGTTTTTCTGTGCGCTATCGGCACAACGAACTGGGCCACGCGCGGCTCGGTCTTGCCATTTCCAAGCGGGTCTCCAAGCGCGCGGTGGATCGCAATCGCATCAAGCGATTGGTACGCGAGTCATTTCGCCGCGCCCGCCACACGCTGCCTCCGGTCGACTTGATGGTGATGGCGCGCGATCAGGCCTGCGCCCTGCCCGGCGCCGTACTGCTGGCCGAGCTCGATGCGCTGTGGCGCAAATTGCCGCCGTTGAAGCGTGAAGGCGACACCTCCACAATGGCGTGCTGACCTTCCCTCTTTCCGTCCTTCGCCTGGGTCCCCCATGGCAGGGCCTTATCCGGATCGCTACGCGATGAATCAAACGCGCACCTTCCTACTCTTTGCCCTGCTGGCTGTGGCGTATCTGTTGTTCCAGCAATGGGAACAGGATTACGGCCCGCACCCGCCTGCGCAAACCACGGCGAGCAGCAGCACCGCTGACAACAACGCCACGCAGGGCACGCCGCCGACGATCGCCAACAGCGCCGGCGGCGAAACGGGAACGGCCCAGCTCGTCACCGTCAGCACCGACGTGCTGCGGCTGACCATCGATACACGTGGCGGCAGCATCGTGCGTTCGGAGTTGCTGCAATACCCGGTGACGCCGCGCACGAAGAAAGATCCCAACCCCGCGCCGATCCGCCTGCTCGACGATGGCGCCAACGATTACTTCGCCGCACAAAGCGGATTGGTCAGCGCTGACGGCGCAGCGCCCGATCATCGCGCGATCTTCCAGGCAGCCCAGACCAGCTACGAGCTGGCTCCCGGTCAGGATGCGCTGAATGTCGACCTGACCTGGACCGACGCTTCCGGCATCAAGGTCGTCAAGCGGTACGCCTTCCATCGCGGCAGCTACGTGATCGATCTCGACCAGCAGGTCGACAACGGCAGCGGCAAGCCCTGGAACGGCCAGGCGTATCGCCAGCTGCAGCGCGTGGATCGCCCGGCGCCGGTCTACAGCAACTTCCTACAGCGCATTTCCGACCAGTCGCGCTACGGCTTCTTCGGCGCCGCGTGGTACAGCCCGGAAGAAAAATTCAACAAGCTGGAATTCACCGAGTTCCAGAAAAAGCCGCTGGAGCAGCGCCAGGTGACCGGCGGCTGGGTGGCCATGATGCAGAACTACTTCCTCGGGGCGTGGATTCCGCCAGCGAAGGAAACCGACAGCTACTCCACCGCCGTCATCGACCAGGCCAACGGCAAGCCGCACTACGTGATCCGCAGTGTCGGCGCGCAGTTCAGCGTGGCACCGGGCCAGCAGGCCAGCAGCACGGCGCGGCTGTATGTGGGCCCGAAGCTCTCCGATCAGCTCGGCGCCATTGCGCCGGGACTGGATCTGACCACCGACTACGGCATGCTGAAGATCTTCGCCGAGCCACTGCACTGGACGCTCGCGCAGCTGCACAAGCTCACCGGTAACTGGGGCGTGGCGATCGTGCTGCTGGTGCTGCTGATCAATCTGGCCACCTTCAAGCTCACCAATGCACAGTTCGAATCGGCCAACAAGATGCGCAAGCTCAAGCCGCGCATCGATTCCTTGAAGGAACGCTACGGCGACGATCGCCAGAAGATGCAGCAGGCGATGATGGAGCTGTACAAGAAGGAAAAAGTGAATCCAGCCGCTGGCTGCTTCCCGCTGCTGATCACCATCCCGATCTTCTATGGTTTGTATTACGTGCTGCGCGACAGCGTGGAACTGCGCCAGGCGCCGTTCTTCGGCTGGATCCACGATCTGTCCGCCGCCGATCCGTACTTCGTGCTGCCGGTGCTGTACACCATCGTGATGCTCGCGCAGCAGTGGTTGATGCCGGTGCAGCCCGGCATGGATCCAGCGCAGCAGAAGATGATGAAGTTCATGCCGCTGATGTTCGCGGTGATCTTCCTGTTCTTCCCATCCGGCCTGGTGCTCTACTACGCGGTCAACGGCATCTGCCGCCTGCTGCAGCAGTGGTGGATGATGCGCCGCGCCGACGCCGCGCCGGCCAAGGCGGCCACCTGATAGCTATCGCGCGGGCGGCCATGGGCCGCCTGCTGCGGTTATGCTGATACGCCATGACCGCACCCGCTTTCGATAACGACACCATCGCCGCCATCGCCAGTGCACCCGGTGCGGCCGGCGTCGGCATCGTGCGCGTATCCGGCCCACACGTACCGCGCATTGCGCAAGCGCTGCTGGGTCGTACGCCGACCTCACGCCACGTGCATTTTGCGGCGTTCCGCGGCGCTGACGCGGCGCTGATCGATCGTGGCCTGCTGCTGTACTTCCCTGCTCCGGCTTCCTACACCGGTGAACACGTGCTGGAGCTGCAAGGCCACGGCAGTTCGGTGTTGCTCGATGCATTGCTGCGCCGCGTGTGCGAACTCGGCGCGCGTCTCGCCCGTCCAGGTGAATTCACCGAGCGCGCGTTTCTCAACGGCAAGCTCGATCTTGCGCAGGCGGAAGCCGTCGCGGACCTGATCGCCGCACGTTCGCAAGCCGGTGCGCGCGCTGCGCTGCAGTCGATGGAAGGCGTGTTTTCGCGCAAGGTCGAGGCCTTGCTGCAAGCCTTGATCGCCTTGCGCGTGCATATCGAAGCGGCAATCGATTTTCCCGAAGAAGAAATCGACTTTCTCGCCGATCCCGCGATCACGCAAAAGCTGGCATTGCTGCGTGCACAACTTTTCGAGCTGTTGCGCGAAGCGCAACGCGGCGTGCGCCTCAACGATGGCTTGCGCGTCGCCATTGTCGGCCGTCCGAACGCCGGCAAATCCAGCCTGCTCAATGCACTTGCCGGCAGCGAACGCGCAATCGTCACCGATATCGCCGGCACCACGCGCGATGTCTTGCGCGAAAGCATTTCGCTCGATGGCATCGCACTGGAACTCGCCGATACCGCGGGCCTGCGCGACACGCACGATCCGGTCGAACGCGAAGGCGTACGCCGTGCGCACAGCGAACGCGAGCGCGCCGACGTCGTGCTGCTGGTCACCGATGCGCAGAACGCGAACGATGATCTCGCCTGGTTGCGCGATCTTCCGCCCAGCATCGAGCGCATCGTGGTGATCAACAAGATCGACCTCGGCAATACCAACGCACACGCACAAATACACCATGATGCGATGTGGCTGTGGCTTTCCGTCAAGACCGGCGCAGGCCTGGATGCCTTGCGCGAACATCTGAAACAACTGGCCGGTGCCGGCAGCGGCGAAGGCGCCTTCAGCGCACGCCGGCGGCACGTGCTCGCACTCGAACAGGCGGCCGAGCATTTGCATCGCGCTGCGAAGGTACTGGCCGATAGCCATGCCGGCGAACTCGCTGCCGAAGAACTTCGCCATGCGCAGCACGCACTTGGCGAAATCACCGGCACCTATACCAGCGATGACCTGCTTGGGGCGATTTTCAGTTCCTTCTGCATCGGCAAGTAATCAAACTCGCTGACGCGCCAGCAAGGCATCCACTTCAGCAGGATGCGGCATGCCGCCGCGCGCGCCGAGACGCGTGACGGACAAAGCCGCGGCGGCGCAAGCCTTGCGCACGGCAATGGGCAGGCCTTCGTGAAGGAACACGGCGAGCGCCGCGTTGAACGTATCACCCGCACCGGTGCTGTCCACCACTTCCACGTCGAAGCCAGGCTGATGATGTGGTTCGTCTTCTTCGCGGAACCACGCGCCTTCAGCGCCGCGTGTCAGCACCACCGGACACGGTGCGCGGCGCATCAGATCGCGAAAATCATCAGCCGGATCGGCACCGAGCAGGATCGCCAGTTCGTGCTGGTTTGGAGTGATGTAGTGCGCCAGGCGCAGCCATTCCATCGGCAACGGTTGCGCAGGCGCGGGGTTGAGAATGACGGGTACCTGTTGCGCATGTGCGATGCGCAGCGTGGCTTCCACGGTTTCGAGCGGAATTTCCATCTGCACCAGGACCGCATTCGCGCTTCCTATAAGGTGCTGCGCCTTGGCGACATGCAATGGCTGCAGTCGCGCGTTCGCGCCGGGTACGACGACAATTTCGTTTTCGCCGCCGGCGACAGTGATCGATGCAGTGCCGCTGCTGCAGTTGGCGATGCGCTCGACATGCGTTAGCGCAACGCCTTCCGTCGCCAGCCCTTCGCAGAGCGGTTGAGCGAATGCATCGTCACCCACCGCACCGATCATGTGCACCTCGGCGCCGAGTCGCGCGGCGGCGACAGCCTGGTTGCCGCCTTTGCCGCCGTGCACGGAGAGAAAGCGCTCGCCGAGCAAGGTTTCACCCGGTGACGGAAAGCGTTTCGCCACCGTGACCAAATCCATGTTGATGCTGCCGACGACGACCAGGCGGGTCATGACGCTCTCAGAGGGAGGAAAGACAAGCGAGAGCGTAAACGCAGAAGCACGGCGAGGGTAGCGTGCCTTGAAAGCGCAGCTCGCCGCCCCGACGGTGAATGCTTTGCGCGCTGGAACCGATCATGATCGAGCTCTATTACTGGCCTACGCCGAACGGCCACAAAATCACGCTGTTCCTGGAAGAAACCGGCCTGCCCTACACCATCAAACCGGTGAACATCGGCAAGGGCGAGCAATTCGAGCCGGCGTTCCTGAAGATCTCGCCCAACAACCGCATGCCTGCGATTGTCGATACCAAACCTGCGGACGGTGGCGAACCGGTCAGCGTGTTCGAGTCGGGGGCGATCCTGCAGTACCTGGCCGAAAAAACCGGACGCTTCCTGCCGACGGACCTGCGCGGCCGTGCCACGGTGATGGAGTGGCTGTTCTGGCAGGTGGGTGGTCTCGGCCCGATGCTGGGACAGAACCATCATTTCAATCGCTACGCGCCGGAAAAGATTCCTTACGCGATCGACCGCTACGTGCGCGAAACACGCCGCCTGTACGGCGTTCTGGACAAGCGGCTGGAAGGCCGTGATTTCATTGCGGGCGGCGAATACAGCATTGCCGATATGGCGGCCTATCCGTGGATCGTGCCCTACGAAAACCAGGGCATGCGGCTGGCGGATTTTCCGCAGTTGAAGCAATGGTTCGAGCGGATCGGTGCGCGCGAAGCAACGCGTCGTGCTTATGCGATTGCCGACACCATCGAAGGGCGTACGGATTTGCGTACCGATGAAGAGGCGCGGCGGCATTTGTTCGGCCGATGAGAATCGCCTTGATGCGCGCTTGCAGCCCGAGCAAGTGCGCCGTGAATTTCAGCGGCGCGGCAAGCTCATGCAACCCCATCCCGGCCCTCCCCCGCCAAGCAGGGGAGGGAGTAAGCGAAGAAAAACAGCCCGCCAATTGGCGGGCTGTTTTATGCAACATCTCATTTCATCACTGCGCCCGGCCCACGCCGGAATCGCCCTGCAACAGCGGCGGCGGCGCGCCCGCGACAGCCAGCAGGGATTGCGCGTAGCCATCTTCCATCGTCACCGTGGACACCTCGTCCCAGGAGAAGAACGACGGCTCGCGCAGCCATTCGGCGTCGGGCGTGATTTCCTGCAGGTTGAAGCCGTCGTCCTCGACGCTGATCAGCCGGCCGATGTAGCACACCTCCGACTCGTCCTCGCTGTCCACGTGCACGCCGATCACCGGCGCCATCGCGCTGGCGGCTTGCACCACATCGCGGATGTTGTCGAGCGGGAAGCTGCGCGGAAGGCGCGGCACCAGGTTCTTCAGCACCAGCGCTTTTTCCATGAAGCTGGCGTGCTTGTCCGGGGTTTCCAGCTCGGTGATGTCGCGGTGACGCATCACATACATGCCGTCGTAGGTAATGCCGTCACCTACCACCCACAACAGGAAAAATTCACGGCCGATGCTGCCGACATAACCGCAGAAGCTGCCGTGTTCCAATTCGCCGCGCCATAGACGCACCAGCTGCTGTTTCTGTTGCGCTTCGCGGAGCTGCGCACGCGGGCCAGTGGTCTTCAGTTCAATGATCGTACCCATAGCCGCCATTTTATCAGAGGGGGTCTGGCCGCTTGTTTACAGCTCGCTAACTCCCGTTGTTCAGGAAATATATAAAGGAAATTCAATTAGTTAATAGAAAGCCGCGCGATCAGAGGATGTACCGGCTCAAATCCTCGTCCTTGACCAGGCTGCCCAGGTTTTTGTCCACATATTCGGCGTCGATAAGGTAATTTTCGCCGGATTTGTCTGCAGCTTCATAGGAGATCTTCTCCAGCAGGCGTTCCATTACCGTGTGCAGGCGGCGGGCGCCGATGTTCTCTGTGCGCTCGTTCACCTGATAGGCCACCTCGGCCAGGCGGTCGATGCCGGCGTCGTTGAAGGTGAGGGTCACGCCCTCGGTGCTGAGCAGGGCCACGTACTGCTTGGTCAGCGCGTTGTGCGGCTCGCGCAGGATGCGCTTGAAGTCGTCTACCGAGAGCGCGTCCAGTTCGACACGGATAGGCAGGCGGCCTTGCAGTTCCGGGATCAGGTCCGACGGCTTGGCCAGCGAGAACGCGCCCGAGGCAATGAACAGCACATGGTCGGTCTTGATCGGGCCGTACTTGGTGGACACGGTCGAGCCTTCCACCAATGGCAGCAGGTCGCGCTGCACGCCTTCGCGGCTTACGCCGGCGCCACCCCATTCGGAGCGCTGCGCGATCTTGTCGATCTCGTCGATGAAGACGATGCCGTTCTGCTCGGCCGCCTCCACTGCCTGCGCGCGCACTTCTTCCTCGTTGAGCAGCTTGCCGGCCTCCTCGTCAACCAGCAGCGGGCGCGCCACCTTGATCGCCAGCTTGCGCTTCTGCGTGCGTGCGCCGCCGATGTTCTGGAACATCTGGCGCAACTGCTGGCCCATTTCTTCCATGCCGGGCGGCGACATGATTTCCACGCCGACGTTCATGGCGAAGTCGAGCTCGATCTCGCGGTCGTCCAGCGCGCCTTCGCGCAATTGCTTGCGCAGTTTCTGGCGCGTTTCGTTTTCGAGCGAAGCGGCCGGCGTCGGATCGTGAGTCCAGTCGGTGGGCGACATGCGACGCGGCAGCAGCGCATCGAGGATGCGGTCTTCGGCGCGGTCTTCGGCCTGCGAACGCACGCGCTTCATGGCCAGCTCGCGGGTGAGCTTGTACGCCACGTCGGCCAGGTCGCGCACGATCGATTCAACGTCTTTACCGACATAGCCCACCTCGGTGAACTTGGTCGCTTCCACCTTGACGAACGGCGCATTGGCCAGCGTCGCCAGGCGGCGCGCTATTTCGGTCTTGCCGACGCCGGTGGGGCCGATCATCAATATGTTCTTCGGCGTCACTTCTTCGCGCAGCGCCGGTTCCAGCTGCATGCGGCGCCAGCGATTGCGCAGCGCAATGGCGACGGCGCGTTTGGCGTCGTGCTGCCCGATGATGAAGCGGTCAAGTTCGTTGACGATTTCGCGGGGAGTGAGTTCGGACATGGCGGTCGAGGGAATAGTGAGTAGGGAATAGGGAATGGAAAGCGGAACCTCGCGTGGGTTCATTCGCTGTTCGCTACTCCCAGCTCTTCGATCGTGGTGTTGTGATTGGTATAGATGCAGATGTCGCCGGCGATCTTCAGCGCGCGCTCGACGATGGCGCGAGCGTCCAAATCGGTGTTTTCCATCAAAGCGAGCGCGGCCGATTGTGCGTAAGGGCCGCCGGAGCCGATCGCGATCAGTCCGTGTTCGGGTTCCAGCACGTCGCCATTGCCGGAGATCAGCAGCGAGGCTTCTTTATCAGCCACCGCCAGCATCGCTTCGAGCCGGCCCAGGCGGCGATCGGTGCGCCATTCCTTGGCCATGTCCACGGCGGCGCGGGTGAGGTTGCCGCTGTGCTTGTCCAGCTTCTGCTCGAACAGTTCGAACAGGGTGAACGCATCGGCTGTAGCGCCGGCGAAACCGGCCAGTATCTCGCCCTTGCCGAGGCGGCGGATCTTGCGCGCATTGGCCTTCATCACCGTATTGCCCAGCGTGACCTGGCCGTCGCCGCCGATCACGACGCGGCCGTTCCGGCGCACCGATACGATGGTGGTGGCGTGGAAGGATTCCATGGGTGACTCCGCACTTGATACGAACCGACGATGTGGGGCCGTGCGGCAGCCTGTTCAATGGCAAGCACAAGCGGGCGGGAACACCGGCGTTTCGGGATCAGCTTTTGCCGTTTCCCCCGCTCGTGCGCTTGTGCGCACGCGGATGCGCCGCGTCGTAGACCTTGGCCAGGTGCTGGAAATCCAGATGCGTATAGATCTGCGTGGTGGCGATGTCGGCGTGCCCGAGCAACTCCTGCACCGCACGCAGGTCGCCGGATGATTCAAGCATGTGGCTGGCGAACGTATGACGCAGCAAGTGCGGATGCACGCGCTTGGCGAAACCCTGGCGCAACGCGAGCAGTTTCAGGCGCGCCTGCACCGTGCGCGGACTGATCGGCGCGCCGTGGCGTCCGCGGAAAACCGGCGCATCCGGCGCGCGGCCTTCCACGTCGCCCAAGGCGCGCAAGGCGGCGACGGCATGGCGGCCCACCGGAACGATGCGTGTTTTCTGGCCCTTGCCCAATACGCGCACTTCGCCGGCGTTCAGATCCAGATCCAGCCAGCGCAAGCCGGTCAATTCGGACAGGCGCAGGCCGGAGGAATAGAACAGTTCCAGCATCGCGCGATCGCGCACGCCCAGCGCATCATCGTTGCCGTCGCCTTCCACCAGCGCGGTGGCTTCGTCGACATCCAGCACCTGCGGCAACTTGCGATGCACTTTGGGTCCGCGCACGCCAGCCAGCGGATCGTGCGCAAGCAGGCCTTCGCGCGTGAGTTGGCGAAACAGGCTGCGGCAGGATGAGAGCAGGCGCTGCAGGCTTTTCGGCGACAAGCCGGCGCGATGTTCGGCGGCGATGAATCCGCGCATGTGCTGGGGATGCAATTGCGCGAACGATGCGATCTGCTGCTTCTGCATGTGACGCAGCAGCTTGTCCAGATCGCGGCGATAACCTTCAAGCGTGTGTGGTGAAACCTTGCGTTCGCTACCCAGTCGCACAAGCCATGCCTCGACCTGGGGCTGCGCGTCCATCGCTGCGCTCAAGCGCCGTCCTGCATGCGCGCCAGTGCGGCGGTGACGGTGGCGGCGATCATCTTCAGGAACAGCGTGCCCATGCCGGGCTGGAAGTGATCCGGATCGCGGCTGCCCAGCGCCAGCAGGCCCAGTTCCCCCAGCGGCATCAGCGCGGCGGACTTGATGTGCGGCGCTTGCGCGCCGAACAGCCGTTGCAGGCGTTCGGCGGAGAGCCGTCCGGAAATCGGTTCGTGATGCGCGAGGAAATCGGCAAATTCCGGCATCGCCGCGCGGCCGCTCGGCTCATGCGTCAGCCAGTCGGCTGGCGGCAGCATGGTTTCGCCGAACACTACCAGGCGGGTCTGGTCGGTGCCGAAATCCTCCGACAAACGCGCCACCACGCTGCGCGCGGCCACGATCGGCGTATTGGCGCGCAGCACCGCGACGTTGAGCTCATGCACGCGCTGCATCAGCCGTTCGTTCTCGGCGGCGATGGCGGTGAATTCGGCCAGCTTGCGTTCCAGCTCGGTGTTCTTCTCGCGCAAGGCCTGCAATTGGTACGCCGCCAGCGACGCTACCGCGCCCTGCTCGCGCGGCAGTGTGAGCAGCGTGGCCAGTTCCGGATAGTCGCTGAGAAAACCGGGATGTCGCCGCAGATACGCGGCCACGTCGCCGGCCTGGATGGTTTCATTGAGCAGGGCGTTGGTCATGCGTGGAACCTCTGAGTACCCCTGGAACGGAGTGTGCGATGGACGCGCGTGCGCATCAATCTCCTGGGGCAACATGGATGACGATACGTGATCAATGTTGGCCTAACCATTCCCCTTCATAAACGAATGTCGCCGGGCCGGTCATCCACAGGCGTTCGCCGGAACCGGCCCAATCGATCTCAAGCGTGCCGCCCGGAAGATCCACCCGCACCTGCGCATCCACCTCGCCGCGCTGGCGCAACACCGCCATCGCCGCACAGGCGCCGGTGCCGCAGGCCAGGGTCCAGCCGGAGCCGCGTTCATGCACGCGCAGGCGCAGGTGTTGCGGACTCAGCTTCTGCACGAAACCGGTATTCACACCTTCGGGAAAGCGCGCGTGGCGGGTCAAAGCTGGACCGAGGCGGGCCCATACGGGCGCCTGCAGATCGTCCACCACGACCACCGCGTGCGGATTGCCCATCGATACGGCGCCGATCTCCAGCGTCTGGCCATCCACCTCGATCGGATAGCGATCCGCCTTCTGCGTGGCCTCGAACGGGATGCGCGCCGGTTCGAACACCGGCTCGCCCATGTCCACGGTGACGCGGTCTGCCGCCACCACGCGTACCGCCACCGGGCCGGAGGGGCTTTGCACCTGCACCGTGTCGCCGATCGCCAGCCTGCCTGCGCGCTGCAACCACGCCGCGACACAACGCACTCCGTTGCCGCATTGGCCCGACGGTGAGCCGTCGGCATTCCAGATGCCGTAATAAAAGGCGCTGGCGCCATCGCGCGCCGGCTCCACGCTCAGCAGCTGATCGAAACCTATGCCGGTATGGCGATCGGCCATCGCTCGGATGGTGGCCGGATCGAGCGCGAGCGCGCCGTCACGGCTGTCGATCACGGCAAAGTCGTTGCCGCTGCCGTGCATCTTGGAAAAACGCAGAGCCATGCTGTCGATCGGGCTCTCAGTTTCCACTCGGCTTGGCCGCTGCGCTGCTGGAGCTGGCCGGCGCCGATGCGGGAGCTGGCGCGGCATGAGCGGGCGCCTGCGTCGGCGGCGGATAGTACAGCGGGCCCTTGTTGCCGCAACCGGCGATCGCAGCGAAGGCGAGACAGGTCGGCAGCAGCAGAATCGATCGGCGCATGGGAAGGGAATCCTCGGAAAACGCCCGCAGTATAGCCAAGGCGACCCATTTATCATGTGGGCCTCGCAACGGATCTGCAGAACGTCTGGAGTAACCGATGAACTGGAACGAAGTATTGCGTCTGCCCACCACCCTGCTGGTCATCCTGACCGGTGTGCTGTTGCTGCTTGCCCTGGTGCAGCTCTTGGCGGCGCGCCAGCACGTGCGCCAGCGTCGCCATGTCACTGCGGCGGGGCATACATTGCTATTGGTGGTGTTTCTGCTGCTGGCGACGTTTCTCGGCGGCATGGCCATGTCGCTGCGCGGCTACCGGTTTCTGAGCGAAGAAACGCCGGTGGTGCAGATCGATGCGCACATCCTGTCGCCCCAACGCTGGGCGCTGACCGTGACCTGGCCCGATGGCGCCACGCGCAACCTGATGCTGACCGGCGACGATTTCCAGCTCGACGCTATCGTGCTGAAGTGGAAACTGCCGGCCATGCTCGCCGGCCTGCCGCCGCTGTATCGGCTCGACCGCATGTCCGGGCGCTACGACGACATCAGCCAGGAGACCAGCGCGCCGCGCACCGTGATCGACTTCAGCCAGGCCGGCATGGGCGATCTGATTGATCTGAAGAAACAGATACCGCGCTGGTTTCCCGAAGTGGACGTGGTGTTCGGGAGCGCGGCGTTCCTGCCGCTGGTCGATGGCGGCCATTACAATGTGAGCCTGATGCGCACCGGCGCGCTGGTGGCGCGCCCGGACGAAGCCACTGCGCAGCGCATGGGGCAGCCGTTCGGTGGTTGATGCGGCTCAGCCGAGCGTCTTCTCGTACTGGAGCGCGTCTGAACCATCCTCGTAGAACCCTGCCTTCACCGGCCCAATGCGGTGATAACCCAGCCGCTCGTACAAGCGGATCGCGCTGTCGTTGTCGGTGCGCACTTCCAGTCGCAGCGCCTGGCAGCGCCGCTGGCGTGCCGCGGATTCGGCCGCTTCGATCAGCGCCGTGCCCACGCCCTTGCCGCGCGCCTCGGGCAGGCTGGCGATCGAATAAAGCCGGGCCACGCGGCTGCCCTTGCGGAAGAACACCATCGCGGTGCCGAGAAAGCGCCGATGGTTGGCGCTGGCCACCAACACCCGCGCGCTATCGCTGTCCAGGTGGCGGCGAAACTGCGCACGGCTGATCCGATCGCTGTCGAACGTGGCCTGTTCGAGTGCGACCAGATCGTCGAGATCGGAAAGTTCGGCGCGGCGCACCCGCACGGAGGCGGTGGCTGGCGATGCGGTCATCAGTGGTTCTTCTCGCGAAACAATGCGCCTGCGGCAGGCACGATGGGACGGGACGGGCTCTTGGCTCAAGCTCGGGTCGAGCAAGCGCGGCACTCTAGTGCAGCCGGGGTGGGGAGGGAATAGGCAGAAGGGAATACGTCGGGCCGCAGCGAGCACACAGGCTTTTCGCCGTACCATGCACGGCGCGGAGCGCCGGCGTGCACGCTCGCCCATTTCCCCCTCCCCCACATTTATTCCATCTTCATCACGCACCCTTGTGCGCTTCGCCAAGCTGCAAGACACTGCCGCCTTGCGCTGCGCCGCCTCGTTTCCCCTACGCGACGACGTCCATCCTGCTGGTCTATTGAGGTGTCATGACCCGACTCGTCATCGTCGTCGAGAAAGCTTCCGACTGGGGCTCCTACTATCCGTCCGTCGACGTCGTCACCGCCATGGACTACCTGCGCGAGCCGGTAGGCGGGGATGAGGAACGCACCCACGTGATCAACCTGTGCCGCAGCTACAAATACCTGGGTACGGGATATTACGTGTCGCTGCTGGCCGAGGCGCGCGGACATCGCGTGATGCCCTCCGTGCGCACCGTGAACGATCTGCGCCGCCGATCGCTGTACGGCCTGGCCATCGAAGACCTCAACGCCAAGCTCACCCACTTTCTGCCAGCGGGCGGGCGCGACACCACCGACTTCGGCACCCTGGTCTATTTCGGCGAAACCGCCTACCCCGCGCTACAGGATCTGGCGCGGCAGGTGTTCGAAATTTATCCATGCCCGTTGCTGCGCATCGAGTTCGAGCGCGAGCGCGTGTGGCAGATCGCTTCGGTCAAACCGGTCGGCCTGCACACGCTGGACGATGCGCAGGAAGACGCCTTCGCCGCAGAGCTCGACCGCTTCTCCAAGAAGCTGTGGCGCAAGCCGCGCGCGCGCCGCCTGTACCGTTACGACCTGGCCATGCTGGTCGATCCCAACGAAGCGATGCCGCCGTCGAACAAAAAGGCGCTGAAGTCGTTCATCGCGGCGGGCAAGGAGCTGGGCATCGAAGTCGATCCGATCGGTAAGAACGATTACCAGCGCCTGGCCGAATACGACGGCCTGTTCATTCGCGAAACCACCGCCAGCGACAACCACACCTACAGCTTTGCGCATCGCGCCGAACGCGAAGGCATGGTGGTGATCGACGATCCCAGTTCGATCCTGCGTTGTACGAACAAGATCTTCCTCAACGATTTGATGATCTCCCGCAAGCTCGCCGTGCCGCGCACCGAAATCCTGTATCGCGACGACACCAAGGGCTTGAAGGAGGTCGCCGAAAAACTCGGCTTTCCGCTGGTGCTGAAAATTCCCGACGGCTCGTTCTCGCGCGGCGTGGTCAAGGTGGAAAGCGAAGCGCATTTCGAAAAAGCGGCGAGCGAACTGTTCCAGCACAGCGCCTTGCTGCTGGCGCAGGAATTCGTCTACACCGATTTCGACTGGCGCATCGGCGTGCTCAATCGCGAGCCGCTGTATGCCTGCAAGTACTACATGTCGCGCGGCCATTGGCAGATCTACAACCACGGCGCGAAAGGCACCGACAAATCGGGCGGTTTCGAAACCATTCCCGTGCGCGATGCGCCCGCCGACGTGATCAAGTTGGCGCTCAAGGCCACCAACGCGGTGGGCGACAGTCTCTATGGCGTGGACCTGAAGCAGGTTGGCGACAAGGTCGTGGTGATCGAAGTGAACGACAATCCATCGATCGATGCAGGCGTGGAAGACCGCTACCTGGGCGAGGATCTCTATCGCCGCATCATGCAGGAGCTGATGCGCCGCATGGAACGCAAGCGCATGGGCATCGTGGCATAGGGCTATTCCGGCCACCCTTCCCTGGGCGAACCGGAATCGCACGCGCGTTCCTTCGCGCCGACCGTGAGCCGCGACCACTCCCTTCTAGCTGCCGGTCATCCTCAAGTGCGGCGCCTCCGGCCGCACCTAGCTCCACTGCCAAGCGGAAATCAGGTCCAGATCAACTGCGCGTTGTTGCGGCGGCGCAGCTTGCACAAATTCAGTAGCTGACGCGGCAACGTCGGTTCCAGGGCAAGCGCGACCACCAACGGCGCGATGAACAACCAGAAGAACGGCGCCCAACCGAACAGTTCGGTATGGGCGGGCACCAGCGTCGTCACCAGTAACACGCTGCCACTGCACAGCCACAGCAATGCCGCGGCGAGTAGACGTGTGTGGCGATCGGAATCGTCGATTGAATGGCGCATGCAGAACTCCTTGGTTGCACGATGGATGCAGCTTGCAGGGCGCCGGTCTCATAGCTTGCGATGGCTCGCCACGGCTTGTCCCGGCCAAGGCATCGCGCTTGCGGGAGAACCGCGCGACGCCGTTTGGATCGAGCAAAAAATTTTGCGTAGCAGAGCTTCGTCAACTTCGCGTGAAAGCCGTCGCGCCTCCGCAGAAATCCGCAGTGTCGATCGCGAGCTTGCGCATGACTGACATTGCCGCGTGCGCATGCGAGGCGGCGTTTGTGCATTCCGTCAAGAAAGGTTTGAATTCACGTCAAGTTGTCTTGACCCGCGCATGACTTTCGACCTACTTTGCGAGCCGGCAATGCCTTTTGGGGAAGGTAAGGCTGGCGTGTCGGGGAGGCACGCTCTCATTTCGCATCTTTCTTTTATCTCCGAGAGAGGGGAGGGGTCACTCATGCCTACGCGTTTGCATACCTCGTTGTTAAAACGGCACGCACTGTGGCTGTCGATGCTGTCCGCGCTGGTTTCCATTCCATGCGTTCACGCACAAGACACCACCACGCAAGACAACAAGAACGTCAAGCAATTGCAGCAAGTTGTGGTAACCGGTACGCGCGCCACCAGCCGCACGGTGGATGAATCGCTCGCGCCGATCGACGTGCTGACACCCAAGGACCTGGCGGCGACCGGTGCCGGCGACCTGGCCACCGCGCTCAATCGCCTGTTGCCTTCACTGGATTTCCCCAGGCCCGCCATCAACGACGGTAACGATGCATTGCGACCGGCCACGCTGCGCGGCCTTTCTCCGGACGACGTACTGGTGTTGGTCAACGGCAAGCGTTATCACACCTCCGCATTGGTCAACTACAACGAAAGCGTGGGCCGCGGTTCGGCGCCGGTGGACCTAAACTCCATACCGATCGCTGCGATCGACCATATCGAAGTGCTGCGCGATGGCGCTTCGGCGCAATACGGTTCGGACGCCATCGCCGGCGTGATCAACATCATCCTCAAAGGCGCGCCCGGCCCCGGCAAGAACAGCATCGACGTCTACGGCGGCGTGATGGATGTCGGCGACGGCGCCAACAACGGCGTGGAAGGTTCGGTAGCGATTCCACTGGGTGGCATGGAAGGCAAGGCACCGGGCTGGCTGCGCTTTTCCTGGAATTACCAGAGCGTGATGAACACCAATCGCGCTGAGAACACCGATCCCACTTTCAACTACCCGCCGCGTGATTTCATCAACAATCCCTATCCGCCACCGACGCCGTATCAGCGCTATGGCGAACCGGCGCAGAAGATCCTGCAAGGCGTAATCAATATGGATTATCACCTTGGCGGCAGCCTCGAACTTTACGGTGACCTGATCTTCGGCAAGCGCGACGTAACGTCCAACGGTTACTGGCGCATGTGGAACAACCCGGATCGCAACGTGATCGCGGTGCATCCCAATGGATTCCTGCCGCACATCGTCAACCCGACCAAGGATTACCAGGGCACGCTGGGCATCAAGGGGCAGGCGCTGGGGTGGAACTGGGATCTGTCCGCCGGCCACGGCGAGAACAATCTGGTCTTCGACATCACCAATTCCATCAACACCAATCTCTACCATTCAACCGGCTACTCCCCGACCTCCTTCTACTCCGGTCGTTACGCCACCAAGCTCAGCGTGGTGGATTTCGATGCCGCGCGCGAATTCAGCCTGGGCTTTCTCAAGAATCCGCTGACCGTCGCCTGGGGTGTGGAATACAAGAAAGACGAATACGACGTGGGCGCGGGTGAGCCGTCGTCGTGGTACTTCAATCCGAATGCGCTCGACGCCAGCGGCAACGTCTATCCGGGCGGCTCGCAGGTGTGGCCGGGCATCACGCCCAATCTCGCCGGCAGTTTCAGCCGCCACAATTACGCGGCCTATTTCGATCTGGAAAACGACGTCACCGACAAGTTCTCCGCCGGCGTGGCGGGCCGTTACGAAAATTATTCCGGCGGTGTCGGCTCGGTGGTCTCTGGCAAGTTGTCCGGGCGCTATCAGTTCACCGACACCTTCGCCTTGCGCGCCACCGCGTCCAACGGTTTCCGCGCGCCGTCGATGGCGCAGGTGAATTACAGTTCCACCGTGACGCTGGTGACCAACGGGCAACTCGTGCAGGTAGGCACATTGCGGCCGAACGATCCGCTGGCGATCGCCTACGGCGCCAAACCGTTGTCGCCGGAGAAATCGGCCAACTACTCGATCGGTTTCGTGTTCACGCCGTTCGATCGGCTCAATGCCACCTTGGACGTGTACCAGATCCGCATCTGGCACCAGATCCTTTACAGCGATCCGCTCACCAACACCAATCCGAACTTCCCGCAGATCGCGCAGTTGCAGTTCTTCGTCAATGGCGGCAATACGCGCACGCGCGGCGCCGACCTGGTGGTGAACTACACGCAGGAACTGGGTGACTGGGGACGCCTCAACAACGGCGTCAGCGCCAACTACAACCAGGTGCATATCGAACAGATCAGCAACCCGGCGCTGCTTGGCCCCTACAACCAGGGTCTGCTGACCAAGGGCACGCCACGCACCAAGTACGTGCTCTACACCGATTGGTTGAAGGGTGGCTTCGACGTGCATGCCGACCTGACCCGCTACGGCTCGGTTACCGATGTTTCCGATCCGGACATCGGCCTGGTCGGGCAAAAGTTCTCTGCGCGTTGGCTGCTGAATCTCTCGGCCAACTACAGCCTGGAGAACTGGGTGTTCGCGGCCGGTGTCGACAACGTCACCAACCAGTACCCGAACAAGGTGGCATTGACCAACAACGGCGGCTACGAAGACCGCGGCAATGGCCTGCAATATTCGGCACTTTCGCCGTTCGGTTTCGACGGCCGTTATTGGTATGGCAAGGTGACTTACCGCTGGTAAGCACCGGCGAACAGCTCCTCCCCTGCTTGCGGGGGAGGAGCACATAAAAACCCGGCGGCGCGCTTACAATGGCGCACCACGCTGGAGCGCCCGCATGTCCCAACTTTTGCAGTTCGCCGTCTTCGGCCATCCCATCGCGCATAGCCAATCGCCGCGCATCCATCAGGCGTTTGCGCAGCAATTGGGGATTGCGCTGGACTACCGCGCCATCGATGCGGCGCCGGACGTGTTCGCGCAGACGGTCAGGCATTTCTTCCAGCACGAACAGGGGCGTGGCGCGAACGTCACGCTGCCGCACAAAGCGGCTGCCTTCGCCCTGGCCGACGAACGCACACAGGCGGCCACGCGCGCCGGCACCGCCAACGTGCTCACGCGTCTTGCAGATGGACGTCTATCCGCCCATAACACCGACGGCGACGCGCTGGTGCGCGACCTGACCGAGCGTCACGACCTGGACCTGCGCGGTCACGATGCCCTGCTGCTCGGTGCCGGCGGCGCCGCACGCGCGGTCGCCTGGTCGTTGTGCGAAGCGGGTGTGCAGACCCTCACCATCGTCAACCGTTCGCCCGAAGCCGCCGACGCGCTGGCCGATGCGATCGGCCAACCCGCGCGCGTGCATACGCGCTATTGGGAAGACCTGGCGAGCATCGGCAGCTTTGATTTGATCGTCAACGCCACCTCGGCCGGCACTCTGGGGCAGGCGTTGAGCTTGCCGATGTCGCTGGCTGGATCGCGTGCGGCGTGCTACGACCTCGCCTACGGCAAATCCGCGTTCGCCTTCCTTGCCTGGGCACGCGCTGCCGGTGCGCGCTATGCCTACGACGGCCTGGGGATGCTGGTGGAACAGGCGGCCGATGCGTTCGAGCTGTGGCACGGCCGGCGTCCGGACACCGAACCGGTGTACCAGTCATTGCTGCTGCAAGTGGCCTGACATGACAGCTTGTCGTGCAGCCTGCGGCGCGTGTTGCATCGCACCGTCGATCAGCTCGCCGATTCCCGGCATGCCGCAGGGCAAACCCGCCGGCATGCGCTGCGTGCAACTTACCGAGGACAATCGCTGTGCGATCTTCGGCGATCCGCGCCGTCCTGCGGTATGCGCCAATCTTAAGCCTGAGTCGGCGATGTGCGGAACGGATCGCTTGCATGCGCTGCGTTGGTTGACCGAACTGGAAGTGTCCACCCGTGTTGCGTGACATGTGTTGCAACGCAACTGGCTCACCTGGAATTTGGCCTTTCTAAACACAGGCCCATGCTAGTTTGGTTGGACAGGGGGCATCACTGTGGGGAGAGTTGCACCATGTTGTTGCCGATGGGGTGTTTCAGCCGTTGCCTGGCGGTAGCTGGGTTGTCCTTGGTGTTGGGTGGTGTCGCGCAGGCGGCGCCGGATAGCAGTCCCATTGGATCGGCCAATGTCACCGTGGCCGATCCCACCGTGCCGCGTCCACTGGGCCAGCCGTGCGTGGTGCAGCTTTTCAGCGATGACACGTTCAACGATTTCGGCACACGTCCCTACAGCTACGCACCGCCAGCCGGATGCGGCACGCGCTGGTCGAAGGTGGTGCTGGAAGCGGATTTCTCGGTCACCGCCGGCGTGCAGTTCGATCGCACGGCTTCGATCTGGCTGGGCGGCGTAAATCTCTACTTCGGCACCACGCAGGAACCGAGATCCAATCTGGCGCCGAACTGGCATGTCGAGCGCGATCTGACCGATTACAGCGCCTTGTTCCGCAACGCCGGCCAAGGTCAGGCAGTTCTCTACAACATTGTCGATAGCACCTATACGGGCGTTATCCATGGTAGTGCGCGCCTGCTGTTCTATCCCGCTTCGCCGATAGCGCCCGCTCTACGTGTGCCGGATGCGATCTATCCGCTGGGCAGCGACCCGGTCGGCAATACGGTCACCTTGAACACGTCCGGCGACCAGATCGCCGCCACGCTGACTTTGCCCAGCAACGTCGAACGTGCCTACCTCGATGTGTTCACGCAAAGCCAGCACAACGACGAGTTCTGGTACACGTGCGTACCGGATCAATACGCGGCCCAAACACAGGAATGCGGCGGCGGCAATTTCCGCGAGGCTGAAGTGAGCATCGACGGCCAGGCCGCGGGCGTGGCGCCGGTGTATCCGTGGATCTATACCGGCGGCATCGATCTTTTCATCTGGAAGCCGACGCCGGGCGTGCAGGCGCTGAACTTCATGCCGTACCGCGTGGACCTCACGCCGTTCGCAGGCATCCTCAGCAATGGTTCGCCGCACACCGTGGCGGTGAGCGTGCAAGGCGCGAGCAACTACTTCTCCGCGACCGCTGCACTCCTGGTGTACAGGGATCCGCATCGCAAGCAGGTCACCGGTGGCCTGCTGGGCAACACGCTGGCCAGCCAGCCGCCGACGCCGACCATCGGCAGCACGCTGACGCAGGATGCATCCGGCAACGTCACCGGTGCGGTCACCACCAACCTGAGCCGGCATTTCGTGATCCAGGGTTACGCCAATACCTCGCACGGCCGCGTGACCACCACCGTGGATCAAACCGTGGGTTTTGCCGATACGCAGACCTTCGATATCACCGCCACCGATTACCACCAGATCAGCGATCAGCTCACCACCGTACAAGGTGTGAGCCGCAGTACGATCGGCAGGTTCGTGAGCGATGAGTTCAAGGCGAGCTTCAACTATCCGCTGCATGTGGACTACAACCAGACCGCGGAATCGAATGGAGATTATTCCATTCTCACCGCGATCAAGCAGGGCTACGACCAGCACACTGGCTTGAGCCTCGGTGGATTTCCGCTCTACGCGGCCGACGTGCACAACCAGGTGGCGGGTTCCGACACCCTGGTGCTGGACAGCGGCTTCCACATCATCAGCCACAACGGCCAACAAACGACGCAAGACTTTGCGTTCAGCGATTCGTTGGGTGGTTGCTACAGCGGCAGCGTGAGCTCGGCCGACAATGTCGTGACGGCGTACAGCAGCGGCCAGGCCTGCCCTGGCGGCCACAATCGCGTGTATTGGTTTACGCATCCGGATGGATCGCCCTATCAAGGCAGCGGCTTGCTGCCCTGGTAAGAGCGGCATGAATGCGGCGCCTTTTCGGATGGTCCGAGGGGGCGCCGACATGCTAGGTTTGGCGCCACGTTGACCCGCGCCATGGAGCTTTACCGATGCGTACCCGTCTACTTGCCCTGTCCGTGCTTGGCATAGCTGTTGCCCTCGGTGGCTGCCACCATGGCGCGCGTCCGGACGGCTCGTCGGCGGACAAAAAGGGCGTCGTCGACATGGCCGCGTTCGAAAGCTTCATCGCCACGCATCCCACGCCCGACGAATTCAAGAAGATGTACCCCCACGTGCAATTGATGCTGCCGGGCATGATGAGCACGATGGAAATGCGCTACGACAACTCGCGCTTCTTCCCGCAGATGGATAAAGACGGCCGCATCGTCGGCGGCGACTTCCACTGACTTGCCGAGAACGACTCGCAGCACGTACCCGAACTGTCATGTTCGACCGCAAGAGTCACGTCGTTGACATCTTGCGGGGTTAGCCTGCGCGGCACAGGGCGCCGGCCGCATACGTGGACGGCGATGGTTCCAGGATCAGTGCGCGAGTCAGCATGTCTACATCCCCATCCACCACTGCGAACCGGCGCGGTTTGCTTTTTGTCGTGCTCGCTGCGGCGTTGGTCCTGGTCGGTGGCGGGTTGTGGTACGCACATGCAGCCATCCACAGCACACCCGCGCAAGGGCATACCGCGAACGACGGCAGCGAAGTCGGCGTGATGCTGGACCTGGCCGACAAGGCGTACCAGGACAAGCACCTGGTCGCGCCGGTTGGCAGCAACGTCTACGAGTTCTATTTCAGCGTGCTGCAGCTCGATCCCAATAACGCGGTCGCCCAGCGCCGTTTGCGCGACGCTTTCAAGCCGGCCTGCGACGTGGTCGAAAGCACACTCAATGGTGGCGACCTGGATGAAGCGCAGCGCGAGCTGTCCCTGTTGCGCCAATACGATCCGCACAACTACAAGCTCGCCCTGCTCGGCAGCGTGCTCGATGCGCAGCGCATCATCGAGCGGCGCCGGCACGAGGCGGAAGCGGCGCGCATCCAGGCGCAGCAAGCTGGCGGAAATTGATGTAGGTTGGGGTTCGCACCCTGACATATCCCCACAATTTGCTGAGAAAACAGAGCCACGCGTGAGCGTGAACGATTGCCTGCGGCGCTTTCGATCGCCGAAGGCGCTCGAGTCACTTTTCTTTGCTGGCCTGTACAGACCGTAGACATGGGTGGCCCAAAGAAAAGTAACCCAAAGAAATGGCCTCAAAGGCTCACGGCATGGGAAGGTTAAGAGCCTGAACGCTCACGTCTAGCCAGAAAGGCAGCCTCCAAAGGTTCCACGTCCCGGCTATACCGCGAGGCGCTGTGGCGCTGAGGACTTAAAGCAAGCTTGCCGACCTTCAAGGCCTGCTTTAAGCCCTCAGGGCTATGACGCCTCGCGGTATCGCGACAAGGTAGAAGCGGGCGTATTAACGCTCATCGTAGTGCCTCAAGCTTTCAGGCTTGTACCCTGCGCAGCGCCACAAGCTCTTCAGGCCGTTTCTTTGGGTTACTTTTCTTTGGGCCAGCAAAGAAAAGTGACTCGGTCGCCTTCGGCGATCGAAAGCGCCGCAGGCAATGGTCCACCCCCACGCGGGGCTAACTTCCTTCGCAGAATCACCTTCTTAAACTACAAAAACGTGGGGATATGTTGGGGTTTGCACCCCAACCTACGTCAACCGGCGAGGTAGACGTCCTTCAACCGCACGTAGTGATCCGCCGAATAATGCAGCTGCTCGATCTGCACGTCGGTCAGCACACGCACGCGTTGCGCCGGATTGCCCAGCCACAGCTCGCGCTCGCCGACCACCTTGCCCGGCGGCACCACGCTGCCGGCGCCGACGAAACCGTATTTCTTGACCACCGCGCCATCGAGCACGGTCGCGTGCATACCGATCAGGCAATAGTCCTCGATGGTGCAGGCGTGGATCACCGCGGCATGGCCGATGGTGACGCCTTCGCCGATCACGGTGGGAAAGCCGCCCGGCGAATACGGGCCGTCGTGCGTCACGTGCACGACGGTGCCGTCCTGGATATTGCTGCGTGCGCCGACGCGGATGTAGTTCACGTCGCCGCGCAACACTGCGCCGGGCCAGATGGAAACGTCATCGCCCAGCACGACATCGCCGATGACAGTGGCCGCCGGATCGACATAGGCGCGGGCGCCGAGGGTGGGCAGGACGCCCTTGAAGGTACGTAGGGGATTCATGTCCGCATTTTAGCCCTCGGGCGAAAGATGTGCGGCATCGCCCGAAGGCAGCGGCGCATGTTCCCTTGCTTCCAGCACGCGTAGCGTTTCCTCATAGCCGGCATCGATGGCCAACTGCCAATCACGCCAGTCGAGCATGCCGACGTGTTCCAGCGGCGGCGTGATCAGCACATCCGCGCGGGCGCGGCAGTGCTCGCTGGTCTCCTCGCTGTTGACCATCGCCGCGCGCGTCAGTGTGGAAACCAGGCGCGGCCAGCCGGTGCCGCGGCGCTGGCGCAGCCACAGTCGCCACCACGGCGGCGTGGCAAATTCCTCGGTCTGCGCGCGCAGCTCGATATCCGCGCGAATGCTCACCGCAGTGATGTGCGCGATGCCGTCGTCGGCCATCACGTCCGCCGGCAGGTTATCGACCAGCGCGCCGTCGACATACACCTGCCCGTGATGCAGCACCGGCGGAAGAATGCCTGGAATCGAGCTGCTCGCGCGCAGCCACAGCCATAACGGACCGTGGCGGTGCACGACCTTGCCGCGCCCGGAAAGATTGGTGGAAACGCAGAAGAACGGCAGCTCCAGATCCTCGATGTCGATCGCCCCGAACGCGCGCCGCAGCATCAACGCCGCCCGCCGTCCGCGCGTGAGCGCCACCAATGGCACGGTCCAGTCCGACAGCGGCTTGCCGTGCACGAAGGCTTCGTAATACACGCGCATCATTTCTTCGAAGCTCCAGCGGTTGGCCACGCCGGCGCCGATGATCGCGCCGATGCTGGTGCCGCCGATGGCATCGAAATCGTGGCCGGTTTCGCGCAAGGCGCGCAGGGCGCCCAGATGAGCGAGGCCGCGCGCGCCGCCACCGGCCAGTACCAGCCCGCGCGCATGGCCGCTGATCAGGCGCGCGATACGCGGAATATCGCCTTCGCCGCAGATATGGTGATGCTCCAGCTCACCACTGAACTGCGCGCGCCAGCGTCGCGCGGCGCCCGGCAGCACGCGGTGTGCGGGATGGATCAACAACAGATGGCGAGGCCGATGCCGCACGCGCGCCGGATGCCCCGGTGCGGCTTCGGGCCATGGCCGCGCCGGCTGCGCCGCCAGCGCGGGCAGCAGCAAGACATCGGCCTGGCGCAGGCAGCGCAGGCGCCAGGAGGCATCGCCGGTGCTGTCCAGGTACACCACGAAACGCGCTTGCGCCTCGCGCTCGGCAAACCAGTCGCTGCCGCGGTTCGCACCGTGCTCGGCATCGATCACCACGCAGCTGCCGTAGGTTTCCAGCGCCTGGGCCAGCTGCATCGCCAGGCCGCGCACCGGCACGCCCTGATCCACCGGCAGGATCGCGAAGGTGCGCGGCTTGTCCGGCGGTTCCACGTGGCGTTCACGGCGGATCAGCCGGTCGATCGCCTGCCGCGCTACGTCCAGCATGGCGTGCGGATGATGCTCGAGCAGCTGCTCGAAATGCTGGCGATCCAGCCGCAGCAGCTCGCAGTCGCGCAAGGCGCGCACGTTGTAGCGCAGCGCCTCGCCGCTGAGCAGGCTGATCTCGCCCAGGCAATCGTCGGCGGAGACTTGCCGGACCAGCGTGGTCGGGCCATCGAAGACACCCAGGCTGCCACTGCGCAGCAGGTACAGGGCATCCGCGGTTTCGCCGGCCTTGAGCAGATATTGCCCGCCCGGCAGGCAGATCCAGCGCAGGTGCTCGGCCAGCGTCGTGCGTTGCGCAGCGGTGAGATGCGCGAACAGGGGAATGCGGCCAATCAGGGCGGAAACGTCGGCGGGCACCATGCGCGCGATGGTACGACGCGCATGATGACATCGTCCCGCTTGATTTCACCGCACGCCGCCAGCACGCTTCGAGGCCTGAAGGAGCCAAATCCATGAGCCAAGACAACCCGCTGCTGGCCGACATCACCCTGCCTGCGTTTTCCCGGATCAAGCCCGAGCACGTGCTACCCGCCGTCGATACCTTGCTGGCGGAAAGCCGCGCCGCGATCACTGCGTTGACCGCGCCCGGCGCGCGGCATGACTTCGACGCGGTGATGCTGCCGCAGGAGCGCCTCGAACAGCGCATTTCCCAGGCGTGGTCGCCCGTCTCGCACCTGCATTCGGTGGCCGACAGCGAAGCATTGCGCGAGGTGTATGGCCCGGCCGAGGAAAAGCTCACCGATTACTCGATCGAAGTGGGGCAGAACCGCGATCTGTACGCCGCCGTGCAGGCGGTGGCCGATGCGCCGGCGTTCGCCACGCTTTCCCGCGCGCAGCGTGCGCTGGTCGAACATGCCTTGCGCGATTTCAAGCTTTCCGGCGTGGCGCTGGAAGAGCCGGCGCGCTCGCGTTTCCGCGACATCGGCGTGGAACTGAGCAAGCTTTCCACCGAATTTTCCAACGCCGTGCTGGACGCCACCGACGCCTGGCAGGAGCACATCACCGACGAGCGCGACCTGGCCGGCATTCCCGACTCCGGCCGTGCCGTGCTGAGGCAGTACGCGAAGGAAAAAGGTCTGGACGGCTATCTGGTCACGCTCAAGCAGCCCAGCGTGCAAGCCGTGATGACCTATGCCGACAACCGCGGCCTGCGCGAACGCGTGTACTGGGCCTACCAGACGCGCGCTTCCGATCAAGGCCCGCATGGCGGCAAGTACGACAACAGCGCGCGCATCGAAAAGATTCTCGCCCTGCGTCACGAAGCAGCGCAGCTGTTGGGCTTTGCCAACGCGGCGGAAGAATCGCTCGCCACCAAGATGGCTGGCACGCCCGATGAAGTGCTGCACTTTCTGCGCGATCTCGCCGCGCGCGCCAAGCCGGTAGCGCACAACGAACTGACCACCTTGCGCGACTTCGCCGCCAGCGAACTGAAGCTCGACAATCTCGAATCCTGGGACGTCGCCTACGCATCGGAAAAGCTGCGCCAAAAACAGTACGCACTGGATGAAGAACAGCTCAAGCCGTATTTCCCGCTGCCGGCGGTGATCGACGGCCTGTTCGGCCTGGTGCAGCGGCTCTATGGCATCACCCTGAAACCGCGCGACGGCATCGACGTGTGGCATCCGGACGTGCGCTACTACGACGCCATCGATGCGGACGGCCATATCTTCGCCGGCGCCTATATCGACCTGTATGCGCGCAGCGGCAAGCGTGGCGGTGCGTGGATGGACGTGTGCCGCGCGCGTTTCGACGACGGCACGCACATGCAGTTGCCGGTGGCGTTCCTCACCTGCAACTTCGCGCCGCCCACCGAAGGCCGCCCGGCCCTGCTCACGCACGATGACGTGCTCACCCTGTTCCACGAATTCGGCCACGGCTTCCATCACCTGCTGACCGAGGTGCCGTTGCCCTCCGTCGGTGGCATCGAGGGCGTGGAATGGGACGCAGTGGAACTGCCCAGCCAGTTCATGGAGAACTTCGGCTGGAACCGCGAGGCGCTGGATCTGTTCGCCCGGCATTGGCAAACCGGCGAGCGCCTGCCCGATGAGCTGTTCGAACGCATGCTGGCCGCGCGCCATTTCCACGCCGGCCTGTTCCTGGTGCGCCAGCTCGAATTCGCCCTGTTCGATTTCCTGTTGCACCTGGAATACGCGCCGGACCAGGGCGCACGCACGCTCGAGGTGCTGGAGCAGGTGCGGCATGAAGTGGCCGTACTGCATCCGCCCGCCTGGCAGCGCTTTCCGCACGCGTTCACGCACATCTTCGCCGGAGGCTACGCTGCCGGTTACTACAGTTATCTATGGGCGGAGCTGTTGAGCGCGGACGCGTTCGGCGCCTTCGAAGAACGCGCACACGCCGGCCAGAGTGCGATCGACGCCGCCACCGGCGACCGCTTCCGCCGCGAGATCCTCGCCGTGGGCGCAAGCCGTCCGGCGCTGGAAAGCTTCATCGCCTTCCGCGGCCGCAAGCCTGAGCCGGAGGCGCTGCTGAGAAGCCATGGGCTGGCGTGATCCGGTTGGCGGGGGGCGGGGAAGACGCTCGCACTTCCCCGCCCAACCGGGTCACAATCATCTTCGCGCTGCCCTGCCACCCTCGGCGGCGCATGGGGTTATCGACCCGACAGTGCGGTGGACCTTAAGGAGTCTGCGATGAATGCGATGACGCAACTGTCACCCGAGTGGCAGCACTGGATCCAGGAAAACCTCGCGCGCGGCTGCGCGCCGCAATCGCTGATCGACGACATGGTGCGCAATCACTTCGATCCGGTGTTCGCCCGCGCCGCGGTGAACGGCGTGATGAGCGGCCCGTTCACCACGCCGACGCAAACCAGGGCCGCCAACCAGGCGGGCGGCTACGTGTACGAAAAGCCGCGCCTGCACGGCGGCAACCTGATCCGCACCTTCGACCGCGATGTGCGTGTCACCATGCGCGTTCGCCGTCCCCTGATCGCCGTGCTCGATGGCGTGCTGAGCGATGAGGAATGCGACGAACTGATCCGTCGCTCCAGTGATAAGATGCGCCGCTCCACCACGGTGGATCCGGCCACCGGCAAGCATGAAGTCATTGCCGATCGCAGCAGCGAAGGCACCTTCTTCACCCTCAATGCCGACCCTTTCATCGCACGCCTGGACCGGCGTATTTCCGAAGTGATGAACTGGCCAGTCGAAAACGGCGAAGGCCTGCAGATCCTGCATTACGGCGTCGGCGGCGAATACAAGCCGCACTTCGATTATTTCCCGCCGGAAGATCCCGGCAGCCAGGTACAGATGACTATCGGCGGCCAACGTGTTTCCACCTTGGTGATGTACTTGAACGAAGTGGAAGAAGGCGGCACCACCATCTTTCCCGAAATCGGCCTGGAAGTTGTGCCAAAGAAAGGTTCGGCCGTCTATTTCGAATACACCAACAGCCAGAACCAGCTCGACAAGCTGACCTTGCATGGCGGATCGCCGGTGACGCGCGGGGAGAAGTGGATCGTCACCAAGTGGATGCGGCAGCGGCGGTACGGGGAAAGCAGCACGCCAACGTAACCGTGTGAAGTGATCCACGCGAACATTTGAACAGGGGAGCTCGTTCTTTATGCAGGAAAATCCATATTCACCGCCGACCGCCGAACTGGCATTGCCGGCGGATCAGCAAGTCGGCTCGCAAACACCATTCTTCGCCGTTTCACCGCTCAAGCTGGTGGTGATGTCTCTTTTTACGTTTGGACTGTACGAGGTCTATTGGTTCTATAAGAACTGGCAGTACTTCAAACTGCGCGAAAAGGAAAATATCTCGCCATTCTGGCGTGCGATTTTCGGCATTTTCTTTTGCCATTCGCTTTTCAGCGAAATACGCGAATGGCAGAAAGAGCTCGGCAAAGGGCAAATCCCTGCCGGCTGGCTCGCCGCGGGATGGATCATTACCACTTTGCTATGCAGATTGCCGGATCCACTCTGGCTGATCAGCATGGGCTCGGTATTCTTCTTGGTGCCGGTGCAGAAGGTCGTCAACGACATCAATCGCGTCGAGGCACCCGAGCATGATCCCAATAGCAAAATCCGGGGCGTGAACTGGATTGGTATCGTGTTGGGCGGCCTGGTGTTTGCGCTGGCCATTTTCGGCACGTTCATGCCTGATAATCCTGCTTGAGCGATCCGAAGACCGTGCGCAGTTGTGTGGAATGGGTTACCTGGACTTGATCCAGGGTAACCCGAGGATATCGCGCGAACGTTGGGTTACGCTGCGCTAACCCAACCTACGGTGGCTGTTTCGACCTGGTCAGCACATAGCACGTAGGTTGGGGTGTAAACCCCAACGTTGGCATGCATGCGTTTCGACGTTGGGGCAGCACCTACGCTCGTGCGACGTTCCGTCGTTGGGGTTTGCACCCCAACCTACGCGCGTGCGCCATCCGCTTCCAAGTGGTAATGCGTGGCCACGCCCACTTCGGTCTTCGAGCCCAGAAACACCGGCACGCGCTGGTGCAGGCCGGTTGGTTGCAATTCGAGAATGCGTTCGCGCCCGGTGGTCGCTGCACCGCCGGCCTGTTCGACGATGAAGGCCATCGGATTGGCCTCGTACATCAGGCGCAGCTTGCCGCCTTTGCTCTTGATCTTGGCATCCAGCGGATAGAAGAACACGCCGCCGCGGGTGATGATGCGGTGCACGTCGGCCACCATCGAGGCGACCCAGCGCATGTTGAAATCCTTGCCGCGCGGGCCATCCTTGCCGGCCAGCAATTCGCCGATGTAGCGCTGCATGGGTGGTTCCCAATGACGCTGGTTGGACATGTTGATGGCGAATTCGGCGGTTTCCTCAGGGATACGGATGTCGCGGCGACTTAAGGTGAAGCTGCCGACTTCGCGATCGAGCGTGAACTCGTGTGTGCCGTAGCCGAAGGTCAACACCAGCACGGTCGCCGGGCCATAGACCACGTAGCCGGCGGCCAGCTGCGTGGTGCCCGGCTGCAGGAAGTGTTCGGCCTTCGGCTCGCTGATGCCGTCGGGGCAGCGCAGCACGGAGAAGATGGTACCGACGGAAATGTTCACGTCGATGTTGGAGCTGCCATCCAACGGATCGAACAGCAACAGGTGATTGCCCTTCGGATACATGTCGGGAATCGGTTGCGGATCTTCCATTTCCTCTGACGCGCACGCGGCGAGCTGGCCGCCCCAGGCGTTTGCTTCTAGCAGGATCTCGTTGGAGATCACGTCCAGCTTTTTCTGCGCCTCGCCCTGGATGTTGCCGGTGCCAGCCTCGCCCAGCACGCCGCCGATGGCACCCTTGTTGGTGGCCACCGCGATGCGCTTGCAGGCGCGTGCGACCACTTCGATCAGCAGGGTGAGCTCGGCGTTGATATGGCCGGCGCGGCGTTCTTCGATCAGGAACTGGATCAGCGAGATGGGCTTCATGGCTTAGCTGCTGGCAAAAGAGGTCGCCATTGTCCTGGCTCAGCCTTACGGAAGCCAGTCAGGGAACTAAACCCCTCCTGCTGACAACACGCTGGCAGCAGCAGGGGTTCAAGCTCCCAGCATCGGAAAGGAGGAACGATCATGCGTGACACGGTCCATGTGCTGGTGTTCGAAGGCTTTGCGGATTGGCAGGTGGCGTTGGCGCTGGCGGAGATCCGCCGGCCTGGGGAATGGGACGTGCGCAGCGTCGGCTTCACGCGCGAGCCGGTCATGTCGATGAGCGGTTTGCAGGTACTGCCCGACATCGGCATGGATGAGCTTGATCTGCAGGCCGCCGCGTTGCTGCTGCTGCCGGGCGGCCATCTGTGGCAGTGCGCGCAGATCGAACAGGCGGCGGCGTTGGCGCGTCGCGTCCATGATGCGGGCGCGCCGGTGGCCGCCATCGATCAGGGCGTGCTGCATGTTGCGCGCGCCGGCCTACTCGATCGCTGCCGCCATACCGGCAACTGGCCGGGCCAGATCGGTCGCGAAGCGGTGAATTACCAAGGCCAGGATCAATACGACGCCAACGTGCTTGCCGTCAGCGATGGCGGTGTCATCACTGCAAGCCATCTGGGCACGATCGAGTTCGCGCGCGAAATCATCCACACGCTGGATCTTTACAGCGCCAGCGATCGCGAACACTGGTACCGCCTGTTCAAGCACGCCGTGCCGCCACCGTGGCTTGCCGGTGAATCCGTCGAAGTCGTTCGCGCTGCATGAGGTTACGCCATGAGCCAGTTGATCGATCGCATTCTGATGGCCTATCGGCCGCTGTATCTGCGCGGCCTGCTGATGGATGGCCAATACCGCCTGCCCGCCGCGCCGGAAAAGAAACCGGAGAAAGGCGATCGGGTAGTGCAGCTCACGCCGGCATTCGAGCCGGAACGCAAGCGCGTGCTGCTCACACCCGCCACGGCCGCCCGCAACGCATGCGCCGATGATCCATCCGACGGCTTGAGCCGCGCCTGACATTTTCCAAGGAGACAGCATCATGCAAAAGACCTATCACGGCAGTTGCCATTGCGGCGCGGTGGCGTTCGAGGCGGATATCGACCTCAGCCAGGGCACCGGACGCTGCAATTGCTCGATCTGCACCAAGGCGCGGCAGTGGGGCGTGGTGGTGAAACCGGATGCGTTTCGCCTGACGCGCGGCGAGGGCGAGCTTTCCGATTACCAGTTCGGCACGCACAGCATGCATCACCTGTTCTGCCGGCATTGCGGCGTAAGGCCGTTTGGCAAGGGCCATCTGGATGTCCTCGGCGGCGACTTCTACTTCGTCAATGTGTTCTGCCTGGACGATGTCGAACCGGGTGAACTGATTGAAGCACCGCTGCGGTTTTCCGATGGACGCAACAACGACTGGCACTCCACGCCTGCCGAAACGCGGCACCTGTAAGCCTTATCACGGAGGCGATGGCATGACTCGCAAGATCGATTTCTATCACGCACCGAACAGCCGCTCCGGCGGCACCCTGGCCTTGCTGGAAGAACTGGATGCAGAGTACGAACTGCATCTGCTCAGCCTCAAGCGCGGCGAGCAACGCCAGAGCGCCTATAAGACGATCAACCCGATGTCCAAGGTGCCGGCGATCCGGCATGGCGATGCGTTGATCACCGAGCAGCCCGCGGTATTCATGTATCTGGCAGACCTGTATCCGGAAGCGGGACTTGCGCCGGCGATCGACGATCCCTTGCGCGGCCCGTATCTGCGCTGGCTGGTTTTCTACGGCTCGTGCTTTGAGCCCGCGCTGGTCGACCGTTCGCTCAACCGCGATCCAGCGCCGCCTTCCACCTCACCCTATGGCACCTGGGAAGACGTCATGCACGCGCTGCAAGGGCAACTCGCCAAGGGCCCTTATATGCTGGGCGAGCGGTTCACCGCGGTGGACGTGCTGTGGGGCGGCGCCCTGCACTGGACCACGCTGTTCAAGCTGGTGCCGGAAACGCCGGCAATTCGCGCCTATATCGACCGCGTGATCACGCGTCCGGGCATGCAGCGCGCAGCGGCCAAGGATGCCGAACTGCTCGCGCAGCAGGCGGCATAAGGCGGCATGGCCATGTCCTGGCCGAACTCGCACGGGGCCGTCTCATCTGCTGGGATTGGCCCCCATGACTTCGGACGCTGGTCCGCCATGGCGACCTGGGCGATCATGCGCGGATGCGTCGCGCCGATCGCCTGTTCCTCATCATCAACGCCCTGCGTGGTCGCCGTACCGCGCTGCAGGCGCGTCAGCTTGCCGAAATGCTCAGCGTGTCATTGCGCACGGTCTACCGTGACGTCGCGGACCTGCAGCTTTCCGGCGTACCCATCGAAGGCGAAGCCGGCGTGGGTTACATGCTACGCAAGGGCTCGGACATCCCGCCGCTGATGTTTACCGCCGACGAGCTCGAATCGCTGGTGGTCGGCACGCGCTTCGTACGCGCGTTCGCCGGCGAGAAGCTGGCGGCCGGTGCGCAAGCCGCATTGATGAAGATCGAAGCAGTGCTGCCGCCGGAACTGCGCGAGCGTTCCTCGCGCACGCGCATCTACGCGCCGATCTGGCGCAGCGAGCAATCCACCGCCTTCGCCGAGCGCATCGATCACCTGCATGCGGCGATCGAAGCGCAGCACGTATTGCGCCTGTACTACCGCGACGAGGTAGGCCGCGAAAGCGAGCGCGAAGTGGAACCGCTGTGCCTGGCGTTCTGGGGCGGCAAATGGACGCTCGGCACCTGGTGCCGCCTGCGCAAGGATTTCCGCAATTTCCGGCCGGATCGCATCGATCGGCTGGAGAACACCGGCCTGGTGTTCGAGACTGCGCCCAATCGTGATCTGAGCTCTTACTTGCAGGCGATGCGCGGGTATTACTCAGGTCTGGAGTGAGCTCACGTAGATTGGGTTAGCGCAGCGTAACCCAACGATTTCCGCGGACGGCTGTTGGGTTGCGCTGCGCTAACCCAACCTACGAACTACAACGCCTACGTTTTGGGCTAACCTGCGCCAACCAGGGCTACCGCAGGAACACCCACATGTCATCAGGCGTGCGTCATCCTCTGTTGTCGATAGCTCCTGCGAAACTGCGCCCCACCCAGATGACGGTGGGCAAGGCCGAAGTGGCGCAGAAGCGCGCCGAATGGGAAAAACTCGGCAAGAAGAAGCGCAAGGAACTGCTGGCGGCGCACTGGTTTCCCGGCGTGTTGGGGCCGAAGCGGCAGGTGTATATCGTCGATCATCATCACCTTGGGCTTGCCTTGTGCGAGGAGCGCGTCAAGGAAGTTCCGGTGATGATCCAGCGTGATTTTTCATGGCTGGAACCGGAGGTGTTCTGGCGCACGATGGAGTTCAACCGCTGGGCGCATCCCTACGACGAGCACGGCCAGCGGCGCGACTACGACGCGATTCCGCGCAGCCTCAACGAGCTGGCTGACGATCCCTATCGCACCCTGGCTGCGCGCGTGCGCATGGCGGGCGGGTACTCCAAGGATGCGACGCCGTATTCGGAATTCCTGTGGGCCGAATTCTATCGGCGCAACCTCAAGCTCAAGGGCAGCAACGTGAGCGCCAGGCAATTGCAGGACGCCTTGCTGTTCGCGCATTCCCACGACACGGCGTATCTGCCTGGCTGGAGCGGACAGATCGAATGAGCAACGCCGCGGCTTCGTCGGCGCGCATCGCCGATGTCTTGGCGGGTCTTGCGCTCGCGGGCCTGCTGGTGCCGGAAGCGGTGGCGTATTCGGGCATCGCGGGCATGCCGCCGGAAGCGGGCGTGGTGGCGCTGCTGATCGGCCTGCTGTGTTACGGCGTGCTCGGCACCAGCCGGTTTGCGATCGTGTCGTCCACTTCGTCGTCCGCGGCGGTGCTTGCCGCGGGCACCTTGTTGTTGGCCGGTGGCGGCGCCAATCGCACGGCGGTGGCGGCGATGCTGGTGCTGTTGGGCGGCTTGTGTTTTTTGTTGGCCGGTGCGGCGCGCCTGGGTGGGCTGTCCCATCTGATCGCGCGTCCCGTGCTGCGTGGCTACACCTTCGGACTGGCGATCGTGATCGCGCTCAAGCAGTTGCCGCATCTGGGCGGCTGGCCGGCGCTGCACGGCGATTTCGTGCCGCTGCTGATCGCGGACCTGGTCAAGACATCCGGGCAGGTCCACGTGGTGACCTTGGGCACTGGCCTCTCGGCGCTGCTGTTGCTGTATGCGTGCGAGCGCGTGCGCCGCCTGCCCGGCAGCCTGCTGGTGATTGCGCTGGGTGTGGCCGCTTCCGGTTGGCTGGCGGCGCGCGGCGTGCCGTTGACCGGGTCGATCCAACTGCAATTGACGTTCGGCATGCCGGCTTGGCCAGGCGACGGGCAATGGTTGCCGAGCGTGGAGCTGGCGGCGGCGTTGCTGCTGATCCTGTATGCCGAGTCGTACAGTGCCATTCGCGGCTTCGCGCTCAAGCACAACGACGCGGTGGCGCCGAACCGTGATCTGCTGGTGCTGGGCCTGGCGAACGTGCTGAGCGGCCTGTGCCAGGGCATGCCGGTGGGCGCCGGCTATTCCGCCACTTCCGCCAACGAAGCGAGCGGCGCGCAATCGCGCCTGGCCGGTTTGGTGGCGGCCGTTACCGTGTTGCTGATGGTGTGGTTGCTGCTGCGCTGGATCGAACGCATTCCGCTGGCGGTGCTGGCGGCGATCGTGATCCATGCGGTGAGCAAGTCCTGGCGCCTGTCGGTATTCCGGCCGTACCTGCAATGGAAGCGCGATCGCCTGCTGGCGCTTGGCGCGGTGATTGCGGTGCTGTGCCTGGGCATTCTCAATGGCTTGCTGTTTGCGATCGGCTTCAGCTTGATCCTCTTGCTGCGCCAGCTTGCCTCGGCGCGGGTGAGTGTGCTGGGGCGATTGGCCAACAGCCACGATTTCGTGGATATCGCCCAGCATCCGAATGCCGTGCAGCCCGCCGGCATGCTGATCCTGCGTCCGGAAGAGCCGCTGTTCTTCGCCAATGCCGAATCGATGATGACGCTGGCACGCAAGCTGATCGAACAGCGCAACGACATCAGGCAGGTGATCCTGAGCCTGGAGGCATCGCCGAACCTGGACAGCACCGCGCTCGAATCGCTCGGCGATTTCTCCGGCTGGTTGCAGGCGCGCGGCATCGGTTTGCGCGTGGCGCGCCTCAAGGACGAAACGCGCGATCTGCTGCAGCGCGCCGCCCTGCCCCAGCTTTCGTCACAGGCGCTCGATAGCTGGAGCGTGGAAGATGCCGTGCTGGCGTCGATCGACGCCTCGTCCGCAACCGGGAACCGCACCGAGTGACTCACTGCACACGTATCACAGCCTTAGGGCTAGGCCTGCTGCTGAGCCTGCCTGCCGTCGCGCAGCAAAGCGCCGATGCGCGCTTCAAGCAGATCTACGAAAAGGAATGGGCGTGGCGCACCGGACAGGCCGGCGTCAGCGCCTCGGGCGAAGCCCAGCCGAACAACGGCCGGCTCGACCAGGTGGACGCCAGGCGCCAGCAGGAGCGCCTCGCCTACTGGCGAAAGGTGATGGAACAGCTCGACGCGATCGACGCAAAGCAACTGTCGCCGGCCGAGCAGGTGAATGACGCGATCTACCGCGAGCAGATCCGCAACTTCATCGCCGACCAGCAGTTCAAGCAATGGCAAATGCCGTTCAACAGCGACTCGGCGTTCTGGAGCGAGCTCTACAACGATCTCGGCGCGGACAGCCTGCGCAACGAAACGGACTATCGCCGCTACGTGGACCGGCTCGCCCAGGTGCCGGCGTATTTCGACCAGCAGATCGCCAACATGCGCGCCGGCTTGAAGCGCGGCTTCAGCGTGCCGCGTGCAGTGCTGGTGGGACGCGACGTATCCATCGCGGCCGTCGCGGATGTGAAGGATCCCACCCAGACCTCGTTTTACGAGCCGCTGCAGCACATGCCCTCGAGCATCCCCGCCGTCACGGCGGCGGCGATCCAAGCCGATGCGCGCGCGAAGATCAGCAAGGACGTGATCCCCGCGTTCGCCAAGTTGCTGGCCTTCTTCCGCAACGACTACGTGCCGCAGGCGCGCACCACGCTGGCAGCCGAAGCGATGCCGGACGGCAAGGCGTACTACCGTCAGCAGATCCGCGAGTACACCACGCTGGATCTCGATCCGGATGCGATCCATCGCATCGGCCTGGAGCAGGTCGCCAAGATCCACCAGGCCATGCTGCAGACCATGCAGGACACCGGCTTCAAGGGCAGCTTCGCGCAATTCCTGCACTTCCTGCGCACCGACCCCAAGTTCTACGCCAAGACGCCGCAGGAGCTGCTCGACAAGACCGCCTGGGTGGCCAAAGAAGTGGATGGCCAGTTAGCCAGGTTTTTCGGCCATCTGCCGCGCAAGCGCTTCACCATCGAACCGGTGCCGGCGGCGATCGCGCCGTACTACACCTCCGGCCGCGGCGGCCCGGACGTGTACCTGGTCAACACCTACGACCTGCCCTCGCGTCCGCTGTTCAACATGCCGGCGCTGACCTTGCATGAGTCCTACCCCGGCCATGCGCTGCAGCTGGAGCTGGCCGAGGAACAACGCGAGCAGCCGGCGTTCCGCCGCAACAGCTACATCTCCGCCTACGGCGAAGGCTGGGCGCTGTATTCGGAATACCTGGGCAACGAAATGGGCATCTACAAGACGCCCTACCAGCGCTTCGGCTACCTCACCTACCAGATGTGGCGTGCCTGCCGCCTGGTGGTCGACACCGGCATCCACCACCTGGGCTGGACCCGCCAGCAGGCGATCGACTACATGACCGACAACACGGCGCTGTCCGACCGCGAAATCGCCAACGAGGTCGACCGCTACATCAGTTGGCCCGGGCAGGCGCTGTCCTACGAGCTGGGCTACCTGAAAATGCTCGATCTGCGCGCCAAGGCCGAAAAGGCGCTCGGACCTAAGTTCGACCTGCGCGCCTTCCATGACACCGTGCTGTCGCTGGGGTCCGTACCTTTGCCGGTGCTGGAGCAGCGGATCGACCGGTTTATCGCCGAAGGCGGGCGGGAGCCAGATTACGGCGCGGCCGAGCGTTAATCCGGCACTTATCCGGGCTATTGGCAAGAACTTCACCAATAAAGTAGTATGACCACAAACTTCATTGGGAGAGTCGGTCCATGACAGCCCACGCCTTGCATCGGGCAACCCCTGCCGAAGAGATGAGCGGCCCTGCCCTGCGCGCCTTCTTCAACATGGCCGAACGCTGGAACCTGCGCATCGCCGAACAGCGCAGGCTGCTTGGCGAGCCGCCCGAATCCACCTTCTACAAATGGAAGCGCCACCAGGATGGCACGCTGGGGCGCGATACGCTGGAACGCATCAGTTACCTGCTGGGCATCTACAAGGCCCTGCAGATTCTTTTCCCCAACAACGAACAGGCTGACGCCTGGCTGCACCGGCCCAACCGGTCGCCGCTGTTCGGCGGGCAGTCGGCGCTGGATCGCATGTTGTCGGGCAACGTCAGCGACCTGTACGTGGTACGGCAGTATCTGGACGCGCAGCGCGGCTGGTAAAGCGGTCGCAGTCGGCGAGAACCTCTTTCGGCACTATGTGGCGTCGGACAGGGAAGAACGAAAAACCTGGCGCGCCTGCGCCGCGGACTACGCCATGCCTATCGACATGCCTCCCCTTCGACGCATCCGCTGGACCCACATCTACCGCATCATCCCCAGCCGCTTTCCGCCGGCCGGCCTGTTCGATCGCATTGCCGATCCGGCCGATCTCGATGCGGTCTTCGCCCTTGAAGCGTTGACCAATCCGCGCTTGCGCGAGGAGGCCGATACCTTGCGCCTAGTACCGAAAGATCGGCGCATCAGCGGCCCGGGCTCCACACCGGTGATGGCCGCCTTCACGCATCTGAATCCCGAAGGCAGCCGTTTTTCCGATGGCACGTGGGGCGTGTTCTATGCCGCGCGCAACGTGATTACGGCGGTGGAAGAAACGGTGTATCACCGCGAGCGATTTCTTGCGGCCACCTCCGAGCCCGCCTGCGATATCGAAATGCGCTGCTACCGCAGCAGCATCGATTGCAAGTTGCACGATATCCGCGGCGGCTGGTCGCAGGCGCATGACGCCGACAGCTACGCCGAAAGCATCAAGCTGGCGCGCAAGCTGCGGGAAGAAGATTCCAACGGCATCGTGTACGACAGCGTGCGCCATCCCGGCGGCGAATGCGTGGCCGCGTTCTTTCCCGATGTGGTGGCGCCCTGCGTGCAGGCGCAGCACCTGATTTATCGCTGGGATGGCCAACGCATCGCGCAGGTGTGGGAAGTCAGCGAGTTGAAGCGGCACTGACACATGCGTGGATGGCGCAACGTTATGATCGCGGCTGGTGATAACGATCGAGCCGGAGCGTCATGAGAGTCCTGCTAGCGCTGTTGCTTGCCCTGCTGCCGTCTGTCGCGTGCATGGCGCAAACCAATCACGCGTATTGGAACGGCGCCATCGCAGCCTTCGAAGCATCCGATCGCGCCAATCCACCGCCGCAGCATGCGGTGCTGTTTATCGGCAGTTCGTCGATCGAGCACTGGAAATCCTTGGCGGCGGATTTTCCGGAAGTAAAGGTGATCAATCGCGGCTTCGGGGGCTCGGAGCTCGGCGATTCGACCTATTTTGCCGATCGCATCATCAAGCCGTATCACCCACGCGCGATCGTGCTGTATGCGGGCGACAACGATTTATACGATGGCCATACGCCGGAACAGGTGCGCAATGACTTCGCCGCATTCGTCCGCACCGTGCGGGCGTTCGACCCGGGTGTGGCGATCGCCTTCGTTTCGATCAAGCCGAGCATGGCGCGCAAGGCGCTGCTGCCGAAGATTCGCCAAGCGAACGAACTGGTGCGTGCGTATGCGCGCAAGCAGAAGAACGTCACCTATATCGATACGTTCACGCCGATGCTGGGCGCAGATGGCCAGCCGCAGCCCAAATGGTTTATCGAGGACGGGCTGCACATGAACCGCTCGGGTTACGAGTTGTGGATACGCACCCTCAAGCCGTGGGTAGACGCGCACTCGTAGGTTGGGGTGCAAACCCCAACGTCGCCATGTCCATGTGCCACGGATGTTGGGGTTTGCACCCCAACCTACGCTTTACGTATCAGCATCCCTCGCAAACCCTTCGCGCGTACCGCGATTGAACACGCGGTCGCTCTTGAGCACATCGGCCGCGGCGTGCGCCGTCTGCTGCTTCAGCTTTGCATAGATCGGCGTGAAATCCGGTCGCGTGGCTTCGAACAATTGCTCGAAGCTGTCGATCACGAAGTAGGTCTGCTGATAGGTGTCGATGCGGTAGCGCGTGTTCATCACGCGCTCCAGGCCAAAGCCGATGCGATTCGGCGCGGGTGAATCCAGGCAGTAGATCGATTCGCCCTTGGAGCTGACGATGCCGGCGCCGTAGATGCGCATGCCTTCGCCAGTGTTGATCAGGCCGAATTCCACCGTGTACCAATACAGGCGCGTCAGGTTCATCAGCGCCTCGGGACCGATGCCGAACGCCTTCATGCCGCCGCGGCCATAGGCCTGCATGTAGTCGGCGAAGACCGGGTTGAGCAGCAGCGGCACGTGGCCGAACAGGTCATGGAACAGATCGGGCTCGCTCAGATAGTCGAGCTGTTCCGGCTTGCGGATCCACCAGCTGACCGGAAAGCGGCGGTTGGCCAGATGATCGAAGAAAACTTCATCGGGCAGCAGTCCTTCGACGGCGACCAGCTCCCAGCCGGTGGCCTTACCCAGCACCTGGTTGAGATCGGCGAACTTGGGAATGCCACCATCGCCCAGGCCGAAACGTTCCACGCCTTCGAGAAACTCCCGGCAGGCGCGCCCAGGCAGCAGCTCGCGCTGGCGCTTGTACAGCGTGTCCCAGACGTCGTGATCGGTGCGGCTGTAGCCGGCCCAGGGCTGCTCCACCACGCCGGTGGCGTAGACCGGCACATAGCCGCGGTCGGTCTGCTGGTGTTCGACGCGACGAGGGGTGCTGTTTTCCATGGAGGCTCCGGCGCTATAGGACTGACCCTGAGCAACATCATAGGTTTGCCAGGGCGCAAGATGATTGTTTTGTTGTCCGTAGTGCCGGGTTAGGTGCAATATTCCGTCGCCATAGGGCGATTTCATAGACGAAGATTGCAATGACCGAGCTCGATCGCACCGATCTGCGCATGCTGGCCGTCCTGCAGGCCGAAGGGCGTATCACCAATGCCGAGCTGGCGGAACGGGTGAACCTGTCGCCTTCTGCCTGCCTGCGCCGGCTGCAGCGGCTGGAAGGCGAGGGCGTGTTGACGGGCTACAGCGCCCAGGTGGACCCCGAAGCGGTCGGGCTGGGCCTGCAGGCCTTCGTGCGCGTGCAGCTCACCCGGCACGAGGGCGACGTGATCGAGCGTTTCGTGGAACGGGTCAATGGCTGGGACGAAGTGGTCGCCTGCTACGCGCTCACCGGCGACATGGATTACCTCATGCACATCTACGTGGCGGATCTGCAGCACTTCTCGCGCTTCCTGCTCGATCGCCTGCTCAACGCATCCGGCGTGGCGGACGTAAATTCCAGCTTCGTGTTGCGCACGGTGAAACGTTCGCCCGCACTGCCTTTAAGCCAACTCGAGCGTTAGGCATTATCACCCGCCACGGCCAACGGCATCTGCTCGGCGCGACGCCGGATGCGCAGCGCCAGGAACGCCGCGACCACACCTGTTGCGCCGGCAATCACGAACGGCGTGAGGTAGCTGCCAAGCTGCACGCGCAACACGCCGGCCATGAAGGCGGCCGTCGCCGCGCCTACTTGATGCCCGGCGACGACCCAACCGAACACCACCGGCGCGTCGCGTTCGCCGAAGGCGTCGGTGGTCAGGCGCAAGGTGGGCGGCACCGTCGCGATCCAGTCCAAGCCGTAGAACACGCCGAACAGCGACAGGCTGTAGAGCGAAAAATCGGAATAGGGCAAGTACATCAGCGACAAGCCGCGCAGCCCGTAGTACACGAACAGCAACTTGCGCGGATCGAAGCGGTCGGTCAGCCAGCCCGATGCAGTGGTGCCGATCAGGTCGCACACGCCCATCATCGCCAGCACACCGGCCGCGCGCACTTCGGGAATGCCATGGTCGCCGCACAGCGCGATGAAGTGCGTGCCGATCAAGCCGTTGGTGGTGAAGCCGCACACGAAGAAGGTGGCGAACAGCAGCCAGAACACGCCGCGCTTGCTGGCGCGCTGCAGCGTGCCCAGTGTCAGCATGAACAAATTGCCCGCCGGCGCGCCCGCTTCGACCGGTTCATGGGAAGACGCACCATAACGCGTTAGCCCGATGTCGGATGGCCGCTCCGGCATCAGCCACAGCACCAGCGGCAGCAATAGCACGCACACTGCGGCAATGGTCAGCACCACCGGGCGCCAGCCGAAATACTGGGCGATCGCGGCCAGGCCCGGCAGGAAGATCAGCGTGCCGGTGGCGGTGCTGGCGGTGAGCAGGCCCATCATCAAGCCGCGGTGCGTGCTGAACCAGCGGCCGACCACGGTCGCGCCCAGCACCACCGCCACGCAGCCGGTGCCGGCGCCGGACAGCACACCCCAGGTCAGCAGCAGATGCCACGGGCGGCTCATCAGCGCGCTGGATGCGGCGGCCAGCGCCATCACGGCCAGCGCCGTGAGCAATACGCGCTTGATGCCGAAGCGCTGCATCAGCGCGGCGGCGAACGGGCCCATCAGGCCGTACAGCAGGATGCCGACGGCTGCGGCAGAGGAAATGTCGTCTCGGCTCCAGCCGAATGCGCGACCCAGCGGCAGCATCAGCACGCCGGGCGTGGCGCGCATGCCGGCCGAGGCGAGCAGCGCCAGGAACACCACGGCAACCACCACAAAGGCATACTTTTGGCCGAACGGCCGGGAGCGCTGTATAGTCATGTTACCGATCGGTACGGGATGGGTGTGCAGAGTACGTACCGATCGGTAACATTGTCAACCGGTTCCTTGATGCCCATGCGTTCCAAACCTGCCCCCGTGCCCACCGACGAAACCCCGCGCCGCGCAGCCGACCGCATCCGCGAGACGGCGTTCGATCTGTTCTATCGCGAAGGCATCCGCGCCGTGGGCGTGGAGGAAATCGTCTCCCAGGCCGGCGTCACCAAGCCCAGTCTCTATCGCGCGTTCGAATCGAAGGACGAACTGATCGCCGCCTACCTGCGCGACTACGATCAGCGTTTCTGCCAACGCTTCGAAGCGCCGGCGGCGGAGCATCCCGACGATCCGAAGGCGCAACTGCTCGCCTACGTCGATCGCCTGGCCACGCGCGCCAGTCGCGACGGCTACCGTGGCTGCGGTCTCACCAATGCGGTGATCGAATATCCAGACAGCGATCACCCCGCGCATCAGGTCGCGGTCCAGAGCAAGCAGGCATTGCGCGAACGCCTGCGCACGATGTGCCGCGCGATGCATGCGCGCGATCCGGATGATCTGGCCGATGGCATCCTGCTGCTGCTCGAAGGCAGCTATGTTTCTGGCCAGACCTTTGGCGAAGGCGGTCCCGCGCGCGTGCTGGGCAGCATGGTGCGGCGATTGATCGATGCATCGACGCAAGCGTAGGTTGGTTTCGGCGGCATCGTGCGCCAACCTACGAAGCGCCATCGATTAACGCTAAACTAACCCACTAATGAGCATTGAAGCCGTTTCCACCCCGGACCGAGACCTGCTGCGCCCGTTGCGCTACCTGTGGCGCGTGCCGCTGCTGCTGCTGCACGTCGTGCTCGGCATTTTGTTGTGCGGGTTGATCCTCACCTGGAATCGCGGTGCGGTCATGAAGAACGGCCGCGAGCCGTTCACCCATCGCATGATCCGCGCGTGGTCCACCGGGCTGATGCGCATCTTTGGCCTGCGTTCGGTGCGTGTTGGCCAGCCGCTGCAGGACGCCGTGCTGTTCGTCGCCAACCACACCTCGTGGATTGACATCGAACTGCTGCACAGCCAGCGCGCAGCCTGCTTCGTGGCCAAGGCGGAAATCGCCGGCTGGCCGCTGGTCGGCTGGCTGGCGGCCAGTGGCGGCACGATTTTCCATCGCCGCGGCAGTAACCATTCGCTGGCGGCGGTGATGCAGGTGATGGTGGAACGGCTGCGCGCGGGACGTTCAGTGGCGGTGTTCCCGGAAGGCGGCACAGGCCACGACGGCGTGCTGAAAGTGTTCCATGCGCGCATCTTCCAGGCCGCGCTCGACGCCGAGGTGCCGGTGCAGCCGGTGGCGTTGCGCTTCGTGCGCGACGGCAAGCGGCAGATCGATGCAGGTTTCCGGCACCACGAGAACTTCCTGCAGAACTTCCTGCGCATGCTCGGCGGTCCTGCGATGGACGCCGAAGTGCATTTCCTCGAACCGGTGCCGGTGAATCCGGACGGCCGGCGTCGCATGGCTGAGCTGGCGCGGGAACGCATCGCCACGGCGCTGGAGGGGCGCGCTGCATGAGCTTGCCGCAAGGACGCGACTTCCAGCCGCCCTGGCCGCTGACCAGCGGACACATCCAGACCATGCTTTCCTCCAGCGGCGTGCGGCGCACGTTGCTGCCCAAGCGCGCGTATCGCGTCACGGAAGGCGCGCAGGAAGTGATGGTGGACGGCGGCGACGGCATCCGCCTGACCGGTTCGTTCACGCCGCAGAAAAGCCAGCCGCAATCGCGTGGCCTGGCAGTGCTGTTCCATGGTTGGGAAGGCAGCGTCGATTCTACCTACGTACTGCAGACCGGCAGCCGTTTGCTGGAGGATGGCTGGGACATCTTCCGCCTCAATTTCCGCGACCACGGCGAGAGCCACGGCCTCAACGAAGCGCTGTTCCATTCCTGCCGCATCGATGAAGTGGTGCACGCGCTGGGCGATATCGCGCGCCGCTGGCCGGCGCGCGTGATGGCGCTGGCCGGGTTCTCGCTTGGCGGCAATTTCGCGCTGCGTGTGGCGCTCAAGGCGCCGGCGCACGGCATTGCGTTGCACTATGCGCTGGCGGTGTGTCCGATCATCGATCCCAGCGAAGGCCTGTTTTCGCTGGAAGCGACGGCGCCGTGGTTCTACCAGGCCTACTTCATGAACAAGTGGCGCCGTTCGCTGCGCGCCAAACAAAAAGCGTTTCCGGAAGTGCAGTACTTCGAGTTGCAGGAACTGAAGCAGAACCTGCGCGGCCTGACCGAATCGCTGGTGCTGCGGCATACCGATTTCGATTCGCTCGAAGCGTATCTGGAAGGCTATTCGGTCGCCGGCCGCGCGCTGGCGCAGATGCAGATTCCCGCGACGATTCTTACGGCACGCGACGATCCGGTGATTCCGGTGACGGCGTTCGAGAAACTGGAACTGCCGGACAATGTGGAGCTGGATATCGCCACGTACGGCGGCCATTGTGGCTTTATCCGCGGCTGGGACATGACCAGTTTCTGCGACGACTACATCGCGGCGCGCTTCAACGCGATCGCGAAATAACACCGTAGGTTGGGGTGCGAACCTCAACATCGGAATGTGGTGTGGATGGCGATGTTGGGGTTTGCACCCCAACCTACTAGTCTGCTGGAACGCAACGCCCTTGCGCCCATGCACGCAAGGCACCGACCTGCTCATGCATCAACACCGACAACGGCCGCGTCGTCTGCAAGGCATGCAGCAGCGTCGGCTGATCGAGCGCACCGCCGTTGCCCGCCGCATCGTAGAGCGCGCTGACCACGGCCTGCTCGATCTCCGCGCCGGAGAACCCTTCGCTGGCTTGCGCCAGGGCGTCGAAATCGAACGTAGCGGCATCCAGCTTGCGCCGCTTCAAATGCATCGCGAAGATCGCCGCGCGCACGGCCGGCCTGGGCAGGTCGACGAAGAAGATTTCATCGAAGCGTCCTTTGCGCAGTAGCTCCGCCGGCAGCTCGTGCACGGCGTTCGCCGTGGCCACCACGAACACCTTGGCTTTGCGCTCGGCCATCCAGGTGAGCAGGTAACCGAGCACCCGGCGTGACACGCCGCCGTCTTCGCCACCGCTGGCCAGGCCTTTTTCGATCTCATCGATCCACAGCACGCACGGCGCCAGCGTTTCGCAGCTGGCCAAGGCTTCGCGCAGATTCTTCTCGGTCTCGCCCTGGTATTTGTCGTAGAGGGCGCCGAAATCCATGCGCACCAGCGGCACGCCGAAACCGCCGGCGATGGCCTTGGAAACCAGGCTTTTGCCGCAGCCCTGCACGCCCAGCAGCAACACGCCCTTGGGCGGATCGAGCGCCGGCGCAGGGTTCGGATCGAGAAACACCGCGCGCCGCCGCTGCACCCACTCGCGCACTTGGCTGACGCCGGCCACGTCGGCGAAGCTGGCGGTGGCGTATTCGTAATGCAGCAGGCCGGAGCGGTTGAGCAGTTCGAACTTCGCCTTCATCAGCTCGGGCAGGTCGCTCGCGCCGAGCGCGCCGTCGTTGTAGATCAGCTTGCGCACGATGCGCCGTGCGTCCGGCGCGCTCAAGCCCACCAGGTTACGCACGATGGTGCGCGCCGCTTCGTTGTCCACTTCCAAGTTGCGGTTGTGCTCGCGCTGCCAGGCGGCGGCTTCGCCGCGCAGGATGCCGGCCAGTTCCTTGATGTCGGGCAGGGCCAGCGGCACGCGCGTAGCCAGCGCATCGAGTTCCTGCGGCAGTTCCACCTTGGCCCCGACCAGCACCAGCGTGTGCGCGGCCGTGCGTTGCCGCTGCACGATTTCGCGCATCTGGCGCAGTGTCACCGCGTATTGCAGGCAGGGCTGGAAATCGAACAAAAGGTAGATGCCGCGCTGTTCCGCCTCGCGGATCGCATGCAGCGTGGCGGTGGCGTCGGCGGGCACGTCCAGATTCCGCGGTCCATTGAAATCCAGCCGTTCCAGGCCGGTAGTGAGCGTCCAGCGCCATAGCGGATGCAGCGCCTGAGCGATGACGTGCCGAAAGCATTCGATCACTCGCTGCTCGTCGATCGTCTCGATCACCAGCAAAGGCGTTGCGGCACGCACCAGCGTGCTCAGGTCTTCCAGTTCGCTCATGGATCCTCCCAAGAGCGATACGTTAGCAGAGCTGTCACGACCGGATCGTTATGCTCAATGCGGACAGCAACTTGCGTCAACGCAACCCTGCCCCAAACTGTCGGTCTTTCCACGGCGTCACGGAGATTCCCATGCAGCTACGCAGCGACAACTTCCAGCACGGCAAGCCGGTTCCGCCGCAGTTCGCCTTCGCCAGGCCAGCCAAGCCGGTGGCGCTGTCGGACAACCGCAGCCCGCACCTGGCATGGAAGGATGCGCCGGCCGGCACGCAATCGTTCGTGCTCACCTGCATCGACAACGACGTGCCGAGCAAGCCCGATGACGTCAACCAGGAAGGCCGCGTGGTGCCGCCGGATCTGCCGCGTGTGGAATTCGTGCATTGGCTGATGGCGAACATTCCGCTCGAATGCGGCGAGCTTGCCGAGGGCGCATGCAGCGACGAGATCACGCCGCGCGGCAAGCAGCAGCCCTACGGCCCGCCCGACAGCGTGCAGGGCGTCAACAGCTATACCGACTGGTTCAAGGGCGACGTACAGATGCAGGGCACCTACCGGGGCTACGACGGCCCATGCCCGCCGTGGAACGATTCGCTTGTGCACCACTACCACTTCCGCATCTACGCGCTGGACGTGCCGTCCTTACCGCTGAAACCGGGATTCTCGCTGGAAGAACTGCGTGCAGCGATGTCTGGGCACGTGTTGTCCGAGGCCGTGCTTACCGGCACCTACAGCCTCAATCCCAACGTGCCGGCTTGACCAAGGTCAAGCGCCCCCGCGGCGGCGAGCGCACGCTGGAGCGGCCCTTCACGCCAGCACAGCACAGTCTGTGGCACATGGCATGAAGGGTCGCGACAGGATGCCACCGGATGTGAGGAGATCGCCGTCATGCGCAATGACGCCTCGGATCTGCTCCCTCCCGTTGTCATCGCAGCCCTACCCGGTTTTACCGGCATTGTCGGTAACGCCGCGTGGTTCGCCAAGCCGCCGAGGGTGTTGTCCCTGAGTGTGACCCTGAGCGGATTTTTCAGGCGAGCCGGCCGAACGACGGTATTTTTCGTTCAGCCAACAACGCGGCAAACCGTTAGAGTGAACACCCTCGAGTTCTCACGGAGCAACGTCATGAGCAATGAAGTCCAGGCCAACGAAAACAACGTTCACGGACGCATCGACCAAGGCGCCGAGCGCATCAAGCAGGCCACGTCCGACGCCGTAGCCACCAGCAAGGAAAAATTCGACCGCGCCGCCGACCGCGTCGAAGAACGCGTGCATCACGCCACCGACAAGGCCGCGCATGCCGCCAATCGCGCCACCGACAAGGTCGCCGAAGCCACCGAGCGTGGACGTGAGGCTTACGGTCACGCCAGGGAGCGCGCCGACGAGTGGCTGGAAGAAGTGCGCGAATACGTGCGCGAAAAACCTGTCCAGGCCGTAGCCATCGCACTCGGCGCCGGTTGGTTGCTTGGCCGCATCCTGCGTCGCTGAAACTTAGGGCCTGTGTAGGGCCTCGGCGTGGCCCGCGCCGAGTCTGTTTGCCTGTCGGGCACGGAGGCGAGTGATGCACGATTCCGTGCGCGAAGACGAAACCGCAGCGCAACCGGAGCCTTCCGGCGAGCCTGCATCGAGCGGCCTGCTCAGCGACATCGGGCGGCTCGCCCATGCCGTGCGCAGCCTGTTCGGCGCCCAGATCACGTTGCTGGCGGCCGAGCTGGGGCTGGCGCGCAGCGCGGTCTCCTGGCTGCTCGGCGCTGGGCTGGCCGCCACCGTGGCGGGCGTCGGCCTGGGCCTTACTTTGCTCGGCCTGATCGGCCTGTTGCTGGCCAAGTGGTTCCATTCCTGGATCTGGGCCTTCGTGGGAATGGCCGTGCTGGAGGTGCTGGCCTTGTTCGGCGCCATCATGCTGTTCCGGCGTTGCATGCACTGGATGAGCCTGCCGGCCACGCGCCAGGAGTGGCGTGCGATCATGCACGACACGTTGCGGCGAGCCGAGCACGATATCGAAGCCGGCAAAGGGGAAGGTCCAAGATGAGTCTGTTCAAGCAGCTTGAAAAGGTGCGCGTGGCGCGCGAGCGCGTAGCGCACCATCGTGGCGAAATGGCCGCGCCCGCTGCGGCATTGCTGGAACGCGGCTATCGGCATCCGCTCACCACCGTCGGCGCCGCCGCGGGCGCGGGCTTCGTGCTTGGCAGTCTCGGCGTCGGCCCGCTGCGCGTACCAGGGCTCATTTCCACAGTAAGCGCAGGATTAGCGGAAGCCGTGGCCTATGGCACGCGCCTGATTGCAGAACTGGGCCTCATGGAGGATGGCGATACCGGCGAACAGCCATGAGCGCCATCGACCCCACGGTGCTGTCGAGTACGACGCCCGTGGACGAAACACCGCAGGCAACCGTATCGGTTGCCTCGCCGTCTGCCGTGGTCGCCCAGGTGAAACAGGCGACGCACGGCGTCCACCGGCTGCGCGGCCACCTGCGCGCCATCCGCATGACGCTCAACGCGTTGCTCACGCTGGCGCTGCTCTACACCGTCACCCTGGTCAAGGCATTGATCATTCCGTTGGTGCTGGCGGCGTTCATCGGCCTGGCCCTGAACCCGATCGTGGCGCGCGGCACGCGCCATCACATCCCGCGCTGGCTGGGCGCCAGCGTGCTGATGGCGAGCCTGATCGCCGGCATCGCCACCGGCATCAGCATGCTCACCCAGCCGGCGCTGGGATGGCTGCACAGCGCGCCGTCGCAGATCCGCAGCTTCATTCCCAAGCTCGAACACTTCACCCGCCCGCTGGAGGCCGCCGGCCGCGCCACGCAGACACTGGTGAACGGCCATGCGACGCCTGCCGCGCAGAATCCCAGCGACGTCGCAATCAGCGTATGGGACGTGCTGGCCAATACGCCCAAGGTGCTGGCGGCGGTGCTCACCGTGTTGCTGCTGGTGTATTTCTTTCTGGTCTACGGCGACCTGATCCTGCGCCGCCTGGTAGAGATCGCGCCCAACTTCGGCTACAAGCGCCATGCGGTAAGCATCGTGCGCGGTATCCAGACCGAGGTGTCGCGCTACATCCTGACTACCGTGCTGATCAACGTGTCGCTCGGCATCACTACCGCCGTCATGCTTTACCTGCTGCACATGCCCGACCCGCTGCTGTGGGGCACGGTGGCGATGTTCGCCAACTTCATTCCCTATGTGGGCGCGATCGTCACCACCACCACGCTGCTGTTCGTCGGCATGATCCATTTCGACGTGCTGACCAATGCCTTGTTGCCCGCGGTGTGTTTCGCCTGCATCACCGCGGTGGAGGGCAACCTGATCACGCCAATGATCCTCGGCCGGCGCATGCGCGTGAGCCCGATTGCGATCCTGATCTGGCTGTTGATCTGGGGCTGGCTGTGGGGCGTACCCGGCGCACTGCTGGCGGTACCGATGCTGACCAGCGCGAAGCTGATCGCCGAGCGCGTGCGCGGATGGGAGTGGTTTGCGCGGATGGTGGAGCGCTGATTCCTAAATCTTGCGCGAACCGTTCCCTCCCCTACGTGTAGTAGGGGAGGGTCAGGGTGGGGTGAAGCAATCTCGCGGTAAATCCAAACAAGGCCGCAAGTCCATGCAACCCCACCCCAGCCCTCCCCTGCAAGCAGGGGAGGGAGCGAACGTCACTGCGCCTGGGCAACCCTGGAGCAATCGGCGTCGCCGCAAGCCTGCCAGCCACCGCCCAGCGCCTTGTACAAGGCCACCGCACGCGTATCGATCGCGCTTTCCGATTGCGCCAGCGCATCTTCCGCCGCCAATTGCACGCGTTCGGCATCCAGCAGTTCCAGATAACCGGTCGCGCCTTCCTGGTAACGAATGCGCGCCAGCTCCGCCGCGCGGCGGCTCTGTTCGGCCTGCGCCATCAACTGCTCCACGCGCGCATGCTCGGCGTTGTAGTTGGTGACGGCGTTGTCGACATCCTCGATCGCCTGCAGCACGGTGCGCTGGTAATTCGCTTCGGCTGCATTCGCGCGCGCTTCGCTGGCGTGCAGGTTGGAGCGTACGCGTTCCACATTCAAGCCGTTCCAGGTGATGCTCGGCGTGAACGACCATGCGCGCGATGCCGGGCCGCCGAAGTCGTTGGGACGACCCGCCAGGAAGCCGACGAAGCCACCCAGCGAAATATGCGGAAAGAACTCCGCCTTGGCCACGCCGATGCGTGCGTTGGCTGCGGCGTATTGGCGTTCTGCGATACGCACGTCGGGCCGGCGCGACAGCACCTCACCGCTGTCGCCGATCGGCAGCACGGTGGCGATCGGCTTGAATGTGCCAGGCGATACGTCGACATCAAGTTCGCCAGGACGCTCGCCCAGCAACACCGCCAGGCGATATTCATAGCTGTGCACGGCCGCATCGAGCACCGGCAACTGCGCCTTGGCTGCGCTCAATTGCGCGCTGGCGCTGGCCACGTCTTGTTCGGATGCAGTGCCGATTTGCGCGCGCGCGCTGATCAGCTTCAGCGAATCAGCCTGGTTGGCGATATTGCGCTGGGCGATCGCCAGGCGTTGTTGCGTGCCGCGCAATTCAAAATAATTGCGCGCGACCTCGGCGAACAGGCTCACCTGCGCATCGTGCATGGATGCTTCACTCGCACCCAGGTCCGCGCGCGCCGCTTCCACCGAGCGGCGGATGCCGCCGAACAGATCCAGCTCCCACGATGCATCGAAGCCTGCCTGATACGCATCGATCCCCACACGCTGCGAGGTACCGAAACCAGGTTGTTGCTCGAGTGATCGACTGGCGGAAATGGTGGTGCCGATGGTGGGGATCTGGTTGGATTTCGCCGTGCCGAGCAGCGCGCGCGATTCGGCCAGCCGCGCCTGCGCGATGCGCAGATCAAGGCTGCCCTTGGCGGCGCGCTGGATCAATGCATCCAGCGTGGGATCGTTGAACTGCTTCCACCAGTCGGCCTGGAACTGGGCGTGGCTTTCGCGCGCGGCGTCGACGTTCTGCACATTGGCCGGTGCCGTGTCCGGGTTCTTGTAATCAGGCCCCACGCTGACGCAACCGGCCAGCGCGAGTGCGGCGAACAACGCGGTGTTACGAAGCACGTTACTTACAAAGAACTGGGTCATCTCAATGCCCCTCCAAGGCGGGCAGGTTCGATGCGTGCTGCTTCTTGCGCGCTTCGCGGCGTTCCACCACGGCGCGGATCAGCACATAGAACAGCGGGGTGTAGATCAAACCGAAGATGGTCACGCCCAGCATGCCGGAGAACACCGCCACGCCCATCGCGTGACGCATTTCCGCACCGGCGCCGTGCGAAGTGACCAGCGGCACCACGCCCATGATGAAGGCGATCGACGTCATCAGGATCGGGCGCAGGCGCAGGCGAGCCGCTTCCAGCACTGCGTCGTAACGCGTCATGCCTTCATGCTGGCGTTCGCGCGCGAACTCCACGATCAGGATCGCGTTCTTGCATGCCAGGCCCACCAGCACGATCAAGCCGATCTGGGTGAAGATGTTGTTGTCGCCGCCCGACAGCCACACGCCGGCAATCGCGGACAGCAGCACCATTGGCACGATCAGGATCACCGCCAGCGGCAGCGACCAGCTCTCGTACAGCGAGGACAGCACCAGGAACACCAGCAGCACGCACAACGGGAATACCAGGATGGCGGTGTTGCCGGCGAGGATCTGCTGATAGGTGAGTTCGGTCCACTCGTAACTCATGCCGTTGGGCAGATTGTCCTGCGCCAGCTTTTCCATCGCCGCCTGCGCCTGGCCCGAGCTGAAGCCCGGCGCCGGACCGCCGTTGATTTCCGCGGTGATGTAGCCGTTGTAGTGCTGCACGCGTTCCAGGCCGGCGCTGCGGCGCACGGTCACGAACGAACCCAGCGGCACCATCTCGCCCTTCGCATTGCGCGTCTTCAACTGCAGGATGTTTTCCGGCTCGTGGCGGAATGCTGGTTCGGCCGATACGTTCACCTGATACACGCGACCGAAGCGATTGAAGTCGTTGACGTACAGCGAACCCAGATACGCCTGCAGCGTTTCGTTGGCGTCGTTGAGGTCGATGCCTTCCTGCTTGGCCTTCTCGCGGTTCACGTTCGCGTCGATCTGCGGCACGCTCACCTGGTAGCTGGAGAACAACCCCGCCAGCGCCGGCACCTTGTGGCTTTCCGCCACCAGGTTCTGCGTCTGCTTGTACAGTTCATCGAAACCGAGCTGGCCGCGATCCTCGATCTGGATGCGGAAGCCACCGATCGTGCCGAGACCTTGCACCGGCGGCGGCGGGAAGGTGGCGATGTACGCATCCTGGATCGTCGCGAACTTCTGGTTCAAGGCGGCGGCAATCGCACCGGCCGAAAGCGACGGATCACGACGCTCTTCGAACGGCTTCAGCGTCTCGAACACGATGCCCGCATTGGTCGCATTGGTGAAACCGTTGATCGACAGGCCGGGGAACGCTACCGCGCTCTGCACGCCCGGCTGCTTCAAGGCGATTTCCGACATGCGATGGATCACGTCTTCGGTGCGATCCAGCGAGGCGGCATCCGGCAGCTGCGCGAACGACACCAGGTATTGCTTGTCCTGCTGCGGTACGAAGCCGGTCGGCACGTGATAGAAGCCGAAGCCGGCGAGCGCGATCAGGCCCGTATACACCACCAGCGCGGCCGGTCCTTTGCCGACAATGCGCCGCACGCCACCTACGTAGCGATCCGCGCTGCGATGGAAGAAGCGGTTGAACGGGCGGAACAGCCAGCCGAACGCCTTGTCCATCAGGATCGACACGCGATCCTTCGGCGCATCGTGACCGCGCAGCAGCACGGCGGCCAACGCCGGGCTCAGGCTGAGCGAGTTGAACGCCGAGATCACGGTGGAGATCGCGATCGTCAGCGCGAACTGGCGATAGAACTGGCCGGTGAGGCCGCTGATGAAGGCGGTCGGGATGAACACCGCGCACAACACCAGCGCGGTGGCGATGATCGGTCCGGTCACTTCGTTCATCGCGCGGCGGGTCGCTTCACGCGGTGTGTGGCCCAGCTCGATATTGCGCTCGACGTTCTCCACCACCACGATCGCGTCGTCCACCACGATGCCGATCGCCAGCACCAGACCGAACAGCGACAACGCATTGAGCGAGAAGCCGGCCAGGTACATCACGGCGAACGTGCCCACCAGCGACACTGGCACCGCCACCAGCGGAATCACCGAGGCGCGCCAGGTCTGCAGGAACAGGATCACCACCAGCACCACCAGGAAGATCGCTTCCAGCAGCGTGTGCACCACCGCCTCGATCGAGCCGCGCACGAACACCGTGGGGTCGTACACGATGTGGTACTCGACACCTTGGGGGAATTCTTTCTTGAGTTCCTCCATCGTGGCGCGCACTTCGTTGGAGATCTGGATCGCGTTGGATCCCGGACGCGCGAAGATCGGAATCGCCACTGCCGGCTGGTTGTCCAGCAGGCTGCGCAGCGCGTACTGGTTGGACCCCAGCTCGATCCGCGCCACGTCACGCAAGTGCACCACACTGCCGTCGGCATCGGTGCGCACGATGATGTTGCCGAATTCTTCCTTGGTGCTCAGGCGGCCCTGGGTGTGGATGTTGAGCTGGAAATCCGTATTGCCCGGCACCGGCGGCGCATTCAGCGCACCGGCCGCCACTGCCACGTTCTGCTCCTGGATCGCATGCACCACGTCGCCGGTGGTCATGTTGCGCTGGGCCAGTTTGTTCGGGTCCAGCCACACGCGCATGCTGTATTCGCCGGCGCCGAACAGCTGCACGTCGCCGACGCCGTCGAGGCGGGCGAGGATGTCCTTGATGTGCAGGCGCGCATAGTTCGACAGGTACAGCATGTCGTAGCGCTTATCCGGCGAGGTCAGATGCACCACCATGGTCAGGTCAGGCGAACTCTTCTGCGTGGTCACGCCCAGGCGCTGCACTTCTTCGGGTAGGCGCGGCAAAGCCTGCGCCACACGGTTCTGCACCTCCACCTGCGCGTTGTTGAGATCGGTACCGAGCGCGAAGGTGACGGTGAGCGTCATCTGCCCGTCGCTGGTCGCCTGCGAGGAGGAATACAGCATGCCTTCCACGCCGTTGATCTGCGTTTCCAGCGGCGTGGCGACGGTTTCGCCGATCACCTCGGGGCTGGCGCCAGGATAGTTGGCGCGCACCACCACGGTAGGCGGCACCACTTCGGGATATTCGCTGATCGGCAGCTTGAACACCGCGATGCTGCCGGCGATCACGAAGATCAGCGAAAGCACGGCGGCCATGATCGGCCGGTCGACGAAAAACTGTGCGATGTTTTTCATGTGAGTTCTCGAATTCTTTTTGAAGACGCGTGCACCGGAATGTGGATGGGTGCGTCATCTCTCTGCTCCCTCCCCTACGTGCAGTAGGGGAGGGTTGGGGTGGGGTGAAGCCATCTCGCGACGAACTCAAACCATGCGGCAAGCTCGTGCAACCCCACCCCAACCCTCCCCTGCCATGGCAGGGGAGGGAGCACATCTCGCGTAGTGGGAAGTTTCGACATCAACCTTGCGAATGCTTCTGCGGATTCCTGTTCTCCGCCTGCGCCGTACGCGAATCCTTCCCATCCGGATTCGTCTCCGCCGCATCCACCAGCGCCTTGTCCTGCGCATCCAGGCGGGCATCCATCGCTACCTGCTGCGGATTCACCTGCGCACCGGGCCGCACGTGCTGCAAACCGTTCACCACCACCACGTCGCCCGCGTTGAGGCCGTTGTCGATCACGCGCAGGCCATGGAACAACGGGCCGGTGTCGACCTTGCGGTATTCCACCTTGTGCTGCCCGTCCACCACGTACACGAACTGGTTGCTCAGATCCGTGCCGACTGCGCGATCGTCGATCAGCACGCGCGGGCGCGGCTGGCCAGCCTGCAGGTGCACGCGTGCATACAAACCGGGCGTAAGCAGGCCGTCCTCGTGATCGAACACCGCGCGCAGGCGCATCGTGCCGGAGCCTGGGCGCACCTGGTTGTCGACGAAGTCGATGCGGCCTGCATGCGGATAGCCCTGTTCGTCGGCCAGGCCCATGGTGGCTTCGATGCGCGGCGTGTGGCCATTCTTGATGGTGTCGCGACGCAGGCGGTCGAGCTTCAGCCAGGTCTGCTCGTCCACGTCGAAGTACACGTAGACCGGGTTCACCGACACCACAGTGGTGAGCACGTCCGAGCTGGACACCAGGTTGCCCGGCTGGATGCGTGCATTGCTGACGCGGCCGTCGATCGGCGCGCGTACTTCCGTCCAGTCGAGATTGAGCTTGGCCGAAGCCAGCGCCGCGGTGGATGCCGCCAGCGTGGCCTTGGCAGCCTGCTCGTTGGTGTTCTGGCTGTCGGCTTCTTCCTGCGAGATCGCGTGCTGGGCCAGCAGCTTGCGTGCGCGTGCCGCGTTGGCTTGGGCCAGGCCCAGTTGCGCCTGGGCCTGCGCGACGTTGGCGGCCAGCCGATCCACTTCGGCCTGGAACGGGCGCGGGTCAATGCGGAACAGCACATCGCCCTTGTGCACTTCGGTGCCTTCCTTGAATTGCACGGTTTCCACGTAACCGCTCACGCGCGGGCGCACGTCGACCGAATCGACCGCCTGCAACTGGCCGGTGAAATCGGCGCTATCGCTGACCGGGCGCACCATGACCGGGGCGACGGTGACCTCGGGCGGGCCGCCTGGTCCGCCGGCGCCTTGGGCGTGGGCGCCTCCGCCATGGCTGCCCAGCAGCGCCCAGCTGCCGGCAATGACTGCTACGACCAGACTGGCCAAGATGGCTTTCTTCAACATCGTTCGCTCCCTTCGATCTTCGTTGCCGCAATGCAGCACGATTTAGAGGGAACGAATAATGGGTATACCGTACAGTTTAGAAAATCCGCTTCTTGCTCAAGCCAGTCGTGACTATGAATCACGAATGAGCGCATAATCGTCAATAGAACGTGTTCTGGAACGAGCTATGGAAGATTTTTCTGCTATTTCCGCATTTGTACGGGTCGTGGAAGCGAAGAGTTTCGCGGCCGCCGCCGCCCAGCTGGGCATGACCCCTTCCGGCGTCAGCCGCGCCGTCTCCCGGCTGGAGGAACAGCTGCGCGTGCGGTTGCTGTTCCGCTCCACCCGCGCCCTGCGTTTGACCGACGATGGCGCCTCTTTCTATACACGATGCAAGGAGATCCTGGCCGATCTGGCCGAGGCAACCGAATCCCTGGGCTATGCCCATCAAAAGCCGCAAGGGAAACTGCGGGTGGGCATGTCGGCTTCGGTGGGGCGCACCGCGCTGGTGCCCAAGCTGGGCGAATTCCAGCACCGCTACCCGGAGATCCGCCTGGAACTGATGATGTGCGATTTCCCCTACGACCTCAACGAGGAAGGGGTGGATTGCGCCATCCGCCTGGGCGAGCTGGAGGATTCCAGCCTGATCGCGCGCAAGATCGGCTACCTGCGCAACGTGCTGCTGGCCTCGCCCGAATACCTGGAGCGCTACGGCACCCCGACCAGCATCGAAGATCTGAAGAACCATCGCTGCATCAACTATGTCTACCCCAACGGCCGGCCGCGCCAGTGGCAGTTCGACACGCCCAACGGGCGCCTGGAGGTGGACGTCAACGCGCATCTGCTGATCAACGATGGCGAGTCGGTGATCCAGGCGGCGGCCGCGGGCTTGGGCATCATCCAGGCGCCGCACGTGCTGGCCGCCTGCGCACTGGAAATGGGCAAGCTCGAGCCGATCCTTACCGACACGGTGTCCACCGGGAAGAATGTGTGGATCGTGTATCCGCAGAAGAAGCATCTTTCGGCGCGCGTGCAGGCCTTTATCGAATGGGCGCGCGAGTTGTTCGAGCGGCCCCTGGAATCGGTCTGCCCGATGCCACCGGTGGTCGAGGCGTTCCGGCCGCAGTTGCCGCCGGTGCTGCACAAGGAAAAGCTGCGCGCGCAGTAGCGCATTCGTAGGTTGGGGTGCAAACCCCAACATCGCCATCTTCTGGTGCAACCTCGTGTTGGGGTTTGCACCTCAACCTACGCGTCAGGCGCCCGCAGGCATCAGCAACAACAACGCCACACCCAGCGCGATGCGATACCACGCAAACCAGGTAAAGCGATGCGTGCGGATGTAGCCCAGCAACCATTTCACCGCGGCAAACGCCACCACGCCCGACACCGCGAAGCCAACCAGCAGCGCGCCCCAGTCTTCATGCGCGGCGCCGCCGTTCTTGAGCACCTTCAAAAGCTCGTAGCCGGTCGCGGCATACATGGTCGGAATGCCCACGAGGAACGAAAACTCCGTCGCTGCTGGACGATTGCTGGTGCCCGCGAGCATCGCGGTGAAAATCGTTGCGCCCGAACGCGATGTGCCGGGAAACACGCCGGCCACGATCTGCGCAATGCCGACCAGGATCGCCACGCGCCAGGTCACTTCGGTGCGGTCCACCTGGCGCGCGGCGATCGCTTCGGCGCCGAGGATCCAGAAGCCGCCGATCAGCAAGGCCCACGCGATCGGCGTTATCGTTTCCGGCAGCTTGAAGCCGTAGTGCGTCACCACGAAACCCAGCACGCAGGTAATCAGGAACGCCACCAGCAGCTTGAGCAGGTAGGCGCGGTTGGCCGGCACCTGCCACTGCGTAAGGAGTTCCCAGATGCGCTTCCAGTAAATCAGGGTGATGGCGAGAATCGCGCCCGCCTGGATGCCCACGTTGAAGAGGTCGGAACGGGCGCCTAGCCCCAGGCTTTCAGCAATCAGCAGATGTCCGGTACTGGAGATCGGCAGGAATTCGGTAATACCCTCGATGACGCCGAGCAGGACTACATGGACGAGGTCAGGCACGCAGGAAACTCCATTGGGACGGGCGGCGGAACAGCTTGGCTTGGCCGGTGTGAAAAACGGTATAGCTTAAGGCTTAGTTATTGCTTCCTGGCGGGTTAAGCCGAGCCCGTCCGCTGCACCACGTGCGTGCAAATTTGCACGCATATGGTGCAAAGGCGGTTCGTGCGGCTGGCCGCTTTTCAGGTAATCTTTTGAACCGCAAAGTGTTTTAGAGTTGGTACGGTGTTTGCCTCTAGAACACGCGCGACCCCCTTTCACGTACTCATCGAGGTTTACATGTCCGCCAAGAAAGTGCTCGACCTGATCCAGGAAAAAGAGGTCGAGTTCGTCGACCTGCGTTTCGCCGACATGCTCGGCAAGCATCACCACGTCACGTTCCCGGCCCACGCCATCGACGAATCCACTTTCGAAGACGGCAAGATGTTCGACGGTTCGTCGATTTCCGGCTGGAAGGGCATCAACGAATCGGACATGGTGCTGCTGCCTGATCCGGCGACCGCTTACCTCGATCCGTTCAGCGCGCACACCCAGCTGGTCCTGCATTGCGACGTGCTCGAACCCAGCACCATGCAGGCCTACGGCCGCGACCCGCGCTCCATCGCCAAGCGCGCCGAAGCGTTCCTGAAGTCCACCGGCATCGCCGACACCGCCTTCTTCGGTCCGGAGCCGGAATTCTTCATCTTCGATTCCGTGCGCTGGCAGAACGACATGGGTCGCGTGTTCTACGAAATCGAATCGCAGGAAGCGGCATGGAGCTCGCGCTTCAAGTACGACGAAGGCAACAGCGGCCATCGTCCGGGCGTGAAGGGCGGCTACTTCCCCGTGAGCCCGGTCGATTCCCTGGGCGACCTGCGCGCCGACATGTGCAAAGTGCTCGAATCGCTCGGCCAGGTGGTGGAAGTGCATCATCACGAAGTGGCCAATGCCGGCCAGTGCGAGATCGGTGTGAAGTTCAACACGCTGGTCACCAAGGCCGACGAACTGCTCACGCTGAAGTACGTAATCAAGAACGTGGCGCACCAGAACGGCAAGACCGTCACCTTCATGCCCAAGCCGATCGTTGGCGACAACGGCAGCGGCATGCACGTGCACCAGTCGCTATCGAAGGACGGCAAGAACCTGTTCTCCGGTGACCTGTACGGCGGCCTGTCGCAGCTCGCGCTGTGGTACATCGGCGGCATCTTCAAGCACGCCAAGGCGATCAATGCCTTCGCCAACTCCACCACCAACAGCTACAAGCGCCTGGTGCCGGGCTTCGAAGCGCCGGTGATGCTGGCCTATTCGGCGCGCAACCGTTCGGCGAGCTGCCGCATTCCGTTCGTCTCCAACCCGAAGGGCCGCCGCATCGAAGTGCGCTTCCCCGACCCGATCCAGTCCGGCTACCTCACCTTCACCGCACTGATGATGGCGGGCCTGGACGGCATCTTGAACAAGATCGACCCGGGCGCGCCGGCCGACAAGGATCTCTACGACCTGCCGCCGGAAGAAGAGAAGAACATCCCGCAGGTATGCTCCAGCCTCGACGGCGCGCTGGAAGCGCTGGACAAGGATCGCGACTTCCTCAAGGCCGGCGGCGTATTCACCGACGACTTCATCGATGCCTACATCGAACTGAAGATGCAGGAAGTGACGCGTTACCGCGCCAGCACGCATCCGCTGGAATTCCAGATGTACTACGCGATCTGATTGCGCTTGCATTTGAATGTGGAAGAAAACGGGCGCCGCGGCGCCCGTTTTCGTAGGTTGGGGTGCGAACCCCAACATCGTCTCGCCATCGTCGCGATTGTGTTGGGGTTTGCACCCCTACCTATGTTTTGTCCCGTGGAAAGCAGATTCTGGTCAATGCGCCGATTGGATCGACGGCCACCGTTATCTTATCTGCTTGACTTTACGCCATGCAGGTCGAGCTGACGCCGGCCGCGCCGTTCTTACAGGGCACGGCGCTTCCGGTTGCCGTGCAATCGGTGGAACTCTCGATCACCCCGCGCTCTTGAACGCCTTCGCCAACGTGCGCAACACGCTGCGCGAGCCGCTGTCCGTCAGGTTCGAATACAGAAACACGTTGGGCACGGGCAGCGCGGGCAGCTTGAGCATCGGCCCGACGTCCATGGTTCCCTGCGGCGTGGCGGCGCGCGCCAATACGGCCACTGCGAGGCCTGCCGCGGCGGCGGCGCCAAGTGCCGCGGCGCCCTGGCCTACGTAGACTTCGTTCCAGCTTATGCCGGCGCGATCGAGCAGGCGCACGGCCTGGTTGCGAATGCTGCAATGCTCGCCTTGCGTGGCCAGCGGAATCGGTTCGCGGATGCGGTTGGCCGCATCGATGGAGGCGACCCAGCCATAGGGTTCGGCAAAAAGTTTCTCGCCGCGCCGGCGGATGTCATCGAACTGGATGATCAGCGCAGCATCCAGCGTGCCGGCGTCGAGCGAGCTCAACAATTCGCGCGAGCCGGCCACGCGCAATTCGAACTGGATCTGCGGCTGCTGGCTGTGCATATGGCGCAACACCGCCGGCAACTGCATGCCTGCGATCTGGTGGCTCAGGCCGATGACCAGTCGGCGCTGCGGCGTGTGCAGCGTGCCGATAGCCTGTTCGTGGGCGTCGACGAGTGCGCGCGCGGCATCCAGAAAAACCGCGCCTTCGGCGGAAAGCCGCACTTGCCTAGGCGTGCGTTCGAGCAGGCGGCGACCCAGGTGCTCTTCCAGCTTCTTCAGTTTCAGGCTGAGCGCGGATTGCGTGCTGTGCAAGGCTTCGGCGGCGCGAGTGAAGCTGCGCATCTGCGCGATCCAAACGAAGGCGCGCACCGCTTCCATGTCCAGCATCCGGGTGGAATCAGTCATGTGGAATTCGAATCATTGAAAGCGGATGGGATAGGTATATCACATGACCGATCGCCGCTAGCCTTTGCCGCATGACGCATCGGAGAACACCACAATGAAACGATCGACCTGGTCCATGCTGCTCGGAACACTACTGGGCAACCTGATCCTGCCGGCCTCGGCTGCGCTGGCCATGCCACCCGTGATGCCGCCGACGCTCGCCGGAACCTGGACGCTGGCGGCGGCGGACGTATTGCACTCGGACGGCTCACGTACCTCCGATTTCGGCGCCACGCCAAAAGGCCTGCTGCTGATCGACAAGCAAGGGCATTACTCCTTGCAGATTTTCAGCGCCGATCGACCACGTTTCAGCGGCGGCGACAAGGCCAAGGGCAGCGATGCCGAATACAAGGCCGCCGTGATGGGCTCCAGCACGCACTTCGGCACCGTCAGCGTGGACTCGGCGCGCAACGAACTGGTCTTCCGTATCGAAGGCGCCTCGTTTCCCAATTGGGAAGGCCAGCAACAACACCGGCAATATGAGTTGAAGGGCGACGTGCTGAGCTATCGCGTGCCGCCGCGCCCGAACGGCGATGTGCCGATTTCGGTATGGCGGCGCGTCGATGCGGCTGCGAACGCTCACTGAAAGCGCTGCCATGGTTTTGTCATTTGCGGCGCTTAGGGTGGCTGGACGATTCAGCGATTGAGTTCTCCAGCGAATGGCCCTCACGCGGCGTGATTTTCTCCGCAGCGCCGGCGCGCTCGTCGGCGTGTATACACTCGCCGATGCCTGGCCTCAGGCACGCGCATCCATGCCGATGGCGATGCCCGCGCGAACCAGTGCGGCCATGCTCGCGGCACCCAAGGTGGCGCTGGTCAACCCGAGCTCGCTGGCGCGCTTTGTCGATCCGCTCCCCGTGCCGGCGCTGGCGCGCGCATCCGTCACGCGCACGCATCCGATGTATCCAGGCCGCACATTGCCGTGCTATCGCATGACGATGCGCGCGTGCAAGGTACGCCTGCACCGCGATCTACCGGCGACACCGATGTGGGGCTACGAGGGCCAGTTTCCCGGCCCGACCATCGAAGCGCGGCGCGGCGAACCACTGTTGGTCGAATGGATCAACGGCCTGCCATCGAAGCATTTCCTGCCCATCGATCACACCATCCACGGCGCGGAACACGACAAGCCGGAAGTGCGCACGGTCACGCATGTGCATGGCGCGCGTGCGCCGGCCACGTCCGACGGTTTTCCGGAAGACTGGTATCCGCCAGGCCATTCGGCGCTGTACCACTATCCCAACGGACAGGATGCCGCCACGCTGTGGTACCACGATCACGCCATGGGTATCACGCGGCTGAACATCTACGCCGGTCTGTTCGGCACGTACCTCGTGCGCGATGACGACGAACAGGGGCTCAACCTGCCCACCGGCGACTACGACATTCCGTTGATGCTGTGCGATCGCCTGGTGGCGCAGGACGGCCAGCTCTATTACCCGGTGTCGGAAGATCCCGCCGCGCCATGGGTCATGCAATGCAACGGCAATCTCGTGCTGTGCAACGGCAAGATCTATCCGTATTTCGAGGTGGAGCCGCGCCGCTATCGTTTCCGCCTGATCAATACCGCCAACACGCGCTTCTTCGATCTTTCGCTCTCGCGCGATCAACCGCTGCAGCAGATCGCCAGCGACCAGGGCTTGTTGCCCGCGCCGCTGCCACGCACGCGCATTGAACTGTATCCCGCCGAGCGCGCCGACGTGGTGATCGACTTTGCGGGCTTGGCCGGCCAATCGATACAACTGCGCCATCAAGCCGAAGGCATTCTGGAATTTCGTGTGCGTGAGCACGGTGGCCGTGATACCTCGTCGCTACCGGCAAGCTTGCGCGCGGTGCCGCGCATCGATCCGGCGAAGGCAGTACAAAACCGCATCCTCACCTTGAACGAAACGGATGATGCCAACGGCAATGCCATGACCATGCTGCTCGACGGCAAACGCTGGTCCGATCCGGTCACGGAAAAGCCGCGGCAGAACAGCGTGGAGACGTGGAGCTTCGTCAATCTCACTGGCGACGCGCATCCGATCCATCTGCACCTGGTGCGCTTCCAGATCATCGATCGCCGGCCGTTCGACCTGTTCGCATGGAACGCGCATCGCAAGCTGGTGTTCACCGGGCCGGCGATAGCGCCCGAATCGCAAGAACTTGGTTGGAAAGATACGGTGCGCGCCGACCCGGGCATGGTCACGCGCATCGCCATGCGCTTCGAAGGCGAGCCGGGTCGCTATGTGTGGCATTGCCATCTGCTTGAGCACGAAGACAACGAGATGATGCGTCCTTTCGAGCTGTTGCCGGCGCATTCGTAAACGTCGCGTCAATGCGCTTCGCACAAAAGCACGTTTGTCGCAGCACTGTCATCGCGCGCTGACGCAATGTCGCGCGCCTGCCAACGTCGCGTCACATAGCCGGCGCAGACTTTCGTGCGGTCTGTGGGGACGCAGGCCGTAATCAGGGGGATTACTCGATTGCAGGCTTTGGCAACATGCCAGCAGGAGACACCCGTTATGCCCAGTCAGTTTGGCCGTACCCGGTTGAAACCGTTTGTACTCGGCGTGCTCGTTACCAGCCTTGTCGGGCTGGCAAACGCGCAAACCACGAATGCTCCCAATGATGCGCAGTTCCGCAAGAACGTGCCGGCCACGGCCGCCAAGCCGGTGCGCGGCGAGCCCGGCGGTGCTGTCACGCTCTACAACCCCAATGCCGGCGAAGACGCGAGCAACCGTACCCGCACGCCGATCAAGCACGTGATTTTGTTGATCGGTGAAAACCGTACCTTCGATCACGTGTTCGCCACCTACACACCGCCGCATGGGCAGACCGTCGAGAATCTGCTCTCCGAAGGCATCGTCAATGCCGATGGCACGCCCGGCCCGAAGGTGGCCAAGGCGCAGCAGTGGCAGGCGAGCCAGACCGGTGATTTCCAGCTCGCGCCGCCGCGCACCAGCCCTTACTCCAACCTCCCCTCGATCAATACCGGTGGCGCACCGACGCAGCCTTACCTTGCCTCAGCCGCGCAGGCCGCAGCCATCGAACCGGGATTGCCCTCGAGCGCTTATGTGGAACTGGCCGAAGGCGGTACGGGTTTGCCGAACGACGTAGTCGATACGCGCTTCCCTACTACGCTGCCGAATGCGCCGGTCGATATGCACGCATCGATCAGCTACAACGACTACGCCAACAGCCCCGTGCATCGCTTCTTCCAGATGTGGCAGCAGCTCGATTGCGACGTCAGCCATGCAACCTGGAAGAACCCCAGCGGCTGCCGCGCCGACCTGTTCCCGTGGGTGGAAGTGACCCTGGGCGCCGGCAACAACGGCAAGCCGCAACCGGCCAACTTCAATGACCAGAGCACGCATGAAGGTTCCACCGCCATGACCTTCCTCAACATGGCCAAGGGCGACGCCTCGTACTTCAAGGAACTGGCCGAGAAATACGCGCTGAGCGACAACTTCCACCAGTCGGTGATGGGCGGCACCGGCGCCAACCACATCATGCTGGGCTTCGGCGACCTGGTGTACTACGCCGATGCGAACGGCGAGCCCGCCACACCGCCTTCCAACCAGATCGAAAACCCGAACTCGCAACCGGGCACCAACAACTGGTGGGTGCAGGATGGTTACGGCGGCGGTTCCTACGTGAACTGCGCCGATGAAGGCCAGCCCGGCGTGGCAGCGGTACGCAAGTATCTCAAGAGCCTGCCGTACCACGCGTTCAAGCACGGCGACTGCAAGAAGGGTGCGTATTACCTGGTCAACAACTACAACCCAGGCTACCTGGGCGACGGCACGCCTGCGCCGCTGGGCGCCGACCAGTTCACCATTCCACCCACCAACCAGCAAAACCTGGCGCTGCTGCTCGCACGTCACCATGTGAGCTGGAAGTACTACGGCGAAGGTTGGGACGGCGGCAAGGAAGACGGTGAAGCCGGCACCTTCTGCAACATCTGCGACCCCTTCCTGTACTCCACGCAGGTGATGACCAACCCGGCGCTGCGCGCGCGCAACCAGGATCTCAACAACCTCTACAGCGACATCCAGAACGGCACGCTGCCGGCGGTATCGATCGCCAAGCCGGACGCATTGCTGGATGGCCATCCGGCCTCGAGCAAGCTGCAACTGTTCGAAGGCTATGCGCAGAAGATCGTCGAGATGGTGAAGGCCAATCCAAAGCTGTGGGACAACACCGCCATCATGATCACCTTCGATGAAGGCGGCGGCTATTACGACTCCGGTTATGTGCAGCCGATCGACTTCTTCGGCGACGGCACGCGCATCCCGTTGATCGTGGTGTCGAAATACTCCACCGGCGGCCGCGTGGTGCACACGTATGGCGATCACGTCTCCTTCGACAAATTCGTGGAAGCGAACTGGGACCTGGACGAAACCATCTCCCACCGCAGCCGCGACAACCTGCCGAACCCGATCGCACTGCCCAACAACCCGTATGTGCCGGTCAACCCACCGGCCATCGGCGACTTGATGGACATGTTCGATTTCCACCGCCACTGGGATGACGATGCCAACGTCGCCTCGGCGAAAAACTGAGTAAACCCCGCTGCATACCCTGCCTGTTTCGGCAGGTGGGGTATGCTGTTTTTTCTCTATCGCAGATCGTCACGATGACCTTGTTCGCACGCTCCGCAAGCCACCTGCACCGCTGGTCCAACCCCATTGCCGCGCTGATGCTGATCGGTGCATCCGGTGCAATCAGCACCGGTGCGCACGCCGATCCGGCCGATTTCCAGGCCATGCCGGGTTTGTGGAAGATCACCCTGCACACGCTCAAGGATGGCCATGCGCAGGATCAGGTGAAGTGGAAATGCTTCTATGACGGTGCAGATCCGTGGACCACATTTGCCGACACCATGCAGCCCGAAACGGCGTGCCAACGTGGCGGCGAACATCGCACGAGTACGGCATTGGCATGGCAGCTGAGCTGCGGCCCGCACAAGGGCACCGCGCGTATCGAGCTGGATTCGGCCCAGCATTTCGCCGGCAAGGTGATGCAGGATGGAGAGCCGGCGCTGGATATTGACGGCAAGCGCTACGCGGCCTGCACGGGCCCTGCCGACTGACGGCGAACCTCTTTAAGAATGCGCTGATCTATTCCTTACCGTCCCAACGATTCGTGGATGTCCACCTGATATTGGGGTACAAGCCCCACGATCTGCTGAGGGTGGGCCATGCGACAAGCGAACAGGCCAGTTCGTGGTGCATTGCAGTGGTTGTCGGCGGATAGATCGATTTTCTCGTGTAAATCGTGTTGTGCGATGGCACATCGCAATGCCTTTCGTTTCTGTGCCGCTTTTCGGGTCAGGTATGTGCGGCGCACTTTGATCTAACCTTAACAATCGGCCGGGTAGATTCCAGGCCGCAAGGGACAGGGGACAGGTTGGTTTTCCATGGGGATGGATGGCCGTGATACCGAGTTGAAACCGTCCGCCGAAAGCTCATCGGTGGATGGCAGCGTTTGCGCATCGCATGAAGACATCGCGCTCCGCGCTGCCATAGACGTGGACATGGATTTCCTTCGTGACGTCTTTTCATCCACGCGCATACAGGAATTCCTGAGCACAGGCTTGCCGGTCGAACAGATCGAGTCCTTGCTTGCCAGCCAGTTCCTGACTCAGCACGATTACTACCGTCGGCATTACCCGCATGGCCGTTTCGACATCATCATGCAGGGTGGGCGAAGCGTGGGCCGGCTTTATCACGATTGGAGCGGTGACGTAGTGCGGGTGATCGACATCGCGCTCCTGCCGGCTTACCGCGGCGCCGGCATCGGCACGCGCTTGATGAGGGCGATCGTGGCCAGAGCGGCCAGCAAGCGCATGCCGATACAGCTGTATGTGGAATTCAGCAATCCGGTCCGCACGCTGTATCGCACGCTGGGATTCGTGCCGACCGGCGAAAACGGTATCTACGAATTGATGCGTCGAGACGTCATGCCTTTTGACGATGAAGAGGCGCAGGCGTCCATAAAAGGTTTAAACAGCCACGTTCAGTAGTCGACGTTTGCGCATGGCCGCAGACGCCGCAAGGGGGACACATGCAAGCTGTGCCAACTCATGAAGCGCTCATCGCATCGCTACATCGGCTTTTTGTGCTGGAAATAGCCGACGGCCGCCGTGTCGAAGTGCGTCTGGCTGCTGCACCAGCCGGCATCGCCATGGATGCAACGTATGTGAGCTACTCCGCCACCTTCGAACTGCCCATGGGTGTCTGGCTTCCGCAGGATACCTATCGCATCACGGCGCCCGACGGCATGTCCTGGGACCTGCTTGCCACGCCGACCCAGCCCAGTGCCGATGGCCGGGCCAACCTTACTGCAGTCATGCATTACCAGCGTTCCAGAGACGCCGTCTAGCCCGACGCAGGATGGTCGTGCCGGACGTCGACGCAACCCATCGAACCTTCACAGTCCAACAGGGGAACATCATGAGTGATCCGTATATTGGCGAAATCCGTATGGTTGGCTTCACCTTTGCACCGACCGGCTGGGCCTTGTGCGCCGGCAGCCTGATGGCGATCAGCCAGAACCAGGCGTTGTTTGCCTTGCTCGGCACGACCTATGGCGGCAACGGGGTCAGCACCTTCGCCTTGCCCGATCTGCAGGGGCGCTCGCCGGTCGGCACGGGCAATGGCTTGGGGCTCAGTCCGGTAGTAGCGGGCGAGAAGGCCGGCGCTGAAAACTCGCAGCTCACGATCAACCAGATGCCGCAGCATACGCATACGGCGCAGAACAATGGTGGCCTGACGGTAAGCGCGAGTGTTGCGGTGCCTGCCTGCTCTGCACCGACGGGAACGCCATCGGGAACGCCAGCGAACAACACAGTGCTGGGGACGATGTTGGCTGGCGGTCGCCCAGGCGAGCTATACACCACAACCGCACCCAACACCACGCTGTTGCCGTTCAATGTGCAGTCCACCGGCACGGCTCCCAGCATCACGGTCGGTACCACTGGCGGCAGCCAGCCGTTTTCCGTGCGCAACCCCTATCTTGGGATCACGTGCATCATTGCGTTGCAGGGCGTTTTCCCGAGCCGTCCCTAGGCGATTGGAGCAGTGGTTGCTCGATGGCTATGCCTGCCGTCCGTGCCGAGCGTGGCGGCAGCCTCCATCATTGACCACCGCAAAGAACGGAGTGGGCTTGCCGCGCGTGGAGGCGCCTATCGCTTATCAGACACGGAGCCCGACTCCTTATTGCGGAAATAGATCCTGGAAAGTTTTTGCAAGTATTGGCAAGCACGCCCCTTCGGCATGGCAAGCTCGGAAAAAACGTTAGCTGGCATAAATCTTGATTGTGCCGATGCGGGTAGTCGAGTAAATTTCGCGGCTTGAAAGCTTCACGCAAGACGGTCGGCGCCGCGGTAGTCTAAGCGGGATTCGTTCGTCCATGGCCGCGGACTGCGATACGTGAAGGGTAGACGGTATTCACAGAACGGGGCGTGCCGGATGAGTCGACTCTGGCGAGGGGAGCAGCAGGGGTATTTCATAGCATGACGTTCGACCGCGAATCGAGCTGATTGCGCACAGCTGCAACACAGACCACAGCGACATCAGGGGGAGATGTGCCGCGTGTTTCAATGCCTGTAGCACTGGCCTCGTCAATCGGCCAACAGTTCTTATCGGAAGCGCCGGATCACGGCTGCGGCGAAGCGCGCCGTGCCCGCTTGTCTCGCCGGCATTCCCTCCCTGTGTCTGTTGGATCTGTTAGCAAACAACCGTTCCGTCGAGCGATTGCATCGCTTGCGCGCACTCTGTGGCGTGCCGCTATTGGAGATTCATCGTTATGAAGATCGCCTTGGAATTTCTCAAGCGGCTTGGCGCTCGCGATAAACGCAATACCGCACCCGCAGTGAGGCCGGCACCTTTGCTGATGGCGCTGGAACCACGCATCGTCTATGACGCATCGGTGGCTGCAGCGGGTGCGGCGCAGCATCATGCTGACATCCACGCGCACGCGGCCGTCGTTAGGCCGACGATCGAGCACGCGAGCCAGGTGGCGGCAATAGAGAGCGACCACAGCGCGGGGTCGCGTGTGAACACGTTGGTGCGCAGCGTCGCCCAGACCAACCGCGATGCCGGCAACGACAGTCAGGCACACCAGGTCGTCTTCATTGATTCAAGCGTGGCCAACTATCAGCAATTGATTTCTGGTCTGCCGCAGGGAACGGCCTACGTCGTGCTCAATTCCAGCAGCGACGGGCTGGCGCAAATGGCGCAATACCTTCAGCACCATCCGGGTGTCGAGTCGATTCATCTGGTCTCTCATGGTGAAAACGGCGCCATCCAGGTGGGCTCCACGTGGCTGACGCCGGGCGATTTTTCGGCTTACAAAGGCGAGCTTGCGCAAATCGGCGCGGCAATGAAGCCGGGTGGCGATTTCCTGATCTATGGCTGCGACGTTGCCGAAAACGCGGACGGAAAGGCGCTGGTGCAACAGATCGCATCAGCGTCACACCTGAACGTGGCGGCATCGATCGATGCGACGGGTACGGCTGCGCTAGGTGGCAACTGGACACTGGAATACGACACAGGTGCCGTGCATACGGCGGTGATTTTTTCACCGGCGGCAGAAAGGCAATATGGTGCGTTGCTAGGTGTTACCGACGAAACGTACGACAGCCAGGTCGGCTACGACACGGCCGGCGGCGCAACCGGCGTCACGACGTTTACGCTCGATGGCATCACCTATACGCTGGATCAGCCCTCCGAGTTCGCCGTCGATAGCACTACAGTTAATCAGTTTGGTCCGCCGCCATTAAGTACCGGCCCTGGTGATGGCGTGCTGTTTGGCAACGTGCAAGCCACCTCGTTGAAATCGATGACGATGGCGTTGGCAAACGGTGACAAGATGGCAGTGCAGAGCTTCGACATCGACATCTTCAGTCCGTCGGTGGTTGATGTCCAGGCGCTTGATGCCAACGGAACTGTCGTTGGCACGATCACGCTCGACACTTCGCTAAATGGTAATAGCTCCGTATTTCATGTGAACCTGTCGGCCAATGCGGCATTCTCGAGCATCCGGAGTCTGAAGTTCACTGAGACGGATAGCGGATTCCTGTCGCCAACACTCAACAATTTCGCCTACGTCGATCTCTCTTCGCCACCGGCCCTGACGGCTAGCGGCGGAAGCACTTCCTTCGTTGAGGCCGATAACGTCGCATCCACGCCCGTCGCGATCGATACTGGAATGACTTTGACCGATGGTGATGCGACCACGGCGAAGCAGGGTACGGTCAGTATCACTGGCAACTTCGCGAGCGGCCAGGACGTGCTGGGATTCACCAATACCAGCGCCGCGCAATTTGGAGACATCTCAGGCTCGTACAACGCTTCCACGGGCATCATGACGCTCACGTCAGCGAGCGGTACCGCCACGATCGCGCAATGGCAGAACGCTTTCCGCGCGGTTACCTACACCGATACGGCGGTGACGCCGAGTACAGCAACACGTACCGTAAGCTTCGCGCTGACGAGCGACGCCTATCTCTCATCCAGCAATACCGTTACAAAAAACGTAACGGTGGCAGCGACCGACCAGACACCGATCGTCACGACGACGGGCAGCACCATAACGTACCGGGATGGTGCTACGGCCACGGTCATCGACAGCAATGTTTCGGTCAGCGATCGCGACAACACAACGCAATCCTCGGCCACGGTTTCGATCGGCACGGGTTTCCACAGCGGCGATACGCTCAATTTCACCAACGACGGCTCGACGATGGGCAACGTCGCAGGCTCGTACAATTCGGCGACAGGCGTATTGTCGCTGACGTCTTCCGGTGCCACGGCGACCGATGCGCAATGGGCGCATGCATTGTCGGCCGTCACGTTCTCCAGCACGAGTTCCACGTTCGGTAGCCGCACGATTTCGTTCGCCACGAACGACGGCACAAAAACGAGCACGGCGGCGACCGATACGGTCAACGTCGTCAATCCGCTTCAACTGACGGCAGATGCGGGCTCGGCCGCGTTCGTGGCCGGCGACAACGCGCCGTCGACGCCGGTCACGGTCGATCCAGGCTTGACGGTGAGCGATGCGGCCGCCGGTACGCTGTCATCGGCCACGGTCACCATTTCCGGCAACTTTACGGACGGCGAGGACTTCCTGCAGTTCACGAACGACGGCGCGACGATGGGTAACATCGCGGCGGGCTCGTTCAATATGGTCACCGGTACATTGACGCTCACTTCGGCCGGCTCGACCGCCACGCTCGCGCAATGGCAGAGCGCGCTCGATTCGGTCAAATACACCGACGTGGCGGTGACGCCTAACGCCCTCACGCGCACCGTCAGCTTCATGGCGGTGGACAGTGCCGGCAACACGAGCAGCACGGTCTCGCGTGACGTAACGGTGACGGTGACCGACCAGTCGCCGATTGTGAGGACGACCGGCGGCACGACGAATTACGTCGGCGCCACGTCCGCCGTGACGATCGACGGCGGTATTTCGGTCAGCGACCTCGATAACACGACGCAAGCATCGGGCACGGCATCGGTGAGTGCAGGCTTCCACAGCGGCGATACGCTTTCGTTCACCAATGACGGTTCGACGATGGGCAACATCGTGGGTTCGTACAACGCGGCGACGGGCGTGATGACGCTAACGTCCGCGGGGGCGACGGCCGATACGACGCAGTGGGCCAGCGCGCTATCGTCAGTGAGGTTCTCGAGCACCAGTACGACGTACGGTAATCGCACGATTTCGTTTGCGACCAGCGACGGCACCAAGACGAGCGCGGCCGCGACGGACACCGTCAGCATGACGGCGCCGCCGGCGATCACCACCGATTCGGGCTCGGCCGCCTTCGTCGCGGGCGACAACACGGCCTCGACGCCGGTGGCGATCGATGCGGGCTTGACGGTGACCGACGGTAGTGCCACGACGCTCTCCCAGGTGACCGTCGTGATCACGGGCGGCTTACAAAGCGGCAAAGACGTGCTGGCGTTCACGAACGACGGCTCGACCATGGGCAACATCACCGAGCAGTCGTACAACTCGGTGACGGGTGTGTTGACGCTGACATCCTCCGGTGCGTCGGCGACGCTCGGGCAGTGGCAGAGCGCGCTGCGATCGGTGACTTTTACCAATACGGCGGTGACGCCGAACAACACAACACGCACGATCAGCTTTACCGCGGTCGACGGAGCTAGCAATACGAGCGCGACGGCTACGCGTACCGTGACGGTGACGGACACCGACCAGACGCCGATCGTTACAACGACCGGGGGAACGACCGCCTATGTCGGCGCATCATCGGGCGTGACGATCGATGGCCATGTCACGGTGAGCGATCTGGACAACACGACACAGACGTCGGCCACGGTGGCGGTTACGACGGGCTTTCACAGCGGCGATGTGCTCAACTTCACGAACGACGGCGCAACGATGGGTGATATCGCAGCGTCGTACAGCGCAGGATCGGGCGTGTTGCTGCTGACTTCGGCCGGCGGCTCCACGAATGCGCAATGGGCCAGCGCGTTGAGCTCCGTCACGTTCTCGAGCACGAGCACGACCTACGGCGACCGCGCAATCTGGTACCAGGTCAACGACGGGACGAAGAACAGCACGCAAGCGGCCGACACGATCCATATGACGGCGCCGCCGGTCATCACGACCGATTCGGGTTCGGCTGCGTTCGTCGCGGGCGACAACACGGCCTCGACGCCGGTGGCGATCGATGCGGGCTTGACGGTGACCGACGGCAGCGCCACCACGCTGGGCAGGACGACGGTCGCGATCACGGGTGGTTTCCAAAGCGCCGAAGACCTGCTGTTGTTCACGAACGATGGCTCGACCATGGGCAACATCGCGGGCTCCTACAACGCAGCCACCGGCGTACTGACGCTGACCTCTTCCGGCGCGACGGCGACGCTTGCGCAGTGGCAGAGCGCATTGCAGTCGGTCACGTATACCGACACGGCGGTCACGCCGAACAATGCGACCCGCACGATCAGCTTCACGGCGGTCGACGGCGGCGGCAATACCAGCGCCACCGCTACACGCACGGTGACGGTCACCGATACCGATCAAACCCCGATCGTGGCGACCACGGGCGGCACTACAAACTACGTCGGCGGCATCTCGGCCGCCACCATCGACGGAGGCGTCTCGGTCAGTGACCTCGACAACACGACGCAGTCCGTCGGGACGGTCTCGATTACCAGTGGCTTCCACGCTGGCGACACGCTGACCTTCGTCAACTCCAATTCGACGACGTTCGGCAATATCGTCGGCTCGTACAACTCGGCAACTGGCGTATTGACGCTGACTTCGCCCGGTGCGATTGCGAGCGATGCGCAGTGGTCCCACGCATTGAGCGCGGTGACGTTCTCGGCGGGCTCAAGCGCCACGCCGGGCAACCGCACGATTTCGTTCGCGACGAGCGATGGCGCCAAGACTAGCGCCGCGGCAACGGATACGGTGGCCGTGCTCGGTCCGCCGACGATCACGACCGACTCGGGCTCGGCCGCGTTCATAGCGGGCGACAATAGCGTGTCGACACCGGTCGCGATCGACTCGGGGCTGACCATCACCGATGGCGCCGCACCGACGCTCGCGTCGGCAACCATCGCGATTACCGGCAATTTCCATAGCGGCGAAGACGTGCTCGCGTTTACGAATACGAATGCGACGACGTACGGTAATATCGCCGCCTCGTATAACGCGGCGACGGGTGTGCTGACGCTGACGTCGTCGGGCGCAACGGCCACACTGGCGCAATGGCAAGCGGCGCTCGATGCGGTGACGTACACCGACACAGCCGTCACGCCCAATACCGCCACGCGCACGATCAGTTTCGCGGCCGTCGATACGGCCGCTGTCACCAGCAATACCGCCACGCGCACGGTGACGGTGACCGACACCGATCAAACGCCGATCGTGACGACGACGGGCGGGACGACGAACTACGTAGCAGGCACGTCGGCCGCGACGATCGATGGCGGCATTTCGGTCAGCGATCGGGACAACACGACGCAATCGGTGGGGACGGTTTCGATTACGAGCGGCTTCCATGCTGGCGACACGCTCACGTTCATCAATACGAGTTCGGCGATCTTCGGCAACATCGTCGGTTCGTACAACGCGGCGACCGGCGTCTTGACGCTGACCTCGTCAGGCGCAACGTCGAACGATGCGCAGTGGTCGCACGCGCTGAGCGCTGTGACGTTTTCGGCCGGCGCAAGCGCAACGCCGGGCAACCGCACCATTTCGTTCGCGACGAGCGACGGCACCAAGACCAGCGCGGCGGCAACCGACACGGTCGACGTGCTCGGCCCGCCGACGATCACGACCGATCCTGGCTCGGCTTCGTTCGTGGCGGGAGACAACACGGCATCGACGCCGGTGGCGATCGATGCAGGGCTGACGCTGACGGATGGCGCAGCGACCTTGGCGTCGGCAACCGTTGCTATCACGGGCAACTTCCATGCCGGCGAGGACGTGCTCTCGTTCACGAATACGAGTTCGACCGCGTATGGAAACATTGCCGCCTCTTATAACGCAGCGACTGGTGTATTGACGCTGGCATCCGCTGGCAGCACGGCGACGCTCGCGCAATGGCAGGCGGCGCTCGATAGCGTCACCTATACGGATACGGCCATCACGCCCAACACGGCGACGCGCACGATCAGCTTCTCCGCGCTGGATGCCAACGCCAATACGAGCAACACGGCAGCACGGACGGTGACGGTGGCCGACACCGACCAGACGCCGATCGTGACGACCTCCAGCGGTAGCGCCTCGTTCGTGGCCGGCGACAATACGGTGTCGACGCCGGTGGTGATCGACAACGGTATCGCCTTGTCCGATCGCGACAACACTGCCTTGGCTTCGGCAACCGTGGCCATTACCGGCAACTTCCACAGCGGCGAAGACGTGCTTGCGTTCACCAACGATGGCGCGACGATGGGCAACATCGCCGGCTCCTATGACGCGGCGACCGGCGTGCTCACGCTCACCTCCTCGGGTGCCACGGCGACGGTGGCGCAATGGCAGGCAGCGCTGAAGTCGATCACCTATACCGATACCGCGATAACACCCGCCGGCGCCACGCGCACGATCAGCTTTACGGTCAGCGATGGAGTGAAGAGCAGCGTAGCCGGAACACGATCGGTAACCGTCACTGATACCGACCAGACCCCGCTCGTGACGACCTCGGTTGGAAGCGCTTCGTTCGTGGCCGCCGACAACACCGTATCGACGCCTGTGGTGGTCGATAGCGGCATCACCTTGTCCGATCGCGACAACGCCACGCTGGCCTCGGCAACCGTGGCCATTACCGGCAACTTCCGCAGTGGCGAAGACGTGCTTGCGTTCACCAACGATGGCGCGACGATGGGCAACATCGCCGCGTCGTACAACGCGACCACCGGTGTGCTCGCGCTGACATCATCGGGCGCCACGGCTACGCTGGCGCAGTGGCAGGCGGCGCTGGACGCGGTCACCTACACCGACACAGCCATTACGCCGAACAACGCCACACGCACGATCAGCTTTACGGTCAGCGATGGCGTAAAGGCCAGCATTGCGGCGACGCGCACGGTGACCGTCACCGATACGGATCAGACGCCGATCGTGACCACGTCAAGCGGCAGCGCTTCCTTCGTGGCGGGCGACAACACGGTATCGACACCGGTGCCGGTGGATGCCGGTATCAGCTTGTCCGATCGCGACAATGCCACGTTCGCCTCGGCGACCGTGGCGATTACCGGCCATTTCCACAGCGGCGAGGACGTGCTCGCGTTCACCAACGATGGCGCGACGATGGGCAATATCGCCGCTTCGTACAACGCAGCAACCGGCGTGCTCACGCTCACCTCGTCCGGTGCCACGGCTACGTTGGCGCAATGGCAGGCTGCGCTGAAATCCGTCACCTATACCGACACGGCCGTCACGCCGAACAACGCCACGCGCACGGTCAGCTTCATGCTCGATGACGGCGTCAAGACCAGTGCGGCCGCGGCACGCACGGTGACGGTCACGGATGTCGACCAGACGCCGGTTGTCACCACCTCCAGCGGTTCGGCTGTCTTCGGCGGCGTCGGCCATACCGCGCCGGTATTGATCGATCCGGGTATCACTGTCTCCGATCGCGACAACGCCACGCTGGCGAGCGCCACGGTATCTATCGTCTCCGGCTTCCGTCGCGGCGAAGACCGTCTGTTGTTTGTCAATAACAGCACGACCATGGGCGACATCACGGGCGCATACAGCGTGTCGACCGGCGTGTTGACGCTTACGTCTGCCGGCGGTACCGCCACGCTGGCACAATGGCAGGCCGCATTGGCTGCGGTGGCGTATATGGACACATCGCTCACCGCCGCAGCCGGCAGTCGCACGATTGCCTTCGTGGTGAATGACGGCACCGAAGCCAGCGCCGCTGCCACGCGCACGATCACCGTCAATGCCGGCTTCAAGGGCCAGACCTTTGTGCCTGCCGGACCGTCCAATCTGTCCACCGTGCTCACGACAGCAGGTGCCGAGGTGGTTTTGGCAAGCGACCCGGTCGTGCTGAACGCGCTGGCCGCAGACCCCGTGCTGGGTGAGCCCACTTTGCTTTTCCATACCGCGACATTCGCGGTGCCCGGCGCGCAAGGCGGTAGCCACCGCGACGTGCTGGGTGAGACGCAAGTCCGTGCACAGCCGTTGACGGCGCCCGAACCGATCACGGCGCCGTTCAATCTACCGGTCACTACCGTGCATCATGCGGCCCCGCCGGGAGCCGCGTTCACGCTTGCGCTTGCTCCGTGGATCGGCGCCAACGCGCGCATCGTCGAGGTAGCGCAGCCTGACGGCGGTGCCTTGCCGGGCTGGGTGCACGTGGATGCCGTAACCGGCGAGCTGCATGGGCACGCACCCGCACACGGCCCGCATCAGCTGCGCCTGCTCGTCGCCACGCGCGACCAGCAAGGGCACCAGATGTATCGCGAAATCGTGGTCGACTTCGGCAAGGGGCATGCTTCGCACGCCACGCTTCATCGCGCCGCAGCGCATGCATCGCCTGTCGGTACGAAACCTTCGCTGAGCGAGCAGTTCGAGCGCGAGCGGCAAAGCTTCCACGTGGTTCGTTCCACCTCCGCACGGCCTGAAGAGCAAACGCTAGCGGCACGCTCTTCCATCTCCGCCAACCACCACTGACACGAACATAGAACTGGGGCTATCAACGTGAACTCGTCTTCTTCTGCCGCGCATATCCATACCTGGCTTGCCCGCTCCCCGCTGATGCTTGCGATAGCGGCGGGAGTGCTGCTGTCCGGCTGCGCCATCCATCCGAAACCTTTCACGGATGCCGAGCGCCAGCAGCTGGCCGCGACCGAGCGCAGCGACATGCTCAGCCAGCAACAGCCGCCGAAAGGTCCGATCACGCTGGATGAAGCCTTGGCACGCGCCATCCGTTTCAATCTCGACAACCGCCAGAAAATGATGGAAGAGGCACTGGCGCAGCGGCAGCTTGACCTTGCCAACTTCGATCTGTTGCCGAAGTTGACCGCGGCGGCCGGCTATACCACGCGCAATCGCGAACTGGCTTCGCGTTCGGTACTGCTCGACAACCCCAGCGAAACGACGGTGCCGCCCTCGTATTCCACCGACAAGAACATGCGCACCGCGGATCTGGGCTTCTCCTGGAACCTGCTCGATTTCGGCGTCAGCTACTACGAGGCGAAGGAGCAGGCCGACCGGGTGCTGGTATTGCAGCAGCGCCGCCGCAAGGTGGTGCAATTGCTGATGCAGCAGGTGCGCGAAGCGTATTGGCAGGCGGCCGGCGCCGAACGCATCCACGATCGCATCGGTCCGTTGCTGCAGCAGGCCCAGGCGGCGCTCGACGATTCCAGCCGCGCGCAACAGGCGCAAGTGGCTTCGCCGTTGGATACGCTGAACTATCGCCATGAAATGCTCGACATCATGCGCCAGCTGGAACTGGTGCGCGATCAGCTCGAAGAAGCCAAGCCGCGGCTTGCCTCGCTGATGAACCTCGATCCCGGCCAGGAATTCACCTTGTCGCCGCCGGCCGGTTTCGACGAACCGCATTTCGACATGCCGATCGCGCAGATGGAAACCACCGCGCTGGAACGCCGGCCGGAGCTGCTCGAAGCGGGCTACAACGAGCGCATCAGCGTCAACGAAACGCACAAGGCGATGGCGCGGCTGCTGCCGGGCCTGCAGGTGCAGTTGGGCGAGCATTACGACAGCAACAGCTTTCTGGCCTTCCATGCCTGGCGCGATGCAGGCCTGAGCGTGAGCTGGAACCTGCTCAACGTACTGAACATCAAGAACATCCGCGGTGCGGCCAAGGCCCAGCTCGATGTGGCAAAGGTGCAACGCGAGGCATTGGCCATGGCGGTGCTGACACAGGTGCACGTCGCGCGCACCGAGCTGGACGCCAAGCGCCGGCAGTTCGAACTGCTCAAGCAGATGAACGATGTGGACCAGCAGATCCTGGAGCACACGCGCAACGCCGCCAACGCGAACGCGATCGGCAAGCTCAACGAAATCCGCGCCGCGGCCGGCGCCATGATGGCGGAGCTGCGCCTGTACGAAAGCTACGGTGAACTGGAAAGTTCCTATGGGCAGTTGCTGGCCACGCTCGGCCTGGATCCGGTACCCGACAGCGTGCAATCGCACGACCTGGCGGCGCTGGAGCAGGCAATCGCCGAAGAGCAGAAACGCTGGGATGAGCTCGCCCAGGGAGACGGAAGCAAGTCATGAGTTTGCGCAGTATCGTTTTCGGCTGCATCGCCGTCGTGTTGTGGCCGGTGCAGCATGGTATGGCGACGGACGCGCCGCATGCCTCGGCAGAAGATGGACGTATCCGCGTGCAGCTCGTTTCGCGAGACGAGGTAGAGCTGTCCAGCCAGATCGCCGGCAGGATCGCCACGCTGCCGTTTCGCGACGGCGATGCGTTCCATGCGGGGCAGACGCTCGTCTCGCTCGATTGCGCGTTGTACAACGCGCAACTGCACCGGGCGCAGGCCGAATCGGAAGCCGCGCAGGAACTGCTGCAGGCCGATACCAAGCTGGCCCAGTTCCATTCGGTGGGCGAGCTGGAAGTGGCGCAGGCGCGCGGCAAGGCCAAGGCCAGTGCCGCAGAAGTCGCCTACATGCAGGCCACCGTGCGCAACTGCACGATCAGCGCGCCGTTTTCCGGCCGCGTGGTGAAGCGGTCGGCCGCGCCGGATCAGTTCGTGGAAGCGGGCAAGCCGTTGCTGACGATCGTGGACACCAGTCATCTGGAGTGGAAGATGATCGTGCCGTCGAAATGGCTTGCATGGCTGAAGACCGGTCATGCGCTCAGTGTGCAGGTGGATGAAGTGGGCAAAACTTATGCGGCGCGCGTCGTACGCATCGGGGCGCGCGTCGATCCGGTATCGCAGACGGTGGATGTGACCGCCGCGCTGGCGGGCGACGCACCCGAGCTGTTGCCCGGCATGAGCGGCTGGGCCAAGTTCGCCGGCCAGTAGCGACTATCATGACCGGGAACATCCATATCGAAGCGAGCCGGCTTGCGTTGCTGTGGCAGCTGTCGGCGCGCGCGCGCGCGGCGGCCAACGAAGCGGCGCTTGCCTTTACGATCGTCAACGAAACCCAGGCCCTGGTGCCGTATCGCCAGGCAGCGTGGTGGCGTGCGGGCGGCGCGTTGCCGGGCGCCGTCGCCGCGGTCTCGGGTTTGCCGCAATGCGATCCAGGCGCTCCTTATGTGCAGTGGCTGGGCGCGGTGTGCCGCATACTGGCGCGACAGCTGCCCGAGCAAGCATCAGTACAGCCATCCGACGCCGTTCCCGGGTACGTGCAGCCTCGTCCATTTGCGGCCACTGATCTGCCGGCCGAACTCGCCGCCGACTGGGGCGAATGGTGGCCAGCCCACGCGCTATGGTTGCCGCTGGTCGATTCGCAGCGCGTGATGGGCGCGATCGTGTTTGCGCGCGAAGAGCCCTTCGGCGCCCACGATACGGTCTTGCTGGCCGAGCTGGCGCAAGTTTGGGTGCATGCACTGCGTGCGTTGGAACCGCACGCCTCATCGTTCGCACGCGCGTCGAATGCTTTGCGCAAGGGCAAGCTGCGCAAACGCGTGTTGATCGCGCTGGCGCTCGCATGTTTCGCGCCAGTGCCTTTGAGCGTGCTGGCGCCGGGCGAGGTGACGGCCAAGGATCCGTTCGTGGTGCGCTCGCCGTTGGACGGCGTGATCGATCGGCTCGACGTACAGCCGAACCAGCGCGTCAGCGCCGGCACACCGCTGTTTTCGCTTGACGCGACGACGCTTGCTTCGCGCAACGCGCTGGCGCGCAAGAATTTCGACGCGGCGCAGGAAGAATATCGCCAGACGGCGCAGCTCGCCGTGACAGACGACAAGGATCGCCTCGACCTTGCACTGAAGAAAGGCAAGCTCGAAGCGAGTGCAGTGGAACTCGATTATGCGGCGGCGCAGCTGGCGCGCCTGCACGTTACGGCGGCGCGCGCCGGCGTAGCGGTGTTTTCCGATCCCAACGACTGGAACGGCCGCGCCGTATCGGTGGGCGAGAAAGTCATGTTGTTGGCCGATCCTGCGCATGTGGAACTGACCGCCTATCTGCCGGTGGCGGAAAACGTCGAGGTGAAACCGGGCAGTACTCTGACGCTCTATCCCAAGAGCTCTCCCCTGGTGAGCTACGAGGCGCGCATCGACACCATTGCCTATCGGGCCGAACCCACCGCCGATGGTGTGCTTGCCTATCGCATCAAGGCCAGTTTCATCGGCGATGGATCGCGCCCGGCGCTGGGCATGATGGGCACCACGCGCATCCATGGCCGCTGGGTACCGTTGGCGTATTACCTGCTGCGCCGGCCGCTGGCGACCCTGCGGCAGTGGCTGGGCTGGTAAGCGCGCATGGCACGATTGCCTTCATTGCGCCAGGAATTGAGCGTGTCGCGCGGTGCGGCCGCACCCGATGGTTCCCCTACCTGGATGCTGCACGACCCGGCCGCCAACCATTTCTACCAGTTGGGCTGGCCTGCCTTCGAAATACTTTCGCGCTGGTCGCTCGATGACCCGCAGAAGATCGTCGAGGCCGTCAACCGCGACACCACGCTCACGGTAAGCCTGGACGATTTCGACGCTCTGCTGCGCCTGCTGCAGAGCGCGAACCTGTTTGTAGCGGCTACCGCTGACAGCACCGAGCGCCTGCGTGCGGTGGCGGAGGCAAGTCGTGTGACGCGCGCCATGTGGCTGCTCAAGCATTATTTGCTGATCCGCGTTCCGCTGTGGCGCCCGATGCCGTTCCTGCGCCGCGGTGCGCGTTACGTCGAGTTCGTCTATCGGCCTGCGTTCTGGGCGATCGTAGGTGTGTGTGCGGTGCTTGGGCTGGCGCTGGTCTCGCGCCGCTGGGATGCCTTCACCCACACCTTTCGCGCGTATGCCGATTGGCATGGGTTGCTGGCGATTGGCCTTACGCTTGCGTTCGCCAAGGTATTGCACGAATTCGGCCACGCTTTTACGGCCTATCGCTATGGCTGTCGCGTGCCCACGATGGGCATTGCGTTGCTGGTGATGGTGCCGATGCTCTACACCGATACCACCGAAGCGTGGAAGGTGCGCAGCCGCCGCGCGCGACTGCACATTGGCGCCGCCGGCATGCTTGCCGAACTTGCGCTGGCCGCATTCGCCACGCTTGCCTGGAGCCTGCTGCCCGACGGGCCGCTCAGTGCCGCCGCCTTTCTGCTGGCGACCACTACCTGGATCAGCACGCTCACCATCAACGCCAGCCCGTTCATGCGTTTCGACGGTTACTTCTTGCTTTCCGATTGGCTGGGCATGCCCAATCTGCATGATCGTGCCTTTGCCTTCGGCCGTTGGTGGATGCGCGAATGGCTGTTCGGCTTTGGCGACCCCCAGCCCGAACCGTGCACGCCAGCACGTCGCCGCTTCCTGATCGCCTTCACCTTCGTGACCTGGCTGTACCGGCTGGTGGTATTTCTATCGATCGCGCTGATCGTCTACCACGCCTTCTTCAAGGCGCTGGGCGTACTGCTGTTTGCGGTGGAATTTGGCTGGTTCATCGTGCGGCCGGTCGTTACCGAAGTGAAAGCCTGCTGGCGCAGGCGCGACGCACTGCGCTGGCGCAGGCAGACGGTGCGCAGCACGGTATTGGCCAGCTTGCTGGTGGCATGGCTGGTCCTGCCCTGGCACGGTGGTATCGGAGCGCCAGCGGTACTGGGTCCGTTGCGTGCGCAAGGGCTGTACGCACCGGAAGCCGGTTATATATCGGCAGATGCTCCGTTGCCACGCGATGGCGCGCACGTTCATGCAGGCGATGTGCTTGCCATGCTCGTTTCGCCAGACCTCGCCTATCGCCTGAACGCCGCGCGCGTGGAGGAAGCACAGCTGCGCTGGCAAGTTGAGCAGCAGCCGTTCAACCCGCAATTGCTGCAGGAAGGCGTCGCCTTGCGCAAGCGCTGGGAAGCGGCTCGCGAAACCGTGGCGGGCCTGGAGCGCGAAACCCGGCAGCTCACCTTGCGCGCGCCGTTCGATGGCGCTGTGCAGATCGATAACGAAGGGCTCGCCGCCGGCACGTGGCTGGCGCGCGGCGAGCATCTGTTCGACGTGATCGGCCCGGACGGCATCAAGGGCGAGGCGTTTGTCGGCGAAGAAGGCGTCGGCCATGTCGCTGCGGGCGATGCGGCCCGTTTCGTGGCCACCATCGCGGAGACAGGCACGCTGCATTGCCGGGTTACGGCGGTGGACCGTGTCAATCTCGCCACGCTCGACGAGCCTTCGATCGGCAGCCCTTACGGCGGTCCGGTGCCGGCCGAGAAGCAGCCGACCACGCATCAACTGATACCGCTCGTCACCACCTATCGGGTACGCATTGGCGACTGCCAGGAACATGCGGGACTCAGCCGACAGATGGCAGGTACGGCAAACCTTGGCAACGCCCACGAAAGTTACGCCTGGCGCATGCTGATGCGCCTGACAGCGGCACTGGAGCGGGAGGCCAGCAGCTGAGGTACGTGCAGATACGACACATTTCCTAGGCCGATAACCATACCGGCGAAGGACTTTTGTCCAACGGTGCTGGCAGCAATGGGCAGACTTCCTGTCTGCCCATGCTCGACGTTGAGCTCAATGAGGCATCGACGGCTCGATCGCGGATTCCATCCATGCCGGCGAGGTGGCGAGCCAGCCACTCAGGATATTGCCTTGGCTCGTGGGCAACGGCCTGGCATCCTGATCAGCCAGGGGATTGTTCCGCGCAAAGATATACGCCCCCATCTTGTTGCCGGTGCCCCACGGATCGTTTTGCAGAAAACGCCCTGTGGTCGGATCGTAGAAACGGCCGGCTGCATATACCAAATTGCTTTCGCTATCGAAGTACTGGCCGGTGTAGCGCAGGTTATACACATACCCGTTGCTCTTCGGCGACAGCTCACCCCAGGCATTGCCCCCGGCATAAGGCCATTGCCAGATCGTATTGCCGCTGGCGTCGCTGATGGCGCGTGGCGTGCCCTGATGATCTGCGGTGACAAAAACCAGAGAGCTCGTTGCCGGGCTCATGTCGGCATTTGCCACTGGAATCATGTCGAGCCAGATATAGTCGCGATTGCTGTTGCCATACTCACCGAGCAGGCGACCTTGACCGTCATAGACGTATCGTTGTGAGACATTGTTGATCGTCTTGGCAACACGCTCGCCCTTGGTGTTGTAGCTGTAAAACGCCAGCGGCGTTTGATTGAGTTGCAGCAGGCCCAGATGATTCTGCGGGTCGTAGCTGAAACCGTAGGTGTTGCCGGCCTGTGCGATCGACGTCGTGTTGCCGACAGGATCCACATTACGCATGGCATTGCCTGCGGCGATCAATTGATGCGTGCCATTGTTGTAGCTGTAACTGCCGGTCGCCAGGCCAGTCCCGCTCTTGCTCAGGCGGTCACCTGCCTGATTGTAGAAAACGCTTTCGATGACATTGTTGTTGGCATCGGCGATGGTGGTCAGGCGATTCAGTCCATCGTAACGATAGGTTTCGATGACAGGGTTTGCATTCGGTCCACTGCCGATGGCGATCACATTGCCGGCAGGGTCTCGCGCCATATGCAGCTGGAAGGCAGGGCTGCTCAGATCGCTGACCCGGTAGCTCGTGTCGTAGGTCCGGGTGATCATCTGGCCGTTGCCGAGCGTATAAGACTGCACTGGACCAAACGGCAGATACGATACATTGCTGACGACCGGAGTGTTGGCGCCGCCATTGGCCAGCGACATCGAGATGCCCTGAATGCGGCCATCAGGATCGAAGCTGTAGTACAGATGGTTCTGGCTGGGATAGGTGATGCCCTTGATCCGTCCTGCTGGAGTGCGATCGTATGTCGTGCTGTCGATCTTGCCGTTGACGACGGTCTGCATTTTCTGGATTACGCGTCCCTGCGCGTCGTAACAATACGTCGTCGTCACCGCAGCTTCCATTACACGTGTCAGGCGACCTATGGGGTAGGAGTTGCTGCAACCGGTGGTGCCGTTCGGTTCGTCGTAATAGAAGACGCTGCTGCTGCCATCGACATAGCTGGCTTGCGTGATGCGATTCAGTGCGTCGTATCTGTAATTGACACTGCGCATCGAATCCCAGATCGTCATCAGGTTGCCGGCCTGGTCATACGCCCTGCCGACGTGGCCCGCATCGGGCGTGATTTCGTCGATACGATCGGACAGCCCGTCATAGTGATAGCTGCTCATGAAGCCGGATGGATCCGTCATGCTCATGAGATGACCCAGCGGGTCGTACATGTAATTGACCGTTACGTTCGACGTGGATCCGTCATTGCCGTTGTCCACCGTACGGAGCAGGTGATTGAGGCTGTCGTAAGCCGCCATATGCTGGGTGTTCAACGCATCCGCGCTGTGCGTCAGGTTGCCATCGCGGTCGTAGCTGTCGCCCCAGTTGGCATTGAATACCTGGTTTCGGCCATCGGTAAGCTGGGTGATTTGCCCCAGAGGGTTCCAGGAACGAGACTGAGTGCGGCGCAGTTGATTGCTGCTGTCATAGGTGTATTCCCCAATGATTTCGCCGAACGGGTCCACGTTGTATTGCACGGCATTGCCCATCGCATCCATGACCAGAGCGAGGTTATGGGCGGGGTCGTAGTTGTAGCGCGTGGTAACGCCGTCCGCATCGGCTATCGAGGCCACCATGCCAAAGGGAGTATAGGAAAGGGTGGTTGTTGCACCATTCACGGCGCGAGAGGCCAGCCAACCACGCGGCGTATAGCTGAAATCCGTAGCGACGCCATTGGCGTCGATCATATGTGTGACGCGTCCATCCCCGTCGTAACCGACCATCGTGGCGACATGCCCCAGTGGATCGGTGATCGAATGCAGGTCTCCATTGGCGTAATAGCTGTAAGTCGTCCTGCTTTGTATGTCGGTGCGCGGCCCTATCACGGCCGTCAACAAACCGATTTGCGGACATTGCACGTTGTCTATCGCAGTGCAATAGACATAAGTCCAGCGCCTCACACTGGCGGGCACAGGGCCGCTAGAGGCGCAGCTATAACCCGATCCTGTTTGCGCTGGATCGGTTTCGCAACGCGCCATCATCCTGCCATTGCCGTCGTACGCCCATTGGGTACTGCTCAGCACCGTACCGTAGGCATCGCTGATAGTGCGTGTAAGAGGTACACGGAAGTTGGTATCCCAGGTGAACTTCGTAATGCGCGACGTGGGTGAATTCGCCCCTTCAATTTGTTGTTGCAACAGGCCGTTCGCGTCATAAAGCATCTGCGTCGTATTACCGTTGAAGTCCGTTCTGCTTGATGGGTAACCGTTTCCGTCAAACGCAGCCGTGGCGTAATACGATTGAGTGCAGGACGAACAGGATGCGTTCAACGCATTCACATGCAGGGTGCCAAAGGGTGCGACAAACTGGAGTCCCACTTGCACCCCTGACGGGTATGTCACCGTGGCCTGGCCGGGGCCTGCATAGGAGACCTGCAGCGCCGAACTGTTGTATGCCAACTTCAAACTTGTCGCGCGACCGCTGTAATCGTATGTCATGGTAGCGACGCGATTGCCCGTTTCATCGGTTTCGCCGGTCAGCAGATACGGCAGATTGGTGCTCGAATACTGCATCTCGGCGTACATATAGGAGTGATTCGAGCCGTCAGTCTGGCGTACGGCAGACAGATTGCCGTTGGCGTCGTAGTTGTAGCCGAGCATCAGGCCATCAGGCAGTTGTATCGTCTGGATCTGTCCTTGGTTGGTGTAGGCAAAGCGGATGGCTCGTCCATGCGAATCGGATACCTGCAACAGCAAGCCCAGTGCCGACGTACCGGGCGCCGGCATGGCCGCAGTGCTGTAGCTGAGCACCACCGCTTGCCCATCTGGGCGTACGATGGATTGCAGCAGGCCGTTGGCATCGTAGGTTTCCACATTGCGCGAGACCGCATCGAGGAGCGTCCAGCCGGTGATGTGGCCACTGTTGTCCGTCTGCGAAGTCAGGCGATCGGCGATATCGGGATCGGCCACCCACTGACCGGATTGCAGGTTGAAGGTCTCCTGCAAACCGTCGGCGCGAAACGCCGTCACGATAGCCGCCGCGCCGTCCGACGAGGCGACGTACGACAGACTGCGATCGAAGCTGTGCCGCCAATGGTTGCCGATATGCGAGCTGGCCGTCGCGGGGTGGCTGTTGTAATAGCGCCGAAAACTGAGCGCACCAAGCGAAGCGTCTTCCTCTTCCAGAAATTCGTTGCCGGTGCCGTAATGGATGCTGCCGTCAAGAGAAGACGCTTGCGGTTGTCCATCGCGGATCCTGCCCAGGTTCTTTCCAGGTGCATAAGAGTAAAGCGACGCCATTACGCTGTTGCTGCCGCTGCAAGGTGCATTAGGACTATCGGTCAGCACGTTGCCGTACGGCTTTGACGAGAGCGGGTCTGTAAGCTTATGCACGATCGGCGCGCAGCCGTGCGTGGGATCGATGACAAGGTAAGTGTTATCGATGGCGCGCATCGCGCTGGCGATATCCTGGAACGAGTTCGGTCCGGGAAGATTGCTGGCTGTGTAAGGAGCCCCAAAATAAGACGACTGGCCGCTGGTCGTTTGGGCATGCACAGCCTGGGCGGTGCATGCAAAAAGAATGGCCAGCGATAATGCGCGAAAAGGAATACTCATCCATCATTCTCCAAAGTTACCGTCCAAGTAACCCGGCCCGCCGCAAATATGCCGACGCGCTACGATCGCCGGCACCGAATTCATCTGCGAAGCAGGGCCGGGGCAAAAAATCTCACAGAGACGTGCGCCCGGCGTTCCTATTGCCTGCTGGGATTTTGAATAGGGGATATATCAATCCGGCGGCGCGACGGCGATTGCCATCGACCGGTGCACGAAGCGGTGCGTGCGAAGCGGAATTCGGTCGCGCTGATGCAGCACTCGCATTCCGCACAAGGTCGGTATCGACAACGCGATGAAACATGGAACAACCATGGCCGTAGCTCCCCTGCATAGCCAGCCGTGAACCGCGCCACGATATCACATGAAGCCGGCGCCGTTAGGCGATGGAAACAGGGGTGTCACATTTCGTCAGCGCCTCGGAAACGGAGGACGTCAGCGGCGCACCTGTCGCAAATCATCCTCGGCTGTCAGGGCGGATATATATAGCCGCAAGAAGACTGTTGCATCTCACCCAGTCTGTTCGGCGCTAGGCGTCACGGCCGATTTACCCAATTGATGCGAGCGACGCTTCTCCTCTCGCCGTGCGCGGCGCACCGCCTTGCGCACACGCCGGTCGTGCTGCCACAGGTAAATCGCAGGCGTGCTGAGCAAGGTCAGCAGCTGCGATACGAGCAGTCCGCCGAGAATCGCAATGCCCAGCGGCTGGCGCATCTCCGAGCCGATGCCGAAGCCGATCGCCAGCGGCAGCGCCGCACCCATTGCCACCAGGGTGGTCATGGTGATGGGACGGAAGCGCACGAGTGCCGCTTCGCGGATCGCTTCGGGTGGTGTCAGGCCGCCTTCGCGTTCGGCGACCAGGGCGAAATCCACCATCAGGATCGCGTTCTTCTTCACGATGCCGATCAGCATCAGCACCGCGATCACCGACATCGTGCTCAATTGCGTGTGCGTGATCAGCATGGCGAGAAAGGCGCCCATGCCAGCGGCGGGCAGGGTGGAGAGGATGGTCAGCGGATGGATCAGGCTCTCGTACAGAATGCCCAGCACGATGTACATCGCCAGGATCACCGCCATGAACATGACGAGCGTGTTGGTGGCCGCTTCCATCAGCTTCTGGTTGTCGCCGGTGTACTGTTTCATCACGCCAGGCGGCAGTCGTGCGGCGAACATGGCCTGGTCGACGTACTTCAGGCCATCGGCCTGGCTGACGCCGTCGGCGAGGTTGTAGTTGATGCTTGCCGATTCCAGCTGGTTGTAGTGTTGGATGCCGATGGGTTCGATGCGTGGGCGGATATGCACCATGGCCGAGAGTGGCACCATCTTGTTGGTGCTGCTTCGCACATACAGGTTCAGCAAGGTGCCGGGGCTCAGTGAATAGGCGTTGTCAGCGATCAGGATCACCTGGTATTGGTTGATGTCCGAATAGATCACCGATGCCGGCGTCTGCCCGAATGCATCGGTCAGCGCCTGGTCGATCTGCCCGACAGTGACCTGCATCCGCGACGCGGCATCGCGATCGATCTCCACCAGTTGCTGCTTGCCGATATTGTCGAAGCTGGTGCTGACGTCCTTGAACTGCTTCATCTTGCGCATCACCTGCGCCAGCCGCAGGCTGGGTTGCTGCAGGGGCTGGCTGGTGGTGCTGGTGAGCGAGAAGGCGTACTGGCCTTTCGCCCTGCTTCCGCCGCCGCCGTTGAAAAAGCCCAGGCTGGTGACGGCGACGTTCACGTCGGTCAGCTTCTTGTAGTGCTCGTTGAGCCGCTTGATCACTTTGTCCGCCGCATCGCGGCGCTGCCCGGGACCATCGCCGCGCGGCTTGAGGTCGATAAAGAACGAGGCTTCGTTACCCACCGCGCCATTGGTATTGTTGCCGCCCAGGAACGACGCGACGTCGATCACCGCCGGGTCGGCCAGCATCACGGCTTGTACCGCCTGCGCGCGCTTGGCGAGCGCGTCGGGAGAAATATTCGGATCGGCCACCATGTCCGCCTGCAACATGCCGGTATCGCCCTCCGGCATCAGTGCACCGCCCGCGGTCTTCACCACGGCCATCGCCAAGCCGACCGTCAATACGATAAGGATCAGCGGTTGCCAGCGCATCACGCGCCGATGGTGCATCGCCCAATCCAGCGCGCGCGCATAGATGCGAAGCATCCAGCGGTCCATGCGTTCCACGGCCATTTCCAGCTTGCCGGGCGCTGGCCGTTCGCGCGTCTCCTGCACCAGGTAGCGGCCACACAGGGCTGGCGTGAGGGTGAGCGACACCAGCGCCGAAATCACGATGGTGGCGATCAGCGTGACCGAGAACTCACGCAGCAACATCACCATCGGACTGTTGCCGAACACCATCGGTGCAAACACCGCCACCAGCGACAGGGTAATCGAGACCACCGTAAAGCCGATCTCGCCCACGCCGATCAAGGCGGCATCCAATGGTTTCGCGCCCTGCTCCATATGGCGAAAGATGTTCTCGATCACCACGATGGCGTCGTCCACCACAAAGCCGATGCACAGCACCAGCGCGATCAGCGACAGCATGTTGAGCGTGAAGCCGAGCGTGTACATCAGCACGAACGCGCCGGCCAGCGACAGCGGCACGCTGAGCATGGCGATAAGCGTGGGGCGAACGCGCCTGAGAAACAGCAGCATCACCAGCGCAACCATGACGATGCTGATCAGCAGTGCGATCTCCACCTCGTGCAGGGCGGATTTGGTGGACAGGGTCAGGTCGAAAATCGGGGTGATCTGCACGTCGGCCGGCACCAGCTTCTGCAGTTTGGGCAGCGCATCGCGGATGGCCTGCACCACTTGCACGGCATTTGCATCGGAACGCTTCTGCACCTGCATGATCACGCCGCGGCGATGGTTGAACCAGGCTGCCTGGGTGGAATCCTGCTGGCCGCTGCTGACGGTGGCGACATCGGAAAGATGTATCGGTACGCCTTTCCGGTTGGCGATGACGAGGGAGGCGAAATCGGACGGCGTCTGAAGACCGTCGTTGGCCGATACCGTCATTTGCGTCATGCCGTCGCTCAGGACGCCCTGCGGCGAGGTGACATTGGCAGCGCGCAGCACGTTGGCGACATCGTTGGCGGTCAAGCCTTTGGCAGTCAGCGCGCTGTTGTTAAGCGAGATGCGCACAGCGTGCGGCGAGCCGCCGATCAACTGCGCCTGCGACACGCCTGTGACCTGCGCCACGGCCGGAAGCATCAATGTGTTGGCCAGGTCGTAAAGCTTGTCTGGCGGCATGCTGGTCGACGTCATGGCGATCAGCAGCACGGGAATCTGCGAGGTATCGTTCTTGAAATACTGTGGCGGAGACAATGCCATGACGGCCGGCAGATCCGGTGAGGCGGCATTGAGTGCTGCCTGTACGTCGCGCGCGGCCTGATCCGCGCTGCGCGACATGTCGAACTGGATCAGGATCAGCGTGCCGCCGGCGTTCGAATTGGAAGTCATCTGCTGGATGCCGGAAATGCGCGCCAGCTGACGTTCAAGCGGTGCCGTGACGGTTGCGGCCACGGTCTGCGCGCTGGAGCCGGGTAACGTGGCAGCCACTGCGATGACAGGAAATTGGATCGAGGGAAAAGCGGCGATACCTATCAGCAGATAGGCGCAGAAGCCCGCCAGCACCAAGCCGATGGCAAGCAGCGAAATACCGGTTGGGCGGCGAATGATCGGCTCGAAAATATTCATGCCGGCGCCTGCCTGTGCGCACGAATGACGGCCATGTACAAACCGCGTGAACGGCTGTTGCGCGTATCGAAAGTATCCATATGCACTTCATACGCTGCCGCGTGTGCCACGCAATGTGCTTGAAGTCGGGCCGTGCCGAAAGGCATGGCGCGCACCGTAAGCCTGCCGTAGGTTGGGATGCAAATCCCAACATCGTCATGCATGGCAACGTTGGGGTTTGCACCCCAACCTACATTATGTGGCCTCGTCGGCCAGGGCTTCGATGGCAGGCGCCTGCTGGCCGAGTTCGCGCAAACGCCGCTTCGCTTCGCGCCGCGCCTTGCGCGCTGCCTTGCGCAAACCGCGATCGTACGACCACAAGTAAATGGCCGGCGTGCTCAGCAGCGTGAGCAATTGCGATACCAGCAAGCCGCCGACGATCGCGATACCCAGCGGCTGGCGCATCTCCGATCCGATGCCAAAGCCGATCACCAGCGGCAACGCCGCGCCCATCGCCACCAGCGTGGTCATGGTGATCGGCCGGAAGCGCACCAAAGCTGCCTGGCGAATCGCTTCCGGCGCCGGCAAGCCATGCTCTCGCTGCGCGACCAGGGCGAAGTCCACCATCAGGATCGCGTTTTTCTTCACGATGCCGATCAGCATCAGCACGGCGATGATCGCCATCAAGGAGATCGGCGTATGCGTTACCAGCATGGCTAGGAAAGCGCCCGCGCCTGCGGCCGGCAAGGTGGAAAGAATGGTCAAAGGATGACCCAGGCTTTCATAAAGAATGCCGAGCACGATGTACATCGCCACGATCGAGGAGATCAGCAGGATGGTGCCATTGGATTTGGCCTGCTGCATCTGCTGGTTGGCGCCGGTGAAATCCAGCTTCACCCCGGGCGGAAGATGCACGGCCAGCGCCGCCTGCTCCACCAAGGCGATGCCTTCGCTCTGCTGGATCTTCGGCGCCAGGTTGTAGTTGATCGTCGCCACCTGCTGCTGGTTGTGATGGCGTATGCCCAGCGGGCTGAGATCCGGCTCGATCGTCGCCAGCGCAGACAGCGGAATCATCTGGCCCTGGGTATTGCGCACATAGAGGTTCAGCAGGCCTTGCGCGTTGACCGATTCGGAGCTGGAGGAGGTCAGTACCACGCGGTACTGGTTGATATCCGAATAGATCACGGATACCTGGTTCTGCCCGAACGAATTGAGCAGCACCGAGTCGATGTCGCCGATGCCCACGTGCAGGCGGCCGGCTTTCTCGCGGTCGATACGGATCTGCTGCTGCTTGCCGACCAGGTCGAAATTACTGCTGACGTCGCTCAACTTCGGGATGGTGCGCAGCTTTTGCACCATGCTCAGCGTGATCGGCTGCAGATTGTTGCGGCCGGTGGTGTCGACGATCTGGAATTCGTACTGGCCGGTATTGTCGCCGGCGCCACCGCCGTTGAAGAACTGGATCGGGTTGAAATAGGCCTTCATGCCGGGCAGCGGATCGAACTTCTTCTGCAACCGCTTGATCACTTCCTTGATGTCGTCGGGACGCTCGCCCGGGCCGTTGCCGCGCGGCTTGAGATCCGCATAGATCGAGGCGCTGTTGCCCACGGCGGCGCCATTGCCCTGGTCGCCGCCCAAGATGGTCAATACGTCGAGCGTGGCCGGATCGTCCTTCAACAGCTTGTTGGCCTGCTCGACCAGCTTGGTGAGCGCGGCGGGCGAGATATTGGCGTCCGCGCGAATACGCACGGCGAGCTGGCCGGTGTCCTGGTCGGGCATGAAGGTGCCGCCCGCAGTCTTCACCACGGCCATGGCCAGCACGATGGTGAGAATCAACAGAGTGAGCGGTTGCCAGCGCATCAGGCGGCGATGGTGCATGGACCAGTCCAGCGCGCGCTCGTAATGACCATGCAGCCAACGATCGAAGCGCACCAGCGCCTGCTCCAGGCGCGACGACTTGGTAGAGGGCTTTTCCGGTTTCAGGAAGCGGCCGCACAGCGCCGGCGTAAGGGTCAGCGAGATGATCGCGGAAATCACCACCGCGGCCGAGAGCGTGACCGAGAATTCTCGCAGCAGCACCGTCAGCATGTTGTCGCCGAACAACAACGGCGCGAATACGGCGATCAGCGACAGCGTGATCGAGATGACCGTGAAGCCGATTTCGCTCACGCCGCGCAAGGACGCATCGAGCGCGGTTTCACCATGCTCCATATGGCGCACGATGTTCTCGATGACCACGATGGCGTCATCCACCACGAAACCGATGCAGAGCACCAGCGCCACCAGCGACAGCGTATTGAGCGTGTAACCGAAGGCCCACATCACGACGAACGCGCCGGCCAGCGACAGCGGTACGCTCAGCGCGGCGATCAGCGTGGGACGCAGTTTGCGCAGGAACACCAGCATCACCAGCATCACCAGCACGATGCTGATCAGCAGGGCAACCTCCACCTCATGCAAGGCCGACTTGGTGCCTTGCGTGAAATCGAAGATCGGGGTCATCTGCACGTCGGCCGGCAGATAGCGGCCCAGCATCGGCAGCTTGGCGCGAACGGCCATGGCGGTCGCCACGGCGTTGGCGTCGGGACGCTTGTTGATCTGCACGCCGACGGTGCGCATGCCGTTGAACCAGGCGGCCTGGTATTTGTCCTGCTCGCCGCTGCGGACCGTGGCCACGTCGGACAGGTGTACCGGCACGCCCTTGCGCGTGGCGATCACCAGGTTGGCGAAGTCCTGCGGCGTATGCAGCGCATCGTTGGCGGTAACCGTCATCTGCGTCAGGCCATCGCTCAGCGTGCCCTGCGGCGAGGTGACGTTGGCGGCGATCAGCGCGTTGCGGATGTCGTTGGCGGTCAGGCCCTTGGCCGATAGCGCCGAGGTGTTCACATCCACGCGCACGGCATGCGGCGTACCGCCGAACACCTGCACTTGCGAGACGCCCGGAATCTGCGCGAAGACCGGGCTGAGCAGGGTGGAGGTGAGATCGAACAGCTTGTCTGGCGCCAGGCTGGTGGAAGTCAGCGCCAGGTGCAGTACCGGGATCTGCGAGGTATCGGCCTTGAAGTACTGCGGCGGGCTCGGCAGCTGCGGAAGATCGGGTTGCGCCGCGTTGATCGCGGTCTGCACATCCTCGGCCACCTTGTCCAGCTTGCGGCTGAGCTCGAAGCGCACGAATACCGATGCGCCGCCCTGGTAGGCGTTGCCGTATATCTCGTCCACCCCGGCAATGCGGCCAAGGTGGCGCTCCAAGGGCGCCAGCACTGTGGTGGCGACGGTTTCCGGACTGGCGCCGGGTTGGGCCACGTTGACGACGATGACGGGAAAATCCATCGAGGGCAGCGCCGCCACGCCCAGCATCAGATAGGCGCAGAAACCGGCGATGACCAGCCCGATCGCCAACAGCGATGTGCCGATGGGGCGGCGGATGATGGGCGCGAAGATATTCATGGCATCACCCGCGCAGGCGCGCCAGGCAGACGCAAGCCATGGCCCCGCCCATCCAGCGCGGTCCGTGGCGCAATCCAGAAGGAGGGCACATTCATGGGCACCTTTATGCCTTGGGGGCCAACCGTGCAAATGTGCCTGAAGTCCGGCCGTGCCGAAAGGCATGGCCACCTTATTCAGCCATAAACCCTCTGTAGGCTGGGCTGAGGCGCAGCCGAACCCGAACCCCAGCGCCGTAATCCGTAGCTTTGTAGGTTGGGGTGCAAACCCCAACATCGCCATCCCGTTTCGCGTGGCAACGTTGGGGTTCGCACCCCAACCTACGGCTTACAGCCCGTACCGCACCGTCACATACCAGGTGCGACCCAGCTGGTTGTAGTAATAGGCCGTCTCATAGCGGTGATCGAACACGTTCGCCAGCTTGGCCTCCACCTGCCAGCCGGGCGCGAAGGCATAGCTGGCGCGCAGATCGGTGGTGGCGTAGCCACCCATGCGGCGGGTGTTGGCGGTGTCGTCGTAGCGTTTGCTGGCCGCGAAGAAAGTGGCGCCGAGGTTGAACTGGCCCAGCTTGCGGTCGATATCCACGCGGCCCGTGCGCTGCGCACGCCGTGCCAGCAGCTTGCCGTTGTTGGGTCCGCCATCGTCGTTCTTCGGCTGCATCAGGGTGAGATAGCTCTGCACGCGCCAGTCGTCCAGGTTGAAACCGAACTGCCCTTCCAGCCCGCGGATGCGCGCGCGGCTCAGGTTTTGCGGCACGAAGTTGCTGTCGAAGGTAATCAGATTATTGATGTTGGTCTGGTACGCATTCACGCCCCAGTTCCAGTGCTCCAGCTGCTGCGTCAGGCCGATTTCGGCACTGCGCGAGGTTTCCGGCTTCAGGTTGGGATTGGCGGTGGGTACGCCGCCGAACGCCGGGAAATAAAGATCGTCGAAGGTCGGCGCATGGAACGCGGTGCCATAGCTCACCGACAGCACCGGGCCGTTCCGGAAGTGATACCCCCACGCCGCCGCGCCGGTGTTGTGGTTGCCGAACTGGTCGTTGTGATCGTGACGCGCGGACAGCTGCACTTCGTGCTGGCCGAACGTGGCTTGGTATTGCGCGAACGTGCCGGTGTCGCCGCGCGTGGTCTGCTGGAACGCGATATCGCTGGCGATATGTTCCTGCTGGTAGTCCACGCCCACCGTCAACAATTGATTGATAGCCAGTGTGATGTCGTTCTGCCACGACGCCTGGTTGCGGCGCGAATTGAAGTAACCGGTGCCCATGCGCGGGTAATACTGGCCGTAATAGCTGCCCTGGTAGAAGGTGGCGTTGTCGTCGCGGCTTTGACCCGCATTGAGCGTGACCTTCCAGATCGACAGCGGCGAGAAGCTCAAGCGCGCGCCGGCCACGCGTTGTTCTTCGATGCCGTCGTTGCCGCCGTAGGGGCTGCCGGCGTATTGCGCATTGCTCTTGCTGCGCAGCCAGTTGAAGGCCAGCTCCGTGTCGTTGTCCCAGCGATAGCCGATGTTGGCGAAGCCGTTCCAGTTGCGATAGGCGTCGTTGCGCGGATCGTCGACGAAACACGCCACGCCCACTTCCGCCGCACCCATGCGGCAGGCAGGAATGCCGCCGGTATAGGTACCGCCGAGGCTGGCGTTGTACCAAAGATGCGCATCGCCGCCGGAAACACCCGCCTGCCCGCTCGCATAACCATGGCTGCCGCCGGTCACACTCACCGATGGCGCGATGCCGCCGTTCGGCTGTCCATGTTTGGTAAAGACCTGGATCACGCCGCCGAGTGCGTCGGAACCATAAAGGCTGGCGCGCGGACCGCGCACGATCTCGATGCGATCGATCGCCTGCACCGGAATCTGCTCCAGCGCCGGCAAGCCGATGCTGACCGAGCCGACGCGGATGCCGTCGATCAGCACCAGCACGTGCGTGGCATTGGTGCCGCGCAGGTACAGCGACGTCTGCTGGCCGATACCGCCGGTCTGCCCGATCGACACGCCCGGCAGACCGGTCAGCAGGTCGGCGATGGAAACCGGTTGCAACCGATCGATGTCCTCGCGCGTGATCACCGTGACCGACGACAGCGCCTCGTTGGCGGTGATGGCGGTACGCGTAGCGGTGACGATCACCGGCGCCAGCGTGCCGTTCTGGTCGGGCGCGGATTCGGCATGGGCGGCCGGCGCGGCCAACGAAAGCAGCAGCGCGGCTGCGAGCGTGTTCTTCTTCAACGACATGGCTATCCCCTGCCGCGCGTCCCCGCGCGGCGTAAGCATGAGCAAGCCGGCGCTCGAATGATTCGAAGGAAACGGAAGGCGGGCAGGCGGCGGTACCGCGGCGCGATCTCCGTGCCCCGCCCACCGCGAGTGCCAGAACCTGTTCCGGGCCGGTCTCCGGACTCGCGAGTGGCGCGCATCAATGCACGCCATCGAACGATGCCTTCCCATGCAAAGCACAGTGGCGTGTCGATCGTTCGAAAAGAACTCGCTTACCGTTGCGGGGGCAGTGCCGGCCTTGCTGTGCGAACAGCGCACCGGCTTCCCGTTTCATCCCGTAGGCTTGGGCCTAGGGACACCTGGAACGGGCGCAACTGTAGCGGGTGGGGGCGGTGAGGGCAATTCGGTCGCTTTTCCCCAACGAGCACAACCATCTACATACTTGCGGCCATGTGTGACCTTACCTAGTCGTCATTCCGGCTTTCGCCGGAATGACGGTGATGCACCATCAATCGGTCTGTAGCTCAGCCACAAAATCGTAAATATCGCCGCGGTACCACGAGGTGGTGAATTCCACCACGCGTCCATCGTCGAGAAAACCGCGGCGCTCGATATGCAGGCCGGCGCTGCCGGCGCTCACGTGCAGCAAGCGCGCCTGTCGCGCACCCAGCAACACCGCGCGCAAGCGTTGCAGCGCGCGCACTGGGCGGCAGTCGTATTTCTCCAGCGCCTCGTACAGCGAGTCGTGCACTTCATGCGGATCCGGCAGCACGCTGGCCGGCACCACGCTGCGCTCGATCGCCAGCGGTTCGTCTTCGGCATAACGCACGCGATGCAGCCGCGCCACCAGCACGCCGGGCGAAAGATTGAGCGCCATCGATTCCTCCGGCGTCACCTCGCCCACGCTGCGCTCGAAGAATTCGGAGCGTGGATGCAGGCCGCGCGCGCGCAAATCTTCGGTAAAACTGGTCAGGCGCGACATCGGCTTGATGATGCGCTCGGCCACGAAGGTGCCGGCGCCGTGGCGCTGGGTGAGCAGGCCTTCTTCGACCAAACCCGAAATGGCCTTGCGCACGGTCACGCGGGACAAACCCAAAGCCTGCGATAAATCGCGTTCGCTCGGCAGGGTCTGGCCCGGTTCGATGTCGCGATGCTGGATCACGTTGCGAATGGCCCGCCGCAACCGCAGGTAAGCCAGCGGCTGGTGGGTGGTGGTATCGCGGCTCAGTCGCCGGTATTCCTCGGCCAGGGCGTTCTGCATAGTTGCGAACCATACCAATGCGTGACCAGTGGGACAACCTGTCCGTGAATCGGGGATCGTCAATCGGAAATCGAGCAGAGCCGTCGCCCGCGCAAGTCATTTTTTACGATTTACGATTCTCGATTTACGATTCCTGGCTTATGAAAACAATGCATACGTTTGCACCGCACAAAGGACTGGTATTGCCTGGTACGGCATTGGTACCATCGGGGTTCCCCGGCGGCCGCATTGTCGCGGCTGCCCGCATGCATAGAGGTGAGTTGTGACTGCACCCGCGCTACCGGTCGAGCTGTTCGACCTGGTGATTTTCGGCGGCACTGGCGATCTGGCCGTCCGCAAATTGCTCCCTGCCCTCTTCCACCGCTTCGCCGACGGCCAGATCCAGCCGGGCAGCCGCATCATCGGCGTGGCCCGCGAAGGCCTGGACGACGACGGCTACCGCGCGCAGATCCGCAGCGCGCTCAACGGCGCGGCGGCCAAGCAGGGCGACCAGCTGGACGCTTTCCTCAAGCTGGTGCATTACCGCCCCCTCGACGCACGCAAGGACGCCGGCTGGGACGACTTCGCCAAGTTGATGGGCGAATGTCCCGATCACGTGCGCGTGTTCTATCTGTCCACCTCGCCCGACCTGTTCGTGGACATCTGCCAGCGCCTGGGCGGCTACGGCCTCAACCAGGGCCAGTCGCGCGTGGTGCTGGAAAAGCCGATCGGCAAGGACCTGGCCAGCGCCAATCGCATCAACGACGACGTCGGCCAGGTGTTCGCCGAATCGCAGACCTTCCGCATCGATCACTATCTCGGCAAGGAAACGGTGCAGAACCTGTTGGCGCTGCGCTTCGGCAACGCGCTGTTCGAGCCGCTGTGGAACGCCGGCCATATCGACCACGTGCAGATCACCGTGGCCGAAACGCTGGGCGTGGAACGTCGCGGCCCCTATTACGACCACGCCGGCGCGCTGCGCGACATGGTGCAGAACCATATGCTGCAGCTGTTGTGCATGGTGGCGATGGAGCCGCCGTCCTCGCTGTCGCCCGATGCGGTGCGCGACGAAAAGCTCAAGGTGCTGCACGCGCTCAAACCCATCAACGAAAGCAATGCTTCCCAGCTCACCGTGCGCGGCCAGTACCGTGCCGGCGTCGGCGAAGGCAAGAGCGTGCCCGGCTATATCGACGACTTGAACAGCACCGCCAAGTCGAAGGTCGATCACTCCAATACCGAAACCTTCGTCGCGCTGAAGGCGGAAATCGCCAACTGGCGCTGGTCCGGCGTGCCGTTCTACCTGCGCACGGGCAAGCGTTTGGCCGATCGCGTGTCGGAGATCGTGGTGGCGTTCAAGCCGGTGCCGCACTCCATCTTCACCGCCTCCGCCGGCCCGCTGGCGCAGAACCGCCTGGTGCTGCGCCTGCAGCCGGATGAAGGCGTGAAGCTGTGGCTGACCATCAAGCATCCTGGCCCTGGCGGCTTGCGCCTGCGCCACGTGCCGTTGGACATGAGCTTCGCCGAGGCCTTCGGCGTGCAGCAGCCCGATGCGTACGAGCGCCTGCTGCTCGACGTGGTGCGCGGCAATCCCACCTTGTTCATGCGTCGCGACGAAGTGGAAGCGGCATGGAACTGGGCCGATCCGATCCTGGCCGCATGGGCGGCGAGCGGCGAAGCGCCGCGTCCGTACACTTCCGGCACCTGGGGTCCGAGCGCCGCGGTGGCCTTGATCGAACGCGACGGCCGCACCTGGGACGAGGATTTCGAACAGTGAGCGGGCAGCACGCCCTGCACGCTTTCGATGACGGCGATGCGCTGGCCGAGGCCTTGTCGGCCAGCATCGCGGGCAAGCTGCGCGAAGCGATCGATGCGCGCGGTGAGGCGTTGCTCGCGGTATCCGGCGGCAGTACGCCCAAGCGCCTGTTCGAAGCACTTGCGAACGAAGCGCTGGACTGGTCGCGCGTCACCGTCACCCTGGTCGACGAACGCTGGGTGCCAGAGACCGATGAACGTTCCAACGCGCGGCTGGTGAAATCCCTGCTGCTGCAACACAAGGCCGCTGACGCCGAATTTGTGCCGCTGTATGCCGATGCCGCCACGCCGGAAGCCGGCATCGGCGAAGTGCGCGCGCGGGTGAAGGCGCTGGGACAACCGTTCGACGTGATCGTGCTTGGCATGGGTCCGGATGGGCATACGGCTTCGTTCTTTCCAGGCGGCGATCGCCTGAGCGAAGCGCTCGATATCTCCAATACCGCGCTGGTGTTGCCGATGCGCGCGCCGGGCGCCGGCGAGCCGCGCATCACCTTCACGCTGGAGGTGCTGTTGAAGGCGCATTCGCTTTATCTGCATATCCAGGGCAACGATAAGCGCGACGTACTGGCGGCGGCGGAAAAGCCCGGCAGCACGTTGCCGGTTGCCAGCGTGCTGCAATCGGGTCGTCCACTGGATATCTATTGGTGTCCGTGATGGGGCGAGCCTTCGCGGTCCCGCACGTTTACGGTTCGTCATTCCGGCGAACGCCGGAATCCAGCCGAGTGAATCGTGCGAAGCACACAGCATTGTTTTTGAGTGCTTCGCACAACGTCTGCAAACTGGATTCCGGCGTTCGCCGGAATGACGGTTAGGCACGTTCGAACACGGCCGGAAAGACAAGCGCTTTTACGAGCAACAAACAGCATCAACGCCGAGCCCGCTCGGCCGGAGCATGAAATGAGCCTGCACCCCGTCGTCGCCGAAGTCACCGAACGCCTGCGCGAACGCAGCCGCGCTACGCGCGCCGCGTATCTGGAACGCATCAACAACGCCATCATCGACGGCCCGCATCGCGCCCGGCTCTCCTGCGGCAACCTCGCGCACGGCTTCGCCGCCTGCAACGCAAACGACAAGGCCGCGCTGCGCGAAGGCCACACGCCGAACCTGGCCATCGTCACCGCGTATAACGACATGCTTTCGGCGCACCAGCCGTACGAGCGCTATCCGGAACTCATCCGCGAGGCGGCGCGCCAGTCCGGTTTCACCGCACAAGTCGCAGGTGGCGTGCCGGCGATGTGCGATGGCGTTACGCAAGGCCGCGCCGGCATGGAGTTGTCGCTGTTCTCGCGCGACCTGATTGCGATGACCACGGCGGTGGCGCTGTCGCACGATATGTTCGACGGAGCGCTGTATCTGGGGATCTGCGACAAGATTGTGCCGGGGCTCCTGATCGGCGCGTTGAGCTTCGGCCATCTGCCTGGCGTGTTCGTGCCCAGCGGCCCGATGCCCAGCGGCATCAGCAATGAGCAGAAATCGAAGGTGCGCCAGGCGTATACGGAAGGCAAGGCGAGCCGCGACGAATTGCTGGAAGCCGAAGCGGCGTCCTATCACGCCGCCGGCACCTGCACCTTCTACGGCACCGCCAACTCCAACCAGATGCTGATGGAGATCATGGGCCTGCACCTGCCGGGCGCCAGCTTCGTCGCGCCGGAAACGCCGCTGCGCGATGCGCTCACCGCCGAAGCGGTGCGCCGCTGCGCCGCGCTGGGCAAGGCGGGCGAACATTTGCCGATCGGCCATATCGTGGACGAGCGCGCCATCGTCAATGGCGTGGTCGGCCTGCACGCCACCGGCGGTTCCACCAATCATCTGCTGCACTTGGTGGCGATCGCACAGGCAGCCGGCATTGCGCTGCGCTGGGAAGATTTCGACGCGCTGTCGTCGGTCGCGCCGCTCTTGGCGCGCGTGTATCCGAACGGCTACGCCGACGTGAACCATTTCCATGAAGCCGGCGGCATGGGCTTCCTGATCGATCAACTGCTGAGCGCCGGCCTGCTGCACGGCGATGCGCGCACCATCGCCGGCTGCGATCTTTCCGGCTACGCCACGGTGCCGTCGCTGGATGAAGCGGGCAAGCTCATCTGGAGACCGGTGTCCAAGGAAAGCGGCAATCGCGGCGTGCTGCGCAGCGCGAGCGAACCGTTCCGCGCCGATGGCGGCCTGCGCATGCTCGACGGCAATCTTGGCCGTTCGGTGATCAAGGTGTCCTCCGTGCCGGATGACCGCCTGGTGATCGAAGCGCCGGCGGTGGTGTTCCACGACCAGGACGACATCAAGCGCGCGTTCGACCGCGGCGAGCTCAACCGGGACTTCATCGCCGTGGTGCGTTTCCAGGGTCCGCGCGCGATCGGCATGCCGGAACTGCACAAGCTCACGCCGACGCTTGCCGTGCTGCAGGATCGCGGACATCGCATTGCATTGGTGACCGATGGCCGCATGTCGGGAGCCAGCGGTCGCGTGCCGGCAGCGATCCACGTGACGCCGGAAGCGGACGATGGCGGCCCGATCGCCAAGGTGCGCGAGGGCGACATCATTCGCCTGGATGCGCAGAAGGGCACGCTCGATGTGTTGGTGGATGCCGCGGAATTCGCAGCGCGCACGCCGGTAGTCGAGGATCTTTCCAGGCACCAGCACGGCATGGGTCGCGAACTGTTCGGCATCTTCCGTCGTAACGCGGTAGCTGCCGATCTCGGCGCCGGTGTGCTCTAACACGTAGGTTGGGGTGCAAACCCCAACATTGCCATCCACATGGATACCACGACGTTGGGGTTCGCACCCCAACCTACATTGCCCCGAATGACCATGAACATCGAAACCAAGCAACAACACGTCGAAGCCACCATGCGCCTGGCGCCGGTGATCCCGGTAGTGATCATCGAAGACGCCAGGCACGCCGTGCCGATGGCGCGCGCGCTGGTGGCCGGCGGTATTCCGGCGATCGAGGTGACGCTGCGCACGCCTGCGGCGCTGGACGCGATCCGCGCCATCGCACAAGAAGTGGAAGGCGCGGTCGTAGGCGTCGGCACCGTGTTGACCGCCAACGATCTGCATGCCGCCGAACGCGCCGGCGCGCGCTTCGCAGTGTCGCCCGGCATGTCGCCGAACCTGCTGGCCGCCGCCGATGACAGCACCCTGCCCTTGCTGCCTGGCATCGCCACCGCCAGCGAAGCGATGGCCTTGCTCGAACGCGGTTACCGTCACCTAAAGTTCTTCCCGGCGGTGCCCGCCGGCGGCGCGAAACTGCTCGGCGCCTGGGCCAGCCCGCTGCCGCAGATCCGCTTCTGCCCGACCGGCGGCATTGCGCTGAACACGGCGAAGGATTTTCTCTCCTTGCCGAACGTGCTGTGCGTGGGCGGTTCGTGGCTTACGCCGGCCGACAAGCTGAAGGCCGGCGACTGGGCCGGCATCGAGCAGTTGGCGCGCGAAGCCGCCGCGCTACGCGCCTGACGTAGGTTGGGGTGCAAACCCCAACATGGCTATGCCGTGAGGATTGCGATGTTGGGGTTTGCACCCCAACCTACACGGCATTTCAGCGCTCCAGTCCGAACCCTTCATCGATCCACCCGGTAAGACCGCCGAGCATTTCCTTCACCGGCCGGCCAAGCTGCGCTAGCTTCACCGCGGCCTTGTTCGCGCCGTTGCAATGCGGACCGGCGCAATACACCACGAACGTCGTATCGGGCGAATACTCGGCCAGGCGCTGTTCGCTGATCGTGCGCGTCGGCATGTTGATCGCGCGGGGCACGTGGCCGGCCGCATAGAGCGTGGGCGTGCGCACGTCCAGCAGTACGAAATCCTTCGTTTCATGCTGCGTGGCATACCAGACATCGGCGCAATCGGTTTCGAAGCCGAGGCGTGCTTCGAAATGGGCCAACGCTTGTGCGCTCTGTGCGGCCGGAACGCGGGTGACGACAGTACTCATGAGGTGCTCCGTGGTGAACATGGGCACAGTTTGGGCACTGGCGCACAAGCACGACATTGGCAAGAATGCCAGCCACCATGAAGAAATCGCCAAAACGCGCCCGCCCTCGTCCTGGCCCGGGCAACCATCGCGTTGTCGCCTTGGTTTACGACGGCCTTTGCACCTTCGAATACGGTATTGCGGTGGAAATGTTCGGCTTGCCGCGGCCGGAATTCGAGCATTGGTACACCTTCGCCTCGTGCGCGGTGGAGCGCGGGCCGCTACGCGCCGCGGGCGGCATACGCGTGCAGGCGGATGGCGGCTTGGAACTGCTGGCGCAGGCCGAGACGGTGATCGTGCCCGGCTGGCGTGGTGCGGATGCCGCGCCGCCGCCGGCCCTGCTCGAGGCCTTGCGTGCCGCGCACAAGCGCGGCGCGCGCCTGCTGTCGTTCTGTTCCGGCGTATTCGTGCTGGCGGCGGCCGGCGTGCTGGATGGCCGCAGCGCCACCACGCATTGGCGTTATGCACAGGCCCTGGCGGAGCGTTATCCGCGCATCCGCATCGAGCCGGATGTCTTGTACGTGGACGCCGGCCATGTGCTGACCTCGGCGGGCAGCGCCGCGGCGATCGATCTTTCGCTGCATCTGATCCGCCGCGACTACGGTCCGCGCATCGCCAACCAGGTTGCGCGGCGGGCCGTGGTGCCGACGCATCGCGATGGTGGGCAGGCGCAATTCATTCCGGCGCCTCTGCCCGAGCAAGGCTCCGCACTGGGCAAACTGCTGGAATGGATGCGCGCTCACCTGGACCAGCCGTTGCCGTTGAATGCATTGGCCGAACACGCACGCATGAGCGAACGCACCTTCTTGCGCCGTTTTGAAGAAGCCACCGGCTGCTCGCCCAAGCAATGGCTGATCCAGGAACGCCTGGGCCGCGCGCGCGAATTGCTCGAAGGAAGCCAGTGGCCAGTCGAGCGCATTGCGGATGCCTGTGGCTTCGGCAGCGCCGATACCTTGCGCCACCACTTCCGGCGCACGTTGAAAGTAAGCCCGGCGCGCTACCGCGAGCGCTTCGCGCATGCCGCATAGTGACTTCTGGCGTATGAAACCGGACGGGCTCAATGCCTAAGCTGCGGATCCCGGCGCGCTGCCTGCGCCGCATCGCCAAGGATTCCCCATGCGCAAGCTTCCGCTCGTTCTCGCCTTGACCGCGCTCCTGCTCGGCACGGCCCACGCCGCCGACAAGAAAGACAAGACCCCCGCGGACGAAGCGAAACCGGAAAGCTACCTGCTGCATCCGCAGGCCTCGGCCAGCGAAGGCTCGGTCAGCGTGGAAGGCAAGCGCATCGCCTACAAGGCGGTAGCAGGTACCATCGTGCTGCACGGCAAGGGCGATAAGGAAAACGAGCCTACCGTCAGCATGTTCTACGTGGCCTATTTCAAGAAGGGCGAAGAAGCCGCCAAGCGCCCGGTCACCTTTATCTACAACGGCGGGCCCGGTTCGGCGACGGTGTGGCTGCACATGGGCGCATTCGGGCCGCGCCGCGTGGTGACCATGGACGATAGCCATACGCCGGCCGCGCCCTATCAACTGGTCAACAACGACTACAGCCTGCTCGACGCCTCCGACCTGGTCTTCATCGATGCACCCGGCGCGGGTTTCAGCCGCTTGATCGCCAACGATCCGGATGCATCCAAGCGCGAAGAGCAAATGAAGGACCGCCGCAAGGAAATCTACGGTGTCGACGGCGACGGCCACGCCTTTGCGCAATTCATCACGCAGTTCCTGTCGCGCTACGGCCGCTGGAATTCGCCAAAATACCTGTTCGGCGAAAGCTACGGCACCACGCGCTCGGCGGTGCTCGCCAACGACCTGGAAAACGAAGAGAGCGTCGATCTCAACGGCGTGATCCTGCTGTCGCAGATTCTCAACTTCGACACCAGCATCGACGGCGCCGAACAGAACCCCGGCGTCGACCTGCCTTACGAACTTGGCCTGCCCACCTTCGCCGCCACCGCGTACTACCACCACAAACTGCCGCAGCAACCGGCCGCATTGGAGCCGTTCTTGCAGGAAGTGGAACAGTTCGCGCTCGGCGATTATGCGCAGGCGCTGATGCAGGGCGCGCGCCTGGACGATGCGCGCAAGCAGGCGATCGCCGAGAAATTGCATCAATACACCGGCCTTTCCGTGCCATATCTGTTGAAGGCCAACCTGCGCGTCACCGGCGGCATGTTCGAACACGAACTGCTGGGCGACAGCGGCGACACCACCGGCCGCCTGGATTCGCGCTTCGCCGGCCCTTCGCTCGATCCGTTGAGCAAGGAAGCGGAATACGATCCGCAATCGTCGGCGATCAGCTCCGCCTACATCGCCGCCTTCAATGACTACGCGCGCAAGGATCTCAAATACGGCCAGGACCAGGTCTATCACGAATTCGCCGACGTCAACGACTGGAACTTCAAGCACAACGGTCACGATGGCGCCGTCAACGTGATGCCGGATCTGGCCAAAGCCATGAAGACCAACCCCGGCCTGAAGGTTTTCCTCAACGGCGGCTATTACGACCTGGCCACGCCGTTCTACGCGGCCGACTACGAAATGCAGCACATGCCGATCCAGCCGGCGTTGATGAACAATATCCGCTATGCGTGGTATCCGTCGGGGCACATGGTGTACGCGCACGAGGAATCGTTGAAGTTGCTGCACGATAACGTGGCGCAGTTCATTGCGCAGACGGACAACGTCAAGAAACACTGAGGCATCGTTCGCCATTCCGGTTTCGCCGGAATGGCATTACGTCGTGCGTCGTCGTCCTTCCCGGGAGGGACGACGGTCCCCTATACGCCCAACTCCGCTATGCTCGCGACGGTCCCACGGAGAACACCATGCGAGCGCTCATCGACCGCTATATCGACGCCTACAACCGCATCGACATCGATGCCATGCTCGCCACCATGCACAGCGAAGTGATCTTCGAAAACTACACCGCCGGCGTGCTCAGCGTGCGTACCGTGGGTGCAGCCGAACTGCGCCATCTGGCGGAAAGCTCCCGCCACCTGTTTTCAGCCCGCCACCAGACCATCGCCCGCTACAGCGAAGCCGAAGGCGTGGCGTACGCGGACATTCATTTCCAGGGCACCTTCGCGGTGGACCTGCCCAATGGCATTCGGGCAGGCCAAAGCATTGCGTTGGATGGGCGCAGCGAATACCGCGAGCGTGATGGTTTGCTGGTTTATATCGCTGACTACAGCGAGTGATCAGCTACGGGGAAAAGTTGTTATCGCTCGCTGGCCAGCGATAGCAATGCAAGTGCATATACGGCCGATTCTGCGCGCGCTAGCCGCCCCGAACCCCGGCAGCAGTCTGCTCAGCGCTTCGATTCCTTCTATTTGCAATCCAGCTTCAGGATTTTCTTCGAATCGATCGTGTAATCACATCGATTGATTTTGTTGGGTAACTTCGTGTCCGAAACCTTCCCATCGGCGTACTTGCACCGGACCGTGACAAACCGGCCAGCGTCATAGACATATCCAAGCTGCCAATAGCCGGCCGATGCCCCGGGCTGATCAGGAACGAGCGAGGCCATGTCGCTGGGCGCGCCGTCGAACACTTCCACAAAACGCAATGGATGATCGGGGTGCGCGGGGCATACGGCGGCCGTCATGGTCGGCTGTTGCATCGAGCAGCCCAGCAGGGCTATCAATGTCAGAAGCCCGAGGCCTTTATTCCATGACATAGAATTTGTCTCCGTTATTCGAATCGCCATGTGCGCTCCAGCGCAGCGTCTATCAGCTGATTTTTCCGCCGGCTTCGCCTACACGTTGAAGCATGAACTTCCGAAGTTCCGTAGAGACATCCGCAAGCGGCAGGGTGCTGAATTGGTTTTTTGAGAACAGCAGAAGCCAGAAGGTCGGGAACTGCCAGACCTCGGAAACGGACGACCAGGGAAGCGATACGGTTCCCGCTCCAGAAGATAGGGACAGGCTGGAGTGCGTGGCAATGAGTTCCGCTTGCGGCGCTCCCATTGCGCGCAGCTTTTGGGTTGAATTGCGGTAATGGACGAGAAAAAGAGCAACCATGAAGAGCGTGCCCAGAATCAGAACGCTGGCCACAACGCCAACGAGCCAGGAGCGATCTCCTGAGCGAAGCAAAGCAACCAGGCCGATCGTGATAAGGATTAACGCCGCCGGAAATTGAAGGCCCACGACACGCCGCCAAAACGCCCATACGGCTTGGCGAATCAACGATGGGCTGTATGTGAGGCTTGCTCGAAGTTCCATGGCTAACGCCCGAGTAAAGAGCCGACGGTCAGGCCTGGTCACGCAGGCCACGGGAAAGCAGCTTGTTTCCGATGGTCAAGATTATGCGAGATCAGCGATGCACGTATGTTACATCGCTGGTCCCATCCGGCTCCGGTCGCCGCAATAGCGCGTTGTACCAGCGCCGCTGCTGCGCAAGATCGCCCTCGATCAGCCACTGCGGTTTGTTGGCAACCAGGGCCGCCACGGGCATGCCGTCTTCGTAAAGCACTCGCGTGCCTGCCAGCGCTGGCAGGCGGTCGCCGGCGAGGACGGTGCCGACCAGGTTGAGGGGATCGCTGCCGCTCAGCGTGATGCGTTGTTGTTCGGGCGGACGCAGGCGGATGCTGCGCAGGTGGGCGATGGCTTCGGGGAGGGCGAACTGTTCGCCGACCAGCCCTTCCACGAAGCGGCCGCCGCGGATTTCGCCGCGGGCTTCGAGGCGGTGGTAGACGCGCAGGAGTTCGCGCCATGAGGGGAGCCATGGGGCTTCGCGTTCGAGCAGTTTCCAGAAGACGACGCCGTAGCGGCGGAGCAGGACGCGGGCGGTGTGTTCGATGGTTTCGTCGGAGGTTTTGGCTTCCGGCGAGGTTGGCCCCTCACCCCGCCCCTCTCCCCGCAGGGGAGAGGGAGAAAGAGCATGGGCTCCCCGGAGGGGAGAGGGCGCAGGAAGCTTTCGTACGAGTGACCAGCGACCGGCGTCTTCGATCTCGCTCAACGTATGCCGACGCACGCGCCGATGACGCGGCGAGTCGCGCTTCGCGGCCGGCGTCAGCAAGGCGCGCAAACCGGCGAAGCTGTCGGAGGTGACGCGTCCGGCGGATACCAGTTCGCCGAGTGCATCTTCCAGTTCGGTACGCAACAAATGCGCGGCGTCTACGAGTTCATCGAAGAACAATGCGCCATGCGCGCCCAATGCATCGGCGACGGCCTGCGCACGAGAAGAAAGCAGCGCGTCCTGCCCCTGGTTGCGGTCCGCCAACGACGTCCAGATCGGCAACTGCCGGCGCGGCAACAGCACGATCGGCGTCGCGCGTACCGGTCCACTGCTGCCGCCACCGCTGCGCAGCCGGTTCCAGCCGATGCGGCCGGCGCGGCACAGTTCGTCCAGCCAGCGGCTGGAGTAATCGGTGATGCGCGAAGCGAGCAGTTCGCTTTCCCATGCGCCCGCGGCGGCTTCGTAGCCTTCCAACTGGCGCAGCACCGCGCTGAGTGCTTCGGGGCCGTTGAGCTTGGTGCCGGGCGTGGTGTGCTGCCATTCGAGCAGGAAGCGCATGAGATCGCGGCGGCTGACCGGTTCGATCTCACGACGCAGGCGGCCGATGGTGTAGCGGTGGATGCGTGCGAGCAGATGGCGTTCACACCATTCGATGTCGCTGGCATCCGGCGTGAAATGGCCCTGCATCACGTAGCCTTCCGATTGCAGGCGGATCAGGGCGAGATCGATGTCGGTGGCATCGACGTGCATCGATGCGGCGAGTGCAGCGACGGTGCTGGGGCCGAGGCCGGTGAGGCGGCCGCGCACCACTTCGAGCAGGGCGTCTTCGCGGGTCCAGGTTTGCGCGGCGTATTCGGCGGGAGCAGTGACTGCGGGTTGCATGGATGCATGCGCGTGCACCGCGTGCCACATGGGGAGTTTTTCGGCGCAGATCCATATGCCACCACCATCCTGCCCCCTCCCCTGCGTGCAGGGGAGGGTTGGGGTGGGGTTGTCCGAGCTTGCCGCGAGGTTGGGGGCTTCACCCCTCCCCGGCCCTTCCCTACTGCACGTAGGAGAGGGAGTGAGACGCGTCGCGCGATGAACGTTCGCGAGCTTGTGCAGCCAATCCAGCCAGCCATCGTTGGCACACGCTTCCTCTTCGGTCACGAAGCCCAGCACATTCAGCGCTTCATGCATTTCATCCGCACTGCGCACCTGGGGCCACGCTTCCGCACGCACCGCGGCGATCGCTTCCGGATCGAGCTTGGCCAGGTCGTCGGAATCTTCGATACCGTTCCAATGCCGCGTCTGCACCGCACGCGTGCGGCGTTCTTCCAGCGGCGCGTCATCGAGGAAGGCATACGGCGCAGCGTTGAGCACTTCGCTGGCGAGCGGGCTGGGCGCGGTGAGATCGCGTGCAACGACGGTTATCTCACCGGACTCCATCCGCTTGAGAATCTCCAGCAGGCCATCCACGTCCATCGCTTCGCGCAGGCAATCGTGCAAGGTCTGGTTGACCAGCGGGTGATCGGGCACTTCCCGTTCGCCGACGATGTTTTCCAGGCATGCCACCTGGTCGGGAAAGACGGTGGCGAGCAGGTCTTCGCTCTTCATGCGCTGTAGCGGCGCCGGTACTTTCTTGCCGCCGGCATAGCGCGGCAGCGCCAGCGCGGTGACTGCGTTCCAGCGCCAGCGGACCGGGAACAGCGGCGCATCGAGCAATGCCTGCACCAGCACGTGTTCGGCGGTATTGCTGTGCAGGTAACGCGCCACTTCGATCAGCGGAAAACTATGGCTGGTCGATAGCGACAGCACGATCGCGTTTTCGGTCGCCGCCGCCTGCAGTTCGAAATTGAACTGGCGGCAGAAGCGCTTGCGCAGCGCCAGGCCCCACGCCTTGTTGATGCGGCTGCCCCACGGTGTGTGGATCACCAGCTGGGTGCCGCCGGATTCGTCGAAGAAACGCTCGAACACCAGCGTGGATTGCGTCGGCATCACACCGAGCGCGGCCTTGGCCTTGGCCAGGTATTCCACGATCTGTTGCGCGGCCGATTCGTTGAGGCCCAGCGTGTTGCGCAGCCAGTCGAACGCCGCCTGCACGCCATCGGTATCGATGCGCGTGGAAATTTCTTCGCGCAAGCGCGATACACCGGTGGACAATTCATTGCTGCGTCCCGGCGCCTCGCCCAACCAGAACGGCAGGCTCGGCGGCGCGCCTTGCGCATCTTCCACGCGCACGCGATCGCGCTCCACGCGCAGGATGCGATAGCTGACGTTGCCGAGCTGGATGATGTCGCCGGCCATGCTTTCGATGGCGAAATCTTCGTTGATGGTGCCGACGATGGTCGCTTGCGGTTCCAGCACCACCAGGTAATCGGCGGTGTCGGGAATGGTGCCGCCAGAAGTAACGGCGGTAAGCCGCGCGCCACGTCGCGCGCGCAGTTCGCGATGCACCGCGTCGCGATGGATGTATGCCGCGCGTGCACCGCGCCGCGTGCTGAAGCCGTCGGCCAGCATGCGTACTACGTTGTTGAAGGTATCGCGTGGCAGCGTGCGATACGGATACGCGCGGCGCACCAGGTCGAACAGTGCGTCTTCGTCCCATTCCGCGCAGGCGATTTCGGCCACGATCTGTTGCGCCAATACATCGATCGGTTGCGGTGGCTGCACCAGGGTGTCGAGTTCGCCGCGACGCACGCAGTCGAGCAAGGCGGCGCATTCGATCAGGTCGTCGCGGCTGCTGGGAAACAGCCGCGCCTTCGGCGTGCCGTTCACCGCGTGGCCGGAACGGCCGGCGCGCTGCAGAAACGCGGCGATGGAGCGTGGCGAGGAAAGCTGGCACACCAGGTCGACGTCGCCGATGTCGATACCCAGTTCCAGCGATGCAGTCGCCACCAGCACTTTGAGATCGCCGCGCTTCAGGCGCTGCTCGGCATCCAGGCGATGTTCTTTCGCAAGGCTGCCGTGATGCGCGGCGACGTGTTCAAGCCCGATGCGTTCGGACAGATGCCGCGCCACGCGTTCGGCCATGCGCCGCGTATTGACGAACACCAGCGTGGTGCGATGTTGCTCGACCAGTTGCGCGAGCTGGTTGTAGACCAAGTCCCAGCTGTCGTTGGACATCACCGCTTCGAGTGGTACCGGCGGTACCTCGATGGCGAGGTCTCGCGCGCGGGTGTGGCCGACGTTGATGATGGTGCATGCCGTGCTTTTCTCCCTCTCCCCTTCGGGGAGAGGGCTGGGGTGAGGGGTTACTCTTGCGAAGAGGTCGGTGATAACAGGCTGTGGCTCTGCAGGGGTTTCAAGCGAGGTTTGCCCCTCACCCCTCCCCTTTCCCCTTGGGGAAAGGGAAGAAACGGAATGTTCTCCCCGGAGGGGAGAGGGAGCCAAACCGGTGCCCTCGCCTACCAAAAACTTGGCGACATCCTCGATCGGCTTCTGCGTCGCCGACAAGCCAATCCGCTGCAACGGCCGCTGGCACAGCGCCTCCAACCGCTCCAGCGTCAACGCCAGATGCGCCCCGCGCTTGCTCGCCGCTACCGCATGGATTTCATCCACGATGACACTGCGCACGCTTTTGAGCATTTCGCGGCCGGACAGCGATCCCATCAGCACGTACAGCGATTCGGGCGTGGTTACCAAAATATGCGGCGGCGCCTTGCGCATCAGGCTGCGTTCGGCCTGCGGGGTGTCGCCTGTGCGCACGGCGGTGCGGATCGGTGCGCCGGGCAGGCCGAGCTTTTCCAGTTCGAGGCCGATGCCTTCCAGCGGCGCTTCCAGGTTGATGTGGATGTCGTTCGAAAGCGCCTTCAGCGGCGACACGTACACCACGCGCGTTTCGTCCGGCAGCGTGCCGCCGCGCGCGACGCTTTCCTGCACCAACTGGTCGATCGCCGCGAGAAAGGCGGTCAATGTTTTACCCGAACCGGTTGGTGCGGCCACCAGCGTATGCCGCCCTGCCCTGATCGCCGGCCATGCGCCGGCCTGCGCGGAAGTAGGCGCAGGGAACGTGGTTTCGAACCACGCGGCGACGGCGGGATGGAAATCGTGCAGAGGCATGGATGATGACCCGCTGCGGTGCGGGGGCGGGGCGTCAATCATATATAGGGACGGTTTGCAGCGCGGTAAAGGCCGGCCCTGGCGACCGGCGTCCCGCGCTTGCCGGCTAGGCGCGATGCTCGGGCGCGGGCGTCTCATGCGTTGAGACGTCGGTGCTGCGCCTCAGCCGCTCGAAAAAGCCGCACCGCACAGGCTTTCGGTTTCCGCAAGCCAGGACAGACGTTGCGCGTCCGAACTGCCTACCACCGGCCTGAAGATATGCCGCCGGTAGGCCTGCACGCCGCAATAGGGCAGCACGCAGCGGCCCCAGATCAGTTCCAGCGGATCGCCCAGGTCGCGCGCTTCCCGCTCCGCGAGCGTGTCGGAGGTATTGAGCACCAGCGCCTGCCTGATCGAAAGCAGGCCCTCGGGCATGCCATCGGCGGAAGCCAGCCGATAGGCGACGCCAGGCACCAGCACCCGATCCAGCCAACCGGCCAGGATCGCCGGCGGCTTGCCCCACCAGTTCGGATGCACGATCAGCAGGCCGTCCGCCTGCCCTATCTCGGTTCGATGACCCTGCAGGACCGGGTCGTCCGCGCGCGACAAGGCAACTTCGAGCGTGTCGCCGATGCTGTACGCCTCTTCCGCGCTCAGGCAGGGATCGAAGCCTTCGGCATACAGGTCGTGATGCGAGATGGCGTGTCCGGCCATCGAGAGCGCCTGCCTGGCGCGTTCAGAAAGCGCATGGCAGAAGCTGTTCGGGCGCGGATGTGCGAGCAGGGAAAAAATGCGCATGGCTGGCGTCGTGTTGGCAGGTTTTGAAAGTGCCGCTGCCCCTCAGGCCGTGGCGCGTTGCCCGAAATAGCGCGCCGGCGGATGGCCGAAGCAGCGCCGGAACATCGCGATAAAGGCGCTGGTGCTGGCATAACCCAATCCGTCCGCCACCGCCGCCACCGGCAAGCCGTCGGCCAATTGCTCCAGCCCCTTGGTGAGCCGCGCTTGCTGGCGCCATTGCGCAAAGCTCAGCGCGGTTTCGGCGCGGAACAGGCGGCTCAACGTGCGCACGGAAAGGCCGGCCCATGCTGCCCATTCCTCCAGGCTGCGGTTGTCCTGCGGCTGTTCCAGCACGGCGCGCGCGATGCGCAGCAGACGGCGATCCATCGGCATCGGCAGATGCAGCGGCTCGAGCGGCGCGTTGCGGATCTCGTCCAGCAGCACGGTCATCACGCGCTCCTGCCGCTCGGTCAGCTCGGGGTTCCAGGTCCAGGAGCTGGCGCGGTGGACCAGCTCGCGCATTAATGCATTGACACCGATCACGCCGGGCCGATCGGGCAGGCAGGGGCAGATGTCCGGGTGCAGGAACACGCCCCAGCCGGTGAGCGGACCGTTGATGCTTACCTTGTGCAATTCGCCAGGCGGCATCCAGCCGGCGCGATGCGGCGGCAACAGCCACGAGCCGTGCTCGGTATGCATGTGCACCAGGCCGCTTTCCACACAGAAGAACTGGCCACGCGCGTGGCTGTGCCAGTCGTACTGCTTGGTTTCCTGGGTGTATTCGCTGAAGGCTTCGCCGTCATCCCAGTAGGCGATCAGGGCAGGGCCATCCAGGCGTTCGATCAGTTCGTAAAGCTCCTGCTTGGTCCGTTGCATGGCCGAGTCTCGACATTATTTGGCCAAATAACGTTATCAGCTTGTCAGCAGCTTTGCCTAAGCTGTCAGCACTGTCCGATGCGTCCGTCGGATTCCCCGCCGCTGCTGCCGCTCGCGGCTTTTTCTATGAAACCTAGGGATGCTCTGATCTATTCCACGCACCCGGCATGACGTCCAGAAGGCCCGCAGGGTGTGTTGGGGGGCGCAGGGCAGACAGGCCCTC
>NZ_JBQCHP010000027.1:0-6847 GCF_051954575.1 Dyella sp. | reverse complement strand
GCCAGCTTCAGCGTAGTCTCGGTCTGACCGCCACCGAAGTGGATGTGCTGCTCGTCTTTCAGAATCGGCTGCCCGGCTGCGGGCAATTCCTTTACGTCCACCAGCAGGTGGTGGTGGCCGGTCTTTTCGTGCGCGTCGCCGGCGGGCGCAATACCCATGCCCTTGAGGCCAAAACGCACGGTGAAACTTTGCGAAACGGTGGCGCCATCCTGCGGCGAGATGATGTAGACCTCGGCGCCGGCCGGGGCCTTGGCCACCGGCAACATGGGCGCCTCGCCGGCGCATGCGGAACCGGCAACGGCGGCGAATGCGGCGGCAAGCAGCAGATGTTTCATGAAAACCTCCTGATCCAGATATCCGTTCACGCAATCTAGCCGAGTTGACCGCCTCAGGGCACGGTTTTCCCCATTTCGTCACACCCGTAACCGGCCTGTCACCTGTGCGCCATCGCTACGCAACGACGCAAGCGGAAGCTACTGCCGTACAAGACGAGGATGCGCCATGCGTATCGGCATCATCAGCGAGACGTATCCGCCGGAGATCAACGGTGTCGCGCTCACCGTGCATAGTCTGGCGACAGGTCTGGCCGCAAAGGGCCACGCGATCGATCTTATCCGCCCCCGTCAAACCGTCAGCCACGTCGACGAATCGGGCATCGATGCACTGGAAACGCGCGGCGCGGCCCTGCCCCGCTACCCCGGCCTGCGCTTCGGATTGCCCGCGCCGCGCACGCTGCGCCAGCGCTGGACCCAGCACCGCCCCGACGCGATCTATGTCGCCACCGAAGGCCCGCTGGGCCGCTCGGCGGTGAAGACGGCCGTGCGCCTGGGGATTCCGGTCGCCACCGGCTTCCACACCCGCTTCGACGCCTACGCCAACCACTACGGCGTGGGTTTTCTCACGCCGGTGGTGCATGGTTATCTGCGTCGCTTTCACCAGCGCGCGAACATCACGCTGGTGCCTACCGATGCGCTCGCGGCGGAACTCACTGCGATGGGCGTGGACCATGCGCGCCTGCTGCGCCGCGCGGTGGACACCAAGCTGTTCCATCCGTCCAAGCGCGACGAGACACTACGCGCAAGCTGGGGCGTGGACGCCGATACGCCAGTGGTGCTCTACGTGGGCCGCATCGCACCGGAAAAGAATCTGGAGCTGGCCGTGGAGACCTTCCGCGCGATCCAGCAGGTTGCGCCGAAAGCGCGCTATGTGTGGGTGGGCGACGGTCCTGCGCGCGCGGCGCTGCAGGCGGCGCACCCGGATTTCATCTTCGCCGGCATGAAGCGCGACGAGGCACTGGCCGCGCACTACGCCAGCGCGGATCTGTTCCCGTTCCCGAGCCTGAGCGAAACCTTCGGCAACGTGATCCTGGAAGCGCTCGCCGCCGGCTTGCCGGTGGTGGCGTATGCGGAAGGCGCGGCGCGCGAACATCTGTTCGATGGCGACAACGGCTATCGCATCACTTCCGGCGACGCGCGCGCGTTCACCGCCGCCGCCGTGACGCTGGCCGCCGACATCCACCTGATCCACCACTTGGGCCAGGCCGCGACCGCCAGCGTGGAACGCCTGTCGCCGGACGCCGTGATCCGCGAATTCGAAAACCTGCTGCGCGAACTGGTCGAGGAGAACATGCATGACCGCCATGTCACCATCGCACCTGCCTGAGCACGTCGCGCTGCCGCGCTATGCGTTCGACCGGCGCATGTGCGTCGCCGCCAACCGTTGGGGCGCACGCCACGCCGTCGGCTGGTTCTTCGGCATCATCAGCCGTCTCGGCGACGGCGTGTTCTGGTACGCGCTGATGCTGGCGCTGGCGCTGATCGACGGCCGCCGCGGCCTGGAAGCCGCCGCGCACATGGCGGCCACGGGGCTGGTGGCGCTGGCCTTGTATCGCGTGCTCAAGCGCTGGACGCGCCGCCCGCGTCCGTTCCGCACCTGCCCCGGTGTGATCGCGCACGTGCCGCCGCTGGACGAATTCAGCTTTCCGTCCGGACATACCTTGCAAGCCGTGGGTTTCACCATCGTCGCGCTGGCGTGGTATCCGTTGCTGGCGCCGTTGCTGCTGACGTTCACTGCGCTGGTGGCTGCATCGCGCGTGATTCTCGGCTTGCATTATCCAAGCGACGTGCTTGCCGCCATTTTCGTTGGCAGCGGTCTCGGTGCGCTGTCGCTGTGGATCGTGCACAGCGCACCGCAACTGCTCGTGTGATCAAAACCTGCGCTGAGCAATTGTTCGTCACGCCGTGCTCACATGCTTTGCGCTCAACGAGATAGCACATCTATCCACAGGCTCTACCAGAGACTTTCCACAATCGCTGTGGAAAAGTACGCGCACTTGCTGCACAGAAATTGAGCACGCCGTACCAAGTGGTTGATCGCAAAGATGCGTGCGTGGGTTTTCCACAGGGTTTACCGGAAGGCGTCCACATTGGTTGTGGAAAACCTTCGGTTTCTGCAACCCTCATTGCCGTCATTCCCGTTTTCTCGGGAATGACGGCAAAGTAAGGTCGGCCATCGCAACACTAGCGACGTCCAAACAAAAAAAGCCGCCCGAAGGCGGCATTTTTGGATCGGCTTGCGCGCACGTCACGCCGCGCGCGGCACCTTGCGCAGGATGTTCAACACATCCGCCAGCTTGTCGCGCATGTTGCGGCGGTCGACGATCATGTCGATCGCGCCGTGCTCCAGCAGGAACTCCGAACGCTGGAAGCCTTCCGGCAAAGTCTCGCGCACGGTCTGCTCGATCACACGCGGGCCGGCAAAGCCGATCAGTGCTTTGGGTTCGGCCACGTTGATGTCGCCGAGCATCCCGAGGCTTGCCGACACGCCACCGGTGGTCGGATGCGTAAGCACGCTGATGTACGGCACGCCCGCTTCGCGCAAACGCCCCAGTGCGGCGGAGGTCTTGGCCATCTGCATCAGCGAGAACAGTGCCTCCTGCATGCGCGCGCCGCCGGTGGCGGAGAAGCACACCAGGGCGCTGCGTTCGCTCAATGCGCGTTCGGCGGCGCGGGTGAACTTCTCGCCCACCACTGAGCCCATCGAGCCGCCCATGTAGGAAAACTCGAACGCCACCGCCATCAGCGGCTGATCCTTGAGCTTGCCGCTCATGGCGATCAGCGCGTCTTTCTCGCCAGTGGATTTCTGCGAAGAAACGATGCGGTCGCGGTATTTCTTGGAGTCACGGAATTTCAGCGGATCGCTGGGCTCCATGCTCGTCCACCGTTCCTGCGTGCTGCCTTCGTCGAGGAGCGACAGCATGCGCGCGCGCGCGCCGATCGCATGATGATGGCCGCACTTGGGGCACACCATCAGGCTGCGCTCCAGCTCCGGCCGATACAGCACGGCGCCGCAGCCACCGCACTTTTCCCACACCCCTTCGGGCACCTTGCCCTTGCCCGCCGCGGTGCCTTGCGTGCGTACGCGGGGTGTCATGATTTTTTGCAGCCAATTCATGGATTCCGCCTCAATCTGGAAACATGCGCGGCCTTATCGGTGCGCCGGTCACGCGGCTTGCGCGTTCCCTTCGTCTCTATGGCGACGTTTCCACAGAGATAAAGGGCGAGGACGACCCGGCCTCGATGCAGCCCATGGACCACGGATCGCCCACTGCCGTTCCCTTGTTCTATTTTTGTTGCCCCCGGTGCCGCGCCCTTCCCCCTCCGCAAAGGGAATGCGCCTTCAGGCATCCAGTGCCGCGCGGATCGGGCGCAGGAAAGCGTCCACCCTTGCCACAATGTCCTGCTCGGTGGCTGCGCCATCCAAACGCTCCACCAATGCGCTGCCGATCACCACGGCATCGGCGAACTCGCCGATCGCTTTCGCGCTCTGCGCATCCTTCACGCCGAAACCGACCGCAACCGGCGCCTTCGCATGCGCGCGGATATCGGCCACGCGTGCGGCGATGTCCTGCGTACTCAAGCGTCCGGCCCCAGTGATGCCGGCGAACGACACATAATACAGGAAACCTTCGGCAGCCTCGCACAACTGCGCCATACGCGCGGGTGCGGTGGTCGGCGCGGCCAGCAGGATCTGCTTGAGGCCGGCGTTGCGCAACGGCGCCAGCACCTCGGCCTCTTCCAGCGGGCAATCCACCAGCAGCACGCCGTCGACGCCGGCGGCGACGGCCTCCGTCGCGAAGCGCTGGTAACCGTGGATTTCGACGGGATTGAGATATCCCATCAACACCACGGGCGTCTCCTGGTCACGCTCGCGGAAAGCCGTCACCCACTTGAGCACGTCCGCCAGCCCCACGCCCTTGGCGATGGCGCGTTCGCTGGCGTGCTGGATCACCGGGCCGTCGGCCATCGGGTCAGAAAACGGTACGCCCAGCTCAATGATGTCGGCGCCGGCAGCGACCAGCGCGTGCATCAAGGCCACGCTGCGCTCCGGCGCGGGATCGCCGGCGGTGACGAAGGGGATCAGTCCGGTGCGGCCGGCGGTTTTCAACGCAGCGAAACGGCGGTCGATGCGGCTCATACCTGCACTCCTTCGCGTGCGGCAATCGTGTGCACGTCTTTGTCGCCACGGCCGGAAAGATTGCACAGCACGATGCCGTCCTTCGGCAGTTCGCGCGCCAGCTTCATCGCCTGTGCCACTGCGTGGCTGGATTCGAGCGCGGCAAGGATGCCTTCAGTGCGTGCGAGCAGATGGAATGCCTCCAAGGCTTCGTCATCGGTCACGCCGACATATTCGGCGCGGCCGGCATCTTTGAGGAACGCATGCTCGGGACCGACGCCGGGATAGTCCAGGCCGGCGGAGACGGAATGCGTTTCGGTGATCTGGCCGTTGTCATCGCACAGCACATAGGTGCGATTGCCGTGCAGTACGCCGGGGCGCCCGGCCGCCAGCGATGCGGCGTGATGGCCGGTGGCGATGCCTTCGCCCGCCGCTTCCGCGCCGACCATGCGTACCTGGCGATCGTTGAGGAATGCGTGGAACAGGCCGATCGCGTTGGAACCGCCGCCCACGCATGCGGTGAGCACGTCCGGCAGGCGGCCGTACTGCTGCAGCATCTGCGCGCGCGCCTCGCGGCCGACGATCGCGTTGAAATCGCGCACCATCATCGGATACGGATGCGGTCCGGCGACGGTGCCGATGATGTAAAAGGTGTCGGCAACATTGGTCACCCAGTCGCGCATCGCTTCGTTCAGCGCGTCCTTCAGCGTTTTCGAGCCGGACGTGACCGGCACCACTTCGGCGCCGAGCAGCTTCATGCGGTACACGTTGATCTTCTGCCGCTCGATATCGACGGCGCCCATGTACACCACGCACTTCAGGCCAAAACGCGCGGCGACCGTCGCGGTGGCCACGCCATGCTGGCCGGCGCCGGTTTCGGCGATCACGCGCGGCTTGCCCATGCGCTTGGCGACCAGCGCCTGGCCGATGGTGTTGTTGATCTTGTGCGCGCCGGTGTGATTCAAGTCCTCGCGCTTGAGCAGGATGCGCGCGCCGCCGACGTGCTTGGACAATTGCTCGGCGTGGTAGATCGGGCTGGGGCGGCCCACGTAGTGGGTGAGATCGCGATCGAGCTCGGCCAGAAATTCCGGATCCTCGCGCAGGCGCAGGTAGGCCTCGGTGAGTTCGGCCAGGGGGGCCATCAGGGTCTCGGCCACGTACTGGCCGCCGAAGCTGCCGAAACGCCCGTGGGCGTCGGGCCATTGATTGAAGTCCATCGACATTGGTCAGGATTCCTGGGAGTAGCGTCTGCCCGGCGGATGCCGTGAGATGCTCAAAAATAACGCGGATCGCATGGCCAAAAAAGCGATAAGATCGCCGCCATCTGTTAGAAAAACTCACGTATCCATGCGCAACTTGCCGTCCCTCAACGCCCTGCGCGCCTTCGAGGCCACCGCCCGGCTGGGCAGCGTCGGCCGCGCCGCCGAGGAGCTGCATGTCACCCACGGCGCCATCAGCCGTCAACTGCGCCTGCTGGAGGAAGCGCTCGGCCAGCCGCTGGTGACCCGCCAGGGGCGGGGCATCGCCCTGACCGTCACCGGCAAGCAATTGCACGATCACGTCAGCGGCGCCTTCGAGGCGCTACGGGACGGCTGGGCTCAACTGCAACGCGATCGCCAGGATGCTCCGTTCGTGCTCGGCTGCGCAGGCAGCTTGCTCGCCCGCTGGGTGATTCCCCGGCTGGAGCGACTGGAACGCGACCTGCCCGCGCTGCGGCTGCATCTTTCGCCGGAAGAAGACCCGCTCGCGCCGCGGCATGCCGAACCCGATGCGGCGCTCGCCATGGCCGTACCGCCATGGCCTGCCGGGTGGCGGGTGCATATGCTGGCGCCGGAACATATCGGTCCGGTGGTGAGCCCACGCTATGCGGGACTTGCACGCTTGCTGGCGGAAGGCGCCGCCGGATTGAGCGGCGAAGCCCTGCTGTTCACGCATTCGCGCCCGCAAGCGTGGCCGGCGTGGGCGCAGGCAAGCGGCATGAACGCCGAAGCGCTGCACTACGGACAGGGCTTCGCGCATCTGTTCTATCTGTTGGAAGCGGCTGTCGCGGGACTTGGCGTAGCGATCGCTCCGGTGCAGCTCGTGCAGGACGATATCGACGCGGGACGTCTGCTCGCGCCTTGGGGATTCCGGCAGACCGATGCGAGCTGGATTCTGGCCACGCCACGGCGGCGCAACGACAACCGCGTGGATGCATTGGCGGCGTGGATGCGCAACGAACTCAAGTCCGCGCCGCTCACCTCAATCCTCCCGTAATCGCATGGACTCGCCCCCGCTCCGACAAGGCCTCTGGGGCCAGCGGAGGAGAGTAAAACTCTTCACCGTCCTGTAATGAGCGAGGGCGAGTCATGAACAAGCGTACTCCTGTTGTCGAAGCGAACGAATTGGCGGT
>NZ_JBQCHP010000026.1:0-69865 GCF_051954575.1 Dyella sp. | reverse complement strand
ACCGCCAATTCGTTCGCTTCGACAACAGGAGTACGCTTGTTCATGACTCGCCCTCGCTCATTACAGGACGGTGAAGAGTTTTACTCTCCTCCGCTGGCCCCAGAGGCCTTGTCGGAGCGGGGGCGAGTCCATGCGATTACGTTTGCTGACGCGGCTGCAGGTCGTGGCGTGAGCCGATCGTTTTGCATCGATCCAAATCACGCCCAAAAAAAAGCCTTGCGCTAGGCAAGGCTTTCTTGAAATGACTGAAGCAACGGCAACTTATACAGGCTGGACGTTGGACGCCTGCTTACCCTTCGGGCCGTTGGTTACTTCGAAGGTGACCTTCTGGCCTTCCTGAAGGCTGCGAAAGCCTTTGGCGTTAATGGCCGAGAAGTGGACGAATACGTCCTCGGCACCATCGTCCGGCGCAATAAAGCCAAACCCCTTGGCGTCGTTGAACCACTTAACCGTACCGCTAGACATTGCGTGAACCTCTGAATCTTTAAGGACTGGATGCACCAAGTCTCTGCGAGAACCACCTCTACCCCTAGGTCCGCCGCCCCTGGCACAGCGAAAGTATCTGCATGTTTTTGGTTAAAGCGCAATATGCACTGCGTTTAGTGGGGTAATCGGGGCGCCATCCGTTGCTCAGCTTTTGAGCAGTTCGGCAAGCATCGGCGGCACTGCCGCGGTGGCCGCCGCCAGGTGCGCAAAGATCTCTTCGATGCTGATTTCCGCTTCGTCGCCGCAGCCGGCGGCGAAGTTGGCGACCAGGGCCAGGCAGGCGTAATCCAGTTCGAGTTCGCGCGCCAGGGCCGCTTCGGGCATGCCGGTCATGCCAACCAGATCACAGCCGTCGCGTTTCATGCGCGCGATCTCCGCGCGGGTTTCCAGGCGCGGTCCCTGGGTGGCGCCGTAGCAGCCGCCGTCGATCACCGCGATGCCCGCCCTGCTTGCCGCGTCGAGCAGGGCAATACGCAGGGATGCCGTATAGGGCTCGCTGAAATCGATGTGCTTCACCTCGGCGCCTTCCACGTCGCAGAAGCTGGTATAGCGCCCGTGGGTGTAGTCGATGACCTGGTCCGGCACCACGATGACGCGCGGCCCCATGTCATGCCGGATGCCGCCGACCGCATTCACCCCGACCACTCGACGCGCGCCGAGGTGATGCAAGGCCCATACGTTCGCGCGGTAGTTCACGCGATGCGGCGGCAAGGTGTGGCTTTCGCCGTGGCGAGCGAGAAAGGCGATGCGCCGACCCGCGAAATCACCCACCACCACGTCGCCGGATGCCGGGCCATACGGCGTGTCCACGCTTTGCCGGGTGGCGTTTTCCAGGCCGGGAAACTGATATAAGCCGCTGCCGCCGATCACGGCCAGGTCGATGGGAAGACTCATCACGAAAGTCCTGTCATGCAATGTAGGTTTGGGGTGACCACCCCAACGCGGATGGAAGTGGAGGTGGCGATGTTAGGGTCATCACCCCAACCTACCCCGGCATTATTCTTTCAACGCGTAAATGGCAGGCAGGTTACGGCCCTGCTCGTAATAGTCCATGCCATAACCGAAGACATAGCGATCGGGCAGCTCCACGCCGTTGAAATCACTGTGGATGCCTTCCACGCAGCGGCCATGTTCTTTGCGACACAGAGTGACGATCAGCACGCGCTTGGCGCCGCGACGCAGGCAATCGTCCCGCACGGCTTTGAGCGTGTGCCCTTCGTCGAGAATGTCATCTACCAACAACACGGTGCGGCCCTGCAAGTCGGCGGTAGGCTCGCGCAGCCAGACCAGTTCGTTGCCGCTGGTGGCGCCGCGATAACGCGTGGCGTGCACGTAGTCGAATTCGAGATCGGTGCGGATCGCCAAGGCGAGCTGTGCGCCGAACATCAGCGCGCCGTTCATCACGGTGAGAAACACCGCGCGCTCGCCATCGAGCGCGGTATCGATGGCGCGACCCATGTCCGCGATCACGGCTTCCAGTGCTTCGCGCTTGACCAGGACATCCGAACGGGTCAACGCCTCGGCCAGGGAAGGCACGGTCTTGGTGGAGGTAGATGTGCTCATGGGAATCCTCAAACGTCCAATGCGGTGACACGCGCGACGAATTGATCGCGCTGCGGATTGTCGAGCAAACTGGCCCAGGTCGAACCGACCGCGCCGCGCAATGCGGCGATGCGTTGCACACTGGCGTCATCAGGCTTGGGCATGGCGGCGATGGCTTCTTCCACCACGTCCGGAAAACACGCCAGCACCAGATCGCAGCCAGCCTCAAGGTGCGCATGCACGCGCTCGGCCACGCCACCGGCCACGCCCGCGGCGGCCATGCTGATGTCGTCGCTGATCACGGCGCCTTTGAAACCAAGTTCTGCGCGCAGGATGTCCTGGATCCAACAGCGCGAGTAACCCGCAGGCGGTTCGTCCACCGCCGGATACACCACGTGCGCCATCATCACCGCTTCGGCATGCGCGGAGAAACCTTCCAGGAACGGCCGCAGATCGTCGCGGCGTATCTCATCCAGCGAACGCGGATCGATCGCCTGCGCCTTGTGCGTGTCGACGGCCACCGAGCCATGGCCGGGAAAATGCTTGAGCACCGCGGCCATGCCGCCCAGGTGGATGCCGCGCACATAGGCGTGGACCAGTTCACCGGCGATATCCGGATCGGCGTGGAACGCGCGCGTGCCGATCGCCGCGTTGCCGCGCGCCAGATCGGCCACCGGCGCAAAACTGAAATCGATGCCGCTGGCGCGCAATTCGCTGGCCATCAGCCAGGCGTGCTCCTGCGCCAGTTCGATCGCCTGCGCCGGATCGCGATCGTAAACCGCGCCGATTTTCGCCAGCGCCGGCAGTCGCGTGAAGTCGTCGCGGAAGCGCTGTACGGCGCCGCCTTCCTGGTCGACGGCGATCAGCACGTCTTCGCCGGCGACCGCGCGAATCGATTCGGCCAAGGCCACGAGCTGCTCGCGATGTTTATAATTGCGCGCAAACAGGATCACACCTGCCACACCGGGCGCAGTGAGCCACGCATGTTCGTGCGGCAGCAGTTCGGTGCCGGCAACGCCGATCAACAGCATCAGCCGTGCTCCCCTGCCGCCACGTCAAGGGCGCGGCGTTCGTCCTCATGCCATTCGGTATACGGACGCTCGATCAGGTTGACGTTGTAGTAGCGCGCCTGCGTGCTTACTTCGCGTCCCAGCCAGGCCGGGCGCGGAAACACGGCATCCTTTTCCGGCAGTTCCACCTCGGCCACGAACAGGCCGCGGTTGGCGCCGAGGAATTCGTCGACTTCGAACAGCCAGCCGTCGATCTCGACGTGGTGGCGAATCTTTTCAAGCACGCCGTTGCACAGCGTGGCCAGCATGGTTTGCGCATCGTCCAGCGGCAGCGGCAACTCGTATTCGGCACGCGCCACGCCCAGTTCCACCGACTTGATGTTGAGCCAGGCCTGGTCGCCGCTGATGCGCACGCGCACCGACGCGCGCGCGGTGCCGTCGCGCAGCGCGCGCACGTCCACCAGATAGCCTTGCGCGATGGGCTTGCTGGCGCTTACCTGTGCGCGCCAGTCGTCGTTGGCGAGCAGGAATTTGCGTTCGATTTCGATAGCCATCGCCGCATTTTACCCGCGTTCGAACAGCGCAATCGATTCGACGTGCGCGGTGTGCGGAAACATGTCCATCACGCCGGCCGCCCTGAGGCGAAAACCATGCTGGTTGACGAGGATGCCGGCGTCGCGCGCCAGCGATGCGGGATGACAGGACACGTAAACGATGCGGCTGGTCTGTTTGTGCGGCAGGTACTCCAGCACCTTGTCCGCGCCGGCGCGCGGCGGATCGAGCAGCAGCTTGTCCCACGGCTTGCGCGCCCAATCGGTGCCGCGCTGATCTTCGAACAAATTGGCCACCTGGAAACGTGCGTTGGTCAATCCATTGCGTGCGGCGTTGTCCGCGGCGCGCGCCACCAGGCCATGCTCGCCTTCCACACCGGTGACTTCGGCGACGCGGCGCGCCAGCGGCAAGGTGAAATTACCCAGGCCGCAGAACAGGTCCAGCACGTGATCCTGCGGCTGCGGATCGAGCAGTTCCAGCGTGCGCAGCATCATGCGGCGATTCAACCCAGCGTTGACCTGCACGAAATCCAGCGGCTGGAATTCCAGCTCCACGTCTTCCACGCCTTCGCCGGCGGGCACGCGAAAAGCCAGGCGTGGATGTTCCGGCCACAGCGGATGCACGCTGCTGACGCCGCCGGGCTGCAGATAGATGGCAAAGCCATGTTGCTGCGCGAAGGCCACGAGCTTGGCACGATCGCTTTCGCTCAAGGGTTTGAGATGACGGAACACCAGCGCGATGGTGTCGTCGCCGGCCGCGAATTCGATCTGCGCGATATCGGCTGCGGCGTCCATGCTGCCGACCAGTTCGCCCAGCAAGCCGATCTTCGGGCCGAGCGCGGGATGCACGACGTCGCAATGCGTGATGTCGGCGACGAAACGCGGATTGCTTTCTTCGCGAAAGCCCACCAGCACGCGGCCCTTTTTCGCCACCGCGCGCACCGACAGACGGCCCTTGCGGCGGTAGCCCCAGGCTTCGCCGGTGAGCGGCGGCAGCCAGGTGTCCGGTTCGACCTTGCCGATGCGCACGAAGTTGTCGAGCAGCACGCGCTGCTTCGCTTCGATTTGCGAGGCCGCATCCAAGTGTTGCAGCGAGCAGCCGCCGCATTGGCCAAAATGGCTGCAGCGCGGTTCGACGCGGTGTGGCGAGCGGGTGAGGATCTCGACGGTTTCCGCCTCGTCGAAATTGCGGTGGCGCTTGCGGATCTTGAGGCGCACCTGCTCGCCCAGCAAGGCGCCGCTGACGAACACCGTCTTGCCGTCGATGCGGGCTACGCCACGGCCGTCGTGACTCAGGTCGGTGATGGCGGCTTCGAACTCTTTCATCGGCACTCTTGGGGTGTGGCGCGCCTGGATCGCAGCGACCCGGCAAACGCGCAAAGGGAAGGACTCAAGGCCTCGCCGGCCCGGCTGGCCGCCCATGATACCAGCGGCGGTGCGCACGCTTGCCGCGCCCGCTTAACGCTCGGCGACGGCGCCCTGGGTGGCCGTCTTCAGGCGCCTGATCAGCAATGGCCAGTCGATCCGGTTCTGCGTGCCGGTGACGTGCAGGTACGGCAGGCCGGAACCCTCGACGATCGAATAGCCGCTGGCGTCGCCGTCCAGTCCGCTCAGCGCGCAGACGCCGTTCTGCAGGCTGATGTCCAGGCCCATGCGCTTGTAGCTCGCGGCCTTGAACAGCTTCATCACCGCTCCCTGCAGACCGCTGGCCGGATTGCCGCCGGTGACGACGGAAAGATTGTTGGCCGCGCGCAGGCTGATGCGTCCGCCGCCCTGCGCCAGCAAGGACGCCTTGAACGCCACCGGCGTACCGCCGACCAGTTGCAAGCCGTTGATGCTGCCGTCCAGGTGCCCGCTCATGGCGCCGAAGTTGAAGGTATCGGCCAGCGGTGCGAGATCGATCTGATGCAGCGTTACGTCACCGCCCCATGCCGGCGCGCTGCTCAACGGCTGCTGCACCGTGATGTGATCGATCGCGGCGCTGCCGCCGAACGCCTTGGCAGTGAGCTGGCCTTCCAGCGCATAGCGATCGCCGGTCCAATGGATGGCGGAGATGCTGCCGTCCAGCGTGCCGGGGAACGGCTGCCAGCCCAAGGCCTGGTTGATGGCGTTGAGGTCCACACCCTGCACGTCGGCGGCCAGATCGATGCGTTCGCCTTTGGCCGCCGCCGGCCGCCAGTCGAGCCGCGCCAGACGGGTCTGGCCTTTCCAGGTCGGCAGCGACAGCGGCGCCTGCAGGCTGAGCAGGCCGTCGCGGCTGCGCCAGCGCGATTGCGTCGGTCCCCACACGAACTGGCGCAGGGTCAACTGATTCCATGCCACTGTGGTGGTGGCTTTTTCGCCCTGCGACGACCAGTCCAATTCACCGCGCAGCCCGTTCGCTTGCCATTGGCCCGAGCCACCGGCCACGTCCAGCCCATCGGTATGGAAGGCGAAGTTGCGCAGGCTCTCGCCGGCGTAGTCGACACGGCCATCGAGCTGGCCGGCGATCTGCGGGTGCGATTCAGTCAGCTCATCCAGCCATGGTTGGCCGTAGCGGTCGTAGGCGGCAGGAAAATGCGCCTGGAAATGATCCAGCCGAAGTTTTTGCAGATTGCCCTTGGCGTCGATCGCCAGCGCGCCTTCCATCTGCAGCGCATCGACGTCGTCCATGCGCAGGCGACTGATGGCGAGACCACCATGTTCGGAACTGGCGGCGAGATCCACCACCACCTCGTGCGCGGGAAGCTTGGCCAACACCGGCCCCATCTGCAGGTCGCCGCCATGCAGGCTGCCATTCAAGGCCAGCTGCGCCGGATGCGCGCTGCCATCCAGCGAGAAACGCGCGTGCCCGTTCAAGCCCTGGGCCGCGAGATTGCCGGCAGGCGTGGCGTACTTGAGTTCGGCAAAGGTGACGTCGCCGGAGGATTGAAAACCTTCGTCGCGAACGTCCAGCGCGAGATCGGCATCGATCTTTCCGCCCGACACGCGCGCCGGCCACACGGTTGCCAGCAAACCCTGCAACCAGCCCGCCGGCAGGTTGCGCAGATTGATCTGTGCGTGCGTGGTCTGGTCGAGCGGAAACGCGGCATCGATGCGCGCCGCGCCCTGTTCGGCGGTGATCTCCAGCGTGTTGGCGGAGGCATCCACCATCCAGCTCATCGTGCCGTTGCCCAGCGCGCCGCCCGGCGCGCCACTGAGCTGCACGGTGCCATCGAAGATCCAGCGCAACTGGGCATCGCGACGCAGGTTGCCGTTGATCGTCATGCCGACCTTGCGCCAGCCGAGCGCAGGGATGTCCGCCTTGCCGGCGTGCAGGCTAAGCTGCACGGTATCCTGCACCGTGCCGGGCGCGAGCTGCGCATGCACGTCCTGTAGGCTGGCGCCCGGTACGTCGATGCGCTTGGCGACCACGACGGTGTTGGCCCACGCGGGCACAGCCCACAACAGGGTCCAGAAGGCACAGACAGCAAGCGGGCGGCGGAAGGACAACATGGAAGGATCATTCTGCCAAACTAAGCTGAACGATACGGACACAGGACTATGCCGTACCCGCTAGACAACACCCTCCCCGTTTCTGCTACCGAGCCCTATGTGCTAGTGGCCGATGACGATGCGCCCACGCGCTGCTTTCTCGGCGACGCCTTTCGCCAGTTCGGCGCACGCGTGGCGCTCGCCGCCAGCGGCAGCGAGGCGCAAGCGCTGACCCGCGACGAACCCTTCGACCTGCTGGTGCTGGATTGCCGCATGCCCGATGGCGGTGCCGTCGAAATCCTCAATTACCTGCGCAACGACCAGCACGCACGCTCGGTCTACAGCCCCGCCGTCGCCAGCAGCGCGGAGCTGGATACCGACGCGCAGCAGGCCTTGCTTGCAGCGGGCTTCCACGCTGTGCTGCCCAAGCCGTGCACGCTGCAGGATCTGCGCGAAATTCTCGCCTTGGCCACCTCCAGCCATCGCCATCTGCCCGTGCTGGACGATAGCCTGGCCTTGAATACCAGCGGCACGCCGGCAGTGGTGCAGGCGCTGCGCGGCTTGTTTCGGCAGGAACTGTTGAACCTTTGCGGGGAACTGGATGAGCTGAGCGCGGATACCAAGGCGCTGGAAGCGCGCCTGCACAAACTGCGCTCATCGTGCGGGTTCTGCGGCGCGGCGTCGCTCTCGGAGCACATCGTTTCGTTGCAGCAGCATCTGAAACTGGAGCACCGCGGGGCGATGTTGCCCTTGGCGGCGTTTCGGCGCTCGGTGCAGCAGACCATCGAGGCACTCTCGGTAACGTAGCCGTCGTAGGTTGGGTTACCACATACGCGAGTCACCGGCGCGTAAGCGCACCGCGCAAGACCCGCCACGCGCGCAGTTCCACACCACCGAGATGGAAGCGGATCAACTCTCGCATCATGCCGCGCAGCGCATGCAAGCCTTGCGCGGTGGGCATGCGATCGTCGCGCAGCGCGAGCAGGTCTTCACCGCGCAGCACATTCGGCTCGTTGGGAGTGCATCGCACCGCGCCATGTTCCGCACGATAGGCGTACAGCGCCTCCGGCTGCAGCGCTTGGCCGGTATCGGCCTCGACATCGAGCTGCAGGGCATAGCCCAGCGCGCCGAGCAGATCGCGCTCGAAACGCCGCAAATGCCACGCCAGGGATTCGCCGCTCGCCAGGCGTGCAAGGGTTTGCGCATAGGCGTGATAAAGCGCCGGATGCGGGTCCTGCCGTTCGGTGAGCCGCACCACCAATTCGTTGACGTACAAACCGGCCAGCCCCGCATCGCCTTGCAACCGCAGCGGCGCCGCGGTGGATTCGGCGTTGCGCAGGGTGGCCAGTTCGCCGCGCAGTTGCAGATCCAGCGCCAACGGCTGGAACGGCTCCAGTTGCGAGCGCTGCAGGCGGCCGCGCTGACTGCGCACGCCGCGCGCCACCACACCCAGGCGCCCATGCTCGCGGGTCAGGCATTCGAGCAACAACGAGGTTTCCCGGTAAGGGCGCGAGTGCAGGACGTAGGCGGGCTGTTGCTCGATGAGCATGGCGGCTCAGAAGGTTCGAGGATGCCGGTTCCGTTTGGAACGCTATTCGGTATAGCCGAACTGCTTCAACATCGATTCGTCGTCTGCCCAGCCTTCGCGCACCTTCACCCATAGCCGCAGGAAGACCTTGCGCTCGAACATCCGCTCCATGTGGCGGCGCGCGCCGCTGCCGATGGCTTTCAATTGCTCACCGCCCTGACCGATGACGATGGCTTTCTGCCCTTCGCGTTCCACCCAGATCACGGCATGGATTTCCGCGACGCCGTCGGGACGGTCTTTGAACTGCTCGATCTCCACCGTGGTCGCATACGGCAACTCTTGATTCAGGCGCAGCATCAATTGCTCGCGCACCATTTCCGCGGCGAGGAAGCGTTCGCTGCGATCGGTGATCTCGTCTTCACCGAACACCGGTGCGCGCACCGGCAGGCGCGCGAGAATGTCCTGGGTGAGCGCGTCCAGGCCTTTGCGTTTCAACGCGCTGACGTAGTGGATGGCCTCGAAACTGTGCTTCTGGGCCAGCTCGGCCACGAACGGGAGCAACGTCGTCTTGTCCTTGCTGAGGTCCACCTTGTTGATGGCCAGCAGGCGCGGGATGCTCTGTTCGCCGAGCGCCTCGTACAGCGCCTCGTCTTCGTCGGTCCAGCGTCCGGCCTCGATCACCTGCACCGCCAGCTCCACTTCGCTGAGCGCGGAATGCACGGCACGGTTGAGGCTGCGGTTCATCGCCCGCTTGGCGCCGCGGTGCAAGCCGGGCGTATCCACGTACAGCACCTGCCCGGCTTCGCTGGAGGCGATGCCGAGGATTCGATGGCGCGTGGTTTGCGGACGCGGACTGACGATCGATAGGCGAAAGCCGATCAAGGCGTTGAGCAAGGTCGACTTGCCGACGTTCGGCCGGCCGACCAGCGCCACGAAGCCGCAGCGGTAATCCGGATGCGGCAGTGCGTTTTCGACGGTGGCGTCGCGTTGGTCGTTCATGATGCGCAGGTACTCGTTCGTAGTCGGGGACAAGCATGGCGCCGCGCGCGCGCGAACGCCACTACGCGCGGCGTCGCCATGCAAAAAAAATCAGGCGTGGAGACGGTGCGATCCGGCCGGGTGGATCACGGTGCTTCCTGGGCCACGGTCAGGCGGGCCAGCACCACTTCGGCGGCGTCCTGCTCGGCCAGCCGCCGGCTGCTGCCGCGCCCTGCCGCGATCACCGGCATGGGCTCGACGATGACGCAGTTCACCTCGAAAATGCGCGCATGCTCTTCGCCTTCGGCGGCCACCAGATCGTATTGCGGCAGCGGCCAGCCTTGTGCCTGCAGCCACTCCTGCAGCCGGGTCTTGGCGTCCTTGGAGGCGCGCGGCAGGGCCGCGACGCGATCGTTGAACAGCGTGCGCACGAAGGTACTGCAGGCTTCGAAGCCGCCGTCCAGGTAAACCGCCGCGATCAACGCTTCGAATGCGTCGGCGAGGATGGAATCACGCCGGAAACCGCCGCTCTTGAGTTCGCCCGAACCGAGTTTCAGGCGATCGCCCAGTTCAAGCTCGCGTGCCACCGCCGCCAGCGCCTGCCCATTCACCAGTTGCGCGCGTAGGCGCGACATGTCGCCTTCGGCCGCCTTGGGGTGGGTCTCGTAGAGCATCTCGGCGACGATCGCCCCGAGCAGGGCGTCGCCGAGAAACTCCATGCGCTCATTGTTGGGTTTGCCCGCACTGCGATGCGTCAGCGCAAGTGCGGCCAGCGAGGGATCGCGAAAGTGATAGGGCAATTCCACTGTTATTGCGGTGGAGCGACATTGCCCGCCACGGGCACGCTCTTTTCGAAATGGATCAGGAAATCGACGTTGTACATGAACGGTACGTCCTTGTCATAGCTCACGCGCAGCTCGTTGCCCTTGGGGCCCTGCCCCATAGTGATGTCCTTCGGGCTGATGGTGGCGTCGTCGACGTACTGGAAGCCGAGCTTGAACAGCAGATCGCGGCGAACCTGGTCCAGCGTCTTGCCGTCCACGCCTTCGGTGCCGATCTGATTCATGGCTTTGACCACGCCGGCATATTCGGTATAGGCCGGCACCAGCTTCATCGCCATATAGGCAAAAAAGCCCGCCACGGCCAACACAATGATAAAGCCGATGAGCGTGATGCCCGACTGTTTGGATTTCATTGTCCCCTCGCTATGCCGCCGGCGCGGCCCCTGTTCCGAAGCTAAACCCGATACGCATACTTTGCCCGGTCCACGCACGCATCGCCAGGGACATGTTCACGATTCGGCCAACGTAGACATCAATGGATGACGGTGCCGATGCGGCGGAAATCCACGCTGCCGGTGCCCCAGCCCTTCCAGCTGAACCAGATCATGAAGGCCTTGCCGACCAGGTTCTCTTCCGGCAGGCAGCCCCACCAGCGACTGTCTTCGCTGTTCTCGCGGTCGTCGCCCATGACGATGTAGCAGTTGGGCGGCACCACCGCCGGAACGCGGCTGTTGGGAATCGGCGGCGTCGGACCGCGCGCCGGCATGCGCGCGATCAGGTGATTGACCGAACCGAGCTGCTCGCTCCAGATGGAGGCGTTGTAGTACAGCAGCTCGTTGTCTTCCTGCCGCGCGGGGTTGCCCTTGAACGGGCCGATCTGAGTGTCGATTACGGGCTTGCCGTTGATCACGATCTGGCTATCGTGCACTTCCAAGGTGTCGCCCGGGAGGCCGACCACGCGCTTGATCCAGTTCTGGCTGGCGATCGGCGCATGCGGATCGGCGCAGGTGATATCGCCGCTGCGGACCGTCTTGCCGTTGTCGTCCTGGCAGATGTAGCCAGGGAAACGAAACACCACCACATCGCCGCGCTTGGGCTCGCCGATGCTCACCACCTTGTTGTTGAACGCCGGCAGGCGCAGGCCATAGGCGAATTTGTTGACCAGAATGAAATCGCCCACGTCCAGCGTCGGCATCATCGAACCGGAGGGAATGCGGAACGGCTCGGCGACGAACGAACGCAGCAGCAACACCACGAAGATCACCGGAAACAGCGAGCGCGCCCAATCCACTGGAGCTGGATCGCGGTATTCCTCGCCCGCCGCAGCGAAGCGCGCCTTGCGCTTGCTGTACAGGAACAAGCGATCAAGACCCCACACCACACCGAACAGGACGGTGAGGGTGAGCAGAATGGCCGAAAAATCAAAATCCATGCGTTGGCTCCGCTATTTATCCACTTTGAGCACGGCGAGGAAGGCTTCCTGCGGAATCTCGACCCGACCGACCTGCTTCATGCGTTTCTTGCCTTCTTTCTGCTTTTCCAGCAGCTTCTTCTTGCGGCTGACGTCGCCACCGTAGCATTTGGCGAGGACGTTCTTGCGCAAAGCCTTCACCGTGGAGCGCGCGATGATCTGCGCGCCGACCGCGGCCTGGATGGCGACATCGAACTGCTGGCGCGGGATCAGATCCTTCATGCGCTCGACCAGGTCGCGGCCGCGGCGGTCGGCCTGGCTGCGATGTACGATCAGGCTGAGCGCGTCGACGCGATCGCCGTTGATGAGCACGTCCACGCGCACGAACGGGCCGGCATCGAAGCGCTCCAGGTGGTAATCCATCGAGGCGTAGCCGCGCGACACCGACTTGAGTTTGTCGAAGAAATCCAGCACCACTTCGGCCAGGGGCAGCTCGTAGCTGATCTGCACCTGCGTGGCCAGATACTGGATGGAACGCTGCACGCCGCGCTTCTCTTCGCACAGCGTGATGATGTTGCCGATGTAATCCGGCGGCGTGAGGATGTTGGCGACGATGATCGGCTCGCGGATTTCCTCGATCTGCGTCGAGGGCGGCAAGTGCGCGGGATTGTCGAGCCTGATCACCTCGCCGCCGGTCTTGAGCACTTCGTACACGACGGTCGGCGCGGTGGTGATCAGGTCCAGATCGTATTCGCGCTCCAGGCGCTCCTGCACGATTTCCATGTGCAGCATGCCGAGGAAGCCGCAGCGGAAACCGAAGCCCATCGCTTCGGAGCTTTCCGGTTCGAAGAACAGCGCGGCGTCGTTGAGGCGAAGCTTGTCCAGCGCCTCTCGCAGCGCGGGATAATCGTCGGCCGCGACCGGGAACAGGCCGGCGAACACGCGCGGCTGCATGGTCTGGAAACCCGGCAGCGGATGCGGCGCGGGCTTGCCTGCCAGGGTCAGCGTGTCGCCGACCGGCGCGCCGTGCACGTCCTTGATGGAGGCGGTGATCCAGCCCACCTCGCCGGCGGAAAGTTTTTCCAGCTTCTTGCGTTTGGGCGTGAACACGCCCACTTCGCTCACTTCGTGCGCGCGGCCGGTGGACATCACCTGCAGCTTGTCGCCGGGCTTGATCTCGCCCTGCATCACGCGCACCAGCGAGACCACGCCGAGGTAATTGTCGAACCAGGAATCGATGATCAACGCCTGCAGGCGATCGGTATCGCGCGGCTTCGGCGGCGGAATGCGCGCGACGATCGCTTCGAGCACTTCGACCACGTTTTGGCCGGTCTTGGCACTGACCGAGACTGCATCGGTAGCGTCGATGCCGATCACGGCTTCGATTTCGCCCTTCACTTTTTCCGGATCGGCGGTGGGCAGATCGATCTTGTTGAGCACGGGCACCACTTCCAACCCCTGCTCCACCGCGGTGTAGCAGTTGGCGACCGATTGCGCTTCCACACCCTGGGCCGCATCCACCACCAGCAGCGCGCCTTCGCATGCAGCCAGCGAACGGCTGACTTCGTAAGAAAAGTCGACGTGGCCGGGCGTGTCGATGAAATTGAGCTGGTAGGTCTTGCCGTCGCGTGCCTTGTACGGCAGCGACACCGACTGCGCCTTGATAGTGATGCCGCGCTCGCGCTCGATCGGATTGCTGTCCAGCACCTGGGCTTCCATCTCGCGCTCGGCAAGTCCACCGCAGATCTGGATGATGCGGTCGGCAAGTGTCGATTTGCCGTGATCGATATGGGCGATGATGGAGAAATTGCGGATCAGTTCCATGGGCTCGCTGTCAGCTTCACCGCCCCGCGCGATGCAAAGGCCGGCTATCGCCGGAATGGCGATATTAGCCGGTCATTATCGCATGGTTTGAGAACGCCGGCCCACGGCGCCCAGAGGCGCGTCTTTTCCGCCCGAAAAAGACCCGCCACGTAGGCGGGTCGTTTTGACGATGGGATTATTGGTCCTTGTCGCTGGGAACGGTGAGCGCGATGAAATTGTTGGCATCGCCCCGGCGCACCAGCAGCAGCACGGTGTCGCCCGGCTTCACACCCGCCGTGGCGGCGCGGAAGGCGTCGACGCTGCCCACCTTCTTCTGGTTGACCATCAGGATCACATCGCCCGGTTGCAAACCGGCCTGCGCGGCCACCGGACCGGTCACGTTGGCAATGGCCACCCCCTCACCCGCCTTCAGGCCGAGTTGGCTGCGCGTGGAGGGGTCCACGTTTTCCACGCCCAGGCCCAAGGCATCCGAACCGCTGCTGGGTGCGGCCTTGCCCAGCGCCGAACGGGCGTTCTGGTCGCGCGGCATGGCGCCGATGGTGGCTTCGACGGTTTTTTCCTTGCCGTCGCGCAGGATCTTGACCGGTACCGTCGAACCCGGCTTGGTCATGGCGACCAGCGGGGGCAAATCGGTGCCCTGCAGGACGTCCTGGCCGTTGTAGGAAAGGATGATGTCACCCGACTGCAGACCGGCCTTTTGCGCGGCACTGTCCGGCGAGACATTGACCACGATCGCGCCCCGTGCGCGGTCGAGCTTCAGCGCCTTTACGACGTCGTCGTCGACCGGCTTGATCTCCACGCCCAACATGCCGCGCGTGACGTAGCCCTTGGTCTTCAACTGGTCGACGGCATTCATGGCCAGGTCGATCGGGATGGAGAACGCAACGCCCTGGTAGCCGCCGGTATCGGAATAGATCTGCGAATTGATACCCACCACCTGGCCCTGCAGGTTGAACAGCGGGCCGCCGGAATTGCCGCGATTGATCGGCACGTCGGTCTGGATGAAGGCGGTGGAGGGTTGATCCCTGGCGCCGAGGTTACGGCCGACCGCGCTCACGATGCCCTGGGTCACGGTGTAGTCGAAGCCGAACGGCGAGCCGATCGCCAGCACCCACTGCCCGGGCTTGAGCAGCTTGGAATCGCCGATGGCCACCGTGGGCAAGCTGCCACCCGCATCGACCTTCAATAGCGCGATGTCATAGGTGGGATCGGTGCCAATCACTTTCGCGGTAAGCGTGCGGCGATCCTGCAGGCGCACGGTAACCGCATCGGCGCCATCCACCACGTGGTTGTTGGTGAGGATGTAGCCATCGCTGGAAATGATGAAGCCTGAACCCAGCGAGGTGTGCTTCTGTTCTTCCGGCGAGGGCATCATCGGCATCCCGAAGAAGCGACGGAAGATTTCCGCCTGGCCCGGGTCGATACCCTGCAGCGGCACGCCGTTGGCGCCTTTCGGACGGCGGCCTGAATATTTGGCCTCCACGTGCACCACCGCCGGGGCGTTCCTTTCGACGATGCCGGTGAAATCGGGCAGGCCGCCAACGGTCGGAGCAGCCTGCGCCCAGGCAACCGCGCTGGGCGCCATCACGCCCACTCCTAAGGCACAGCCGAGCAGGCCACTGAAAATACGGCTCCTGACAAGATGGGTATGACTCATGACTCCTCCTCGGGTTCCAGACGCCCCATCTCGCGCGCCGGAACTCGCAGGTCGGAACGGGAGAGGGGAACAATGAAGAAAACGGGACGCCTCGGCGGCCGGTACCGAAAGCGGCGAGCCGGGCTCACCGCTTCCGGAAGACGAGGTTTAACGGACGCCTTGCGCCGCAGGCCGGGCCTGGGGTGTATCGATCAACAACAGGTAGCTGCCATCCTGGTTGTTCAGTGCCTTGTAGCCATGAATGGAATACGTCTGGCTGGGATAGCGCTGGAACAACGGACTGTCGGCCGGATCGCCGAGCGTGACAGATGCACGCTGGCTCAACGCCGAAGCCGAATAGGGACTCAACGAAGGCGGAATGGCCGCCAGCGGATCGTTGCTGGCGTGCACCGCATTGGCGGCGGCGAGCGATGCGCCGGTGCGCGCGCCGGCGGATGCCGCGCCGCTGTTGGTGGCCAGGCGGGCCGGATGTTCGGTGTCCGGAGCGGTCGGCTGCGACACCATCAAGGCCGCCACGGCGACACCGGCGGCGATCGCACCACCCAGCGACAAGCGCAACCAGTCGCGCCTGGGCGCCTTGGCGGTGGCATGCTCGCCTTCGATCGCGGCCATAACGCGGCTTGCGAAATCGACGCTCGCCACGGCGGGCAGCTGGCGGCGAAGGCTTTCGCCGGCCACGTGATAGCGCGCCCAGGTCCGCTGCATCGAAGCATCGTGATCGAGCCTGCGCAGCAAGAAACGCAGTTCTTCCCTGGGCAGCTCACCGTCCATGGCCGCGGAAAGATTTTCCATGTTGGCTTCAGTCATGACATTCGATCCTCGCGGTCTGAAAGCAACGGCCGCAACTTTTCGTCGATCGCCTCGCGTGCCCGGAAGATGCGTGAACGCACCGTTCCGATCGGGCAGCCCATGGCCTCGGCGATCTCTTCGTAGCTGAGGCCTTCCACTTCACGTAGCGTGATGGCCGTCCGCAGCTCCTCGGGCAAGGCTTGGACAGTGGCGAATACCGTTTGTTCAATTTCCTGTCGCATTAATTCGCGTTCGGGAGTGGCGCTTTCCTGCATGCGGTCGGCGCCGGGTACATAGACCGCGTCCTCGATCGCGATGTCGTCGGTCGGCGGCCGGCGGCCCATCGCCACCAGGTGGTTCTTGGCCGTGTTCACCGCAATTTTGTACATCCAAGTATAGAAAGCGCTCTCGCCGCGGAACGAGCCGATCGCCCGCCACGCCCGCACGAACGCCTCCTGCGCCACGTCTTCGCATTCGGCGGCGTTGTGCACGTAGCGGGAAATAAGGCCGATGACCTTGTTCTGATACTTGCGTACGAGGAGATCGAAGGCGCGCCTGTCTCCGTTCTGTACACGCTCAACCAGCGCACTATCGAGTTCGTTGTCGCCCATCCGGGCCGTCTCCTTCGTCACTGGACCATGCCGGGATGCGTTCCCCGTCGGATGGATGAGCTGCTCTGACCCGCCGCCCGCCTGCAAGTTCAGCAGGGAACACCGAGTCCATCAGTATTCTAAGTTAGGGCTGTCCGGATGTGGCTCAAGCGGGCGTAGAGTTTACGCCATGACCGCAGACAGGCCCTGTTCGGACAAGAGCCGCTCACGCTCGCCCAGCAGACGCTCGAAACTGGCCTGCGGCAGCGGCCGGCAGAACAGGTAGCCCTGCAGTTCATCGCAGTGGTTGGCGCGCAGGAACTGCAGGTGCTGCTCGATCTCCACGCCCTCGGCCACCACCCCGCGCTTCAGGCGGTGGGCCATTTCGATGGTGGCGCGCACGATCGCCTCGTCGTCCGGGTCCACGCCGATGTTGCGCACGAAACTCTGGTCGATCTTGATGCGGTCGGCCGGCAGCTTGCGCAGGTAATCCAGCGAGGCCGCGCCGGTGCCGAAATCGTCGATGGCGATATGGCAGCCTAGCTTGTGCAGCCGCTGCATGTTCTCCATCAGGTTCGGCGCGGCCTTGATGCTGATGCTTTCGGTGACTTCCAGTTCCAGCAGGCCAGGATCGAGCCCGGTTTCCTCCAGCACCGTGCCCACGATCTCCGGCAGGTCCGGCTGCATGAGCTGCACCGCGGAAAGATTCACGCCCAGCCGCAGGCGCAGGCCGAAGCGGTCGTCCCATTCCTTGGCCTGCTTGCAGGCGGTGCGCAGCACCCACTCGCCGATGGATACGATCAGCCCGGTTTCCTCCGCCAGCGGAATGAAGAAGCCGGGGCCGATGTTGCCCAGTTCCGGGTGCTCCCAGCGCAGCAGCGCTTCCATGCCGACGATGTCTTCCGTCTGCGCATTGACCTGCGGTTGATAGAAGACACGCAGCTCGCCGTTGCCTTCGGCATGGCGCAGCCGCGCTTTCAACGCGGCGTTCTGCTGCTCTTGCGCGGGGCTGACATCGTAGACGCGGTAATTGTTGCGGCCGGCGCTCTTGGCCGCGTACATCGCTTCGTCGGCGTGCTTGAGCAAAGTTTCGGCATCCAGCGCGTCTTCCGGAAAGAAGCTGACGCCGATGGATGCCGTCACCTGCAGTTCCGGACCATCGTCCAGATGCAGCGGCGCGTCCATCAGCTGCACGATTTTTTCCGCTACGCGCAATACGTCGTCAGTCTTCACGATGTGGCGCAGCACGATCGTGAATTCATCGCCGGCATAGCGCGCCACCGTGTCGGACGCGCGCACGCTGCTGCGCAAGCGTTGCGTCACGGCCACCAAGACTTGATCGCCGACGGCATGGCCGAGCGTATCGTTGATGAACTTGAAGCGATCCAGGTCCACGAACAGCACCGCAAAGGTTTCGCCGGTGCGGTTGGCTTCGCGAATGATGGTATCGAGACGATCATTGAACAGCAGGCGATTAGGCAAACCGGTGAGCGCGTCCAGCAGGCCTTCGGCCCGTCCCTGTTCGCGCGTGCGGCGCAGTTCCAGCATATGCGCAAAATGCGCGGCGGCGCAGTGCAGCACCGGCTCCACGATGCCGGGGTCGCTGAAGGGATGACGACTGCCCGCCAGCAAGGCACCCAGCACGCTGTGCCGTTCATCGAGCAGGGGCAAGCCGACGAAGCCGCGCAAGCCCAGCAGCCCGATCAACGGATCGACATCGGCCAGCCGGCGCGCATCGTTCGGATGCATCAAGCTGCGGCCGCCAAGCACCAGGCGCAGCGAACTCTGCAACTGCGGGCCGGGCCAGACCTGTTCGTCGCCCCGCCAACGCTGCACGATCTGCACCGGCACGCTGCTTTCTTCCGGCCGCGCCGACCACACGGCGAGGTAATCCAGCTCCATTTCGTCTAGCAGCAAGCGGGCGGTTTCCGGCAGGCTCGCGTCGTCGTGCGTGCCGGAGAACAGGCGCGCCAGCACCGCCAATGCAGCGCCTGGACGCACGCTGGCGCTGGCGCTGCGGAACTGCAGGGCGGCCATGTCGCGGCCGTTGTAGCGCACGCGGCGTACATTGGCTTCGCCGATGTCGTAACCGCGGATGGATTTGCGTCGGCACTGCAGCCAGCTTCGATCGGCGTCGAACAACGCCTTCTCCAGGCTCACCGATTCGAAAATCAGCACTTCCGGCAGCGGCGTGCCGGTCAACAGGCTGCTGGCCAGTCCGCTACGCCGTATATAGGCCGGATTGGCTTCCACCACGCGCTCGGCGGCCGGATCGACGATCAGCCAGTCACCCTCGTTTTCTTCGAACGCGAAGCGGTAGTGGTAGTCGTTCGCCGGCGAGGAGGCAACTGGAACCGCAACCTGCGGCACGTTCACGGCGGACTCGGCGATGGGCTTGCTCTTTCCGTTGTGCAGTTGCTCCCAGCGCGCGATCAGTTCCGTGCCGATCTGCGACGCGTAGACCCAGCTGCCGACTGCGGCGGGCAACTGCAACGGCTTGACCGCGGCCTCATCGAGCAGCACTGCGATGATCGGCACGTCCGCGCAGGCAGGCAGCAGGCGCAGTTGCTCGCACAAGACGACACTGGCGCGGCCGTCGCCGTCGAAGACCACCACGATCAGTGCCAGCGGATCGCGCCCTTCCAACAAGATCGCCGCATGCGTGGTGTCGCGGGCGGAATGGATGGTGGGATGGCCTTCCCGGTCGAGCACGTCGAACAGCTCGCGGCGCAGTTCGCGCTGCGAGGCCACGAGCAGGATGCCGGCTTGAAAGGTTGTCGTGGTCACAGCAGCCATCGTCCGTCACGCAGGCGTGGGCGCTGGATCGTGTTGGCCGTGCTGCCCAGCCTTACGGCGACATCGTCGATACTCGACACCAATAAGTCGGGCGCATCCAGCAACACCACCCGGCGCACGTGGCCGGCCGGCGCGCGCGCGAGTTGCCGCAGCAGGGCGCTGTCCGTCGGCACCAGCGGCAACGGAAAGGGCGCAAGGAGGTAGATACCGAAATGGATGCTTTGCTGGATATAACGCAAAGCGTTGCCCAGGCGCTGCGAACCAGGAATCACCGCATGCGCCTCGCGTAGGTTCTCCATGCCGGTTTCTTGTCGCCACAGGTAGACCGATTGCCCATTCAGGCGCGCCAGCGCACGGAACTGTTCGATGACCGCATCGCTGTCCACGTGCTCGAGCACGACCAGGCCGCCTGGGGCGGTCAGGATGCGCTCGTAGATATCGCTGCCGGCAAGCGGCGCAGGGGCCATCAGGGAAGTCATACCGCCCGGGAAGAAGTTATCGCGTCTCGTACGTTACGCAGTCGCACGGGAAGCGCAATAGCCGGAACGCAGAGGCGTGATCCATGCGGCATACCGGCCCATACCGATCCGAATGGTACGTCTCGCAATCATCGCGGCGGGACGGTATGGTGAACGCCTCCTAAGCCATCCCCCTCATACCCCATGTTCGAAGGATTGCGCTTCCATCATTGGAAAACGAGCCTGGATGACAGCGGCATCGTTACCCTCACCCTCGACCGCGCCCGCAGCAGCGTCAACGCCATTTCCCGCGAAGTGCTGGATGAGCTCGGGCAGATCGTGGAACGGCTGGCGATCGAGAAACCCGCCGGGGTGATCATCCATTCGGCCAAGGCGAACGGCTTTGCGGTCGGCGCCGATATCAAGGAATTCGTCGAGTACGCCAAGCACGGCACGGTGCTGGAAAACATCGAGAACGGCCAACGCGCGTTCGACGCCCTGGCACGCCTGCCCTGCCCCACGGTGGCCGCGGTGCATGGCGCTTGCATGGGTGGCGGTACCGAGCTGATCCTTGCCTGCCGGCAGCGCATTGCCGCGGACGACGAAAAAACGCGGATCGGGCTGCCCGAAGTCATGCTGGGCATCCATCCCGGCTGGGGCGGATCGGCCCGTTTGCCACGCCTGATCGGTGCGCCCGAAGCACTGCCGATCATGCTCACCGGTAAGGCCCTCTCCGCCCGCAAGGCCAAGAGCCTGGGCGTGGTCGACCGGCTGGCACGGCCGGATGAGCTGATGGCCGAAGCCCGCGCCCTGCTGCGCCACCCCCACGCGCGCCCGTTTGCGCAACGGCTCACTGCCTGGGCGACCAACACCTGGCTCGCGCGCCAGATCCTCGCGCCGATGGTGATCAAGCAGACCGCGGCCAAGGTGCGCAAGGAACACTACCCCGCCCCGTTCGCCCTGATCGATGTCTGGAAACGCGGCGGCGGCAACATCCAGCAACGCCTGAAACTCGAAGCGCGTTCGGTCGCGAAGCTGGCGGAAACCGCCACCGCGCGCAACCTCATTCGCATCTTCTTTTTGCAGGAACGCCTCAAAGGCCTGGGCAACGACGTCGATGCCGGCATTCGCACCGTGCACGTGGTCGGCGCCGGCGTGATGGGTGGCGATATCGCCGCGTGGGCCGCGTTCAAGGGTTTCGACGTCACGCTGCAAGACCGCGAGATGAAATTCATCCAGCCTGCGCTCGACCGTGCGCAAGCGCTGTACGAGAAAAAACTAAAAGCGCCGGAAAAAGTGGACGAAGCACGCCGCCGCCTGCGCGCGGACGTGGAAGGCGCTGGCGCCGCGCGCGCCGACCTGGCGATCGAGGCGATCTTCGAAAATCCCGAAGCGAAAGAAGCGCTGTACGCCACGATCGAGCCGCAGTTGGCCAGCCGTAATGGCATCCTCGCCAGCAACACGTCGTCCATTCCGCTGGACGAATTGCGCAAACGCCTGGCGTCGCCGCAGCGTTTCCTCGGCCTGCATTTCTTCAATCCCGTCGCGCAAATGCCGCTGGTGGAAGTGGTGCGCCACGATGCGCTCGATCCCCACGTGGAAAAACGTGCAATGGCCTTCTGCAAGGCGATCGGCAAATTACCGGTGGCGGTCAAAGGCACTCCGGGGTTTCTGGTCAACCGCATCCTGATGCCTTATCTGCTCGAAGCATTGCGGCTCTACAACGAAGGCGTACCGGGGCCGGTGCTCGACAAGGAAGCGAAAAACTTCGGCATGCCGATGGGTCCGATCGAGCTGGCCGACACGGTTGGCCTGGACGTCTGCGCAACGGTCGGCAAGGAACTGGCGCCGTTCCTCGGCCTGGAACTGCCGCCGGGCTTGGAAGACAAGCTCGAAGCCGGCAAGCGCGGCAAGAAAGATGGCCAGGGTCTGTATACGTGGCAGGACGGCAAACCGCAGAAGCCACAGGTGGACCCGGACTACACCCCACCGCCGGACCTGCAGGACCGCATGATCCTGGCCATGGTCAACGAAGCCGTCGCCTGCCTTGGCGATGGCGTCGTGGACGATGCGGATCTGCTCGATGCGGGCGTGATTTTCGGCACCGGCTTTGCGCCGTTCCGCGGCGGTCCGATTCAGTACGTGCACAGCGAAGGCGCGGAGAAAATGCGGCAGAAACTGGAAACGCTGGCCAAGCGCTACGGCGAGCGCTTCCTGCCCAAGAACGGATGGGACCATGCCGCATTGTCGCGGATCGAAAACGCGTAACGCGTAGGTTGGGGTGCAAACCCCAACATCGAGTACTCGCCACTACGTCATGTTGGGGTTTGCACCCCAACCTACGTCACCACATCAGGTCATTCGGAATGCCGTCCTCGTCCACACCCGCCGAGGCCGGATCCACCAACAACGCGACCAAGTGCGGATCGACCTCACGCACCTGCTCGGCCACCGTCTGCGCCACCAGCAGATAACGGCCGCTGTTCTGCACGATACCGAGCTTGCCGGCATTGAGATCAGCCAGTTGCATGGTGTCCACATACACCCGTCGGATCTTGCCGCCGTATTCGAAATGGCGCACCTGGTCGGCATCTGCCTTGTTGAGCGTCTGCCCTTCCAGCAGCTTCTGCACTTTCGCCTTGCGCTCGCGTTTCAGGCGCGCCTGTTCGGCCGCCTCCTGCTCGGCGCGCTTGCGCTCCTGCGCTTCCGTTTGCGCGCGCACGGCATAGGCCTTGGCCAGGTCGATCTCGCCATCGTTGCGCGCCGGCTTCGGCTTGTGCGGCGGCTTGCCTTTGGCGAATGACGTATGCGGTTTGGGAACGGGTTGCTGCTGGCGCTTCTCGTCCTTGATTTGCTTGACGATGCCGCTCTTCAAGAGCTGATCTCGCAGTGAATCGGCCATGATCGAATCCGGTGTTGCGTTGCTGCGTTTTATGAGGTGAAGCGTTTCAGTAGTGCGGAGGTGGCGGTTCGCTGTGCGGATCGGGCCCTTGCCCGAGGCGCACCGTTTCCAGCTCGCTGCGCAGATCGCGGATCACGCGTTCCAGCGTGGCGATGCGCAGCGATTGCTCCGCATCGGCCGCCACCAGTGCCTGCACGGCATCATCGATAAAAGCGAGCCGAACTTCCAGCTCCGTAAGACGCTTTTCAGTATCGCTCATGATCACTCCGGCCGTGCGACGCTGCGCCCGCGGCCGATGCCGTAGTAAGCCAGGCCGGCTTCTTCCACCACGGTGGGCTCATAGAGATTGCGCCCGTCGAAAATGGCCGGTTCCTTGAGCACGGCGCGAATGCGGGCGAAATCCGGACTGCGGAACGCCTTCCATTCGGTAATGATCGCCAGCACGTCCGCCCCGTCCAACGCATGGTAGGCGCTGTCGCACAGCACCAGATCGTCGCGCTCGCCATACAGGCGCCGCACTTCCTCGCGCGCTTCCGGGTCGAACGCGCGCACCTTGGCGCCGGCCTCCCACAACGCTTCCATCAAGCGGCGGCTGGAGGCCTCGCGCATGTCGTCGGTATTGGGCTTGAACGCCAGGCCCCACAGGGCGATCGTCCGGCCACGCACGTCGCCGTTGAAGTATCGCTGGATGAAGTCGAACAGCTTTAACTTCTGATCCCGGTTGACTGCTTCCACTGCGCCGAGCAAGCGCGCGTCGTAGCCCACCGCACGCGCCGTGCGCTCCAGCGCCTGCACGTCTTTGGGAAAGCACGAGCCGCCATAGCCGGCGCCCGGATAGATGAAGTGATAGCCGATGCGCGGATCCGAGCCGATGCCCTGGCGCACCAGTTCCACGTCCGCGCCCACGCGCTCGGCGATGTTGGCGATCTCGTTCATGAAACTGATCTTGGTGGCCAGCATGGCGTTGGCCGCGTACTTGGTCAGCTCGGCGGAGCGCACGTCCATCACCACCGTGCGGTCGTGGTTGCGATTGAACGGCGCATACAACTTGCGCAACAAGGCGATCGCACGTGCGCTGGAGGAGCCGATCACGATACGGTCCGGGCGCAGGCAATCTTCGACCGCGTCACCTTCCTTGAGAAATTCGGGATTGGAGGCGACGTCGAGTTCGATCTCGGCGCCGCGCGCTGCCAGCTCCGTCGCCACCGCCGCGCGGACGCGATCGGCCGTACCTACCGGCACTGTGGATTTGTTGACGATCACCGCATAGCGATCCAGATGGCGCCCGATGGTGCGCGCCACGCTCAACACATATTGCAGGTCGGCGCTGCCGTCTTCGTCCGGCGGCGTGCCTACGGCGATGAAAATGATCTGCGCGTGCGCGATGGCGATTGCCGCATCGGTGGTGAATTCAAGCTGCCCATTGGCGTAGTTGCGCCGCACGATGGGTTCGAGGCCGGGTTCGAAAATCGGGATTTCGCCGCGACGCAGGCGCCCTACTTTGTTTTCGTCGATATCTACGCAAACGACATGATTGCCCATCTCGGCCAGGCAGGCTCCGGTAACCAGGCCCACATAACCGGTACCAAAAATGGTGACTTTCATCGCGGGGGATCAACGCCTTATGAAGGGGCGAGGATTCTAACAGCCCCAAAAGAAACGCCTATGTCAACGACACGCGCGCTTGTGCCCGTGCAACGCAAACGGGGCGCGAATCGTTCGCGCCCCGTTCATGCAAAGCTCGCTTGCGTACCGCGGCGATTACTTGCCGTCGGCACCGCCTTCGCTGCCGCCCTGCGACGCACCAGCCGGCGTCGGGCCGGTGCTTACCAGGGTGATGTCGAAGATCAGCGTGGCGTTCGGCGGGAACGGACGATTGGGCTCCGCACCGTAAGCCAGGTTCGGCGGAATGAAGAACTTGTAGTGGCCGCCCACCTGCATCAGCTGCAGGCCTTCGCGGAAGCCCGGGATCACGCGCGCCAGCGGGATCGAGGTCGGTCCCGGCGGGTTGTTCTTCTCGGAGCTGTCGAACACTTCGCCGTTCACGAAGGTGCCCTTGTAGTTCACCTTCACGGTGTCGTTCGGACCCGGACGAGCGCCGGTGCCCTGGGTGATCACTTGGTACTGCAGGCCGGAGGCGGTGGTCTTCACGCCCGCGGCGCTCTTGTTCTTGGCGAGGAAGGCGTCGCCTTCAGCCTTGTTCTTGGCGGAAGCCGCGTCGAACTCGGACTTGGCCTTGGCGCGCAGCTGCGCCTCGAAAGCCTGGGCGGTGGCGTTGAACTCCTGCTCGGCCATCGGCGGCTTCTTGCCGGAAAGCGCGTCCTGGACGGCCTTGGCCACGGTCGCCGGATCCACGGCTTCACGCATGATCGGCGGCACGGAACCCGCCAGCTCATAGCCCACCACGGTGCTGGCCTTGATCTTGTCGACCGGGCCGGCGGCGGCGCTCGTGCTACCGGCGCTGGACGTCTGGGCCTGCGCGCCAGCGGTCATGCCCAGCACAACGGCCAGCGCGGCTGCTGTCAGCGTGGGTCGCAGAAAATGCTTCATTCGGAACTCCCTAAAGTCTTTGGATATGCCGGCGTGCCGCGCCGGACCTCCCCCATTGGAGGCTGGCCCCGCATTGTGCGGTGTCCAGTCCGGTCTTGGCAACGACGATTCGAGATGGACCCCCGCTCTTGCGGAAAGTTCAGGTGCTCAAGTGTGCGCAGCGCCGCATTCAGCTCGATTCGTTAGGAGGAGATGAAGGTTTTTCCAGCGTCTCCCGCAATGCGGCCTGCAATCTTGCGTGAACCTTCACCAGGCCGCGCCACAGGATGACGGCCAGCAATACGCACACGCCAACCAGGGAAATCGCCACGCCGCGTGGCGGCAAAATCGTCGACCCGAGTACGCCTACCAGCAGCGCCAGCACCAGCAAGGTCGCCAGCGGAATCAGTTTCGCCAGAACCTGTCGGATGGCCTGCGTATAGGCACCGGCGAAACGCTCGCGTATGCCCAGCTCCGCCAGCAGCATTCCTAAGGCTTCGGCCTTGCGGTACACCGCGATCAGCAGCGGCAGCGACAGGAACAGCGCGCACGCCCAGATCATCGAATGCCGCATGTCGCGCCCGAAGCCCCAACGCTCGAACCAGGCCGCGTTATGCGCATTGACGTATGCGCCGATCACGAACAAGGTGACGACCAGCGCGATATTGATCGCGATATGCCACAGCAGCCGGCGAAACATCTGCGCCAGCACCGCGTTCTCGTTGACGGGCCGAAGGTTTTCCAGCCATCCGCTGTAACTGCTGATCAGCAATCGCAACGGCCGCGGAATCACGCGCTTGCCCACGTGCGCGAGCAGATCCGCGGAGCGAAGCAGATAGGGCGAGGCGACCATGCAGATCAAGGCGGCCGCCACCGCGGTGGGATAGATGAAATCGTCCACTGCGCGCAGCGTGAGTCCAAGGGTGGCGATCACGAACGAAAACTCGCCGATCTGCGCCATGCACAATCCCGCCCGCAGCGAGGTGCGCAGATCGTGACCGATGAAGAACATGCCCACGCTGCACACCAGGCTCTTGCCGAGCATCACGATCAAGGCGATCGCCACCGCCGGCAATGCGTAATGCGCAAGCTGGGCCGGATCGATCTTCAAGCCGATCGCCACGAAAAACAGCGCTGCGAACATGTCGCGCAACGGCTCAACCAAGTGCACCACGCGCGACGCGCTATGCGCCTCGGCCACCACCGCGCCGGCAAGGAATGCACCCAGTGCCACGCTGAAACCCAGCCACGCCGCCAGCAGGCTGGTACCGAAGCAGATGCCCAGCACGCTTACCAGCAAGGTTTCGTCGCGGTCGAAGCCGGCCACGTAATCCACCAGGCGCGGCAGCAACAACAAGCCGACGATCATGCCCGCCACCACGAACAAACCCAGATGACCCACCACGGCGAACGCCGTTCCGGTTTCCACCGTGCCGCTGATCGCAATGGCGGTGAGCAGGGTGAGCAGCACGATGGTCAGCATGTCTTCGGCCACCAGCATGCCCACCACCAGGCGTGCGAACGGCCATTGGCTGAAGCCGTTTTCCGCCAGCGCACGCGTGGCCACCATCGTGGAGGACAACGCCATGATCGCGCCCAGAAACAGCGCATTGCGGCTGCCCCAGCCGAACAGCAAACCAAGCTGATAGCCCAGCCACAGCATGAAGCCTACTTCGATCACGGTGATCAGCAACAAGCTGCCGCCCACCTGGCGCAGCTTGCGCACGCTGAACTCCAGCCCCAGCGTGAACATCAACAGCACCACGCCAAGGTTGGAGATGTCGCTGATCGCGCGCGCATCAGCCACCAGCACGCCCGGCGTGTGCGGACCGATCACGATGCCGGCCAAGATGTATCCGGGAAGCACAGGCAAGCGCAGCCGTTGAAACAGGATCGTCGTGGCGCCCGCCACGAGCATCACTAAGGCAAGATCGCGAATGAAGCCGATGTCGTGCATGCCGCGCTCATGAGGACGTTTCGATCACAGCTTAACCTGACGCGCAGATGACGCTGCATCTCATCACCTCGTCGAGCGAGTTCATTTGCGATGAAAATTTTTACAAAAATTGCTTGACGGAATTCAGAACCCAGCCTATTCTTTCGGGCTTCCAGCGGCGGGGCCATAGCTCAGCTGGGAGAGCGCCTGCATGGCATGCAGGAGGTCGGCGGTTCGATCCCGCCTGGCTCCACCAACACATACGTCCCCATCGTCTAGAGGCCTAGGACATCACCCTTTCACGGTGGCGACCGGGGTTCGAATCCCCGTGGGGACGCCACTCTTAACCCAGAACACCGGGCGGAGTGGAAAAGGACTTAGTGAGTTGGCCCGCTGGATTGGCTGTACAACGTGGAGCGGTAGTTCAGTCGGTTAGAATGCTGGCCTGTCACGCCGGAGGTCGCGGGTTCGAGTCCCGTCCGCTCCGCCATTGTTCGCCAAGAAGCCCGCTTATGCGGGTTTTTTGTTGCCTGCGAAAAAATATATCGATTCGAATCCCAGAGATGGCGATGCTCGGGTTCGGCTTCGCCTCAGCGCTGCCTACGGGACGCGTTCGAGCGTTCCGGCCGAGTGTCCCTGTTCAGCCAGATATTCCAGCCAGCGCGTGAGAAAGCTGTTCATCTGCAGCCGATGCTGGAACACCGAATGCGCCAGCGGGAACGGACCGAGCACCTGCCACAGGTGGCGACCCGGATGGCAATGCAGCGCTTCGGCCACGTGCGCATCGTGGTACATGCGCAGTTGCGCCGAAGGCGATCGATGCCCGGTCTGGGTGTCGACGAAACCGTAGGTGAGTTCCAGTTCCAGCGTATAGGGATGGCGTTCCTGCAGCACCAGGTGCACCGGAAGGCCGTCGTCGACATCCGACACGTAGCTGCCCAGCGCCAGCTGCTGCGGCGCGAACAGGTGCGTCAGCCGATGATAGTTTTCGGCATAGAGTCCCATTAGGAACTCGAAACGTCCTGGCAACAAGGCGGTGCGGCGGTCGAGTACGACGCTCATGAGCTTGGGTGGGGTCCTCGTCAGTACATGGTTTTTTCGATGCCGAATTGATCGAGGATTTTGCTCGCAATCTCTTCGATCGACACGTGCGTGGTGTTGAGGGACTGGATGCCGGCCTGGCGCATCAAGCGATCGGCCTGCTCCAGTTCCCACCGGCATTGCTTAAGGTTGGCATAGCGGCTGCCCGGGCGCCGCTCTTCACGAATCTGCGCCAGGCGCTGGGGTTCGATGGTGAGGCCGAACAGGCGGTTCTTGTAAGCACGCAGACGCGCCGGGAGTTCGAGCTTTTCCAGATCCTCCTCGGTGAGGGGATAGTTGGCGGCGCAGACCCCATAATGCAAGGCCATGTACAAACAGGTGGGCGTTTTGCCCGAACGCGATACGCCAATCAGGATCAGATCGGCCTGCGCGTAATCCACCGCCAGGCCGTCGTCGTGGCTCAGGGCGTAGTTGGTCGCGTTGATACGCGCCTCGTACTTGGCGAAATCCACCAGGCCGTGGGAACGGTTCACCGCGCCGGAGTGGCGTGTGCCCAGTTCGTCTTCAAGCGGGCCGATGAAGGGGGCGAACACATCCAGCATCAAGGCGCCGCTGGTGGCGACGATTTCGCACAGCGCCGGATCGGCCATGGTGTTGACCACGATCGGCCGCTGCCCGCTCTGCGCATACCGGGTCTTGATGCGCAGCGCGGCATTCTCGGCCTTCTGCGCATTGTCGATGAACGGCAGCCGGTGCTTTTCGAAGCGCACGCCTTCGAACTGCGCAAGAATGCTGTTTCCGATCGTCTCGGCCGTAATACCAGTGGAATCGGATATGAAAAAAACCGAGCGTTGCATACGTGGTCCGTGGGCGGTCGGGATGCCTGTCTCGCACCATAACCCAAGCAGGAAACCTTGTCGTTGCTTGACTTTTTACTGACTGGTATGCAGGTGGCGCGGCTCGATGCAGCAATGGTCTTCTTGTGCCGCGCACCATTGGCGGCGGACAATACCAGTCTTGTGCAGCCGGCTTTGTTCCGCGCCGCTCCCCGCTTTTCCATTGCGAGCTCTTGAGGAGATCCCCTTGAACGACCTGGTGCTTTGGCTCGACCAACTGCGCATGACCGACCTTGGCAAGGTCGGCGGCAAGAACGCGTCGCTCGGCGAGATGATCGGCAACCTGGCCCAGCTCGGGGTGTCTGTGCCCGGCGGCTTCGCCACCACCGCGCAAGCCTTTCAGGAGTATCTGGAAAAAAGCGGCCTTTCCAAGCGTATTGCCGATCGCCTCGCCACGCTCGATGTGGACGACGTGGACGAACTGGTCAAGGGTGGCAAGGAAATCCGCGGCTGGATCGTCGACACCGCCCTGCCCGCCGAGCTGGAAAAAGCCGTCCGCGACGCGTACGTCAAACTGTGCAAGGACGCCGGCACCGACAACATTGCCGTGGCGGTGCGTTCCTCGGCCACTGCCGAAGACCTGCCGGATGCGTCGTTCGCCGGCCAGCAGGAAACCTTTCTCAACGTGGTCGGCATCGACGACGTGCTGCACAAGGTGAAGGAAGTCTTCGCCTCGCTCTACAACGATCGCGCCATCGCTTATCGCGTGCACCAGGGCTTCAAGCACGAAGACGTATTCCTCTCCGCCGGCGTGCAGTTGATGGTGCGTTCCGATGTTGGTGCTTCCGGCGTGCTGTTTACGCTGGATACCGAATCGGGTTTCCGCGAAGTGGTGTTCGTCACCGGCAGCTACGGCCTGGGCGAAATGGTGGTGCAAGGCGCGGTGAACCCGGATGAGTTCTACGTGTTCAAGCCCACGCTGAAAGCCGGCAAGCCGGCCGTTCTGCGCCGCAGCCTGGGCGCCAAGCAGCAGCGCATGGTGTATTCGGACCAGCCCGGCGAGCGCGTGCGCATCGAGGAAACACCCGCCGCCGATCGCCACCGTTTCTGCATCACCGACGAAGACGTGCAGGAACTGGCCAAGCAGGCGCTGGTGATCGAGCACCACTACCAGCGTCCAATGGACATTGAATGGGCGAAGGACGGCCATACCGGCAAGCTCTACATCGTGCAGGCGCGTCCGGAAACGGTGAAGTCGCGCGCGCATGCGATGCAGTTGGAACGCTTCCACCTCAACGAAAAAGGCAAAGTGCTGGCCGAAGGCCGCGCGATCGGCCAGAAGATCGGCACCGGCAAGGCGCGCGTGATCCGTTCGTTGGCCGATATGAACAAAGTGCAGCCCGGCGACGTGCTCGTCGCCGACATGACCGATCCCGATTGGGAGCCGGTGATGAAACGCGCCTCGGCCATCGTCACCAATCGCGGCGGCCGCACCTGCCATGCGGCGATCATCGCGCGCGAACTGGGTGTGCCTGCGGTGGTCGGCACCGGCCATGCGCTGGATACCATTCCTGATGGTCACGACGTCACGGTGTCCTGCGCCGAAGGCGACACCGGCGTGATCTACGAAGGCCAGCTCAAGTTCGACCGCGTCACCGCCGATCTCGGCGCGATGCCGGAAGCGCCGCTGAAAATCATGATGAACGTGGCCAACCCGGAACGCGCGTTCGACTTCGGCATGCTGCCCAACGCCGGCATCGGCCTGGCGCGACTGGAAATGATCATCGCCAGCCATATCGGCGTGCATCCCAAGGCCTTGCTCGAATACGGCAAGCAGGATGCGGAAACCAAGGCGCGCATCGATGCACGCATCGCCGGCTACAAGGATCCGGTGAGCTTCTACGTCGACCGTCTTGCCGAAGGTATCGCCACCATCGCGGCCTCGGTGTATCCCAAGCCGGTGATCGTGCGCCTGTCGGATTTCAAATCCAACGAATACGCCAACCTGCTCGGCGGCCAGCGCTACGAGCCGCACGAAGAAAACCCGATGATCGGCTATCGCGGCGCCAGCCGTTACGTCGATGCGGGTTTTGCCGAATCGTTCGGGCTGGAATGCAAGGCAGTGAAGCACGTGCGCGAAGTGATGGGTCTCACCAATGTATGGGTGATGATTCCGTTCGTGCGCACGCTCGATGAAGGCCGCAAGGTGGTCGAGGTGCTGAACAAGAACGGTCTCAAGCAGGGCGAGCACGATCTCAAAGTGATCATGATGTGCGAGCTGCCGTCGAACGCCCTGCTAGCCGACGAATTCCTCGACATCTTCGATGGTTTCTCGATCGGTTCGAACGATCTCACCCAGCTCACGCTCGGCCTGGATCGCGATTCCAGCGTGGTCGCGCACCTGTTCGACGAACGCGATCCGGCGGTGAAGAAGCTGCTGGCGATGGCGATCAAGACCGCGCGAGCCCGCGGCAAGTACGTGGGCATCTGCGGACAGGGCCCGTCCGACCATCCGGATCTGGCCGAATGGCTGATGGACCAGGGCATCGAATCGGTATCGCTCAATCCGGATACCGTGGTCGATACCTGGCTGCGGTTGGCGAAGAAGAAAGCTGCGGCTTGAACAAGCAACGGGGCGATGGCGACATCGCCCCGTTTTCTTTTCGCCGCGAGGAAACTCGCCGCCAAGCACACGGTCCATTCCGGGAGACCTCAACCGAAGGGGATGACCATGCGCCGCCTGCTGTCCATGCTTTCGCAGAACAAGGGCTTCATCGTCTTCATGCTCGGCATGCTGATGTTCCGCAGCGCGCTCGCCGACTGGAACGTGGTGCCGACAGGCTCGATGCAGCCGACCATCCAGATCGGCGACCGCATCGTGGTCGACAAGGCCGCCTACGACATCCGCCTCCCCTTCACCCATCTATCGCTGATGCACCTGGCCGATCCGCAACGCGGCGACATCGTGGTGCTCGACTCGCACGCCGCCGACGAGAAACTGGTCAAGCGCGTCATCGGCGTCCCCGGCGACGAAGTGGCCATGCGCGACAACGTGCTCTACGTCAACGGCGTTCCCGCCCGCTACAGCCCCGCCACCGTCACCGGCATCCATGATGACCTGCAGGACCCGGCCCGCTACGAAGTGGAACAACTGGGCCACGTACAGCACCTGATCCGCCTGTCGCGCTACTACCCCAGCGATGCCCGCAACTTCGGGCCGGTGACCGTCCCTGCCGGCCAATATTTGTTGCTGGGCGACAACCGCGACAACAGCATGGATTCACGCTACTTCGGCTTCTTTCCACGCAAGGAAATCGTCGGGCGGTCGCGCTACGTGGCGGTGTCGCTGGATCCGGATCACCACTACCTGCCCCGTACCCAGCGGTTGGCGACCCGCCTCGACAGTAACTTGGCTCCAAGAGCCGAATAACCCCGCCACCTGTTGTCACAACCCCGCCCAACACGTATCATGCTCGGCTCGCGCAGGCCCACGCGCACCTTTTCGGAGAGGTGGCAGAGTGGTCGAATGTACCTGACTCGAAATCAGGCGTACGTGTAAGCGTACCGTGGGTTCGAATCCCACCCTCTCCGCCAGTTACAAAAAAACGCCCTTGCAGGGCGTTTTTTTGTAACTGGCGGACAAAAACCCTCCGCTTTGGCGCAGATTTCTCCGGACAATTGGGGTGCGAACAACATCGCAAATTCTTTGCGCCACGCCAGTACATCCGGCATGCTGCGCCCATCCATCCAGCGAATGCCCATGATCGAATTCGGACACGGAACCCATGTCGGTTTGCGCCGCACGCGCAATGAAGACACCTACTATGCCGATGCGGCGCTCGGCCTGTTTCTGGTCGCCGATGGCATGGGCGGGCATCAGCATGGCGAAGTGGCCTCGGCGCTGGCACGGGATGCGATCGTGGCGTCGGTGCGCAAGGGCGCGCCGCTGGCGGAAGCAGTGCACGGTGCGGCGGCGCGGCTGCTGGAGTATGCGCAGCGTTATGACGATGCCCTGCCGATGGGCACCACCGTCGCCGCGATCCGTTTTTCCGAGCAGGAATACGAAGTGGCCTGGGTGGGTGACAGCCGCATCTATCAGTGGAAGGATGGCCTGCGGCAGATCAGCCATGATCATTCGCTGGTGCAGCGGCTGGTCGAGTCCGGCGCGATCGACGAGACGCAGGCGAAGCGCCATCCGCAGCGCAATATTCTCACCCAGGCGCTAGGCATCACGGCACTGGAGCAATTGCACATCAGCATGGCGAAGGGGCGGCTCGAACCCAGGACGAGCTTTCTGGTGTGCAGCGACGGCTTGACCGAGGAAGTGAACGATCGCGCCATCGAAGCGATCATGGCGCGGCGCGATCTGGCGGCGCAGGAATGCCTGGATCACCTGCTGCTGGCGGCGCTGGAGAACGGCGGCACCGATAACATCACGGCGATTCTGGTGCGGGTTCACTGAGTGGTGCACCGTATTTTGGGATAAAGCAAAAGTCGTTGGGCCCCGGCGTTCGCCGGGGCGGCGAGCTCAAGCTTAGGCTCCCAATTCCTGCTTGACCTCAAGCTCCTGCTTGCGCCAGATCGACTGCCCGCCCGCGCTTTTATCCAGCGCATCCAGCCGGCGCATATGCGCGCCGATTTCTTCCTCGCTCGCACGCAGCACACGCGGCCGCCGCGCCAACACCACCGGCGCGATCACCGCGCGAACGCCGCTGGTTTCCGCGCTGCCGTCGAACCCGAGGTCGAGCACAACCTGGCCGGAGGTCATCGCCAGATAGACGTCCGCCAGCAGTTGCGCGTCGATCAGGCCGCCGTGCAGATCGCGCGCGGAATTGTCGACGCCCAGGCGTTTGCATAGCGCGTCCAGGCTGTTGCGCTGGCCGGGATAGCGTTCGCGCGCCATCGCCAAGGTATCGAGCACGTTGCAGCGATCGGCCAGGCAGCCGTAGTGCGCACCGATGCGCGCGAGTTCCGCGTTGATGAAGCCCACGTCGAACGCCGCGTTGTGGATGATCAGCTCGGCGCCATCGATGAAGGCCAGGAATTCATCCACGATTTCAGGGAAGCGCGGCTTGTCGAGCAGGAATTCGTCGGCGATGCCGGTGACTTCGCGCGCGCCTTCGTCGATCGCACGCTCGGGATTGAGATAGGTCTGGTAATGCCGGCCGGTCAGCCGGCGCTCGACCATTTCCACGCAGGCGATTTCGATCAGGCGATGCCCTTGTCGTACTTCAAGGCCCGTGGTCTCCGTATCGAGAAAGATCTGTCTCATGCCAATTTCCTGAATTGTTCCGCCTGCTGCCGCGCGGCCTGATCCACCCGCTCGTTTTCATCATGCCCGCTATGACCGCGCACCCACTGCCAGCGAATTTTATGCGGCGCGGCGGCGCTCGCCAGCCGCTCCCATAGATCCTGGTTCTTGACCGGCTTTTTGTCGGCGGTGCGCCAACCGTTGCTGATCCAGCGCGGCACCCATTCCTCGATGCCTTGCATGACGTAGCGCGAATCGGTAGTAAGCACCACCTGGCAGGGCCGCTTGAGCGCTTCGAGCGCCTCAATGGCGGCGAGCAGTTCCATGCGGTTGTTGGTGGTCTGCGCCTCGCCACCGCTCAGCAACCGTTCGGTGCCCTTGGCTCGCAACAGGGCCGCCCATCCTCCCGGGCCAGGATTGCCGAGGCATGCGCCATCGGTAAACGCTTCCACTTCCGCCACTCGTTCGGCTCCGTTTTGTGTTCTTTTGATCGGGGAAATGACTCAGCTTACCGAACTGCGGCGCGCACCAGGCGCAAGTCCCGCGCGTACCGGCGCCGTCGCGGGCTTGGGACGCAGCCGAATCGGCACGCTCGCTGGCCCCTTCTTGCGCGCGACCAGCACGTAGCCGCCGCCGAGCCAGCCCGGCGTCTTGCCGGTTGGGGCGTTGGACAGCGGCAGCAGTTGCCCTACCCGCTGCACCCGCTCCACCAGCACTTCCGCACGGCGCAGGCGCGCGGCGAGCTCTAGGGGCGACCTGGCGTGCGCGGCGCTACCACGCGTGCGCCAGAGCCACCAGGGCGTCCATCCGCTGAGCGGGCTGATGCCAGTCAGTACCAGCAGCCCGCCAGGCGTCAGCACGCGCACGATCTCATCCAGCGACAACGGGACCAGCTCCAGCGCATGGCGCAGCAGGATCAGGTCGAACGCTCCGTCCAGGAACGGCAGCGGCTCGTTCGCACTGGCCGAGACGTCCCCTCCCAGGCGCCCTTCCGCCAGGCGCAACGTAACCCATTGCCCCAGGTACGGCGGGTTCGGCGGGCCGTCGGCCGCCGCGGCCGAGAGCAGCAATGCCCGGGAACCGGCGCAGCGGCGGACGTCGGGCATGTACGCGACCGTCTCATCGGCCAGCAGACTACGCATGGGCGCACTTGCATAGATGTCCTGGGCGCGCTGTCGCATCTACTGAAGGCCTGTCTGAAGCTATGGGAGGGAGTTTAGCGGTTGGTCCTTACGCCTGGTTACCTGGCGGCCGCCAGGGCCAGGCGAAGCACCCCCCGAGATATTAACCAGCCTCCGACAAAGACGAACCACGGCACAACGCAAATCAGGCGGGTCTCTGGTTAACGCATATCTAACGAACCGGGGACACCCGGGGCCTTATAGTCGTCGATCTCGCGCAAGCCGGACGCCTGCGTCAGTCGATACGAAGGATGTGCCGGCCGTGCTGCATGAGCCTGTGTGCTCACCATGCAACAGCGGCGGGCGCATCCGCAACAGCGGAGATCGCCCTTGCACGTCGTACCGTTACCGGCGCTTGCCGACAACTACATCTGGTTGCTGCACGATGACAACGGTGATGCCATCGTGGTCGATCCCGGCGAAGCGGCGCCGGTGGAAACGGCCCTGCGCGCACGCCAGCTCAAGCTGTGCGCGATTCTGCTGACGCACCATCACAACGATCACATCGGCGGCGCCGAAGCGCTGCGCAAAACCTACGACGTGCCCATCTACGCGCCCGACGACGCCCGCATCGCGATCGCCACCCATCGACTGCAGGATGGCGACACCGTGGTGCTGACGCAGCCGTTCGCGCGCTTCCAGGTGATGGCGGTGCCTGGACACACGCTCAGCCATATCGTGTACGCGGGCGCCGGTGTGCTGTTGTGTGGCGATACGCTGTTCAGTCTCGGCTGCGGTCGGCTGTTCGAAGGCACACCGGCGCAAATGCTGTCCTCGCTGCAGCGCATCGCTTCGTTGCCGGGTGATCTGCTGGTCTGCTGCGGCCACGAATACACCGCCGCCAACGGCCGCTTCGCGCAATCGGTGGAGCCCGACAACCTCGCCCTGCAGCAGCGCGTGGATGAAGTGGCGCGCCTGCGTGCGCAGCATCAACCAAGCGTGCCGGCACCGCTGTCGAGCGAGCTGGCCTGCAATCCATTCCTGCGCGTCGACAGCGAAAGCGTCATCGACTGGTGCAATCGGCATGGCGCCGCCAACGATCCGGTCGCCCGCTTCGCGGCATTGCGCTCGGCCAAGGATGCGTTCCGCGCATGAAGCACACACGACGACTTCTGCCCGCTGCGTTGGCCTCGCTTTTGACCGCATGCGCCACGCCCTCCGTGAACCAGTCGGGCCACATTCCAGCGAAGGTTGCGCCAGCGTCGATTCCGGCACCCGCACCATCCTTGCCTTCGCCGCAGATACAAGCGCCGCAGAGCACGCCCGAGGTGACCACCGCCAATGTGTGGGACAAGCTGCGCGGCAGTTTCGTCATGTCCGATTGCGATGCGGATCCGCAGATCATGGTGTGGGCGCATCGCTACACGCAGAATCCGCAACGCTTCGAAGCACAAATGAGCGATGCGTTGCCGCAGATCGTCTACGTCCAGCAAGCGGCCGAGAAATATGACGTGGCAGGTGAATTCGTGCTGCTGCCGTGGGTGGAAAGCCAGTATCGCCCCGTGCCGGGCCATCGCAATCTACCTGCCGGCATGTGGCAGCTGGTGCAAAGCACGGCGCGTGTGATGGGCCTGCATGTAGAGCGCGGCTACGACGGCCGGCTGGATACCTCCGCCTCGACCGATGGCGTGATGCACATGCTGCATGACTATTACAACCAGTTGCACGACTGGCGCTTGGTCGACTACGCCTTCAATCGCGGCGAATTCGGCGTGCAACGCCTGGTGCAGCAGCATGGTACGCCGCCGGACGAACCGGCCATTCCGAAATTGCCGGTGCCGCGTATTACCCGCGAGCATCTCACCAAATTGCTGGCCATCTCCTGCGTGGTGCGCGATCCCTCGCGCTTCCGCGTCGATCTGCCCACCCTGCCTGCCGACCAGCATCTGGAAACGGTGGAGGTGAACCGCAGCATGTCCTTGTCCGTCGCGGCGGATCATGCGGGCATGGATACAGATGCTCTGAAGCGGCTGAACCCCGCGCTGCAAAGCAATTTTCTGGACACGGACGGCCCCGGGCACCTGCTGATGCCGCATCGCAACGCCGAACAACTGCGCAACGCCATGCAGATCGCCAACGCGCAGGACATGACCGCCAGCGTTTCGTCCACGGTTCCCCTGCATGCACCCTATGCGGCGGACAAGGCACAGGATGATGAAGACCAGGCGCAAGCGCCGCGTCACGCAAGCACACACGTCGTGCGTCCCGGCGAAAGCCTATGGCAGATCGCGCGCAATTATTCCACCAGCGTCAGCACGCTCGAGCGCTTGAATCATCTGCATGGCAAGGCGCTGAAGCCGGGTCAGATGCTCAAGGTCGGTTCGTCCGGCAAGCACTGACGTCGAGCAGCCGAATCACTGTTCCACATCGTTCAACGAAAAAAGGCGGCCCTTCCGAGCCGCCTTTTCTTTGCGCGATCGTTTGCGCTTGATTACATGCGGTCCTTGGCGACCTCGATCTTCGCCTTGGACTTGAGCATGTCGACCAGACCCTGCGCTTCCATCGCCGCGTAGACCTGCACCATCTGGCGATAGAGCTGCTGGCGGTCGTCGGCGGTCAGCTTGGACAGATCGCCCCCTTGCACCTTGTCCACGGCCAGGATGGCGTAGCTGCCGTGATCGAGCGCGACACTGGCGTACTGCGGTTTGCCGTCGGCCGCCGGATGCGGCGTCTTGAACGCCTGCGTCAGCACGGGTTGCGGTACGCCCTGCTGCACGCGCTGCGCCTGGTTCACGCTCTGCAGGTCGGCATGCTCGGCCTTGGCCACGGCGGCGATGTCTTCGCCCTTGCCAAGACGCTGCACCAGTACATCGGCCTTCTTGCTGGCCGCTTCGGCAATGCGCTGGTCCAGGATCTTCTGCACGATGGCGTCATGCACTTCGGCGACCGGCTTGACCGAGGCCGGCACGTGCCTGTCCACGCGCACGACGACAGAATCGTTCTTGCCGAGATTGATCAGCGGCGAATTGTTGCCGGCCACGAGCACGTCGTTGGAGAACGCCGCGGCCACCAGCTTCGGATTGGCGGCGATGCCCTGCCCGCCCTGGCGACCGAACAGCGGCGTTTCCTTGATCTCAAGCTTCAGCGCCTGCGCGGCGGGCTCCAGCGAGCCGGGATTCTGCGAGGTCAGGTCGGTCATCTTGCCGGCCGTTTCGTTGTAGACGCGATCGCGCTCACCGGTGGTGGCTTCTTTCAGCAATTGATCGCGCACCTGCTCGAACGGCTTGGTCTGGCCGCTGCGAATGTCGCGCAGGTAGATGATGTGATAGCCCTCGTCGGACAGCACCGGTTTGGAGATCTGTCCTTTCTGCAGCGCGAACATCGCCGCATCGAACGCGGGATTGGTCACGCCTTTCTGCAACCAGCCCAGGTCGCCGCCTTGCAGTTTGGAACCCAAGTCGTCCGAATCCTGCTGGGCCAGCTTGGCGAAGTTGGCCGGCGTGGCTTCGGCAGCGATTTTCTCGGCTTTTTCCAGCGCGGCTTTCTGCTGCGCGGGCGTGGCGTTTTTCGGCACGTTGATCAGGATGTGCGACACCTCGCGCTCTTCCGGCATGCCGAAACGAGAGAGTTCGCTCTGATAGCGCTTTTTCAGTTCTTCATCGGTGGGTTGCGTATCGGCTTTCAGATCCGCGCCATTCACTTCGATGTATTTCAGCGACACCTGTTCCGGATTCATGAAATCCGCCTGGTGCGCCTTGTAGTAATCCTGCACTTGCGCGTCGGTGACCTGGCTGTCTTCCGGGGCCGGACGCGGCAGCACGAAATAGCGGATGTCCCGGCGCTGCAGTTTCAGATCCAGATAGCGGTCGATGTCGGCCGGCGTCACGATCGTGCTGCTGCTGATCGCATCCTGCAACAAGCTGCTTTCCATCTGGGTGCGCAAGCCATCCTGATAGGCCTGCGGCGTCATGCCGGCGCCAGCGAGCTGCGCGCGGTACATGTTTTGATCGAACTTGCCGTCGACCTGGAACGCCGGCTGCGAGGCGATGGCGTCGCGCAGCGCCTGATCCGACACGCGCATGCCCAGATCTTCGTTGGCCTGCAGCAGCACTTGCTGGTTGATCAGCTCGTCCAGCACCTGCTGCTTGAATTGGGGTTTGTCGAACACGCTGGCGTCGAACTGGTCGCCCAGTTGTGCGCGCTGCTGCTGACGGATGCGGTTGATGGTGTCCTGGAACTGCTGCTGGCTGATTTCGCGCTTGCCGACCTTGGCCACGAAGGTTTCAACATGGGAGTTGAAGTAGCCTTCGATGCCGAAGAACGACATGGCGAATACGGCAATGCCCAGCACGATAATGGCCGGCCATCCATGTATTTTGTCACGTAGTGACTGCAGCATGAGCTCTTCCCGCGATGATGTTTGCGCGTCGCCGCGCGTTGACCTTAAACGACAAAGGCGCCACGGGGGCGCCCTTGCAAACCGTGGCGGAGCGGACGGGACTCGAACCCGCGACCTCCGGCGTGACAGGCCAGCATTCTAACCGACTGAACTACCGCTCCACGTTACTGGTGGGTGCTGTAGGGATCGAACCTACGACCCTCGCCTTGTAAGGGCGACGCTCTACCGCTGAGCTAAGCACCCGGACCCTAGCGGGCCGCTTAGTTTAGGGCGTCCTTGAGCGACTTGCCAGCCTTGAAGGCCGGAACCTTGGACGCGGCGATCTTGATCTCTTCGTTCGTGCGGGGGTTGCGGCCGGTACGAGCGGCGCGGCTGCGCACGGTGAAGGTACCGAAGCCGACGACCGAGACGTCGTCGCCGCCTTGCAGCGCCTTCTGCACGGTCTCGAAGAACGCTTCGAGCGCACGGCCTGCGTCGGCCTTGGTCAGTTCGGCTTTTTCGGCGACGGCATTGATCAGATCGGTTTTATTCATTGAGTTACTCCCTTAAACAGGTATTCGGCCCGCGGAACGGTTGGGATTGGGACAACGCGGGAAAGGATCGTTGGCATCGTGCAGGGCGCTGCCTCGCAGACCCGCATCGCTGTGTATGGCTGGCGCCCAGGATGGCGGTGAGCCTTTATACCAGCGCCCCCAAGGGTCCGCAATACAAGCTGCACCAACGCATTGCGCGATGTTCAGCAGTGCGCGTTCGCGCATCGCCAGAAGCTATGCAAAGCGCATCCGGCCGTGCTAAGCACGCCTGAAAAAAAGGCGACACGGAATACGTGCCGCCTGTCACAAACCTCAATGCAACGATCAATCAATGCGGGCGTGCTGGCGTTTCCGCTCCATCGTCGTGCTGGGCTACCGCTTCAGTCGTGGCGGCGGCGGTCTCGCTCGGTTCCTTCGCCAACGGTTGCAGCGGACGTTCCAGTGCAATGTCGAGCACTTCATCGATCCAGCGCACGGGATGGATGTCCAGCGAACTGGTGATGTTCTCCGGAATATCGGCCAGATCCTTGCGGTTTTCGTCCGGAATGATCACGGTGGTGATGCCGCCGCGGTGCGCCGCGAGCAGTTTCTCCTTCAAGCCGCCGATCGGCAGCACACGACCGCGCAGCGTGATTTCGCCGGTCATCGCCACTTCGGAGCGCACCGGCACCTTGGTGAGCGCGGACACCAGCGCCGTGCACATCGCGATGCCCGCGCTCGGGCCATCTTTCGGTGTGGCGCCTTCCGGCACGTGGATGTGCAGGTCGAATTTCTCGTGGAAATCCTTGTCGATGCCAAGCTGGTCGGCACGCGCACGCACCACCGACAACGCGGCCTGGATGGATTCCTTCATCACGTCGCCAAGCTGCCCGGTATGCACCTGACGTCCCTTGCCGGGCACGATCGACGCTTCGATGCTGAGCAGATCGCCGCCCACCTGCGTCCATGCCAGACCGGTCACCAGGCCCACTTCGTTCTGCTGTTCCTTACGGCCGAAATCGAAGCGGCGCACACCGAGATATTTCTCGAGGTTGTCGGAATTGACCGCGACCTTGCCGGGCACCGCCTTCGCCTTCTTCTTGCCGGCCTTGGCCGGTTCGGCGCCTTCTTTCAGTTCACCCAGCGTCAGTTGCTTGACCACCTTGCGGCAGATCTTGGAAATCTCGCGTTCCAGATTGCGCACACCCGACTCGCGCGTGTAGTAGCGCACGATGTCGCGCACCGCTTCGCCGTCCACGGTGACTTCGTCCGGCTTCAGGCCGTTGGCCTTGATCTGCTTCGGCAGCAGGTATTTCAGCGCGATCGCGAGCTTTTCGTCTTCGGTGTAACCCGGAATGCGGATGACTTCCATGCGGTCCAGAAGCGGGCCAGGAATGTTCAGCGAGTTGGCGGTGGCCACCCACATCACTTCGGAGAGGTCCAGGTCCACTTCCAGGTAGTGGTCGTTGAACGCGTGGTTCTGCTCCGGATCGAGCACTTCCAGCAACGCCGAAGACGGATCGCCGCGGAAATCCATCGACATCTTGTCGATCTCATCCAGCACGAACAGCGGATTCTTGCTGCCAACCTTGTTCATGTTCTGCACGATGCGGCCCGGCATCGAACCGATGTAGGTGCGGCGATGGCCACGGATCTCCGCTTCGTCGCGCACACCGCCGAGGCTCATGCGGACGAACTTGCGGTTGGTCGCCTTGGCGATCGACTGGCCGAGCGAGGTCTTGCCCACGCCGGGCGGGCCGACCAGGCACAGGATCGGGCCCTTCATGGTGCTGACGCGCTGCTGCACAGCGAGATATTCGAGGATGCGTTCCTTCACCTTCTCCAGGCCGAAGTGATCGGCATCCAGCACTTGCTGCGCGAGCGCGAGATCCTTGCGCACCTTGCTGCGCTTCTTCCACGGCACGCCGATCAGCCAATCGAGGTAGTTGCGCACCACCGTGGCTTCGGCCGACATCGGCGACATCTGCTTGAGCTTGCCGAATTCCTGGCGCGCCTTAGCCAGCACCGGCTTGGGCATGCCGGCGTCTTCGATTTTCTTTTGCAGTTCCTCGATTTCGTTCGGGCCTTCCTCACCCTCGCCCAGTTCCTTCTGGATCGCCTTCATCTGCTCGTTGAGGTAGTACTCGCGCTGACTCTTTTCCATCTGCGACTTCACGCGGCCGCGGATGCGCTTTTCTACCTGCTGCAGATCGATTTCGCTGTCGACCAGGCCGATCAGCAATTCCAGGCGCTGGCCGACGTCGGCCGTTTCCAGCACTTTCTGCTTGTCTGCCATGCGCACGGACAGATGCGCAGCGATGGAGTCGGCCAGGCGCGAAGGATCATCGATGCCCGACAACGTCGCCAACACTTCCGGCGGCAGCTTGCGGCTCTGCTTGACCAGTTGTTCGAACAGCGACACGAGCGTGCGTGACACGACGTCCAGTTCGCGCTCTTTCAAGCCGTACACCGGCTCGATGACGCGCGAGCGTGCGGTGAGCATGCCGCTCTCGTCCTGGTATTGCTCGATCGCCACGCGTGCCTGGCCTTCGACCAGCACTTTCACCGTGCCGTCGGGAAGCTTCAGCAATTGCAGCACGCCGGCGAGCGTGCCGATCTCGTGCAGATCCTTGATGGCCGGATCGTCGATATCCGGGCTCTTCTGTGCGACCAGCAGAATTTGCCGTTCGCCCTCCATGGCACGTTCTAGCGCGCGCATGGATTTGTCGCGCCCCACAAACAATGGAATCACCATCTGCGGATACACGACCACGTCGCGCAGCGGAAGCACCGGCAGTACGTCCAGGGCGGCGCCAGTAGCAGTGGAGATTGCGGCACTTTTTGCCATCGGAGGGTTTCTCTCGCGAATGTAAGTTGGGAAGTCTTCGAGCAGTCGTCCTGGCTACTCTTCAGCATCGACCGTTCCGGTGTTGCACGTCTGGATTTGCGCGGCGCATCCTGCGCCACTCGGTCGACGACCCCGACACTGCGCCGAGGCCATTGACTCGTCAAGTGGAGGCATCACTCAGCGCATACAAGTGCTGACGCTGTAACAGAAAACATACGGCCCCGGCGGAGTCCGCCGAGGCCGTAGGAGGCTTGCTTTTTGAGCGGAGATCAGGCGGCTGCGTCGCCGCTTTCGCTACCGATGCGCGCCTGTTGCTGCAGGTTTCCGCGATAGATGAGATACGGCTCGGCCTGTCCTTCGATCACCGCATCGTCCACCACCACCTTGCTGACGTGCTCCAGCGAAGGCAGCTCGTACATGGTGTCGAGTAGCACCTGCTCGAGGATGGTGCGCAAGCCACGCGCGCCTGTCTTGCGCTTGAGCGCCTTGCGGGCGATGGCTTGCAGCGCTTCCGGACGGAACTCCAGCTCCACTCCTTCCATCTCGAACAGTTTGCGGAACTGCTTGGTGACGGCGTTGCGCGGCTCGGTGAGGATTTTCACCAGCGCCGGTTCGTCCAGCTCATCCAAGGTGGCGACCACCGGCAGGCGGCCGACGAATTCCGGAATCAGGCCGAAGCGCACCAGGTCCGACGGCTCCACTTCCGCCAGCACCTTGCCGAGGTTTTCCGTACGTTCTTTCGAACGCACTTCGGCGGCAAAGCCGATGCCGATGGTTTCGGAGCGCTGCTGGATGACCTTTTCCAGGCCGGCAAACGCACCACCGCAAATGAACAGGATGTTCTTGGTGTCGACCTGCAGGAATTCCTGCTGCGGGTGCTTGCGACCGCCCTGCGGCGGCACTGACGCCAGCGTGCCTTCGATCAGCTTGAGCAGCGCCTGCTGCACGCCTTCGCCGGACACGTCGCGGGTGATCGACGGGTTTTCGCTCTTGCGCGAGATCTTGTCGATCTCGTCGATGTAGACGATGCCCGACTGCGCCTTTTCGACGTCGTAGTCGCACTTCTGCAACAGCTTTTGGATAATGTTTTCCACGTCCTCGCCCACGTAACCGGCTTCGGTCAGCGTGGTGGCGTCGGCGATGGTGAACGGCACGTTGAGCAGGCGCGCCAGCGTTTCGGCCAGGAGCGTCTTGCCCGAGCCGGTCGGGCCGATAAGCAGGATGTTGGATTTGCCCAGCTCGATATCGTCGCTGCGCTGGCGCGATTCCATCCGCTTGTAATGGTTGTAGACCGCGACGGCCAGCGCCTTCTTGGCGCGCGTCTGCCCGACCACATACTGGTCGAGGGTCTCCATGATCTCCTTGGGCTTGGGCAGCTGGCTACGCCCGGAGGCGGCCTTCTCTTCCAGCTCCTCGCGGATGAGGTCGTTGCACAGCTCCACGCACTCGTCGCAGATGAACACGGATGGACCCGCGATCAGCTTGCGCACCTCATGCTGGCTCTTGCCGCAGAAGGAGCAGTAAAGAATCTTGCCGCTGTCGTTGGAACGGCCCTGCCGCTCGTCAGTCATTCGTTTGATCCTGCTAGAAAATCCCGGTACGGGTCGAGAATAGCACAGGGTTCCGAGTCCGCACCCGGACGCGGAACCCCGTTTCCCAGGGGTGAATCGGCTGAAATCAGGCCGACTTGACGGTTTCGACGGCGCGGCGGTCCAGAACGGCGTCGATCAGGCCGTAATCCCTGGCTTGTTCGGCGCTCATGAAACGATCGCGTTCCATATCACGTTCGATCCTATCGAGCGACTGACCGGTGTGATGGACGTAGATGTCGTTCAGGCGGCGACGCAGGTACAGGATTTCCTGAGCCTGGATCTCGATGTCGGTGGCCTGGCCGCGCGCGCCGCCCGAAGGCTGATGGATCATCACGCGCGAATTGGGCAGCGAATAGCGCTTGCCCTTGGCGCCGGCCATCAGCAGCAGCGATGCGGCGCTGCAGGCCTGGCCGACGCACATGGTGCTGACGTCGGGCTTGATGAACTGCATGGTGTCGTAGATCGCCAAACCCGCGGTGACGGCGCCGCCGGGGCTGTTGATGTAGAGATGGATGTCCTTGTCGGGATTTTCCGATTCAAGGAACAGCATCTGCGCCACCAGCAGGTTGGCCACCTGGTCGTTCACTTCGCCGACCAGGAAGATCACGCGTTCCTTCAGCAGGCGCGAGTAGATGTCATACGAACGCTCGCCGCGAGCGGTCTGCTCGACGACGATCGGCACCAGGTTGAGGTTCTGGATCGGGTCCATGGCCATGCGTGCGGCTCTCCGGATGTGGGACTAATGACGATTCGTATGTTCGAGCCAGACTAGCAGGTCGGGAAATCCCTCCGCTAGCAAAGTCGACGAAAACCCGCCGCGAATCGGGCATGTTTTGCATGCTCGATTCGCGGAGCCTACGTTCGAAGATGAATCGAACCTCGCGCGTTGACGGGTGCGCCGGGCCTGATCGAATCGTCTCAGGCGCCGACCGGACGCATGACTTCGTCGAAGCTCAGGTTCTGCACGGTGCTATTGGCGTGCTCGGCCACCCACTCGGCTACCTGATCTTCCATGACGCGGTTCTGCAGTCCGGACATCAATTGGGGATCGCCGTTGTAGAGTTCAATGACCTTCTCCGGCTCCTCATAGGTCGAGGCGATCGCCGCGAGCTGCTCGGCCAGGCGGGTACGGTCCAGCTTGAGCTCGTTCTTGCGGGCGAGCTCGCCCATCAGGAGGCCGGCGATGACGCGCAGGCGCGCGGCCGGCATGGCGGCGTCGACCAGCTGCGGCGGGGGCTGCTGGCCGCGCGGCACACTGCCAGCCGCCAGGTTGCGTGCTTCGCCCTGCACCATCATGTTCGGCACTTCCAGGTCACTGTGCTTCTGGGCCAGCTTCTCGGCTACCTGGGACTTCAGGCGGCCCATCAGGGCGGCCTTGAGCTCGCGCTCCAGGTTGGCGCGCACTTCCTTGCGGAAGTGGTCCATATCGCCATCGTCGATGCCGAACAGGGTGATGAACTCGGCGTCCACTTCCGGCAGGCGCGGCTCCTGCACCTTCACGATATGGAAGTTCACCTTGGCGGTCTTGCCGGCGAGTTGCTCGTTGCGGAAGTCGGCCGGGAATTCGATCTCGCTCTCGAACGATTCGCTCGCCTTGCGGCCGGTGAGCGCGCCGTCCAGCGCCTTGAACAGGGTGCCCGAACCGAGCACGCTGCCGGCGCGTTCCTGGCCTTCGGCCGGGAAACGGTAGTCGCCGGCGACAGCGTCGTATTCGAACATCACGAAATCGCCCTCGACAGAGGGTCGCTCGACGTCATGAAAGCTGCGGCGCTGCTGGCGCAGCGTTTCGATCATCTTCTCGACGTCCGCGTCGGTGACTTCGGCGACCGGGCGGGCGATTTCCAGCGCGGCGACATCGATCTCGGGAAACTCCGGCATCACTTCGAACGTGGCCGTGTAGGCGATTTCGCCATTTTCCGGCTGGCCGGTGGTGTCGATGGCCGGGTTGGCGACGGGACGCAGGTTTTCCTTCTCGAAGGCTTCGCGCAGCGTGCTGCTGATCAGGTCCGAGAGCACTTCGCCACGCACCTGCGCGCCGAAGCGCTGCTGGATCACGTTGGCCGGCACCTTGCCCGGGCGGAAACCCTTCAGGCGAACCGTGCGGCTCATCTCGGCGATGCGCGCGCTGACCTGCGATTCGAAGCGCTCGGCCGGGAATTTGACCGTGAGCTTGCGCTCGAGCTTGCCGACGTTTTCAACCGAGAACTGCATGACGTCTCCTGGAATGTCCTGTAATGGCCCGTGACGGCGCCGCGGCGGCACGGCCGCCTGCAAATAAAACGCAAGGTCCGATGGTGCGAAAGAAGGGACTCGAACCCTTACGGGGTTACCCGCTGGAACCTAAATCCAGTGCGTCTACCAATTCCGCCACTTTCGCATCGTTCGCCGGATTAAGCTGCGGATTCCCAACGACTTTCTTGGGTCACCAAGACCGTCGAATGCCTGCCCTGCCGCGACCTGGGGCGATGGCTACCCTGCGCCAAAGAGACGCATTTTACGGTTTGGCGACGGCCCAGCACAAGCGCATGGGACCTGCATTTGTGGCTATTGCTGCAATGCAAAACAATCTCGCCACGACCAGCCGCGCATACCTCTACGCTCATCACATACCGGCGATTGACACCGCGATCGGCCCCGGCGCAACGTAGTCCCGGTTTGCCGGCAACCGCTTGACTGACAGTGGCTTTCATCCGCCGGCAGACCGTGTGTCCATGTGTGTCAACGTACTGAACGGCTCGGATTCGGGGCCGCGTCAACATGTGGCTACCGACATCCACGCCTTCACTGTTTCTAACTCTTGCTTCGCAAAGGAGATGGTTATGCAACAGATTGATGAAGTCGTTTCGGGTTGGCTGAGTGGCGAAGAAGGCCTGGACAATCCCGCAGGCCCGCTCTACATCGAAGGTACCGCCGCGACCGAAGCGGCGCTGACCGATCCGGGTATCGGCAAGGTGCTCATCTCGGGCGCCACCACGTGCTCGTACAGCGGCAAGATTTGCGCGCAAGCCTGCTTCTGCTGTTGATCTGAACGGCCAACGCGCAGCGTTCGTGCCATGCGCTGCGCGTTGGCATCTCGATCCATTCTTTAGCGCACGCGGCTCTTCCACAGCCACGGCAAGGAACCTGCCTGTGTCGACGGTTACCGAAACGAACGCTCCTGATTCCTTTGCGCCCGTCATCCTGGGCTTTACCGCACCGGCCCGCGCCATGTTCGCCGCACGCCTGGCCGAACTCGCGCCGGCGTTGGCGGCCGATGAGGCACAGTTGATCCGCGACGCCTGCGATGAGGCACTCAACACCAACGCCAGCCTCAAGCTCAATCGTGTGCTGCTGTTGGAAATGCATGCCGCCAAGCGCGCCGGTGAATTGACCGCAGCCGACGAAGCGGCGTGCTTTGCGCAATTCGTTGAGCACGCCTTGCAGCCCGTATTTCTGGACCATCTCAATCAACGCTATTGCGGCCTGCATGCGCGCCTCTCGCGCGCGCTCCATGCGCAACGCAGCGCGATCGAAGCACTGGTGGCGCGTTTCATTGCCGATCGCCCACGGCTTTCTGAGTTGCCCGGGCAGCCTGCTGGACAGCTCGTTGCACTCCACCTTGGCCAGGGCGATCTGCATGGTGGCGGACAATCCGTGGCCCGGCTGACACTCGAACATGGCGAGGTCATCTACAAACCTCGCTCGCTGCGCATCGACTGTGTGCTGGAAACATTCCTGGCGCGAATTTTTGGCGATGATGCTGACCGCATCCGCGTGCCCGCCGTGTTGGACTGCGGCGACTACGGTTGGGCCGCATTCGTCGCGCAGCGTTATTGCAGTGATGAAGCGCAGCTGCGCACGTTCTATCGCAACCTGGGGCGTTGGCTGGCGGTGCTGCGGCTGCTTGGCGGCACCGACATCCACCAGGAGAACCTGATCGCCTGCGGACCGGTGCCGGTGGTGATCGACGTCGAAAGCCTGTTCTGCATGATGCCCAAGACCGAACCCTCGCCTTATGGCGACGCGTTCGACGTGGCGTCCGAACTGATCCGCAACTCCGTACTGCGTACCGGCATCGTGCCTTATCGCGCCCCGGCGCTGGGCTTTTTCGGCGTCGACATGTCCGCCGCCGGCGCACTGCCCGGGCAACAGCCGCAAGTGCACGTGCCGGTCATCGCGCAGGAAGGCACCACCGAAGCGCGACTGGAAGTCATCAACGTGGATGTGCAGCGCGCACAGAACCATCCCAGTCCTGATCCGGACGTATCCAAATATTGGAACCACATCAGCGAGGGCTTTCTTGACGTCACCGCGCGTTTCCGGGCACGGGATGCGCGGGGTGAACTGCTGCAGTTGCTTGCTGGTTTCGAAGGCTGCCAGGCGCGTGACATTCGCCGTGCCACGCAGGCCTATGTGGAAATCGGCCGCATGCTGTGGCATCCGGCATCGTTGCACGACGAAGCCAAGGCGATCGAACGCGCGCGCGATTTGCTGGCGCGCAATGCCGCGGTGATGCCGCAGGCGCCATCGACGCAGGCGGAAATCGCTTCGGAGATCGATGATCTGCGCTACGGCGACGTGCCGATCTTCGCCGCGCCGTTGACGCGCGCGCGCATTGACGATGCCGTAGCCGATTGGCGCGCCATGCGCTTGGAACTGGAAGAACTGACGGTACGCAGTGCGCTCGTCGCCACGCACCTCAATCTTTCCGACGACGAACCGCAAGATGATCGCGCCGCGCGTCACTATGCCGCCCGCCATCCCCACGCGGATCAGCTCGATCAACGTCGACGCAAACTGGCGACCGAAGCGGTCGAGCGCCTGTTGCGCCTTTCGGTGCATGGCAAGGATGGCTCGATCACCTGGATCACGCCGGAGGTGAATCGCGCGGGCTGGCAGGTGCAGCCGTTGGCGACGGATCTGTATTTCGGCCTGGGCGGGGTAGTGGTGGCGTTGGCTGGCTATATGCACGAAACCGCGCAAGGCCGCGCCGACGCCGTGATGGGTATCGAAGAAACCTTGAACGGCGCCCTGCAGGTACTGCGCGCCATGGAGGTGGACGAACAGCAGGAACTGTCTGGCGGATTCACCGGCTATGGCGCGCAGATATGGACATGGCTGAGCTTGCACGATCTGCAGCAAAACGCCGAATACCTGGAGCGTGCCATCCATTTTGCCGAGGCCTTGGCGCGCTTGGGCTTCGAGAGCGACAAGGCGTACGACATACTCGGCGGCGCATCCGGCGCGATTCCGCCACTGCTCGGCCTGGCGCACGCCACCGGCGATCAGCGCTGGCTTGACTTGGCCGCGCGCGCAGCGAACCGGCTTGCAGCGACGGCCGTGATCGAAGGCTCCACCGCGTACTGGCCCACCATGCGCACGCCAGATCCGATCGGTGGATTCGCGCACGGCTCCATGGGGATCGCCTGGTCGCTGTCGCGGCTGCTATTGACCGGCGCGGGCAACGCCACCGAGCGGGCGCGATGGCACGACATCGCCGGCAAGGGTTTCCATCTGCAGTGCGAGCAGTACGACGAAACCGTCGGCAACTGGTTCGTCACGCAGCAAGGCGTGCGCCGCGAAAGCTTCCACAACTGGTGCTACGGCAGCGTGGGTATCGGCATGGCCGCCGGCGATCTCTACGCGCGCAGCGGCGATCCGAAATACCTGCACACGCTGCGTCGCGCGGTCGCTGCCGGGCGGGACAAATGGGGTTCCAGCCACACGCTGTGCCACGGCGATTTTTCGCTGTGGGAATGGCTGGTGCGCGCCGCGCAGTGGGATCCCGAAGGTTGCGCGCTGGAGGCGATCCATCCCGCCGCGCGCGTCGTTTCGGCGATCGAAGAGCACGGCGGCATCGTCGGCGGCATGGCGCGCGACGCGTTCACGCCCGGACTGATGACAGGATTGGCCGGCGCGATCTACAGCCTCAACCGCATGCACCCGGCATGCACCCTGCCCTCGCCCTTGCTGCTTGAAACCAGGTTGTCGTAAAGGCCAGGCATACGCTGCCTGGCCTTACGCGCCGTTACTTGCCGATCACTTTGATAAGGCCCTTCGCCTTGCCGGCAAGCGCTTTGTCGCCACCACTGACACGCAGGGCGCCGGCCGCATCGTCCCAATGCAGCTTGGTGAGCGTGCTCTTGCCGGTTTCATAGTCGTACGACGTGCCGTCGTCGTCGTAGAGCGCAAAATCGCTGTCCTTGCCGGGATAAACGCGGATCTCGGCCACCGACTGCTTCGACGCGGTCGACTCGATGGCCGAACCCAGCGGCACGATCGAGCCGGCGCGCACGAACACCGGAATCTGGTCGATCGGCGCCGACACTTTCACCCAGCGCCCGCCCGCCAGCTTTTCGTTGGTCCAGAAGTTGTACCAGTCGCTGCCAGCCGGCAAATAGACGTCTTTTTCCGTCTGGCCCTGTGCGGTGACCGGCGCGACCAGGAATGCGGGGCCGAACATGTATTGCGTGCCCAGGTTGGCGACGTTCGGATCGTTCGGGAAATCCATCCATAGCGGCCGCATGAAGGGTGCGCCGGTGTCATGCGTGATCTTGGCCTGGCTGTAGATATAGGGAATCAGCTGATAGCGCAGCTTGTCGTACTTGGCCATGATCGCCTCGGCCTGGTGGCCGAAGGCCCAGATTTCCGTGTGCTTGCGATCGCCATGCAGGCGCAGGGTCGGCAAGAAGGTGCCGTATTCGAACCAGCGCGTAAGCAGTTCCGGATAATCGTTGTTCTGGCCGACAACGTCACGCGCATCCGACGGATCGAGCAACGGCGGCTTGGTCGCGCTGGTCGTCTGCGGCAGATATTGCCAACCGCCGATGTCGTTGCCCCAGTAGGCGATGCCCGAAGCGACCATGTTGAGGCCGGTGGGAATCTGCCTTTGCAGCGCTTCCCAGCTCGGATCGATATCCGACGACCAGAACAGCGCACCGGTACGCTGCGATCCCAGATAGGCCGCACGAGACAGAATCAGCACGCGCGTGTTGGGCTTCCATGCACGCATGCCCTGCGCAAAGCCTTCGACGTGCAGCAGCGGATAGACGTTGTGATAGCGATCGCCCGAACCGATCGAATAGAAGAATCCGTCCGGCACCAGATCCGGCTCGGTTTCATCCAGCCATGGATAGTCGAAGCCGTGCGAAAGGATGTTGTCGCGCGCGTGCTCCCAATACCACTTGCGTGCCGCAGGATTGGTCGAATCGATCAGTGCGCCGGCGCGATCCGAACGGAACGGCAATCCGTCGACCGTCTTGCCGTTCTTGTCCTTCAGGAAATAACCCTTGGCGTCGAGTTCGCCGAAATAGCGGCTGGATCTTTCGAAGCGCGGCCAGATCGAGATGATCGATTTCAAGCCCATCGCATGAAGCTGCTTGTTCATGCCATCGGGATCGGGAAACTCTGCCGGATTGATGTCCAGCTGACCCATGCGTGTCCAGTAGAACCAGTCCACCACCATGACATCGAGCGGATAGCCCTTTTGGCGATACGTGTGGGCGACGTTCAACACCTCCGCCTGGCTGGCATAGCGTGCCTTGGACTGGATCAATCCAAAGGCGGCCTTGGGCGGAATCGGCGTGTTGCCGGTAACGCGTGCGTAAGCGGAATAGATCTGCTCGGGATTGTCGCCGGTGATGACGAAGAAGCTGACGCGTTCGCCGACGTTCGACTGAAACGTGGTGCGGCCACGAATGCCGGCCACGAAATGCGTGTCGGACGGGTTGTCCCAGATGATGCCGTAGCCCTTGGACGAAACCATGAAAGGCACGCAGACGGTTTCACCGGACGGGGCGTCGTACCAATGCTTGCAGTCGATGACGCGACCGCGCAGATCGAGCGCGCCAAGACTGTCCTGGTTCTGGCCCATGCCGTAATAGTGTTCGTCGGCGGGTGCCGTGAACGTCGCGCCGACCTGATAGGTGGACTCGCCGGCCACCTCATGCGGCGCCATGTCCCAACCGGTCATGTTGACGATGGTTTCGCCCTTGGCGTTTTTGACCTGCAGGCTGACCGGCGCCAGATCCGGCGCGAAGTACCGCTCCGTCGTTCCCGGCGTATGTGGCGGCGGTACCGGATCCACGTGCAGGGTCAACGCCGGCGAGACAAAAATATCGCCGTTGCGATCCGCGCTTTCATGGAAGGCCGAATTGTCTACGTGGTCGGCGAGGATGCCGTAACCCGGTCCCTTCAACGCCTCGGCTTTGTCCGCGGCAATCGTGACGTGAATGACGTTCGGGCCATAGGCCTCCACGCTCACCCATGCGCCGTGCCGATCAAGCGTGGCGATCGGCGTCGCATGCACGATGCCGGCAAACGTGGCAAAAGAACAGACAAGACCCAGCAATGCGATGTTGGACGCGCGCATGGCATCCCCTTTGGCGTTGGCACTGACAGTTCCCGCATCGCCAGGCGCGAGCGGGCCGAAGCAGGCTATTTAGCATCCGTCGACCAGCTTGTCCCTCGCCATCGCAGTGCAACGCTCAAATTCGCTATGCGGGTTGAGCGATTAAACAAAAGCGCAAGCGTTCTGCAGCAGCATCACGGTACGGACGACGCTTTCGATGCGCGCAAAGAAAAAGGCACCCAGGAAACCTGAGTGCCTCGTTGAGCTGGTGGGCCGTGTAGGATTCGAACCTACGACCAATTGATTAAGAGTCAACTGCTCTACCAGCTGAGCTAACGGCCCAGAACTGCTTGAATTGGGGTGGACGATGGGACTCGAACCCACGACAACCGGAATCACAATCCGGTACTCTAACCAACTGAGCTACGCCCACCGTAATCACGAAGCTGGCGCGCCCGACAGGAATCGAACCTGCAACCGTCGGCTTAGAAGGCCGATGCTCTATCCGGTTGAGCTACAGGCGCTTTGACTAAAAGCAGAACACCTGCTGGTCGGGGCAGAGGGATTCGAACCCACGACATCCAGCTCCCAAAGCTGGCGCTCTACCAGGCTGAGCTATACCCCGTTTTTCGAAACCAGATCGGTTTTCGCGACCTGAGCTTTGAAATGCTACGGGTGACACTCTGGCCCGTCAATCCGTATCGAACACGCCGGACTTCTTTGTCCGGTTTTTGCAGACGGTGTTCTGCCTGCAAAAGACACGACTTGAACCAACATCATGCCTTGCAAATATGGCGCGCCCGGAGAGATTCGAACTCCCGACCACCAAGTTCGTAGCCTGGTACTCTATCCAACTGAGCTACGGGCGCGTGGTAAAACCTTTCTTGGCCGTGGCCGCCTTCAAACTGCAAAGGCGCCGAAGCAAGAAGCGGAATTATTCAGGTTGAGGGCGCAGCCGTCAATACTCTGTGTGAAGTTTTTTTGAAACGGCGTTTACCCTGCCGATGCCCTTTGGCGCTCATTCGATGTCGAGCGTGAACGTGTCGGCATCCATCCAGGCGGGAAAACGCTCGCGATGCTGCAGCAGCGGCGCCGGATCGATCGCGACCGTCACCACCTGCTCCTGCGTGCCAAGTTCAACCAAGGGCTCGCCCACCGGATCGATCACCGCGCTGTCGCCAGCATAGGGAAGCTCGTTGCCGTCCACGCCGACGCGGTTCACGCCCACCACATAGGCGAGGTTTTCGATGGCGCGCGCCCGCAACAGCGTGCGCCACGGCTGCCTGCGCGGCGCCGGCCAGTTGGCGACGAACAACGCCAGGTCGTACTCCATGCCGCCGGCGGCCGACTCGAGGCGGCGATTGCGCAGCCACACTGGAAAACGCAGGTCGTAGCAAACCTGCGGCAGGATGCGCCAGCCTTTCAGCTCCACGATGAGCCGCTGCGAACCGCCGCCATAGCGCGTGTGCTCGCCGGCCATGCGAAACAGATGGCGTTTGTCGTACTGCGCGTAGCTGCCGTCCGGCCGCGCCCAGATCAGCCGGTTGTAGACCTTGTCGCCCTCGCGAATGGCCAGGCTGCCGGTGACGACGGCATTCACCTCGCCCGCCAGCGCGCGCATCCAGGCCACGCCTTCGCCATCCATGTCTTCGGCGCTGACGCGCGTGTCGTTGCTGAAACCGGAAAGCAAGGTTTCCGGCAGCACGATCAGGTCGCTGCGCCCGGCCACGCTTCGTGCCAGCGCGCCGTAATACTCGCGATTGGCCGGCGCATCGTGCCAGCGCGTGGCGCCCTGCACGAGGGTGACGTTCAGAGTTTGCATAGGCGCTCCGCAGCGGCGTCCATGGTGGCATCGCTCTTGGCGAAGCACAGGCGCACCAGATGCGTGCCCGGCGCCTTTTCGTAGAATGGCGTGAGCGGAATGGCGGCTACGCCGCCCTCTTTCACCAGCCATTCGCAAAAGGCGACGTCGCCCTGGCTGCGGATGGCCGAGTAATCGACCAGCTGAAAATAACCGCCGGGCACATCCAGCAGTTTCAGCCGAGAAGGCGCCAGCAGCTGGCGGAAACGATCGCGCTTGGCCTGATAGAACGCCGGCAGTTCCAGGTAATGCTGCGGCGTGCTCGCCAGGAATTCGGCAAACGCCACTTGCGCCGGGTGGAAGGTGCAGAACGTGAGGTACTGATGCACCTTGCGAAATTCCGCAGAAAGCTTCGCCGGCGCCACCGCGTAGCCGACCTTCCAGCCGGTGCAGTGATACGTTTTGCCGAAGCTGGAAACCACGATGCTGCGCGCGGCCAGTTCCGGATGGCGCAGCACGCTTTCGTGTGCAGCGCCGTCATAAACGATGTGCTCATACACTTCGTCGGACAGCACCACGATCGGCGTATCGCGCACGATTGCGGCCAGTTCGTCCAGGTCCTGCGCCGAAAGCACCGCGCCGGAAGGATTGTGCGGGCTGTTGATCAGGATCATGCGCGTATGCGGCGTGATCGCATCGCGCACGCGCTGCCAGTCGATCGAAAAAGTCGGCACGGTAAGCGGAATATGCACCGCGCGCGCGCCTTGCAATTCGATCGCCGGCTCGTAGGAATCGTAAGCGGGATCGAACACGATCACTTCATCGCCCGCGCGCACCACGGCCGCGATGGCTGCGAACAGCGCTTCGGTGGCGCCGGAGGTGACGGTGACATCGCTATCGGGACTTACCTTGTGCCCATAGAGCCGCCCGGTCTTCAGCGCGATCTGCTCGCGCAACGCTTGCGTGCCGATGCCAGGTGCATATTGGTTGAGCCCCTGGGCCATGGCGCGGCTCAGTGCATCCTGCAGCGGCTGCGGTGGCTCGAAATCGGGGAAGCCCTGGCCAAGATTCACCGCCTTGTGCTGCACGGCGAGGTGACTCATCACGCTGAAGATGGTGGTGCCTACTTTCGGAAGCTTGGTTTCGACAGTCATGGGCAGCAGTATGGATGGCTAAACGCGAAGACTACCACGGCTCAGGCGGAAGGCTGTTTTTGCGGATCGATATCTCTCAGCTGACGGCCCTTGCAGTTTTCGTGACTGATGCGCGCCGCTTCCGGCAGGCGCTCTGCAAGAAAATCCACCAATGCGCGCACGCCCGGCATCATGCCGCGCCGGCTCGGATAGATGAAATGCAAGATGCCCTGCGGCGCGCTCCACTCCGGCAACAGAATTTCCAGGTCGCCACGTATGATGGCCGGCGCACATACCGATTCGGGCAACAAGGCGACGCCGATCCCGGCGCGCGCAGCTTCCAGCAACACGGCGAAATCACCGGTGATAAGACGCGCCTGCACCTCCACGCTGACGCGCTCGCCGTGCGCGTCGCTCAGCTCCCACACTTGCGTGCCTTCGTGCTCCTGCATCGACAGCGCCGGCATGCGCGCAAGGTCTTCGGGACGTTTCGGATGACCATGCACTTTCAGCAAGTTCGGGCTGGCCACCGGCAGCACGCGTTCCTGCCCGATGCTGCGGATGATCATGTTCGAATCGGTGTCGAGCTTGGTGCGCACGCGGATGGCCAGGTCGTAGCCCTCGCCGATCAGGTCCACGCGCCGATTGTTCGACAGCACCCGCACCTGCAGCTTCGGGTACTTCACCATGAACTCCGGCAGGATGTAGGCCAGCACCGTTTGCGCGATCGAAATGGGGCAGCTCAGCCGCACGATGCCGCGCGGTTCGGCACGCAGTTCGTCCACCGCTTCCTGCGCCGCACGCGCTTCTTCCAGCACGGCGCGGCAATGGCCATAAAAGCGCTCGCCGACTTCGGTGACCACGAAGCGCCGCGTGGTCCGTTGCAGCAGCCGCACGCCAAGCCGGTCCTCCAGTTGGGCGATGCGCTTGCTCAGCCGCGACTTGGGCACTCCCAGGGAGCGTCCGGCAGCTGAAAAGCCTCCGTGTTCCACTACGGCGGCGAAGAAATACAGATCGTTCAGGTCCTGCATGGCCCCTGGCAAGGCGTTCATCGTTGTTTCCTTGTGGGAACGATAAGTTCCGAAAGCCCTATCTTATCGTCCGTTTGTTCGGAATCTATCTTTAATTCCAACGTCGGCCTGCCCGACCTGGAACCGAGATAGAACCATGAAACTCTTGCATCTTGACGCAAGCTCCCTGGGCCAGCATTCCGTTTCGCGCGAACTGAGCGCCGCGATCGTCGACCAGCTCGCCCGCGACGTCTCCTCGCTGGAAATCACCTACCGCGACCTCACCGCACAACCCCTGCCCCATTGGACCCCGGTGCAGGACGCCGAGAGCCCCGCCGCCCAGCTGGGCCAGGACGTGCTGGATGAGTTCAAGGCGGCCGATGTCATCGTGATCGGCGCGCCGATGTACAACTTCTCCATTCCCAGCCAGCTCAAGGCGTGGATCGACCGCGTGGTGATCGCGGGCCAGACCTTCCGCTATACCGAGAACGGTCCGCAAGGCCTGGCTACCGGCAAGCGTGTGATCGTGGCCTCCAGCCGCGGCGGCGTGTACAGCAGCGGCCCGGCCGCGGGTCTGGATTTCCAGGAAAACTACCTGCGCGCGGTGCTGGGCTTCATCGGCATCACCGACGTCCAGTTCATCCGTGCCGAGGGCGTGAGCATTGGCGCCGAGCACAAGGTGAAAGCGATTGCCTCGGCGCGCGACAGCATCGGCTCGGTGGTAACCAAGGCTGCCTGATCTATGTTTGTAGGTTGGGGTGCAGACCCTGATATATCCCCACGTTTTTTCGTTTGGTGCATATGTGCCCGAAATGCCGTCATTCCCGCGAAAGCGGGAATCCATCTGCTCTGATGCAAAAGCAAGGATGGATTCCCGCTTTCGCGGGAATGACGGCCCAGTAATCTGGAAGATCATCTGCAAGGTGTATAGCACGCTGATTTTATTGAAATCATCGAGCAAAAACGTGGGAATACGTCAGGGTGCAAACCCCAACACCGGCATGTACGTGCGTGACGACGGTCAACGGCCGAAACGGATCTCGCCGCCGTCGTGATCGCGATCCCAGCCGCGCAATTCGTCACGGATATGGGCGATGCGCTGGCGACCCAGCGCGTTGCGTTCTTCATCCAGCACCTGGCCGTCGAGCAGCTCGGCCAGGCGCTGCGCGGTGGGCAGCATGGCATCCCATGCATCCAGCGCGGTGACCGGGCCGGGCAGCGTCATGAAGAAACTCAAGCCCGGCGTGCGCAGCGCATCCAGCCGGGTGAGGTCGAAGCTGCCGGGCTTGACCATATTGGCCACGCTGAAGATCGGGCCGGCTTCGCGCTTGCCGTCCACCAGGCGGTGATAGATGCCCATGTCGCCGTATTCCAGGCCAGCTTTTTCGGCCGCGACGATCAGGTCCGCGCCGTTGAACACCTGGCCTTCGCGCGCCATCACGAACAAGCTCACGATGCGCTCCACCGGAACCTGCGTGGGACGCTTGCCCAGATCCGAGCGCGGCGGGATACGCGGCGCCGGTGCGGCGGCAGGTGCCGGAGCAGTTGCCACGACCGGCGACGGCGGCGCGAGCGGTGCAGGTTCCACCGGTGCGGTACGAGTGACATCTGGCTGCGAGGGCGAGCGCAGCATTTCCACGATCGAGGCGGATTGCCCGGTGGGCTTGGGCATCGTCACTGTTTCGTGCCGCTGGTTGGCCAGCGCGGCGCCGAGCTTTTCCAGTTCCGTGCGCAGGTTGACGTCGAGCTCGCCCTGCTGCGGCTCCGGCTCGCGGAACAACGGGTCGATGCGCTCGTCGCCGCCGAACGCGTCGTTCTCTTCGATCGAATCGCCCAGCGTGGGCTCGCGCCGTTCCAGGTTCGGTTCCGGCGCCACGCGCCGTTTGCCCTGCTCTTTTCTGGGCTCGCCGAACAACCAGACCAGAAGCAGCACGATCACGCCGACGATGGCCAACGGAATGCCGACCCAGGGGTTCCATGCAACAGCCAATTCGTATGACATGACGTAAATCCTCTACCTCAGGCGGCGCCAGCCAGTTTGGTGGCCTCGGCAAGATCGACCTGCACCAGGCGCGACACGCCCGGCTCGCGCATGGTAACGCCGCAAAGCTGGCTGGCTGCTTCCATGGTGGCCTTGTTGTGCGAGACGAAGATGAACTGCACCTTCTCGCTCATCTCGCGCACCATGTTGGAGAAGCGGCCGACGTTCGCTTCATCCAGCGGCGCGTCCACCTCGTCCAGCAGGCAGAACGGCGCTGGATTGAGCGCGAAGATCGCGAACACCAGCGATACCGCCGTGAGCGCCTTCTCGCCGCCCGACAACAGCGTGATGTTGGACACGCGCTTGCCCGGTGGGCGCGCCATGATCGACACGCCGGTGCTGAGCAGGTCGTCGCCGGTGAGTTCCAGGTACGCATGGCCGCCACCGAACAGGCGCGGGAACAGCTCCTGCACGCCGGCGTTGACGCGGTCGAAAGTTTCCTTGAAGCGCTGGCGCGTTTCGCGGTCGATTTTCTTGATCGCGTTTTCCAGCGTTTCCATCGCGCTGGTGAGGTCGGTGAGCTGGTTGTCCAGATACGTCTTGCGTTCGCTCTGCTCGGCGTGCTCCTGGATCGCAGCAAGGTTGACCGGCTCCAGGCGCGCGATTTTCTGGCCAAGGTCGGCCAGTTGCTGGCGCCATTGCGCGGCGTCGACATTTTCGGCCAGTTCGCCAAGCAAGGTTTCCAGATCGAGGCCTGATGCGGCGATCGCTTCGGCCAACTGCTCGGCACGCATCTGCAGCGCCTGCGCGGCTAGTTTCTGTTCCGACAGCTTTTCGCGCAGGCCGGACAGTTCCTGCTCCAGGTTATGCCGCTGCTGTTCGAGCTTGCGCATCTCGATGTCGCAATCTTCCAGCGCGCGGCGTGCTTCCACCAATTGGCGATCCACCAGCAGGCGCTGGTCGAGATAGGTCTGGCGCTCGGCTTCCAGTTCGGCAATCGGGTCGGAACCGGCGGCGAGCTGTTCGGCGATTTCGCTGCGACGCGCTTCGATCTGGCGGATCTGGTTTTCCATGCGCGCCAGCGCCTGTTCCAGCGAGGCGAGCGAAGAGCGTTTCGATTCCAGGCTCAGCGCCAGCGCGTGCGCCTGGTCGGCGGCTTCGCGCGCGTTCATGCGTGCTTCTTCGCGCGCTTCGAGTAAGGCGCGGCGTTCATTTTCCAGTTCGCGGCGCTGGTCTTCCAGATCGCCCATGTTGTTGACGGATTCGTCCAGGCGCGCGCGTGCTTCGCGCGTCTGCGTCTGCAGTTCTTCCATCTGCTCGAGCAGTACCGACAGCTCGCCGGCCACCTTTTCGGCGCGCGCACGCGCAGTTTCCACCTTGCCGCGGTGGCTTTGCAGCTGGCCGGCCAGTTCCGATTGGCGGCGATGCGCGTTGTACAGCTCGCGCTGTGCGTCGTCGCGCGCGCGTTCGGCTTCGAACTTGCTGGTGCGCAAGTCGTCCAGGCGCGCGGTGGCTTCCTCGATGCGCGCTTCCAACGCCTCGACCTGCTCGGTGAGCGTGCGGATTTCGCGTTCGCGCGCCAGCACGCCAAGCTGGTTGCCCTGCGCGCGACGCACGCTGGCCCAACCCGGACCAAGCCATTCGCCGCTGCGCGTGATCACCGATTGATACGGCGCCAGCGCGGACAAGCCGGAAACGCGGCGATGTGCATCGTCGATGTCTTCGGCGACCAGCACGTGCCCCAGCATGGTGATGGCGGCCGCCGGCCCGCGCACGTGCGCCGCCAGCGTGCCGGCGGTGGCCGCGCCGCCTTCGGCTGCATCCAGCAGCGCCACGTTGGCGTTGCTCAGGCCCGGAAATTCCTTGGCCAGATCGTGTGCACCGTCAACCAGCACGCTATCGATGAAACCGGCCAGCACGGTTTCCACCGCGGTTTCCCAGCCGGCTTCCACCTGCAGCATTTCGCCGAGGCGGCGATTCTTGTCCAGGCCGAACTGCGCCAGCCACGTGCTGGCCGCGCTTTCTTCCTGGCCGAGCGCGGCGTGCTGCAGCGCTTCGAGCGAAGCCAAGCGGCCGCGCGCGGTCTGCAATTGCTGACGCGCATCGTTGAGCGTGCTTTGTACCTGGCGCTCGTCGTCGAGCACTTTTTCGTACGCCAACTTGTGCTGGTCGAGCATGCCGCCGAGCGATTCGACGCGCTCGCGCTGCGTGTCGTGTTCGTTATGCAGCTGCTCGGCCGCAGCGTCGAGTGCATCGACGTCAGTGGCTTTCTGCTCGGCTTCCAGTGCGTCTTTGCGCTTGGACAGGTCCACCGCCTGGCGGTCGAGATAGGCCAGCTTGGTGCGCTCCACTTCGGCGGCGCGGCTGGCTTCGCCGGCGGTGCGCGTGTAAGTGTCCCAGCGTTGCTGCCAGTCGGCCAGCTTGGTTTCGGTTTCGCGCTGCGTATCGGCGGTTTCGTCCTGCATCTGCTGCAGGGCTTCCAGCTTCGGCTCGCCTTCGGCCAGCGCCATGCGCAGGGTTTCGATCTGCTCGCGGTCGGTGGCGATGTGCTCGGCCAGTTCCGCATGCTCGCGCTCAGCGTCCTGTTGCGCGCGCTGCAGGCGATCGGCGGTTTCCCGGTTGTGGCGCACCTGTTGTTCGACGCGCGCGATCTCGGCGCCGACCTTGTAGACGTCGGCCTGCACTTCGTTCAAATGCTCGCTGGCTTCGACGTGGCGTTCGCGCGCGGTTTCGATCTGCGATTCGATCTGGCGCTGCTCGGCCAGACGCTTTTCGATCTCGATCTCAGCGGCGGACAGGCCCTGTCCCTGACCGTCGTGCTGACTTTTCAGGCCACGGTATTCGAGTGCGCGCAGTTCGGCTTCCTTGCGCGTCTGTTCTTCCTTGTAAGCTTTCCAGCGTTCGGCAGCACGAGCCTGGCGGTTCAAGTGTTCGAGCTGCTTGTCCACTTCGTCGCGCACGTCGCGCACGCGGTCGAGGTTTTCGCGCGTGGCCTTGATGCGGCTTTCGGTTTCCTTGCGGCGTTCCTTGTATTTGGAAATACCGGCCGCTTCCTCCAGATGCATGCGCAGTTCTTCCGGATGCGCTTCGATGATCTGGCTGATCATGCCCTGCTCGATGATCGAGTAGCTGCGCGGCCCCAAGCCGGTGCCGAGGAACAGATCGGTGATATCACGCCGACGGCAGCGCGCGCCGTTGAGGAAGTACGAGGACTGCCCGTCGCGCGTCACCTGGCGCTTCACCGAGATTTCTGCGTACTGCCCGTATTCGCCCTGGATGGTGCCATCGGAGTTGTCGAAAATCAGTTCCACGCTCGCCTGCCCCACCGGCTTGCGCGCGCTGGATCCGGAGAAGATCACGTCAGTGAGCGAATCGCCGCGCAGGCGGCTGGCCGCGCTTTCGCCCATCACCCAGCGGATGGCGTCGATGATGTTGGACTTGCCGCAACCGTTGGGCCCCACCACGCCGGTCATGTTGGTGGGCAGGTGCAGCGTGGTCGGGTCGACGAAGGACTTGAATCCGGCGAGTTTGATCGTGGTTAGGCGCATGCAGATTCAGATGCTCGAAGGTGATGGCCCGCTGGCGCGGGCGACGGGTCACTGTGCCAAACGCGGGACAGCGCCGCAATGCATAAGGAACGATCAGGCAAGGCGAAAAGTGCGATGCAAGCGCTTGATCCGATTCATTCCGGCGCCTTGGCGTCGATCGACAGCGCGTGGATGCCCTGGTCCATCAGCTCGCCCAGCGCCGCGTACACCAGCCGGTGCCGCTTGATCGGCAACTGGCCGGCGAAGGCCGCGCTCACCACGCGCACGTGAAAGTGTCCCTTGCCCTCGTTGGCGTGGCCGACGTGCTTGTAGCCTTCGTCCACCACCTCCAGCTCGACCGGCTGCAGCGCCTCGGCCAGGCGGCGGCGGATTTCCTCGACCATCGCTGCGCTCATGCCGGCAGCGCCTTGAGGAACGGTTTGACGCTTACGTTGGCGTACACGCCAGCATCGACATAGGGGTCGGCCCCGGCCCATCGCTCGGCCTCGGCCAGCGAAGAGAATTCCGCCACGATCAGGCTGCCGGTAAAACCAGCCAGGCCGGGCTGTTGGGCATCGATCGCGGGAAACGGCCCCGCCAGCAGTAGCCGTCCTTCCGCTTGCAGTTGCTGCAGGCGCGCCAAGTGGGCTGGGCGGGCGGCCATGCGGCGTTCCAGCGATTCAGGGTGATCCGTGCCGGTGATGCAGTACCACATGTGTCGGGTCTCCTCGAAGGAATCGGCGAGTTTAGCGCGACTGACACTCCCAGGCCCCAGGGTGACGGCTGTCAACCGCATGGCCTGACGTCGTCCGCTGTCCTGCCGGCGGTCCGCCGCGCATGCTTTTCCCGGCCAAAGGACTGCTGAAAACCAACCCTCCCCGCCCCTAGGCCATCAGTCATAGCAAGCCGTCCTTGACGGTTCGAAAGATGGTGTTATAGTTCACTACAACACCGGTCCACGACATCACTAAAGGAGAGCCGACATGAAAGCGCCGAACCCGATCGCCATCACCGCCGCGGTTCTGTTCACCACGGTCAGCCTGATCGCCCTGAGCCCCACCACCCACAAGGCCCCCGCCACCGAAATCAACGGCATGAAGGTCATCAGCCTGCCGGGCGTGGTGGTACGTCCCAGCGCCGAAGACCAGCGCGCCGCCGCCATGCTGACCACGGCCAGCCTGACGATCGCCAATTCGCCGTTGGCCACGCGCGCCGAAAGCGGCGCGAGCTTGCTCGGGGCGCAGCTGACCATGCCCTACTATTCGTTTGGCTCGACCAAGCTCGCACGCATCAGCAAGGAATAACTCCATGGCCATTACCTGGAACGACAGCGTCCCGATCTATCGCCAGCTACGCGAACGCGTAGTGGCGATGATCCTGGACGGCGCCTTGAACGAGGGCGACCCGCTGCCGTCAGTACGCCAGGTTGCAGCGGATTTCCAGATCAATCCGCTCACCGTTTCCAAGGCGTACCAGGAACTGGTCGACGACCAACTGGTAGAAAAAAGGAGGGGGTTGGGCATGTTCGTCACCGACGGAGCGCGCGAGGCGCTGCTCAAATCCGAACGCGAGCGCTTCTTGCGCGAAGAATGGCCGGCGCTGTACGCACGCTTGCAGCGCCTGGGGCTGGACCTGAAAACCCTGCTGCGCGAAGCGCCGGGCGATACGGAGAATCAACCATGAATGCGGTCGTCACCGCCAATGGCCTGAGCAAGCGCTACAAGAACACGCTTGCGCTGGACAACGTGAACTTCCAGATTCCGGCCGGCCGCATCGTAGGCCTCATAGGCCCCAATGGCGCCGGCAAGACCACCGCGCTGAAGGCGATCCTGGGCCTGACCGATTTCCAGGGACAGCTCAACGTGCTGGGGCTGGATCCGCGCACGCAGCGCGACAAGCTGATGGAAGAAGTGTGCTTCATCGCCGACGTGGCAGTATTGCCGCGCTGGATCCGCGTGCACGAGGCGATCGACTTCGTCGCCAACATCCACCCGCGCTTCAACCGCGCCAAGTGCGAAGCATTCCTGGCGCGCACCAAGCTCACTTCAAATCAGCGCGTGCGGCAGATGTCCAAGGGCATGATCGTGCAGTTGCACCTGGCGCTGGTGATGGCGATCGACGCCAAGCTCTTGGTGCTGGACGAACCCACGCTGGGCCTGGACATTCTCTATCGCAAACAGTTCTACCAGAACCTCCTGGAAGATTATTTCGACGAGAACAAGACGATCATCGTCACCACCCATCAGGTGGAAGAGATCGAGCACATCCTTACCGATCTGATGTTCATCCGCGACGGGCGGATCGTGCTCAATACCGATATGGAAGCGATGGGCGAGCGCTTCGCCGAAGTGATGGTCAGCGCTGACATGGCCGCCACCGCACGCCAGTTGAAACCGCTGGACGAGCGCCAGGTATTCGGCAAGAGCATCTTCCTGTTCGACGGCGTCGACCAGGCGCAGCTGAAGACCTTGGGGGAAATCCGCCGGCCTTCGGTCAGCGATTTGTTCGTCGCCACCATGAAGGGGACCTACGCATGAACGCGAAAACGCTTTATTGGCTGATCAGACGCGAGTTCTGGGAGCATCGCGGCGGCTTTATCTGGGCGCCGGTGATCACGGGAATCGTGTTTCTGGTGTTGAACCTGATGGGCATCATCGGCGGAGAAGTGTTCGGCTCCCGCAACGGCTTCCATTTCGGTCCGCTGGAAGGCCAGGATCTGGCCGCCAAGATCCATTCGCTGGATGCGCATCAACTGCAGGAGGTGGGGTCCGCCCTCGATCTGGCGATGCTGTCGTCCAGCGGATTGATCAGCGTGGTGTTCGCCTTCGTGGTGTTTTTCTACTGCCTTGGTGCGCTGTACGACGATCGGCGCGACCGCAGCATCCTGTTCTGGAAATCGCTGCCGATCTCCGACTCGGCCACCGTGCTGTCGAAGGTCATCGCGGCCGTGCTGATCGCGCCGATCGCGGTGGTGATCTGCGGCGTGCTCACCGGCATCGCCATGCTGCTGATGTTCGCCATCGCGCTGTCGTTCCACGGCGTAGGCGTGTGGTCGCTGCTGGTGCTGGCCCATCCGTTCCAGGTGGTCGGCTTCCTGATCGCCAGCATTCCGCTGTATCTCCTGTGGGCGTTGCCGACCGTGGGCTGGCTGATGCTGTGCTCTTCCTGGGCGCGTGCCAAACCGTTCCTGTGGGCGGTGGTGATTCCGGTGGCCTTGGGCGTGATGATCAGCTGGTTCAACCTGCTCGGCTCGGCCGGATTCAAGAGCAGCTGGTACTGGCGCGAAATCGTGGCGCGCGTGCTGTTCAGCGTGTTCCCGGGCGGCTGGTTGCGGGACAGTACCTTCAACCACTTGAGCGACAACCCGGAGAGCTTCAACCACTTCCTCAGCCTGCCCGCCTCCTACGCCGTGCTGGCCAAGCCGGATGTGTGGATCGGTGCCGCCGCAGGTATCGCGATGCTCGCCGGCGCCGTATGGTTCCGCCGCTGGCGCGACGACAGCTGAAAAAGCCGGGTTGCACGTCCATCGCACGATTTGCAAGGGGATACCTCATGAAACACCGAAGCATGATCATGCTGTTGGCCTTGAGCGCAACGCTCGCCGCCTGTGGCATGCCGGACTTCTACTTCATGAACGGCAAGATCATCATGATCGGCAATCAGCTGACCTTGCATGTCAGCGGTACGCCGGACGCCTCGATCTCATCCGCGGGCGACTTCAACATCAAAGGCAAGGCAGTGCCGGTCACGGCGCCGCAGCGGGGTCTGCTGATGCTGTACTACCAACACGTGGAGGACATCCGCGAACGCAGCACGGCCATGAGCAAGGCTGAAGAAGCAACCAATAAAGAAACGGCCGAGCATGATGGAAAGCTCGATCCCGGCCAGCAGCCATCCGGAAATAAGCACTCCACATGCCAGGACGAAGCCAGCCTGAAGGCTGTGCAGGATCAACTTGTAACGCAGATGCCCGCCTTCTTGCCGTACGCAAACATCTTCGGCAGCGACGATTGCGGGAAACACTGATTCATCACGCAATACTTTCCAACCACATGATCCGCAAGAGGGGACGATGCATCATGAATTATCCACGGGTGATCACGCTGCTCGCATTGTGCGCCGCCATCAGCGCCTGCGATGTGTCCGACACCGCCATGGCGAACGGTCGCATCACGCTCAAGGACAACGTCGTGACCTTGCACGCTGACGGCGCACCCGACGCACTGGTCGGCTCCAGCGGGAACCTGCAGATCGGCGACGCCACCGTGCCCGTGACGCCCGCGCAGCATGGCCTGTTGATGCTCTACTTCCAGAACGTCAACGACGTGCACCAGACCGGCGCCGAAATGGGAAAGGTCGGCGCCGGCATCGGCGTCAAGGCGCTGAAGGATAGCTTCGACGGCAAATCCAAAGCCGAACAGGACCAGCACGCCGAGGCCGGCGCCGGCCAGATCAAGGCACTCGCGCGGAAAATGTGCCAGGACCTGGCCAACGTCAGGAATGTGCAGGACCAGCTCGCCGCGCAGCTGTCTGCGTTCAAGCCCTACGCCGACATCATGACTGGCAAATACGTCGCCGACTGCGAGAAAGATTGAGGGGGCATGCCATGCGTCATTCCTGGATAGGTGTCGCCGCATTGTGTTGCCTGCTTGCCGCCTGCGGCGATCATTCGGACGGCCACATCACAGTCATCAACAGCAACATCGGCGGCCTGTCCAACGGCAGCATCCATCTGGGCAACGGCGATGTGACCGTGCGCATGAGTCATGCGCCGGATGCGGTCATCACCGCCAACGGCGACCTGCGCATTGCGCAGCATCCGATCACCGTCGATCCTGCACAGCGCGAAGCGCTCAAGGGGTATTACGGCAACGCGATGGCTATCCTGACCGACGGCATCGCCACCGGCAAAGCAGGCGCCGCGGTCGGCGAAGAAGCCGCCAAGAGCGTGGTGACGCGACTGGCCAGCGGCAATCCCGACAAGATCCAGCAGGACATCGACGCCAAGGTGAAGCCACTGAAAGAAGCGGCGCTGAAGATCTGCGACGACGTTGGCAAGGTCAAGCAAAGCCAGGATCAACTCGCCGCGACGTTGCCGGCGTTCAAGCCTTACGGGAATGTGGTCGGGAGCGACGACGTCGAGGATTGCAGGAAGGATAACGACGACTGACGTAGGTTGGGGTGCAAACCCCAACATCGCCATGCCCATGCATTGCGGTGTTGGGGTTTGCGCCCCAACCTACCTAGCTACGTCAGCCTCCGCCACCGCCGCCGTGGATGCCGCCCTTGGTCAGCGCACGCGGGTCCAACAGTTTCTTCAGCTCTTCCTTCGAAAGCCCTGACTGCTCCAGCGCCACCTCCATGATCGGGCGCTTTTCCTTGTACGCCTGCTTGGCGATCGCCGCGCCCTTCTCGTAGCCGATCACCGGATTCAACGCGGTGACCAGGATCGGGTTCATCGCCAACGCCTGGTTCACGCGCTCGGCATTCACGCGGAAGCCGGCGATCGCTTTGTCCGCCAGCAGCCGCGATACGTTGGCGAGAATATGGATCGACTGCAGCAGGTTGTAGGCGATCAACGGCAGCATCACGTTGAGCTGGAAATTGCCGGACTGGCCAGCGACGGTGATCGCCGCATCGTTGCCGATCACCTGTGCGGCAACCATCGCGGTGGCTTCCGGAATCACCGGGTTGACCTTGCCCGGCATGATCGACGAGCCCGGTTGCAGCGCCGGCAATTCGATTTCGCCCAATCCCGCCAACGGGCCGGAATTCATCCAGCGCAGGTCGTTGGCAATTTTCATCAGGGCCACGGCCAGGGCCTTGAGCTGGCCGGAGAGTTCCACCGCGGCGTCCTGCGCGGCCATGCCTTCGAAATAATTGACCGCCGATTCGAAACGCACGTCCGCAAGCGCCTTCAGTTCACGCGCCACCGCGGGGCCGAATTTCGGATCGGCGTTGATGCCGGTGCCGACGGCAGTGCCGCCCAGTGGCAGTTGCCGCATGCGCTTCAAGCTGTCGCCGATGCGCTCGATGGCCGATTCGACCTGCGCCGACCAGCCCGACAGTTCCTGGCCGAACGTGACCGGCATCGCGTCCATCAGATGCGTGCGCCCGGTCTTGGGTACGTTGCGCAATTCATGCGCGCGACGGTCGATGATGCGCTTGAGATGCTTCAGCGCCGGCAGCAACTCCTCGTGCGCGGTCAGCGTGGCGCTGACGTGGATGGCAGTGGGGATCACGTCGTTGGAACTCTGCCCGTAGTTCACATGATCGTTCGGATGCACCTTGCTGCCGGCTTTGCTGGCAACGTGCGCGATCACCTCGTTGGCATTCATGTTGGTGCTGGTGCCCGAGCCGGTCTGGAACACGTCGATTGGGAACTGGTCGTCGTGCTGGCCCTCGGCCACCGCCAGCGCCGCCTTGCGAATGGCGGCCGCCTGCCCTTTCTTCAGATACCCAAGCTTGAGATTGGCCTCGGCGGCAGCGGCCTTGATCAGCCCCAGCGCGCGGATGAAGGCGCGCGGCAGATGCAGGCCGGAGATCGGGAAATTGTCGATGGCGCGCTGGGTCTGTGCGCCATAGAGCGCATCCGCGGGTACTTTCAAATCGCCCATGCTGTCGTGCTCGGTGCGGAAATCGGCCATGGTTCGCCTCATGCGGTTGGGGACCGGCCGACTATAAGCCCGCCAACGTTAGGATGCTCTGATCTATTCTGCGCACCCGTCACCGCACTGTATGCGCGCCTCGCTGTGTTCCAGTGGCGAAGGCAGACTGGCGCATCGTCGAGACGCTGGGACGCGGCGAGGCGCGCATACAGTGCGGCCCCAACATTTTGAATTTAAATGACGGGGTGACGTCCAGAAGGCCCGCAGGCTGCGCCGCGCGGCATGAACAGACGGCCAGTCTGCCCTGCGCCACGCAACGCACCCTGCGAGCCTTCCAGACATCATGACGACGGCGATACTTGATCAGTGTTGCCTTAAGGATGCTCTGATCTATTCCACGTACCCGTCACCGCACGGTATGCGCGGCGCGCTGTGCTCCAGTGGCGGAGGCAGACTGGCTGTCTGTCGGGACGCGGGGGTGCCGCGAGGCGCGCATACCGTGCGGCCCCAACATGTTGAATTTAAATGACGGGGTGACGTGCAGAAGGCCCCCCGGCGGCGCCCCGCGGCGTTTAAAGAACGCCCAGAAGGCCAGCGCCCCCCCACCAAACCCGCGGGGCCGTGTTGGGGGAAAGACCCGTGGGGGGGTTAAGT
>NZ_JBQCHP010000025.1:0-46397 GCF_051954575.1 Dyella sp. | reverse complement strand
TGAGCGTTGGCTAACACCACGCGGCTTGCGCCTGTAAGCGCGGCAATAATGCCGTGCGTGTTGAATTCGTAGGTTGGTTTAGCGCAGCGTAACCCAAAAACCGCTTCTAACACGTTGGGTCACGCTGCGATAACCCAACCTACGGGTCATTCATCGACGCCGTCGCGTGTCCAGCGATGCACCGCCTTTGGCGGCATCCACGCTGCGCTGAACGTCTTCGCGCGATGCGCGGCCGATCGATGGCCACATATCCGGGTTCTCCTCGATGCGCCGCTTGACGTGTTCATGCGCACGAATGGAGTTGGCGCCGGCGTTGTCGAGCAGGGCGCAGGCATCGTCCATCGACATCTCGCCGCGCAATTCCACTACCAGCGTGGTGTGGCCGATCAGCGCCGGATCAGGCAGCGTCGGCGTGCGGGAAGCAGAGATCAACGACGAGCCGCCTTTCTTTTTCTCGCGGCCGGTGCTGGTATCCATGCGGCCGGTGTGGCTGGCGGTGGACACCACCGAGGTCGGCGCACTGGAGCTGGATGGCGACTTGCCTACGCTTTCGTCGAAGCTCAACACGATCTGTTCACGTTGCAGCCCGCGGGACAGCAGCTTTTCTGCTGCGGCGTTGGCGTCGAATTGCGTAGCGAAACAGGCAACGACTAGTTCGGCCATGACGTGCCTCCTCAAGGTCGTTCGTCGCTGCACTGTAGGACGGCCTGCATAACCCGCGCGTGAGTGGAGCATGTCATACCCATGTTCGCTTGCTGGATACGCACGAGTCACGCCGGCGATGTTAACTATGAAGTCGCCTTCCGCTTTGGAGATGCAATCATGTCGCGACTCATCAAGGCCTTTATTGTGCCCATGTTTATGTTGGTGACGGTTTCGTCCGCACTCGCACAAAGCGGCACATCCAACGCGGTGCCGGCAGTCGGTGCGGCCGGTGCGCATACGGCACAGGACGTCCGCTTCGTGATGAACGCTTCGGCGGCGGGACAAACCGAAATCCTGGCCAGCAGGCTGGCGCAGACGCAAGCGCAATCGACCAAGGTCAAGGCGTTCGCTGAAACCATGATCCGCGATCATGGCAAGGCCAACAGCGAACTGAAGACCATTGCGCAGAAAGACGGCTACACCCTGGCAAGCACACCCACGCAGGAACAGCAAAACAATCTCGCCAAGTTGCGTTCATTGCACGGGAAGGATTTCGATAGCGCATTCGCGGCGATGATGGTCAAGGACCATCGCGATGCAGTGGCGCTGTTCCAGGCCGAATCGACGTCGGGCAACGATGGTGATTTGAAAAATTTCGCGACGCGGACGCTGACGACGCTGCAGCATCATCTGGCGTTGGCGAATGCGCTTTGATGATGTGAACGCTGGTTGGCGTTGATTATCTGAGCGCACCGAAATGCATCTCCCTCCCCTGCGAGCACTTGATTGGCGTCGAATCTCAGCTTGCCGGAATGTGTTCCCTCCCCTGCGAAGTAGGGCAGGGGTTAGGGTGGGGTTGCACGAGCTTGCCGAGAAACACGAATCATCGCGAGATTGCTTGACCCCACCCCCCCCCTCCCCTGCCCGTGGGGGTTGGTGGTAGTCATCTTTGGCGCTGCTGAGATTCGACGCTACTCAGATGCAAGCAGGGGAGGGAGCCATTGATTCACGCAACTTTATCCGGCGAACTTAAATCAACGCCTGCGGCACCGGCGGCGTACCCACCGGATCGCCGATCGGCGCCGGCGGCGGTTCAGGATCGGTCAGCGGCGGACGTTCCGGTGTCGGCAATGGCGGCTCCGGACCGGGGTCGGGGAGATCGGGTGACGGTGTCGGCGCGGGTGGCGTTTTGGGATCCGGTGCCGGCACTTCTGCATGGATACGGTTCATGACTTCACCAACACGCCTTGAAACGGTAAGGCTCACTGTGAGCGCGCAGGTGTGCAAGCGAAAGGAATTCCTTGTGACGATCGCAGCGCATGCGCGCGCATGAAAACAGGCGTTCACATGTGTTCCACGGTTTCTCATCCGCGCACGCGACATAGTGCCGGCGTATCAGGGAAACAGGAGCATGTCACATGAATACGTTCGAGCTGGCTTTGCCGTGGTGGGAATTCGTATGGCGTGGCATCGGTGCCTATCTGGCGGCCTTGATCATGATGCGCATTGTGGGCAAGCGATCGTTCGGCGACATGTCCACGTTCGACATCATCGTGCTGGTGCTGGTCGGCGGCACCCTGCGCAATTCCATTCTCGGGCCGGACGTGTCCTTCTTCGGTGGACTGATCGCCGTGGCAGCCATTCTTGCGGCTGACCGCGCGCTCGCGTGGGCCTGCACGCGCTCGCCATGGCTCAATCGCCTGGTGGAAGGGCACCCCACCGTGCTGGTGCACGAAGGCGACATCGTGCCGGGGTCATTGGAAAGCGTCAGTCTTCCCATGGCGGCGTTTCGGCGCGCCTTGCATTCGGCGGGTATGGAAGACACCCACAATATTCGCATTGCACGCCTGGAACCGAATGGCCGCATCACCTTCATTCGCAAGCATTCCTGATTGATTGCATTGACAACGTATCGACGCAAACGCGAGTAAAGCTGTTTCGCCCGCACAGATGGGAGACACGACATGCCTGAGAAGAAAACGCGACAAGCGGCCGCCAAAGCCAAGCGTCAAGGTAAATCACCCAGCACGCAGGCCGGCGAATACGTCCATGAGGAAATCGAGCATGTGCGCGAAGGCAAGCATGGCGCGCGTTCGCCGCAGCAGGCCATCGCCATCGGCCTTTCCAAGGCGCGGCGTGCCGGCGTCAAGGTGCCGCGCAAGAAGTCGTCCAGCTCCAAGAAGTCCTCGACGCGCAAGCGTGCCAGCACCGGCAAATCCACTTCCAGCCGCAAGCGCGCCACCACCAAGCGTTCGAGCGCCAAGCGCGCCCGCGCTTCGTCGCGTGCGTTGAAGCGCGAAGGCAAGAGCGCAACTTCGAAGCGTTCGCTGTCGGCGCATGCCAAGCGTGCAGCGTCCAAGCGCAGTTCGTCATCGCGTTCGGCGGCAGCGAAGAAGGCGGCACGCACGAAGGGTGCACGCGGTCGGTCTGCGGCGGCGAAGAAGGCGGCGAGGACGAGGAAGAAGGCGGCGTAGTGTCCATGTCACGTGCCGCGCGGGTCCCTTTCCCTCCTTCAGCCTGATTGGCGTCGAATCTCGGCTGCGCAATTGATGGCTCCCTCCCCTATGACGTAGGGGAGGGCTGGGGCGGTCAGGCAACCTCGCGATGAACTTGTGTTGCGCGGCAAGCTCATGCAACCCCACCCTGGCCCTCCCCTGCGCGCAGGGGAGGGAATACATTTGGGCGCAACTGAGATTCGATGCTAATCGGGTCCGGGTGAGAGATTCACTCAGAAAGTATTTCGCATGCCGCTACATGAGATGGTGTCGCGGAACCACCGCCATCGGCCATTGACGACCGTGGTAGATCGCGAAATCTACCCCTGCTCATTTGCTACCGATGCATTCAAGGCCGCCGCCACCGCCGCATCGCCGTTGATCACATCGCTCCATTTCAGCTCGATGCCTTTGCGATGCGCCTTGCGCGTGATCTTGATGCCCTGGGCATCGAGCACCACCGTATACGCTTGTCCCTCCACGTCGATTTCGCGTCTCAAGGGTTTATCCAGCGTGGTCGTCATGTGCGAACCTCCGGGTCGAAAAGATGGCTAGCTTTGCTTCAACTGCTCGATTGCGGTGTCGAGTGATTGCTCGACCGAGTCGATGCCTTCCCATGGATCCTTGCGCAGCCGCGCCAGGCGCTTGGGCAGGGTGTGGATGTTGAACGCGTCGCCGCTCTCGATCTTCGCCAGTTCTTCCCAGCGTAGCGGCGTGGCGACGGGTGCGCCTTTGCGGGCACGCAGCGAATAATTGGTGACGCTGGTCGAGCCGCGCGCATTGCGCAGGTAGTCGACAAAGATCTTGTCGGTGCGCTTGGCCTTGGTGGCGGTGTCGACGAATTCGTCCGGATAGGCCGCGGCCATGGTGCTGGCGATGGCGCGCGCAAAATCCTTGACCTGCGGCCATGGGCAGCCAGGGTTGAGCGGCACCACCACATGCAGACCCTTGCCGCCGGTGGTGCGCAGGAAGGATTGTAGGCCGATACGATCCAGCCATTTCTTGAGCAGGCGGGCGGCGGCGACCACGCGCTCCCACCCCACCTTCGGCGCAGGATCGAGGTCGAACACCACGCGATCGCACTTGTCGGGCTGCTCGGCGGTGGCGCCCCATGGATGGAATTCCAGCGTGCCGAACTGCACCAGTTCCATCACCGAATCGGCATCCTTGGCATACATGTAGACCGCTTGCGAACCTTTTTCCTCCTTCAAGCGCTTCAGCCCGACGCGGTGCAAACCTTGCATCGGGTGTTTCTGGAAGAAGCAGGCTTTTTCCGAACCTTCCGGACAGCGGATGATGGAGAGCGGACGGCCGAGCATGCCGCGCAGCAACCATGGCATGACGCCCTGGTAATAGTCGGCCACGTCCTGCTTGGTGATGTTGTCGCCCGGATAGACCACGCGTTCCGGATGCGTGATCGTGACGTTGCCGTTGGATGCGCTGCGCGTACTTGCCGATGTCTTGGTCGGCGCTTTTTTTGCCGTCTTTGTGGCTTTGGGCGCCGCCGGCGCACGGTCGGCATTTCTCAGGTCGTTCGGGTTCTTGTCCATGCGCAGCGTTTTCAGGCTCGGTTGACGCAACAGATCGTTGTTGCCGATGCCACGATAATTCACTTCCACCACCAGGCGCGGCGTGACCCACCAGGCATCGCGCAGCAGGGGATCGATGTTGCGAAGATTCGAAGGCGTCTTGCGCGATGCGTTCTTGGTGACCAGGGCGGCGGTTTTCGCCAGCAGCATGTCGGTAAAGCCGGTGCCGACGCGACCGGCGAACAGCCATCCGTCGCGATGCTCCGGATCGGGCTTGGCCAGCAGCAAGGAACCAAAACCGCTGCGGCTGCCTTTCGGCGGCGTATAACCGACGACGGCAAATTCGTCGCCTTCCAGGCGCTTCACCTTGATCCAGTCACCACTGCGCCCGGCGTGATAGCCCGAGTCGATACGCTTGGAGACGATGCCTTCCAGATGAAATTCCACCGCATGCTGCATGGCCTGCGCGCCATCGCCTTGCGTGTGCGAGCTGAAGGCCAGATGCCGGCGGCCATGGCCGAGCATGCGCTCCAGCAGGGTCTTGCGTTCCAGCAGCGGCGTGCGCGACAGGTCGTAGCCTTCGAAGTAGGGCAGGTCGAACAACACATAGACCAAGGGATGTTGCGACTCGCCGGATAGCGTTTTCTGCAGCGCGTTGAAATCGCTGTGCCCGCGGCTGTCGGTGGCGATCAATTCGCCGTCGAGACGCGCCGAATCGAGCCCTAGGGATTGGATCGCCTGCAGGATGTCGGGAATCTTCTCGTCCCAGCGCAGTGCATTGCGCGACCAGAGCGCCACCTTGCCTTTGGCGATGGTGGCGAGGATGCGGTAACCGTCCCACTTCACCTCATGGATCCAGTTGTCGCCGGATGGCGGTTCCAGCCGCAGCTGGGTCAATGCGGGCGGAAAGAACTCTGCCTTGGGCGCAGCCTGTTTGGCATGCGTCAGCGCCTTGGCCTGGTTGATCAGGGTGCTCTTGCTGAGCTTGCGCCCGCTGGGCGGCTTGCGCACGCGTGCGGTCGATTTTTTTGCCGCGGCGCGCGTGCTTGCCGACTTGGCAGCTTTGCGCGTGCTGTCGCGCATCTTCGCGTCGAGCAGATCGTCGGCTTCGATCTCGCCGGCAAAGGCGTCCTTGTCCTTGATCAGGAACCACGGCTGCTTGCTTTCCCTGCGGCTGCTGCGCACCAGGTGCCAGCTTCCCTTGAGACGCGTGCCGAACAATTCGAAATGCAGATGGCCTTTCTTCAGCTGCGCTTGTGGATCGCCGTCGGTGGCCCACACGCCACGATCGAACTGATCGACGTGGCCCTTGCCGTAACCTTCCTCGATGTCGCCTTCGAAATCGGCATAGGCCACCGGATGGTCTTCCACTTCCACCGCGAGGCGCTTCACCTGCGGGTTGTAGCTGGGGCCCTTGGGCACTGCCCAGCTTTTGAGCGTATTGCCTACCTGCAGGCGAAAATCGAAATGGCGGCGCCTGGCGTGATGCAGCTGCACCACGAACAGCGCGCGGCTTCCCTCGGGAATGGCGGCATCGGGTTTGGGCTCCCGGGTGCTTTCGAAATTGCGTTTACGCTGGTATTCCCGAAGGGTCACGGTTGCTCCGCTGGCAGGCCGTACGGATGCGCTCAACGGTAACTTGCAACGGCATATGTCAAGGACAGGGCAACTGAATGTGACCAGGATGTTGGGTGGGTTTTGATTTCGGTGATTCGGTGTGCGCTTTGACGGCTTTGGATGAATGTCTCTGCTTGCCATGATTTGCTCCCTCCCCTGCCTGCAGGGGAGGGCTGGGGTGGGGTTGTTCGAGCTTGCCGTATCACTCACTTTCATCGCGAGGTTGCTTCACCCCACCCCGACCCTCCCCTACTTCGCAGGGGAGGGAGTAGTTCCGGATCAGCCCAGCTTTTCCGCCAGCTTGCGCGCATCGAATGGCGCTTTCACCTTGGTGTCGTTGTCGAAGTAACAATAGATGTCGCGACCGGCACGCTTGCGCGGTGGCGTGTTGCTGCAGCGGGTGGCGTCTTTCGGTTCGCTTCCGCGCCGCCATGCGTCGATATGCCTGCACCAGCGATTCAGCGCTGCATTGGTATAGCCGCTGGCGTACAACTCCTTGTCGCCATGCAGGCGCATATACACGAAGCTGGCGGTGACGTCTTCCAGGAACGGCCACTTGCCGGCGGTATCGGCCACCACCAGGGCCACGCCATGGCGGCGAAGCTGCGCAATGAAGGTTTCGTTGACAAAGCTGGTATGCCGCACTTCCATGGCGTGCCGTATCGAACGCTTGCGGTCGGCCTTGACCAGCGCCTTGGCGATGGTGCGGTCGTGATTCCTCGCCACCGCGGCGAGCGTTTCGCTGTCGTGCGGCAATTGCGAAAAGAAGGTTTCCAGCCGCTCTTCGTCGTAGCGAAAGCTCGGCGGAAGCTGCCACAGGATCGGGCCGAATTTTTCGCGCAGCGCCAGCACGCCGGAAGCGAAAAAATTGGCCAGGCCCTGCTCGACGTTCTTGAGCCGATGGATATGCGTGATATAGCGCGGCGCCTTGACCGCGAAAACGAAGCCGCGCGGCGTTTCGTCGTACCAGCGTTGGTAATTGGTCGGGTTTTGCAGCGAGTAGAAACTGCCATTGATTTCGATGGTATTGAACTGGCGCGAGGCGTAGTGGAGTTCTTCACGCTGGGGCAGGTCTTCGGGATAGAACACGCCACGCCAGGGAGCGTAGCGCCAACCGGAGATGCCGATGCGGGTTTTTGCCATGTGGGAGCTCCGTCACTAGCAGGGCATGCTGGTCTGCCACATCGTCATTCCGGCGTTCGCCGGAATGACGATGTGGAGGATATGCGGATCATCGTTCACATCAACTTGCCTTGCGCCGCGCACCACTCTTCTTGGTCGCCTTGCCTTTCTTCGCCGCCTTGCGCGCAGGCGTCTTCTCCGCCTTCTCCGCCGGCGTACGCTTCTTGGTATCGATGCTCTTTTTGAGCAGCGCCATGAAGTCGACCACGTTGGTGGCTGCTTCAGCTTCCTCGGCTTCGGGCTCTTCGATGGAGGCCAGGGCGCCCTTGGACTTCATGCGCTTCTCGATCACCTGGCGCAGGCGATCGCGGAAGTCGTCCTTATATTCCACCGGGCGCCATTCGCTGGTCATCGATTCGATCAGCTGTTCGGCCATCGACAGCTCGCGCTCGCTGATGCGGTAATGCTTGATGTCTTCGGAAGGAATGGAAAATTCCTCGGCGTCGACCAGTTCCTGTTGAAAACGCATCAGTACCAGGATCAAGGCATGCTCGCGGGGAATCACAGCGGAAAGGTATTCGCGCGTGCGAATCACCACCCTGGCGATGCCGACCTTGCCGGTGCGCTTGAGCGTTTCGCGCAGCAGCACGTAACCCTTCTCGGCCTTCTTGCCGGGCACCAGGATATAGGGTTTTTCGAAATATTCCGGACCAATGTCCGCCGCCTCGACAAAGGCTTCCACCTCAACCGATTCACGGTTTTCGCTCGAGGCGGATTTGATGTCCTCCGGCTCGAGCACGACGTAATTGCCTTTCTTGTACTCGAAGGCCTTGACGATTTCCTTCCACGGCACTTCCTCGCCGGTTTCGGCATTGACGCGCTCGTAGCGCACCGGCGCCTTGTTGCGGCTGTCCAGCATGCGGAAGTGCAGGTCGGTGCCGCGTTCGCCCGACATCAGCGAAACGGGCACGTTGAGCAGGCCGAAGGTGAGATTGCCAGTCCAGATCGGGCGCGCCATGACTGCCTCCGGCTCGGGAAAGGATCTTCTTTATTCCGGATGACACGTGATGCCGGCGACAAATTGCGCCTGGGTCACGCCTCGCGCTGCAGCGAGCCGGCAAACACCGCGCATGCCTTGCCGGTGCAGATGCTGATGGCGCGCAAAACATCCTGCTTGCCATAGGGTTTGCGCAACATGGTCATGTCTTTCTGGCAGGAGGACGCATGCGTGTCCCAGTCGCCTGAGGCCAGGATGTAATGCCCATCGGGCAGGCGCTGGCGCAGTTCCTGCGCCAAGGTCATCATCGCTGGCCAGGGCCAATGGGGCAGGTCCATGAACACTACGTCGATATTTGGATGCACGCGCGTAACCCGCAACGCGTCGGTGGGCCCGAAAGCCTGGAACACCTCGTGACCTTCCTTCCTCAGTGCATGCTGCAGCAAGTCGCGGGTATCCAGATCGTCCTGGACGAGCAGCACGTGCATCCTCGCCTCCGTTCAACACGGCGTCCTGCAATTCCCCCTTCAGCATCTTTCACTTGGACGGTGACCTGGGTGTGAAAAGAAAATGTCGTAGATGTGTCAGCGTGTGCTTCAGCCTGCCTGCCCGCTGGATGCGAACGGCGGTTTTGCGAACCAAATCGCGACCATGGCGAACAGGAAGATCAGGCTGAAGCACCAGAACACATCGTTAATGGCCAGCGTGGCGGCCTGGTTGTTGAGCATCTGGTTCAGCGCTGCGTACACCGATCCGTCCTTCAAGCCCAATGCCTGGATGCGGGCCAGCCCTTCGGTGGTGGAGCGCGCGTCCGTGTGCGTGTGCTCGCTGAGCACCGCGTGATGGTAGATGCTGCGATGGGAATACAGCGTGGTGCTCACCGCCGTGGCCACGCTCATGGCGATGGTGCGAAAGAAATTGGCCAGCCCCGACGCGCTGGCGACTTTCGCCGGCGGCAGGCCGGATAGGATCACCTGATTCACCGGCACGAAGAACAGCGCAATGCCACAACCCATCAGCATGCGCGGCAAGGCCAGCTTGAAATAGCTCACATCGGCGTTGTAGTGGGCCATCCAGTACGAGCAACTGGCGAAGATCGCAAAGCCGGTGGTGATGATGATGCGCATGTCGATCTTGTGCTGGAACTTGCCCACCAGCGGCGACATGAAAATGGCCGGGATGCCGATCGGCGCCACCGCGAAACCCGCCCAGGTGGCGGTATAGGACATCACCTGCTGCACCCAGTTGGGCATTACCACGGTGCCGCCGAAGAAGGCGAACATGCCCGTGAACAGGCACAGCACGCCGACGGCGAAATTGCGGCGCTTGAAGAGATAAAGATCCATCACCGGCTGGTCGTGCATCAGCTCCCAGGCGATCAGGAAGGTGAGGCACACCAGCGAGATCAGGCCGAGGGTGAGGATCATCTTGGAATTGAACCAGTCGTAGTCGTTGCCGTTGTCGAGCATGAATTGCAGCGAGCCTACGCCGACGGCGAGCAGGAACAGGCCCAGGCCATCCATCTTGACGATGGAGGTTTTGCTTTCCCGATCGCGCAGCAGCATGTAGGTGATCAGCAACGCGAAGGCGCCGACCGGTATGTTGATGAAGAAGATCCACGACCAGCTGTAGTTGTCGGTGATCCAGCCTCCGAGTATCGGTCCGAAGATCGGGGCCACCACCACCATCATCGCCCATAGCGCCAGCGCGATCGGGCGTTTGTCCGGCGGGTAGTTGTTGAGCAGCAGCGTTTGCGAAAGCGGCACCATCGGGCCGGACACGGCGCCCTGGCACAGCCGGAACACGATCAGCATGCCCATGTTCGCCGATAGCCCGCATAGGCTGGAAAACACCACGAACAGCAGCACCGAAAACGCGAACGTGCGCACCTCGCCAAAGCGCCGCGCAATCGAGCCGGTGAGCGGTTGCATCACGGCGCTGGCCATGGAATAGGCGCTGATCGCCATGGTGCCTTCGGTGCGACTGACGCCGAGATTGCCGGAGATGGTGTAGACGGCTACGTTGACGATGGAAATGTCCAGCACTTCCATGAAGGTGGCCAGCGATACGCCGGCAGTGAGCAGCACCAGTGCGCCGCCGGTGAGGGGTGGTTTGGAGGATGCGTCAGGCATGCGTTGCTTCCGCCTGTCGATGCCTGCTTATTTGGGGGAGGCACGAGCTTGTCCGATCGTCATTCCGGCGAACGCCGGAATCCAGTAAAAGCATGTTGTGCGCAGCACTCAACATATATATCCCGTGTGCTTCGCACGGCATATTTAAACTGGATTCCTCGCTCCTCAAGGCCGAGCACATCCCTGTGCTCTCCCCGCGTGCCGGCGTTCGCCGGAATGACGTTGAGGTACAACGGATCTTTTCGCGGAAAGGGGAGTATTTCACGGCGTATACACCGTATTCGCACGAATGATCGCCTCGGCCTTCTCGTCCGCTTCCTTCACCTCGCGCTCGTACACGTCGGTGCTCATCAGCGGCTTGTTGCGCACCTGCGTCTGCAGCATGGTGCCGCGGTGGTCGTGCGTATCCACCTTCACGTAGGTGGAAAGGCCGATCATCAGCGGATGCTGCTGCAATTCCTTCGGATCCAGCGAGATGCGCACCGGCAGGCGTTGCACCACCTTGATCCAATTGCCGGTGGCGTTTTCAGCCGGCAGCAACGAGAACGCGCTGCCGGTGCCGGCGTTGAAGCCGACGACCTTGCCGTGATACGTCGCGTGCGAATACATGTCGGTGGTGATCTCCACCGGCTGCCCGATGCGGATGTCCTGCAACTGGGTTTCCCTGAAGTTGGCGTCAACCCACAGATCCGACAGCGGCACGATGGTGAGCAGGTCCTGGCCGGGCTGCACGCGCTGACCCACCTGCACCTGCCGGCGCGAGGCAATGCCGTCGATGGGCGAGACGATCGCATCGCGATTGCTGTTGATCCATGCATTGCGAAACTGCGCGCGTGCCTGCACCACCGCAGGGAACGTGCGCACGTCCGTGCCGTCTACCTGTGCATGCGCAGCGGATGCCTGGCGCTCGGCCTGTTCCAGTGCGGCATGGGCGGCGCGCATCTGCCGGCCGGCGTTATAGGCTTCTTCCTTGGATACGGCGTTCGCGCCTACCAGCGGAAAGCGCCGCTGGTAGTCGTCGCGCTGCGTTTCGTATTGCGCGCGGCGCTGCACCACCGCGGCATCCGCTTCGGCGGCTTGCTCCAGCGCTTGCTGCGCATTGCGCACGGCCTGGGCGAGCTGGCCCTGCGCATTCATCAGCGTGACCTGCGCATCGGCTGGATCCAAACGCAGCAGCACCTGTCCGGCATGCACCCGTTCGGTTTCATCCACCGCGATTTCCACCACCGTGCCCGGCACGCGCGGCGAGATGGTAACCAGATTGCCGCGCACGTAGGCATCGTCGGTGGTTTCGCGCTTGCTGAAGACGAACAGGTACAGCAGCAGCCAGATCAGCCCGGCAAGCACGAACACGCCGGCGATGATGCCGATGACGATGATGCGCTTGCGCTTCTTCTTGCGTTGCTGCTGCGGATCCTGATCGCCGTTGTGCTGCTTGTCCTTTTTGCCTTCGTCCTGTTTCTTGTCGCCCTCGGAGGGCTTGCCGTCTTTTTCGTCCTTCTCGTCGCCGTATTTGTACAGATACTTGTAGCGGTACCTGTATTCGCCGGGATGTTCGTCCTGATGCTCGCTTTCGTGGTGAGGACTGTCGTGGGGACTCATTGCGAAGCGTCCTGTGCAGTGGCGCGGCCGGCGGGTAGAGCCGGCACGTTGGCATCGTGGTAGCCGCCGCCGAGCGCGTAGATCAAGCCCAGATGGGTGGCCAGCAATTGGCCGTCGAGCTGCACTTGCGCATCGCGTTGCTGATCGAGCTGCAATTGCAGGCCGAGCCAGGTGCGGTCATCGTCCAGCCCCTGGCGGCGGCGCCGGTCCGCACGCCGGTTCTGCGAATCGACGTCGGCAAGCTGACGTTCGATCTGCGTTTGCTCAGCACGCAACTGCTGCAGGGTAGTGACCTGTTCGGCGACGTCGTGCGCCGCCTGCACCACGGTACGGTTATAGGAAGCAACGGCTTCGTCCAACTGCGCCTGCTGGTTTTCCAGTTGCGCCTTCAGGCGGCCGCCGGAAAAGATCGGCAGGTTCATCGATGCACCGACATTGCCGAGCAGCGCATTGGCGCGCATGCCGGAACCGAGATTGGGATACAGGCGAAGGTACGCGCCGAGCCCCAGCAGGCTTACGTCCGGATAATAGGCAGCGCGCGCCGAATCGATGCCCTTTACGGAGGCTTCGATCTGCCAGCGGCTGGCGACGATGTCCGGCCGCCGCGCGATCAGTTCCAGCCCTGCATAGGGCGGTATGTCAGCATTGGTGGCAGGAAGCGCATAGGCTTGCAGCGTGCCCAAGGTTTGCACGGATACGCCGGTCACCGCGGCGAGCTGCGCCATGTCCAATGCGCTGGCGCCTTCCAGCGATGCCTGATTGCGCAATTGCTCGGCCACTTGCGCATCGGCGCGGTCGAGCAGCTGTGGATCGTCCAGACCTGCATGTACGCGCATCGCTTCCAGCGTGCGGTATGTCGAGGCATGCTGTGCTGCCTGCTTGGCGAGCGCGAGCCGCGCTTGTTGGTTTTGCCAATCGAAGTAGCTGCGCGCGACGCTGTAATGCAGCGAATTGGCCGCCATCGCGCGTTCGGCCTTGGCCGCATTGGCCTGGCCGATCGCTTGCGCGACGGCAGCTTTCTGCTTGCCCCACAGATCCAGATCCCAGGTAAACAGCGCGGCGCCCAGTCCATCGTTGGCCCAGTGATGCTCGGGATTGATGTGGATGCTTTGTGAGCTTGCTGCGGCGCCCGCCGGCATATGGGTATCGATCTTGCTGTACGCATGTGCGGCATCGAAGTAGCCGCGCACTTGCGGATTGAGCTGCGCCGCTTGCGCATCGACCGCGCGCTGTGCGGCGGTATAGCGTGCTTGAGCTTGTTCCAGATCGGGCGAATCGCGGGTGGCCAGGTCCATCAGGCGATCGAGTTGTGGATCGTGGTAGCGCTTCCACCATTCGTCCTGCGGCCAGCTTGCCTGGCCGGTTGGCGTACCCGCCAGCGGCGCCTGTTCCCGCGGCGCAAACTGCGGCGGTCGCGCTGGCGGCGCACAGGCCGCGATCAACGAAACACCGAGAAGAAGCGGGCATCCGTGCCGCCAGCGGCCGCGTATCCGTTGCGGCGTTGGCATGTCTACCACCATGAGTCCACGCACTGCTACGGCTTGCTCTCCGATGTCTGGAGAGGGGAAGCGGGTATGTAGCCTGCACGGGCGTGGTGATGATGTGATTTGCGGCGTTCACGCGATCGCGTGTTGAAGATTGCATCCGGCGGACGCGAAAACAAATGAATTCTTCCCGCGATGTCTCCATCACGGCGATCTCATTTTCACTTCATAAAAACCGCCAACATCGCATCGTGCACGCCTGGCGGTGAGCTTCCGCAGCGATTAAAGAGGCGACCTCGGCATGCAGATCGATCACAAATGCGAGTACGGCCCCTGCCAATGCAAGGTGCCTGAGGCCGAGCAGTATTGCAGCGACCATTGCAACCAGGCCGACAAGCTGCGTGCGGAAAGCACGCAATGCAGTTGCGGGCACGAAGAGTGCAAGGCCGCACAGGGCGTCTGATTTTTCTTCCTCATTTTCTTTTCGATCCCGGCATGGCTTCCCAGCTCGATCAGCAATGCATCGATACCCTTCGTTTTCTGGCCGTGGACATGGTGCAGAAGGCGGACAGCGGACACCCCGGCCTGCCGCTTGGTGCGGCGCCGATGGCGTACGTGTTGTGGGATCGCTACCTCAAGCATCATCCGGGCAATCCGCACTGGGCCGATCGCGATCGCTTCGTGCTTTCCGCCGGCCACGGGTCGGCATTGCTGTACGCGCTGCTGTTCATGACCGGCTACGGTCTTACGTTGGACGACATTCGCCAATTCCGCCAATGGGGCAGCAAGACGCCCGGACATCCGGAACGCGGACACACGCCGGGCGTGGAAGTGACCACCGGCCCGCTGGGGCAGGGCTTCGCCAATGCGGTAGGCATGGCGATTGCGGAGGCACAGCTTGCTGCGCGCTATAACCGCGAGCCGTACAAGATCATCGACCATTACACCTATGTGCTTGCCAGCGACGGCGACCTGATGGAAGGCGTGGCTTCCGAAGCGGCTTCGCTGGCAGGACATCTGAAACTGGGCAAGCTCATCTGTTTCTACGATGACAACAACGTGACCCTGGCGGGCAGCACGGCGGTGACTTTTTCGGAACATCGCATCGAGCGTTTCCAGGCCTACGGATGGCACACTGCGACAGTGGAGGACGGCAACGACCTGGCCGCGATCGATACCGCGTTGAGCCAGGCAAGACTAGAAGTGGCGCGTCCTTCGCTGATCCGGGTGCGCACGCATATTGGTTTTGGCTCACCCGCGCAGGACAGTTACAAGGCGCACGGTTCGCCCCTTGGCGAAGAGAGCGTGCGCAAGACCAAGGAGAAACTGGGCTGGCCGGTCGAGCCCGCTTTTCTGGTGCCCAACGACGTGCTGATGCATATGCGCAAGGCGACGGCGCGCGGCGAGGATTGGGAAACCCAATGGATGCAGCGCCTGCAGGATTACCAGAGCCATTACCCGGAGCTTTTCCAGGAACTGGACACGCGCCTACGCGGTGCCTTGCCGCCCGGCTGGGATGCGGACGTGCCGGTGTTCGAGCCGGATCAAAAAGGCCTCGCCACGCGCGAATCCTCGGGCAAGGTGATGAACGCGTTGGCGCCGAAACTGCCTGCCTTGATGGGCGGTTCGGCAGACCTGGACCCCTCTACCAAGACGGCCTTGAGCGCATCCGGCGATTTTCGCCCGCCGCGCACGGGTGAAACCGACGCGCACGATCCGGCCGAGGAGCACGGCGATTACACCGGCCGCAACATCCATTTCGGCGTGCGTGAACACGCGATGGGTTCGATCGTCAACGGCTTGGCGGCGCACGGTGGTTTCATTCCCTACGGTGCAACCTTTTTGGTGTTTTCCGATTACATGCGTCCGCCGATCCGCCTGGCCGCCTTGATGGGCCTGCAGGTGGTGCACGTGTTTACGCACGACAGCATCGCGCTGGGCGAAGACGGGCCGACGCATCAGCCGGTGGAGCATCTGGCCAGCTTGCGCGCGATACCGAATGCGATCGTGATTCGACCAGCCGATGCGAACGAAACGGCGGTGGCGTGGAAAGTCGCGGTGGAAACGCGCGATCGCCCCGTGCTGTTGGCGCTGAGCCGACAGAAACTGCCTACGTTGGATCGCCAACGCTATGCCTCCGCCGAGGGCCTGCGCCAGGGCGCCTACGTGCTGGCCGATGCGCCGGGCGGCAAGCCTGCGCTGATCCTGATCGCCAGCGGTTCGGAAGTGCCGTTGATCGTGCAGGCGGCCGAACGGCTGCGCGAGGAAGGCATCGCGGTGCGCTGCGTATCGATGCCCAGCCACGAACTGTTCGAGGCCCTGCCGCAAAGCGAACGCGACAAGGTGCTGCCGCCCTCGGTCGGCGCACGCCTGGCGGTAGAAATGGCTGCCACGCAGGGCTGGGAGCGTTATGTCGGCGCGCAGGGCGCCATGCTGGGCATCGACCGTTTCGGCGCCTCGGCGCCGGGTGAAACGGTGGTGCGCGAATATGGCTTTACGGTTGACCGGGTGTGCACGGCAGCCCGGGCGCTACTTGGACACAGACGGGAGACGGCACAGATGCGATGAAGCTCCATTCAGTTAAACCCCTATTTGCGGGGCGAACGGGGCGGTTTGTCAGCGTCCATTCGGTTTTTCAAACGGGACGTTGACAATTACTCCACAAAGCCTTGCATACAAGAGGATCAAGGTGAGGCTGGTAATCGTTAAGTGAGATGCACGGCCCAGTCCGTGGGGATGCATGAAGGCGGTTACGGCCCATTCGGCCAAGACGCGAAACATCACATGTCACGTCAGGAGAAAATCATGAATCGCACGGCACTTGGTATCGCAGTCGCCTGTATTGGCTTGGCCATTGGCGGATGCAACAACAACCCCAACAACGGCGGCGGCGAAGCCCCGGGCAATCCGTCCACCGCGGCGGCCCCGGCCGCACCGGCCAATCCGCCGCCGGCGCCTGCGCGTACGGCCATGACGCCGCCGTCCAGCAGCACGGCAGCCAACCCGGCAGCCACCGGCACCGCCGCAAAGCCGGCGACGCCGTCGACGGCCGGGCACTAAGCGATAAACCATCGCGCGCCGATGCACCTTCTCCCATGCGGAGGAGGTGCGTCGGCGTGTGTGCATATATCGGTGCCGACGAGATGAGGCCGCGGGAAGCATCCATCGCTTCCCACGGCCTCCGTCCACGGCTCTGTTCGCGCTGGCTGTTTAGCGCGGCGAAGGCAGCGTGCGGCATGGCGTGTAACGTTTGCGGCTGTGCCAGGTGAGGGCGATCGTCATGTGCGTGAATGGGCGTGCTTGGGTTGTTTCCCGTCGACCTGGTTGGCGTTGAATCTCAACGTGCCGGAATGCGCTCCCTCCCCTACGTGTAGTAGGGGAGGGTCGGGGTGGGGTGAAGCAAGCTCGCGGTGCATTTCGATCATGCGGCAAGCGCGTGCAACCCCACCCCAGCCCTCCCCTGCAAGCAGGGGAGGGAGTCGTTATCCGCACAAATGCGCCAACCGCAAACAGCCGCACCGCATTAAGCCGCAAAAAAATTTTTACCTCATATCTGCCACCGCTGAACGGTCACTCGTTCACCATCGGCGTTCCAAGCCAGCACAGTTCCACGCGGGGAGGCCGCTCATGAACGCAGACGACGACATCAGCATCCTCACGAGCCTGGTGGGCGCAACGCTGGATAGTGCCCGGCATTACCGCAAAGTAGCCGGCAGTATCGGCAATCCGCGCATTCGCGCCCTGTTCGAACAGCTTTCCGCACAGCGCCGGAATGTCGCCCGCGTACTGCAGAGCCGGCTGGAAGCGATCAGCAGCGATCCGTTGAAGAAAGGACTGTCTTCGATCCGTGCACCGCACGTGTTCGGCAATCTTTGCCATGCGATGGATTACGGCTACAGCGCGCTGGTGGACGAAGTGGAGCGCAGCGAGGAGCACGTCAAGGCGAAATACGAGTGCGCGCTGGAAAACGGACGGCTGTCCTGGTTTTCGCGCACGGTAGTGCAGAACGCCTATGCCTCGGTGCGCGAAGGGTCCGACGAAATGCTCGCGCTCAAGCGCTATCCGCAGGCTGCGCAGACGCACAGCGAGCGGCTCGGGCAATGGTGAGCTGGTGGACTAACGATACGGCGCGACGCGAGGCGTGGGCGGGCGTGCCTCTTTGTGACGCGAAGCACGGTACGCGCCGGCCAGGATGATGGCCGCCAGCAGCAACACGAACACGATCCAGCCGATTCGTTTCAACATGAAGGGCAGCAGGTAGGGCGGAATGTCAAACTAGACAGGCAAGAGTCGCCCAGCCGTGAACGAATACGCTTCCTTGACGAACTGGGCAGCCCAATTTGATCCTGTTTTCACATTGCGTGCAGATGTTTTAGCTATTGTCCGCACTTCGGGTACACGTTCATTATTCGTTGCGTTGACACCGCATACGGTCAGCAGACCGCCGGCGACCGGCATTGAAATCGGGTGGGGATGGCATGAAGACTGTTCTGCTCGTTGATGACAATCGTGACGTGCTCGAAGTAACCGCGTTCATGCTCGAAGATGCAGGCTACGACGTCGTGGCCGCCAGCAATTCCGCGCAGGCGTTGCAGGTGGCATCCGTGCGCCCGGACATCGGTGTGGTCCTGACCGACCTCAACCTGGAGCGCGGCATGAGCGGCATCAAGTTGGGCGAAACCATGCACCAGAAGGGGCTGAAGTGCCCCATGATCGTGATGTCCGGCGATGGGGAGCCGCCCGAAAGTGGCCTGCATTCGTGGATGAAATACCTGGCCAAACCATTCGACCGCAAGACCTTGCTGGCGGCGATTACCGAATACGCATAAATCTGTCTTCGATGGGGCCGGTACATCGGCTTGGCGGGCGGGGATCGCCCTAACGATCCGGAACAAGCACGCAGCGATGCACGCCTGCCACCCGGTGTGATCAAAGGCTTGGCGTATGGAGCACGAATCGGCGCAAGCGCGAATTCGCCTCGGGCTCATTGGGGGATTCCTATTGCTGCTGTGCGTATGCGCGCTGGTGATCATCGCCGCATCGTCCAGCATGAGCGCCGACCGGCTGGTCGAGCACTCCATGCTGGTGCGGCAAGCGCTGGAGCAACTCATCGGCACGGTGCGCGAAGCGGAAACCGGACAGCGCGGTTATCTGCTCACCGGCGACGCCAGCTATATCGAACCGTTCTACGCGGCAAAAGCCCAGTTGCCCGTGCTCGAGGGGCAATTGCGCCAGCTCATCGAGAAAAGCCCCGCGCACCAGCAGCAACTGGACGAGCTCTATCCGCTGATCGCGGCGAAGATGGACGAGCTTTCCGGCACCATCGAACAACGCCAGGCCGGCCATCCCGGTGTCTCGATGAAGCTGATCAAGAGCAGCCTTGGGCGCAACCTGATGCGCCGCATCGGCGACCTGGCTGACGATTTCGACCGAACCGAACTGGACATGCTGCGTGAACGCAGATCCACCGCGATCGCGCAGCGCGCGTTCCTGACCACGGTCACGATCGTGCTTACGCTGCTGGCTGGCGCCCTGGGCTTTGTGATCGTGCTCAAGGCGCATCACTACGCCAACGACATGCGCCAGAAAAACCAGGCATTGCGCGAAGAAGCCGGGCAGCGCGAAGCGGCCGAGCTGCAATTGCGCCAGTCCCAGAAAATGGAGGCGCTGGGCCAGCTTACCGGCGGCGTAGCGCACGACTTCAACAATATGCTGGCGATCATCGTCGGCAACCTGGAAATGCTGATCAAACGCCTGCCCGAAAGCGAAGGCCGCATGCGTACCTTGGGCATGAATGCGCTGACCGGCGCGCAGCGCGCCGCGGAACTCACCAAACGTCTGCTGGCGTTTTCGCGGCAACAACCGCTGCAGCCCAAGTCGGTGGACGTGAACCAATGCGTGCACGATGTTTCGGTGATGTTGCGCCGTTCGCTCGGCGAGAACATCCAGATCGAAACGGTGCAAGGCGGTGGATTGTGGCGGGCCTTCGTTGATCGTCCGCAGTTGGAGAGCGCCCTGCTCAACCTGGCGGTGAACGCACGCGACGCCATGAAGGGCATCGGTAAGCTCACCATCGAAACGGCGAACGTTTTCCTCGATCGCAGTTATGTCGACGCGCACAGCGACGTGGCGCCGGGCCAGTACGTGATGATCGCCATCACCGATACCGGCTGCGGCATGTCCGCCGACGTGATGAACCGCGCGTTCGAGCCGTTCTTCACCACCAAGGAAATCGGCGAGGGCACCGGGCTGGGGCTCAGCCAGGTGCACGGTTTCGTCAAGCAGTCGCACGGGCACGTGAAAATCTACAGCGAACCCGGCGTGGGCACGACGGTGAAACTCTATTTGCCGCGCGGCAACGCCAATCACGACGAAGCCCTGCCGCCACCAGCGGCGGAAACCGCGGCCGATCCGCAGCGCAAGGTGCTGGTGGTGGAGGACGATGCCGACGTGCGCGAATTCGTCGTGTCGATACTGCAGGATCTCGGCTACGAAGCCATCGCCGCCGACAGCGCCGAATCGGCGCGCCGGATGCTCGAGCGCGATCAGCAGATCAACGTGATGCTGACCGACGTAGTGATGCCGGGCGCCAACGGCAAGCAGTTGTACGACGATATCCACGTAATGAGGCCGGAAATGGCGGTGCTGTTCATGACTGGCTACTCGCGCAACGCTATCGTGCACAACGACGTGCTCGATGCGGGCGTAAGGCTGATTTCCAAGCCGTTCACGATCGACGAACTGTCGCGCGAACTGCGTGCCGCCATCGTCGCGCACGGCACGGTGCACTGAGCCGGCACGCGGTATGAACGCACTCACGCCGCAGTGACCATCGACTCACGTTTGCCGAAAAATAATGCTGTCACCTCATGTGAAAACAGGTGGTGCTTATGAACGCACGAATGCCGGCAAGTCTTGGACTGGTCGCCTGCTTGATGCTGGCGGGTACCAGCGCCGCCGTGGCGCAAAGCAACAACGGCACGCCCCATCAGATTTGCCATCGCGTACGCGTGCAGGATCGCCCGAAGGACAGCCACCAGATTGCCGGAACGCTGGTCGGCGCCGCCGCGGGTGGCTTGCTCGGCAATCAGTTCGGTGGCGGCAAGGGAAAAGTGTTGACCACCGCTGGTGGCGCGGTGGCGGGTGGTTATGCGGGCAAGAAGGTGCAGGAGGCGCATCAGTCGAACCATGCGACGTATCACTATGAGGAAAGGTGTTACGAGCAGCAACGTTGAGCCTCTGCTTGCAGATGCGTTCCCTCTCCTACGTGTAGTAGGGAGGGCCAGGGTGGGGTGAAGCAATCTCGCGATGTATTTCAACAATGCGGCAAGCTCGGACAACCCCACCCCAACCCTCCCCTGCGTGCAGGAGAGGGAGTTGTCAGCTGCGAGAAGTCAGCTCACGGCAACGGATGCCCGCCCGTTACGCCGAACACCTCCGCCGTCACATAACTCGATTCCTGTGACGCCAGGAACACATAGATCGACGCCAGTTCCGCCGGTTGTCCTGGCCGGCCGAGCGGAACGTTCTTGCCGAATTCCTTCACCTTGTCCTGCGGCTGTCCGCCGGAAGGCTGCAGCGGCGTCCAGATCGGGCCAGGAGCAACGGCGTTGACGCGTATGCCTTTGTCGACCAGCTGTTTCCCCAGCACCTTGGTAAACCCGACGATCGCCGATTTCGTCGGCGCATAGTCGCCGAGGATCGGCGACTGATCGTACGCCTGGATCGAGGCGGTGTTGATGATGGTCGCGCCGCGCGGCAGATGCGGTACCGCCGCCTTGCAGATCCAGAACAGTGCGTAGACGTTGGTCTTGAAGGTTTCGTCGAATTGCTTGGTGGTGATGTCCATGATGGTTTCCTGGTACGCCTGCTTGCCGGCGATGTTCACCACGATATCCAGGCCGCCCATCTTCTTGACGGCGGTTTCCACCAGGGTGTTGCAGAACGCTTCGCTCTTGAGGTCGCCGGGCACCGCATGCACCTGCACCCCGCTTTCACGGATCAGGTCCAGCACTTCCTTGGCGTCTTCCTCTTCCTCGGGCAGGAAGTTCAGGGTGATGTCCGCGCCTTCGCGCGCGAACGCGATCGCCACTGCGCGGCCGATGCCCGAATCGCCGCCGGTGATCAGGGCCTTGCGGCCTTTTAGACGGCCAAACCCGACGTAGCTATCTTCGCCATGGTCGGGCCGCGGTTTCATGTCTCGTGCCAAGCCGGGTGCCGGTTGCGGCTGTTTTTCGAAGGGCGGGCGCGGATACTGCGTAACCGGGTCGCGCATGGTGTACTGATTGGTCGAGCTCATCGCTGCCTCCTGATTACTGACCGCGCATCAATACGCCGGCTGCCGTACAAGCTGCGTATGCAGCGCACGAGTGCTTTGTTGATCTTACGAATGCGCTTTCTTCAAGGGCCGTATGGCAAGGTGCCGGCGTGATGGATGGCAAGGAGACGAGCATGGCGATGCAGCGACTGCCGAGGCTGGCTGCCGGGTTGACGCGGGTTGTGTTTGCCGCCGCCTTGCTTGGTGTCGGCGCATGCCATGATCGCAACCCCACCACGCAGCAACCTTACGGGCCCACCGAGCCGTCCACCTCGCCCGGTTCCACTACGCCGCGGCAGCCCGCCTCCAACCGGACGATCCTGAGCCCGGCCAAACCCGCAAGCACCACGCCGACGCTGCCTTCGTCACGGACAACCTCATGACCATGCAGAACAAATACCTGGCCGATCGCGCCACGCCCGACAGCGGCTGCAGCGATCGCGGCTCGCTGGTGGTGAGCAGTGATCCGGCACTGCTGGCGACCTTGCACTGGATGGCGGACGACCACTTCGTCGGTCCCAAGCTCGAAGCGGCGCTGAGTGAACTGCTGCATGAGGCGGATCTGATGTAAGGCGTGCATCGGCGAGCGCCATTCACGCCCATCTCACGCCCGCTTGAAGCCGATCCGTCTACTTTCACTGCAGACCCCACGGAGAGCTCAACCATGAAGAAGCGCGTGGTGTTCAGCGTGAAGGACATGGCCGGTGCGCGCGCAGCGATGGATCGTGCGCGTGCGGCGGGCGTTGCCGATGGCGATATCTCGTTGATCGCGCGCTCCGACAAGTCGGTGATGGTGCCGGACGAACGCAAGGTGGTGGAGGGCGATTTCTATCCGGCTGCAGCGAAGGGCGCGGCCGGCGGTGCGGCGATCGGACTGGTGGCCGGCTTGGTGGCGGTGGCGTTTCCGCCCTTGGGGATTACCGTGGCCGGTGCGCTGGCGATGGCGGTGGGCGGCAGTGTGCTGGGTGCGTGGTCGACTGCGCTTTCCGGATCGGCGGTGGACGATCCGGTGCACCGCGCCTTCGAGGGCGAAGTGGAAGCGGGACGCATCCTGGTGGTGGTGGACATTCGCGAGGAAAACATTCCGGCCGTGCGCGATGCGATCGCCGCCAGTGGCGCCAAGCCGCTGCCCTTCGAGCGGCCGACGATGATCACCTGATCGTCGCCGCCGATCATCAACGCAGTTACGGCAAAACAGAGACCGCGCATTCACTTTTCGCGGAATACGGTCGAGCGGCGATGACACGCATCCGCCGACCATGAGCCAGATCTTTTCCCCCAGTTTCGGCCTGTACGCCAAGCTGGCCGTTTTCGGCGTGCTGCTGGTGGCCGTCAGCGCATGCCTGGCCTGGCGCAGCGTTACCACCGATCCGCATCGCCTGGATGAACCGGTCAACCAGCCGGTGCCTTTCAGCCACAAGCATCACGTTGAGGACGATGGACTGGATTGCCGCTTCTGCCACGCCAGCGTAGAGAACTCCGCGTTTGCCGGCATGCCGCCGATGTCCACCTGCATGACCTGCCATTCGCAGTTGTTCACCGATGCGGCAATGCTCAAGCCGGTGCGCGACAGCTGGAAAAGCGGCGTGCCGTTGCATTGGAATCGCGTGTACCAGCTGCCCGACTTCGTGTATTTCAATCACAGCATCCATATCGCCAAAGGCGTCGGCTGCGTGTCGTGCCATGGGCGCGTCGATGAGATGCCGCTGACGCAAAGGGTGGTTTCGCTTTCCATGCAGTGGTGCCTGGATTGCCATCGCAATCCACAAAAATTTTTGCGACCGCGCGAGAAAGTCTTCGACCTGGCCTGGCAGCCGAAGGATCAGCAACGCCTGGGCGCGGAACTGGTGCGCGCCTACCGCATCGACACCGGCCGCATGACGGATTGTTCGCTATGTCATCGATAAGGCTCGAACAGGCCGCTGCCTTGGCGCGGCGCAGGTTGGGTGACGCGCAAGGCCGGCGCTTCTGGCGCGCGCTGGACGCGCTGGCGGACGATCCCGGTTTCAAGCGCGAGCTGGGCGAGGCATTGCCGCAGTTTTCTTCTTTCGCGGCGATGGACCGTCGGCGTTTCCTGCAACTGCTTGGCGCATCGCTGGCGTTCGGCGGCCTGGCCGCATGCAGCGGTCCACCGCCGGAACAGATCGTGCCGTGGGTAAGCGAGCCGCCCGGCACCACGCCCGATATGCCGCAGTTCTTCGCCACCACGCTGGCGTACGCGGGCGACGTGCTGGGCGTGCTGGTGGCAAGCCATATGGGGCGGCCGACCAAGGTCGAAGGCAATCGGCTGCATCCGGCCAGCCTCGGCGCTACCGGGCCATTGCCGCAGGCGGCGGTGCTGGAAGTGTGGGATCCGGATCGTTCGAAGCGGCCGTTGTATCTGGGCAAGCCGACGAGCTGGGATGCCTTCGCCGTCGACCTGAAAGCGTGGCCTGCCTCTTTTGCACACGATGGCAGCGGTTTGCATGTGCTCAGCGATCGCATCGTTTCGCCGACTTTGCGCGCGCAACGCGACCGATGGCTGGCACAGTTTCCGCGGCTGCGCTGGTACGAATACGCGCCGGTGGCACAGAACAACGCCGAGCAAGGTGCGCAGCTGGCGTTCGGTACGGCGATCGCGCCGCGCTATCACTTCGATAAAGCCGATGTGATCGTGTCGCTGGAGGCGGATTTCCTTGGCGACATGCCTGGACGTGTGGCCTATGCGCGCGCATTTGCGGATCGCCGCAACCCTGCTGCGGCGGGCATGAATCGCCTTTACGCGGTGGAAGCCACGCCGTCGCTGACCGGTGCGATGGCGGATCATCGCTGGATCCTGGAATCGTCGTCCATCGCGGTGTTCGCGCAGGAACTGGCGCAGGCGCTCGGCGTCGGTACGGGTGCGGCCTCAGGCAGCGGCATCTCCGATCAGCGCCTGCAGGCGTTGCGCTCCGATCTGTTGGCGCATCGCGGGCGATGCCTGATGGTGGTTGGCGAATCGCAACCGCCGCAGTTGCACGCGCTGGCGCATCTCATCAACGAAAAGCTCGGCAATGTAGGGCGCACGGTCGACTATGTGGCCTTGCCCGACGACACCGGCAAGCGCTACACCTTGAGCGAGCTTTGCCAGGCAATCGCGCACGGCGAGGTGCAACGGCTGGTGGTGCTCGATTGCAATATCGGCTACCACGCGCCCGCCGATCTGAACCTTCCGGCGTTGTTGAAGAAAGTGCCGCGCGTGGTGCACTGGGGACTGTATGCGGACGAGACGGCGCAGCTTGCGCAGTGGCATCTGCCGGCCAGCCATACACTGGAAAGCTGGTCGGATGCGCAGACGCGCGGCGGCGTCGCCAGCATCGTGCAGCCGTTGATCGAGCCGCTGTACCAGGGACGCTCCGTGCACGAATTCGTGGCGATGCTGATGGGCGATAAGGTGCAGGACGGGCGGGCGCTCGTCGAGGACTATTGGCGCACGCACGATGCGGGTGTCGACTGGACGCAAAGCGTGCGCGCCGGTGTCATCGCCGACAGCGGCAAGGATGTAGCGACCGTCAGCAGCCGTACCAACGCGCTGGATGACTGGTCGCCGCAGCCGTTGCCGTTCGGCGCTGTCGAGCTGGTGTTTCGTCCCGATCCCACCGTGTGGGATGGCCGCTACGCCAACAATGGCTGGCTGCAGGAATTGTCCAAGCCGCATACGCAGCTGACCTGGAGTAATGCGGCCCTGATAAGCCCGCAGCTTGCGGCGCAATACGAGCTGGACAATGGCGACGTGGTGGTGCTCGAACACGAGGGGCGAAAAATCGAAGCGCCGGTGTGGATCACGCCAGGGCAGGCGGCGCGCAGCATCACGCTGCACTTGGGTTACGGACGAACTTGTGCGGGCCGCGTTGGCAATGGACTTGGTTTCAATGCGTATCGCCTGCGCACCTCGACGCAGGCCTGGGCCGCGCCGGGCGTGAGGCTGCAAAAGGCCGATCGATCGGTGCAGCTGGCCAGTACGCAGGATCACTTCGACATGGAGGGCAGGGCGCCGGTGCGCAGCGTGAGCCTGGCCGAACTGATAGCCGATGCGAAGGTCGTGCAACAAGGTGACAAGACACCGGCATCGCTGTATCCGGAGCAACCACAAGGCGAATACGCGTGGGGCATGGCGATCGATCTCAACACCTGCATCGGTTGCAAGGGCTGCACCATCGCCTGCCAGGCGGAAAACAATATTCCCGTCGTCGGCGCCGATCAGGTGCTGCGCGAGCGCGAGATGCACTGGATCCGCGTGGATCGTTATTACTCGGGGCCGCCGGAGCATCCCGCCACGCATCATCAGCCGGTGCCGTGCATGCATTGCGAGCATGCGCCGTGCGAACTGGTCTGCCCGGTCGGCGCCACGGTGCACGATGCGGAAGGCTTGAACGTGCAGGTCTACAACCGCTGCATCGGCACGCGCTTCTGCTCCAACAACTGCCCGTACAAGGTGCGGCGTTTCAACTTCCTGCAGTTCGCCGACCTGGAAACCGAAACGCTCAAGGCGCAACGCAATCCGGAGGTGAGCGTGCGCAATCGCGGCGTGATGGAGAAGTGCACGTACTGCATCCAACGCATCGAGAACGCGCATATCGCGGCCGATCGGGAACAGCGCAGCATCCAGGATGGCGAAGTGGTCACCGCATGCCAGGCGGCGTGCCCCACCCAGGCGATCACCTTCGGCAATGTGCGCGATCCGGCGAGCGCGGTGAGCCGCGTGAAAGCATCGTCGCGCAACTACGCACTGCTGGAAGAACTCAACACGCGCCCGCGTACCACGTATCTGGCGCAGGTGCGCAACCCCAATCCCGCCTTGGGGGATGACGCATGAGCGCCGCACGAACGGCACGGCACGAACGGTTGCTGGCCAGCGGCCACACCTATACCAGCCTTTCCGACAAGATCGGCAAGCTGGCGCTGCGTCCCAACGGCACGCTGTGGTTCGTATCGTTCGCTTGCTCCCTGCTGCTGACCTTGCTGTTCGCTGCGGGCGTGGGCGAGTTGCTGGAAAAGGGCGTCGGCATCTGGGGCATCAATATTCCGGTGGCGTGGGCGTTCGCGCTGATCAATTACGTGTGGTGGATCGCCATCGGCATGGCCGGCACTTTCATTTCCGCGGCGCTGTATCTGGCGCGGCAGGATTGGCGCTCCTCGCTCAATCGCTACGCTGAGGCGATGACGGTGTTCGCCGTGGCGGTGTCGGGCCTGTTTCCGATCTTCCATCTCGGGCGGCCGTGGTTCTTCTATTGGGTGGCGTTCTATCCGAATCGCATGTCGCTGTGGCCGCAGTGGCGCAGTTCGCTGGTGTGGGATTTCCTGGCCATCATCGCCTACCTGCTGGTGTCGATCATGTACTGGTACGTGGGTTTGCTGCCGGACCTGGCCACCTTGCGCGACCAGGCGCGCACGCGCGGCGAGCAGGTGTTCTACGGTCTGCTCGCCCTGGGCTGGCGTGGCGAAGCGCGGCATTGGAAGCGGCTGGAAAGCCTGAACCTGGTGTTGGCCGGGCTGGCGGTGCCGCTGGTGTTTTCCGTGCACAGCATGGTGGCGCTGGATTTTTCCGAAGGCACGTTGCCGGGCTGGCATTCCACCCTGTTTCCGCCGTTCTTCGTAGCCGGCGCGTTCTTCTCCGGTTTTGCGATGGCGCTGGTGCTGGGCATTCCGCTGCGCCGATGGTTGGGCCTGGGCGACATCATCACGCCGAAGCATCTGGACAATCTGTCGAAGATGATGCTCGCCGCTGGTTTGTTCGTGGGCTACAACTACGCCGTCGAGTTCTTCATGGCGTTCTACAGCGGCGATCCGTATGAAATAGCGGAGATGAAGGACCGCCTGCTCGGGCCGTACGCCTGGGTGTTCTGGACGGTCATCGCCTGCAACGTGGTGGCGATCCAGTTCCTGTGGTCGCCGCGCGTGCGTCGCAACCCCATCGCCTTGTTCGTGATCTCGATGCTGGTGCTGATCGGCATGTGGTACGAACGCTTCATACTGATCGTCAATTCCTTGTTCCGCACCTATCTGCCATCCAGCTGGGGCATGTTCTATCCCACGCTGTGGGATTTGATTTTCCTGTTCGGCTCGATCGGCCTGTTCCTGCTGTTGTTCACGTTGTTCGTGCGCTGGCTGCCGATCGTGGCGATGTACGAAATGCGCAAGCTGCTGCACAAGCTGCAAGGAGCGGGCTGATGGCGGGCGAACAGGAACGGTACGGTTGCATGGCGTTCTTCGAAACACCGGAGACGCTGGTGGACGCCGTGCGGGCGCTGCGCGAGGCCGGCTATACGCAGATCGAGGCCTATACGCCGTTTCCGCTGCAAGCCTTGGATGAAGCGCTGAATATCCGCGGCAATGCGGTGCCGCTGGCCACGTTCGTCGGCGGCGCGATCGGTGCGATCGGCATGCTGGTGATGCAGTACTTCTCCGCGGTGATGCATTACCCGATACGCGTAGGGGGACGGCCGTTTGCGAGCTGGCCGGCGTTCATTCCGCCGGCATTGGAGATCACCTTCCTGCTGGCGGCGCTGGGTGGCGTGCTGGCGATGCTGATCGGCAACCGGCTGCCGAAGTTCTATCACCCGGTGTTTCATGTCGAGCGGTTCGAGCGTGCGAGCCAGGATGCGTTCGTGCTGGTGGTGCGGTCGGAGCGGGCGGAGCAGCGGTTGCGAAGTTTGTTGCAGGGCTTGGGGGCGGTGCAGGTGGACGAGGTGCCGCTATGAAAATCGGTTCACGCCGGAGACTCTCTCCTGACCGCACGTCATTCCGGCGAACGCCGGAATCCAGTGCAAATATGATGTGCGAAGCACTCAACATAGATGCTATGTGCTCTGCACGGTCTACTACAATGGATTCCAGCGTTCGCCGGAATGACGGCGAAGCAGGGTGGAACTTCATAGTGAAGTTGTATCGCTGCCTGCTGTACCTATGCATCGCGTGTTCACTCGCCGGCTGCGAACGCGCCATGCACGACATGTACAGCCAGCCCAAATACAAACCAGGCTCCCCAAGTTCCTTGTTCGCCGATGACAAGGCAGCACGCAAGCCACCGGAAGGAACGCTCCCGATCGCCACCGGCGAACGGGCCGGACCTTCCAGCGGACGGCTGGGGCGTGTCGACGCGGCGCCCGCTCCCGCATCTTCGGGCGCCAGTCCTTACCCCGTCACGCTGGCGCTGCTGCAGCGCGGACGCAACCGCTACGACATCTATTGCGCCGGCTGCCACGGCCTTGCCGGCGAAGGCAACGGCATGATCGTGCAACGTGGTTTTCCGCGGCCGCTGTCGTATCTGGATGACCGTTTGCTGCGCGCTACGGATGCCGCGCTTGCGCATGCCATAAGCGACGGTTACGGCGTGATGTATCCGTTCGGCGACCGGGTCGATGCGCACGATCGATGGGCCATCGTCGCGTATATCCGCGCGCTGCAGCTCAGCCAGCGCGCGCCGGTGGAGCATCTTGCGCCGCAGGATCTGAAAGCGCTGGGTGAAGGAGCAAGATGATGCGCAACCTCGCTCCCCAGCTTTACGCCTTTATCGTGGCGGCATTGCTGCTGGCGGCAGGTTTCGGCTTCGCTGCAGGCCACGTGCGGCATGCGCTGTTCGTGTATCTGGCGAGCTGGCTGTTCGTGCTCGGGGTGATGCTGGGCAGCATGATGCTGCTGATGACCCATGCGCTCACCGGCGGTGAATGGGGTGAGCGCCTGGGCGGCGAATGGTTCGCGGCCAGCCGCTTGTTTCCTTACGTGGCGATCGCGGCGATGCCGCTGTTGATCGGCATGCACGTGCTGTTTCCGTGGCTGCAGGCCGGCGTGCCGGTGGACGATCCGCATCTGGATCAGCAGCGCTGGTATCTCAATGCGCCGGGCCTGGTCATTCGAGCGGTCGTCGTGTTCGGTGTGTGGGCATGGATCGGTTACGGCGTGATCCGGCGTGGACAACCGATTCGCGCCAGCACCGCGGCGGCGGGCATGATCGCCATGCTGTTCACCGTCACCATGGCCGCGGTGGACTGGGTGATGTCGCTGGTGCCGCACTGGCATAGCACCGATATCGGCCTGCTGCTGTTCACCAGCCAGCTGCTGATTGCGTTGGCGCTGGCCGTGCTGGTGCGGTTGATGCGCGACGCCGAGGCGAGCGCCGCGTCGCCGCGGCTGTTGCACGATTTCGGCAACCTGATGCTGGTGATGGTGCTCGGCTGGGGCTACGTCAGCTTTATCGACTATCTCACCAGTTGGGTCGCGGACCTTCCGGCGGAAACGGCGTGGTACCTGCCGCGCCTGCTTACCGGCTGGTGGTGGCTGGGCGTGACGGTGGCCTGCGTCGGATTGGGTATTCCGTTCTTCGCGTTGTTGCTGGGCAAGGTCAAGGCGTCCTGGCGCGCGCTGTGCGTGCTGGCCTGCATCAGCCTGTTTGCGCAATGGCTTTATCTGATCTGGCTGGTGTTGCCGAGCGGGGAGTTGCACGGCGTCACGCTGCGATGGACCGATCCGCTGATCTGCATCGGCTTGCTGGGCTGCTGCGCGGCCGGTTATCGCACCTGCCTGCAACGCGGAGGTGTGCGATGAGCAAACGGCATGAGCCGCATCGCGTTGACGCACCAGCCCTGCACAAGCTGGGCGCGATCTTCCTGCTGATCTTCGTGCTGATCCTGTGGGTGATGCACGTGCTGTGGCAGCACGTGCATCCGGGGGCGCTCAGCACGCCGCCAGCGGTGATTCCGCCGCAACCGCGCCTGCAGGTGGTGGCGCCGGCGGACCGCCATGCGCAATACGCGGCGCAGGCACGGCAGTTGAACAGCTACGGCTGGGTCGATCCTGCGCACCGCGTGGCGCGTATTCCGATCGAGCGCGCGATGAGTCTGCTCGCAGCGCAATCGAAGCAGAACAGCGGAGGCGCAGTACCGTGAACGCGCTCAAATACGTGCTCCTGCTGTGTTGCATGTGGGCGGTTTACGCAAGCGCGACAGTGCCACCGCGTGACCTGACCCAGCGCGCCGGCTTCGAACAAAAGCTGGGTTCGCAACTGCCGATGACGTCGCTGTTCGTCGACGCATCGGGACGTAAGGCCAGCCTCGGCGACTGGATGGCGGCGAGGCCCACGCTGCTGATGCTTGGCTATTTCCGCTGTCCGAACCTGTGCGACGTGACCGAGCAGGGCTTGGCGCATGCGATCGCGAAATCGGGCTTGAAACCGGCCGATGGCTTGAGCGTATTGTTCGTGAGCATCGATCCGCGCGACACGCCCGCCGATGCGCGCGCCACGCAGGCAAAGCTTGCGCACATGCCGGCTGATGCGAATGCGGCGGCCTGGCATTTCCTGGTCGGCGATGCCGCGTCCATCGATGCGTTGGCGCGGGCGGTCGGCTTTCATTACTTCTACGACGCGCGGCTGGATCAATACGCGCATCCGGCCGGCCTGGTCATCGCCACCGCCGACGGCCGGGTGAACCAATACCTGATGGGCGCCAACTACGTGCCGCAGAGCGTGCGTCTTGCGGTGGTCGCCGCGTCGCATCACACGCTTGGCAGCATCGTCGATCAGCTGGTGCTGCTGTGTTGCGGCTACGATCCGGCCACGGGGCGCTACACGGTCACCATCACGCGCATCATGCAGGGGCTGGGTATCGGCTTCGTCGCGCTGTTGCTGTTGATGTTTGCGCTGCTGCGCCGTCGTCCGGGAGCTGCGGGATGATCGCCTTGCAGCCGCAAGCGTCAAACTTCGCCGTGCCGATCGATCGCATGTTCGACGCCATGCTGGCGCTGTGCGGCACGGTGTCGCTCGGCGTGTTCGTGGTGATGTTCTGGTTCTGCATCAAGTACCGGCGCGGCAGCCATGCCGATCGCGAAGGACGGGAAACGCAGAAACTGGGCCTGGAAATCGCCTGGACGCTGATTCCCTTCCTGCTGTTCGTGGGCATGTTCGCGTGGAGCATCGATCTGTGGACCATGCTGCGCACGCCGCCGGCCGGTGCCATGCCGATCTACGTCGTCGCCAAGCAGTGGATGTGGAAAGTGCAGCATGCCAATGGCCGGCGCGAGATCGATGCCCTGCACGTGCCGCTCGGCGTACCGGTGCGCTTGATCATGACTTCCGAGGATGTGATCCACAGCTTTTACGTGCCGGATTTTCGCGTGAAGCAGGACGTGGTGCCGGGGCGCTATACCGCGTTGTGGTTCACGGCGACCAAGCTGGGCAATTACCCGTTGCTGTGTTCGGAATATTGCGGCACGGATCACGCGGCAATGCTCGGCACGGTAACGGTGATGTCTCCAAAGGATTACCAGCAATGGCTTAAGGCCAGCATCAGCCTGGCGCCGGCACAGGCCGGACGCCGCCTGTTCGTGCAGTTCGGCTGCAGTGGCTGCCACGACCCGGGATCGGGCATACGGGCGCCGGACCTGCGCGGCGTGTACGGAACGCAAGTGCGGCTTGCCGATGGGCGGCGCGCGAACGTGGACGATCGTTACCTGCACGACGCGATCATGCTGCCAGCCGGGCAGCGCGTGGCGGGTTATGCGCCGATCATGCCGGCGTATCAGTCGCGCATCGACGAAGAAGATGTGCTGGCGTTGATGGCGTATATCAAATCGTTGAAGGCGTCGTCTTCGAGTGCGGAGGTGGGGCATGCGCCGCATTGAATCTCAATTGCGGGAAAGCTGGCTCCCTCCCCTGCGTGCAGGGGAGGGCTGGGGTGGGGTTGCTCGGGCTTGCCGCATCGTTGAAATGCAACGCGAGGTTGCTTTACCCCACCCTAACCCTCCCCTGCACGCAGGGGAGGGGATGCATTCCGGCGAACTGCAACCCTGGAGAAGACCGTGAACGCAACAACCTTTCCCGGCCACGCCGAAGCGACGGATGGCGGTTACCTGGTCGAAGGCGGTCGCACTTTATGGTCGTGGCTGACCACGCACGATCACAAGCGCATCGCGGTGTTGTACACGATCGCCATCACGCTGTTCTTCTTTTTGGGCGGTGCCGCGGCGACGCTGATGCGCCTGACCCTGGTCCATCCGGACGGGCGGCTGATGTCCGCCGAGAACTACAACAAGACTTTCACCTTCCACGGCGTGGTGATGGTGTGGTTTTTCCTGATTCCTTCCATTCCTTCCACCATGGGCAATTTTCTGGTGCCGCTGATGATCGGTGCGCGCGACGTGGCGTTTCCGCGCTTGAATCTCTTCAGCTGGTATCTGTACATGATCGGCGGCCTGTTCACGGTGGCGGCGCTGTTGCTAGGCGGCGTGGACACCGGATGGACGTTTTACACGCCGTTCTCGACCATGTTCTCCAATTCGAACGTGATCCTGGTGGTGGTCGGCGTGTTCGTGACCGGGTTTTCCACCATCCTCACCGGCATGAACCTGATCGTGACCACGCACATGATGCGCGCGCCGGGCATGTATTGGTATCGGCTGCCGTTGTTCGTCTGGGCCATGTACGCCACCAGCGTGGTGATGATGCTGGCTACGCCGGTGCTGGCGATGACCTTGTCGCTGATCGGTCTGGAGCGCCTGGCTGGCGTGGGTATTTTCGACCCGGCACTGGGCGGCGATCCGATCCTGTTCCAGCATTTTTTCTGGTTCTACTCGCATCCGGCGGTGTACATCATGATCCTGCCGGCGATGGGCGTGGTCAGCGAGCTGATCTGCAACGGTGTGCGCGGCAAGATCTTCGGCTACAAGTTCATGGCGTGGTCGTTGTTTGCGATCGCTTTCATCGGCTTCCTGGTGTGGGGACACCACATGTTCGTGGCCGGGCAGTCGATGTACGCGAGCATCGTGTTTTCGATCCTGAGTTTCGCGGTGGCGGTGCCTTCGGCGATCAAGGTGTTCAACTGGCTGGCCACGCTGCACAAGGGCAGCATCGTGTTCCATGCGCCGATGATCTATACGCTCGGCTTTATCGGCCTGTTCACCCTGGGCGGCATGACGGGGTTGTTCCTGGCCGCGGTGGCGCTGGACGTGAATCTGACCGACACTTATTTCGTGGTGGCGCATTTCCACTACATCATGGTTGGCGGGTCGGTGATGGCGTATCTGGGAGGAATTCATTACTGGTGGCCGAAAGCGACCGGCCGCCTGTATTCCGAAGGCGTGGCGAAGATTGCTGCGTGGATGATGTTCGTCGGTTTCAATCTCACCTTTTTTCCGCAATACGTGCTGGGCTATGAAGGCATGCCGCGGCGTTATCACCAATACCTGCCGCGCTATCAGGACCTGAATATTCTTTCCTCGCTTGGCGCGGCGATTCTTGCCGTCTCGTACCTGATGCCGCTGTTCTACCTGGGTTATTCGCTGTTTCGCGGCAAGCCCGCGCACGCCAACCCATGGCGCGCCACCGGGCTGGAGTGGACCACCTCTTCACCGCCGCCGGAACACAATTTCCACGAGACGCCTGTGGTGACGACCGGGCCTTACGAGTACCGCGACTGATGAACGCGACGTTGCCCGAAGCGGCGGTACAGCAGCAGTTCGACGATGCGTCCCAGCAGAAAGAAGCCGCCATGCTGGGCATGTGGGCGTTCATCGCCACTGAAGTGCTGTTCTTCGGCGTGCTGTTTGCCGCGTACGTGGTGTGCCGCTGGCGTTTTCCGTTGGCCTTCGTGGAAGGCAGTGCACACACCGATTTCGCCATGGGCACGGCGGAGACGGCGATCCTTTTGACCAGCGGTTGCCTTGCCGCCATCGCGTTGCGCCAGATCCAGCTCGATTGCGCGCGCCAGAGCGCGATACTGCTGATGATCACCAGTGCGCTCGGCGTGGCGTTCCTGGTCTTGCATGGCATGGAATACCACGACGAATTCGAGGAAGGGCTGATCCCTGGCATCCGCTATACGCAGACGGGGCCTGATGCGCGCGGCGTGGAGTTGTTCTTCAGCCTGTACTACGTCATCACCGGCTTCCACAGCCTGCACGTGCTGATCGGCGTGGTGCTGCTCTTGGTGATGGCGATACGAACTTGGCGCGGCACGTTCTCCAGCGCGTATTACACGCCGATCGAAATCACCGGTTTGTACTGGAGCCTGGTCGATATCGTGTGGATTTTCGTGTATCCGGCCATCTATCTGGTGGGGAGCGCGGGATGACCGGGCAGCCGATTCCCAGCCTGCGCAGCCAACTCGCCGTGCTGGCGGCGCTGTTGATTCTGCTGGCCGCATCGGCGAGCTTGTCGCGACTGCCGCTCGGCTGGTGGGGGCTGGTGATCGGCACCGTGATCGCCATTGGCCAGGCACTGTTGGTGCTGGTGATCTTCATGCGGCTCAGGCACAGCCATCCGGTCATGCGCATGATCGCCGTGCTGAGCTTCGCGTGGCCATTGCTGCTGGTGGCGCTGACGCTGGGCGATTACCTCACGCGCTATTTGCTGCATGCGCCCTGGTAAGGCTGTTTTCAGTCCGGGCCTTTGGCGGGTACGAAGGGCGACACTGGATCGCTGCACGGGAAGGTTTCTTCCAGGCCCTGATCCTGGTTCTCGCTCTCGTGCTGCTTGCGCCGCTCACGCGCTTGGCGGCTTTCCGTCCTGGGTTGGTCGTTGTCGTGAGGATGCGGGGAATCTTTGCGGTCATGCCGTGACATAGCGATTACCTCGACGGTGTGCTTACATCTTCCCAATGCAGCTGTGATGCATGGATGGAGAAGATGTAAACGCGAGCCGCTGCCGTTGTATTTCAGTCATCAGCATGATGGCCGCATCAGCGCGAAAGGGCCTTGTATTCACGCCGGATCACGTCACGGTGGCGCACAGTCGCTACACCTTCCCTGATCGAGAGTGGAACCATGGAAGAGCGCGAACCCACCAAACCGCCGCACAATTCCGGCTATCCGGAACCGCGTCCGGAGCCGGCCAAGAAACATCAGAAGGCGCCGGATGCCGAGTCGCCGCACGAGCCGCAGAATGTTCCAAGCAAGAAACCTTATCCTTCGTCGGGCTGACCCATGCAGATCGAAACGTTCCAGTTCGAGAAAAACGGCTGGATGCCGAACAACCCGCGCTTTCCGGCAGTGCTCTACAAGCAGGCGCTGGCCGATGGTGGCGAACTCAGTGCAAAGGATTTCGAGGAACTGTTCAGCCGCAACGGTTGGGAACCGCGCTGGCGCGACGGCGTATACGGCTATCACCACTACCACACCACTGCGCACGAAGCGCTGGGATTCGTGGGTGGCAAGGCGCGCCTGATGCTCGGCGGCCCGCGCGGCAAGGAGGTGGAAGTGGATGAGGGCGACGTGCTGGTGCTGCCCGCAGGCGTTGGCCATTGCAGCATGCGCATGGACAAGCATTGTCTTGCCGTTGGCGCGTATCCGCCGGGGCAGGATTGGGATATGTGCAAGACCATGGCTGACAAGGCTGCGCTCGAACGCATCAGCAACCTGCCTGCGCCGGAATCCGATCCGGTAGAAGGCAAGCAGGGCATCTTGCTGGACATGTGGCGATAGGGCCCTTGTAGTTGGGTAGAGGCGATGCCGAAACCCAACGGCGCCATGTATGGTCGCGCGTCATGCCGTCTTAACGGCAGGTTGTGCATTCGTAGACCTGGCATCCACTGCCTCGGCGACTAGCATGCGTATCTCCGACCCAGGCCGGAAAACGTGAAGGTGGCGCCATGAGCGACGACGACCGTATTTCCCCATCGCGCAGACGGCTGATGCAGGGCGCCTCGTTGGGCATGGCCACCGCCGTGGTCGGTGTGGCCTGGGGCACGCAGCCGGAAGACCGGGCCAGCACAGGCCGTCGTGAGGCCGCACCGTTGCAGGATCCACGCAAGGGTTACCCGCAGCCGCCGTTCGAACAGCAATCGCAACCCTGGCCGGGACTTGCCGGCAAGATGACGCCGCGTCCCGATCATGGCGAAAGCAGCTATCGCGGCAGCGGAAAGTTGCTTGGGCGTCGGGCGTTGATCACCGGTGGCGATTCGGGTATTGGCCGCGCGGCGGCGATCGCGTTTGCGCGCGAAGGTGCGGACGTGGCCATTTCCTATCTGCCGGCCGAAGAGCCGGACGCGCAGGAAGTGATCGGGCTGATCCAGAACGCGGGCCGCAAGGCGTTGGCCTTGCCGGGCGACATTCGCAACGAGTCGTATTGCGCAGACATGGTGGCAAAGGTGATCGCCGCTTTCGGCGGCATCGATCTGCTGGTGAACAACGCCGCCAGGCAGCACAGCGCCGAATCGATCCTGGACATCACCACGGACTATTTCGACTGGACCTTGAAAACCAACCTGTACGCGATGTTCTGGATCACCAAGGCGGCGGTGGCGCATATGCCGCCCGGTTCGGCCATCATCAATACCGCGTCGGTGAATGCATACGATCCTTCGGAAAACCTGCTGGATTATTCGCTGACCAAGGGCGCCATCGTCACCTTCACCAAGGGCCTGGCCAAGCAGATGATCAAGCGCGGCATTCGCGTCAATGGCGTCGCGCCCGGGCCGTTCTGGACGCCGCTGCAGGTGAGCGGCGGGCAGACGCAGAAGAATCTGAAGGAATTCGGCGCCACCACGCCGATGGGGCGTCCCGGGCAGCCAGCGGAGATCGCGCACGTGTACGTGCAGCTCGCCGCGGCCGAATCGAGTTATGTGACCGGGCAGATCTATGGCGAATCCGGCGGAAGAGGGCAACCGTGACTATGCGTAATGTTGTGTTCGCTTCCATGCGCATGGCTGTACTGATGTGGCTGGTTGCCGCTCCGGTCGTTGGTGCGGCGACCAAGGCACCCGCACGTCAGGCGCCTGCACGTCCGGTCAAGCTCGATGCACGCGAGCAGGCGTTCGTCGCACAGGCGACTGCCGACGACGCCATGCAGATCGCATTGGCGCAGTTGGCGATGGCCAAGTCGGGCAATCCGAAGCTGAGGGCACTGGCGAGCAGGATCGTCAGCGATCACGCTGCGCTCAACCTGCAGTTCGCACGACTTGCTGCGGCGACTCATGGCAGCAAGGGCAACGCACACGGCGTTCCACCCGGCAACATCAGCGCGATGAAAGCGCATTTGCAAACCCTGCAGGGCGAAGCGTTCGATCAGGCCTTTGCCGGCATGATGGTGAACGAGCACCGCAAGATCATCGCGGCTTACGAAGTGGCGGCGAAGACTTCCGCCGACGACCGCCTGCGGACCATCGCCGCGCGCGGGTTGCCGGTGCTGCAGAGTCATCTGGATGAGGCGCAGGCGTTGCTGAAGAGCAACAACGCCGCGGAAAAACAGGTGGCCGGCGGCTAGGCGCCGTGCCACGGCGCACGTTGCGCCTTCTTCGTTGGCGAAGCGTCCTTCTTCCTCGGCCTGGCCGGCAGGCTGACGCGCTGTGGCCACTCATGTTCCGCGGACGCGATGCGTTCTTGCTCGAACAGGCCGATCGTGCGCTTGCGCCTGGCGATGGTGGCGTTGCGAATGCTCATGGACGTTTCGGGACAGGCAGAGGAACGTGGCACCTTGGCAAAGGGGGCTTCAAAAGGATGCGCAAGCGGCGTCAACGGCGCTCTTCACGACCTTGCGGGCGTCGCCCTTGCCGAGGCTGCGCAGTATCGCTGCGCGATATGTCACTGGTATGAAGCGCGCTGGGTGTCGGTAACTCGCGTTCGATTGCCGGCACCGTTGACATTTCCCTACACAGGGTTCCATGAGCGTTTCACCGTGCCCTCGCTAGGCTCCATCCAGTCGATATACGCAATGCGTTCCCGCAAGCCGCCGTGCTTGCCGGCATCGACACGTGAAGAGGCAACACAACTTACGACGTTGAAGAGGTGCAGCCATGACCAGAGGTGTAGGTGGTCAATCCCCCGCGAACCTGCAGAAATACCTGCGCGATGTCGGTTACCCGGCAAGCAAGGACGACCTGCTTGAGCAGGCCCGGCGCAACGAAGCGCCCAAGGAGATCCTGGAGACGATCCAGCGCCTTCCCGAAGACCAGTTCGGCGGCCCCCAGGACGTGATGAAGGGCTACGGGCAAATCGAATAATCTGCACGCCCGGTGCGCCCGCCGCGGACCTGTCATGAAAAAGGCCACCCTTGCGAGGTGGCCTAATTCATTGAATACGTTGGTGGGCGGTACAAGGATCGAACTTGTGACACCTGCCGTGTGAAGGCAGTGCTCTACCGCTGAGCTAACCGCCCGCCGGGAACGCGCAACTATACGGATCGTGGATGAGTACGTCAACCACCCACGAGGGCGCCGCGTTGCCCTCCGGTAGCAGCCGCCCAGCCGGTTAGGGCCAGTTCGCACTATTGGCGTGGCCCGCGCCGGGATCTGTTTGCGCGCCAGGCAAGGAAGAGCGAAGGAGTGTACGTCGGTACACGACTGAGCGATGACGCGGCATGGCGCGCAAACAGACCCGGCCCTTCGGGTTGCCGTTGAGTGGCCGTCAGGCGGCAGCGCGCGGCTTGCCCTGGTAGCCAGCCAAGCCTGCCCCCCCAACAACCACCTCACACCCCCAAAACGACAAGGCGGGCTACCCAATTTTTGCGAACAGGCCCTAAAATGCCCCGTTTCCCTTCGCCAAGCGGCCGTGTCCCATGCACTTCGATCTCTCCCACATCCTGCATTCCCTGCAGAACTTTCATGTGACGCCGTGGAAGGTCGTCGGCTACATGGGCACGCTGATGTTCACGGGCCGCTGGTTCGTGCAGCTGTACTACACGCGCAAGTACAAGCGCGTGGTGATGCCGCTGTCGTTCTGGTGGATGTCGGTGACGGGCAGCGCGCTGTTGCTGGCCTACTTCGTGTTCGGCAAGAACGACTCGGTGGGCATTCTTTCCAATTTCTTCCCGGTGTTCGTGTCGGTCTACAACCTGGTGATGCATTTGCGCAATCACGGCAGGGATGAGGTGGGTGGCAAGGTGTAGGTTTGGGGTGCGAACCCCAACGCCCGATACCATCACGCATGACCTTCGTTGGGGTTTGCACCCCAACCTACTCGGGGTCGTAATCGAGGTTGGGGGCGAGCCAGCGTTCGGCTTCCTCGCGTGTCCAGCCCTTGCGCTTGGCGTAATCCTCGACCTGTTGGCGCGTGACGCGGCCGACCACGAAGTACTGGCTGTCCGGATGCGAGAAATACCAGCCGGAAACGGCGGCGGTGGGATACATCGCGAAGCCTTCGGTCAATTGGATGCCGGCGTTCTGGGTGGCGTCCAATAGCTCGAACAGCGTGGCTTTCTCGGTATGGTCCGGACAGGCAGGGTAGCCGGGCGCGGGGCGGATGCCGCGGTACTGTTCGTCGATCAGCGCTTGATTGTCCAGCGCCTCGTCCGGCTGGTAGCCCCAGAACTCGCGCCGCACGCGTTCGTGCATGCGTTCGGCGAAGGCTTCGGCGAGCCGGTCGGCGAGCGCCTTGAGCAGGATGGCGGAGTAATCGTCGTGATCCGCTTCGAAGCGGGCGATGTGTGCTTCGATGCCAATGCCGGCGGTAACGGCGAAGGCGCCGATCCAGTCCTGCTTGCCGGCTTCCTTCGGCGCGATGAAATCGCTGAGACAGAAGTCGGGGCGTTCGACGGGTTTTTCCGCTTGCTGGCGCAGATGATGCAGGCGGCGAGTGCCCGCGGAAGACTGGATCTCGATATCGTCGCCGGTATTGCACGCAGGCCAGAGCCCAATCACCGCACGCGCGGTCAGCCAGCGCTCGGCGATGATCTTGTCGAGCATCGCCTGCGCATCGGCGAACAGTTCGCTGGCCTGCTGACCGACTACTTCGTCCTTGAGGATGGCCGGATAGCGTCCGGCCAGTTCCCATGCCTGGAAGAATGGTGTCCAGTCAATATACCTGCGCAGTTCGGCCAGGTCGTAATCGTTGAACACGGTGATGCCGGGCTTGTTCGGCTGCGGCGGCGTGTAGTTCGCCCAGGCACAGCTGTAGCGTTGTTTGCGCGCATGGTCCAGCGGCACCAGGGTCTTGGCTGCGCCGCGCTGCTTGTGGCGTTCGCGGATGTCGGCGTACTCGGCGCGGATCTTCGCCATGAAGCCGTCGACCAGCTCCTTGCTCACCAGCGATTGCGCCACGCCCACCGCGCGCGAGGCATCCTTTACCCACACTGTGGGCGCCTTGTAATGCGGCTCGATTTTCAGCGCCGTATGCGCGCGTGAAGTCGTCGCGCCACCGATCAGCAGGGGGACAGTGAAATTCTGGCGCTGCATTTCGCGCGCGACCTGGCTCATTTCCTCCAATGAAGGCGTGATCAGGCCGGACAACCCGATCAAATCCGCGTTGTGCTCGCGCGCGGTGTCGAGGATCTTCTGCGCCGGCACCATCACGCCCAGGTCGATCACTTCGAAGTTGTTGCAGCGGAGCACCACGCCGACGATGTTCTTGCCGATGTCGTGCACATCGCCTTTCACGGTGGCCATCACGATGGTGCCGTTGTTTTTGCCGGCATCGCCGGTGCGCAGTTTTTCCGCCTCGATGTAGGGCAGCAGATAGGCCACCGCCTTCTTCATCACGCGCGCGGATTTCACCACCTGCGGCAGGAACATCTTGCCGGCGCCGAACAGGTCGCCGACGATATTCATGCCGTCCATCAGCGGGCCTTCGATCACGTCGAGCGGACGCGTCGTCTGTTGGCGTGCTTCCTCGGTATCTTCCTCGGCGAACTGGTCGATGCCGTGCACCAGCGCGTGCGCCAGGCGCTCATGCACCGGCTTGTCGCGCCAGGCCAGGTTTTCGACAACGGCCTCGCCTTTCTTGGCCTTGTAGCGGTCGGCGATTTCCAGCAGGCGTTCGGTGGCGTCGGCGCGGCGGTTGAGCACCACGTCTTCCACGCGCTCGCGCAGTTCCCCGGGCACGTCGTCGTAGATCATCAACGCACCGGCGTTGACGATCCCTAAATCCATGCCCGCCTTGATCGCGTGGTACAAAAACACGGAATGGATCGCCTCGCGCACAGTGTTGTTGCCGCGGAACGAGAACGATACGTTGGACACGCCGCCTGAAATATGGCTCAACGGGAAGCGCTTTTTCAGCTCGCGGGTGGCCTCGATGAAGTCCACCGCGTAGTTGTTGTGCTCCTCGATGCCAGTGGCGATGGCGAAGATGTTGGGGTCGAAGATGATGTCTTCGGGCGGAAAGTCGAGTTTCTCGGTGAGCAATTTGTAGGCGCGCGAGCAGATTTCCACCTTGCGCTCGCAGGTGTCGGCCTGGCCTTGCTCGTCGAACGCCATCACCACCACGGCGGCGCCGTATTCGAGCACCTTGCGCGCATGCTCGAGGAAAATTTCCTCGCCTTCCTTCATCGAGATGGAGTTGACCACGCCCTTGCCCTGCAGGCAGCGCAGGCCGGCTTCGATCACGCTCCACTTAGAGGAGTCGACCATTACCGGTACGCGCGCAATGTCCGGTTCGGCGGCGATCAGATTGAGGAAGCGCGTCATCGCCGCTTCCGAATCGATCAGGCCTTCGTCCATGTTGACGTCGATGATCTGCGCACCGTTGGCGACCTGCTGGCGCGCGACTTCGACGGCTTCCTCGTAGCGATCTTCCTTGATCAGCTTCTTGAATTGCGCCGAGCCAGTGACGTTGGTGCGTTCGCCGATGTTGACGAAGAGCAGGTCTGGGGTGATGACCAGGGGTTCGAGGCCGGAGAGGCGGGTGTGGCGAATTGGATTCATCAGGGTCAATGTTGCAGCCAGCAGTCCCCTCTCCCCTCCGGGGAGATGGTTAGGGTGAGGGGCCAATCTTGCGAGGATGTTTGGTTTTTGCTGTTCGACAGGAAGAAGGCTTCTGGCGAGGTTGACCCCTCACCCCAGCCCTCTCCCCGGAGGGGAGAGGGGGTCACAACGTGCAGCATCATGCTCATGCCGCCTCTTTCTGCTCGCTCGCCAACGCCCGCGGCGCATACTTGCTAGCCGCCTCCGCAATCGCCTTGATATGCGCCGGCGTCGTTCCGCAACACCCGCCAACCATGTTGAGCAACCCATCGCGCGCAAACCCGTCGATCACCGCCGCCATCTGCGCCGGCGTCTCGTCGTATTCGCCGAACGCATTCGGCAAACCGGCATTCGGATGCGTGCTGACGTAGCACTCCGCAACATTGGCCAAGGTCTGCACATGCGGGCGCAGGTCGGCCGCGCCCAGCGCGCAATTGAGGCCCACCGACAACGGACGGATGTGCTTGACCGAGTAATAGAACGCTTCGGCAGTCTGCCCGGACAGCGTGCGGCCGGAGCGGTCGGTGATGGTGCCGGAAATCATCACCGGCACGCGGCTGCCGCGTGCGCGGAACAATTCGCTCAAGGCGAACAGGGCAGCCTTGGCGTTGAGCGTGTCGAAGATGGTTTCCACCATGATGACATCGGCGCCGCCATCGAGAAGGCCGCTGGCCGCTTCGGTGTAGTTGTCGACCAGCTCTTCGAAGGTGACGTTGCGAAAGCCCGGATCGTTAACGTCGGGCGACAGCGAAGCGGTGCGGCTGGTTGGGCCCAGGATGCCAATGGCGAAGCGCGGCTTGGCCGGATTTTTCGCGGTATACGCATTGCACGCGACGCGCGCGAGCTTGGCGCCTTCGCGGTTGAGTTCGTAGGCCAGATGTTGCAGGTGGTAGTCGGCCTGGCTGATGCGCGTGGAGTTGAAGGTGTTGGTTTCCACCAGGTCCGCGCCGGCTTCGAGATAGGCCTCGTGCACGCCCTGGATGATCTCCGGTTTGGTCAGCGTGAGCAGGTCGTTGTTGCCCTTCAGGTCGCAACTGCCTGGATGATCGTGCGCATGCGCGTGCTGGCTGTCGCGGCCTTCGACGAAGCGATCGCCGCGAAAACCCGACTCGTCCAATTGACGGCCTTGCAGCATGGTGCCCATGCCGCCGTCGAGAATCAGGATGCGTTCGCGCAATGCGTTTTCCAACGCGGCTACACGATCGGGATGACGCCAGGGGAGGGTGCTCATGGGGACTCCTTACGGCTTGCGTGCAAGCAGACTGATCACTTCGAAATGCGGCGCCTTGCGCTCGCGGCTCAGGCGACTGCAACTGAGCACGTCGAGCCCGGCCTGCGTCGCCAGCTTGTTGAGGTCGTTCGGGTTGAAGCCGAGATTGCGATGATCGAACGGTTCCACCACGGCGCGGTGGTCGTGCTTGCCCAGCGTCACCGCCAGCAGCTTGCCGCCGCGGCGCAGCACGCGCGCGGCTTCGGCCATCGCCTTGGCGGGATGCTCGGCATAGGTGAGGGCGTGCAGCATCAACACCAGGTCGAAGCGGTTGGCTTCCAGCGCCAGCGCGTGCATGTCGCCGGAACGCACTTCGACGTTGCCGAACGGTGCGAGCCGTTTCGCGGCCGCCTCCACCACGCGTTCGCTGGCGTCCACGCAGACGATCGAGCGCGCGTGCGGTGCCAGCAGCTCGGCGGTGACGCCGTCGCCCGAGGCGATATCCAGCACGTCGCCGGTTTCCACCAGTTGCAGCAGCGAGCGCGTGAGCGTCTCCCAGGTGCGGCCGGGCGAGTAGTGGCGCTCCATGTCACCGGCCACCGTATCGGCCCAGCCCTGTTCGCGCGCGCGCTGCGCCAGCACGCCGGGCAGGCGCGCCGCGTCCTCGCGCAGCAGGGCGTCGTCGATGCTTTCGCGCAGCGAGCGGATCAGCGCGTGCTGTCGCTCGTCGCCTTCGCTGTTGGCGCGGTAATACGCCGAAACCCCAGCGCGGCGATCGCGCACCAGCTCGGCTTCCTTCAATTTGGCCAGGTGGGTGGATACCCGCGGCTGCGCCAGGTGCAGTACCGACGCCAGCTCGGCGACGGTCAACTCCTCCCGCTCGAGCAGGGCCAGCAGCCGCACGCGCGTGGGATCGGCCAATAGGCGCAACACGCTGGAGGCGGTGGCCAGATCCATCGTGCATCCTTATATCGCGATAGAGAGATGGGTAAGGGTAGGCCGGGAGGCTGTGTGCGTCAAGGCAGGTAAGAGCTCATGATCCCGGCTGCAGGGCTCGCGAACCCGGAAGTAGGCTGGAATGACAATCCCAGCACATGCATTCTTCGCGGGTTCTGGATGCTGGGATTGTCATCCCAGTCTGTTCGGCGGTGAGCGCTCTGGTTTTTCCCTGCTGCCCCGCAGCAAGGTCCATCCGGCTCGCACAGCTAAAATAAGCGGCTTTCCCCATCTCTTTTCCCCGGAGCCGCTCATGGATTTCCGTTTCACCGAAGACCAGTTGTCCATCCAGTCCATCGCCCGCGATTTCGCGCAAAAGCGCATCGTGCCGGTGGCGGCGGAGCTCGATGCGAAGGGCGAGTTTCCGTTGGACAACATCCGCGAGATGGGCCAGCTCGGCCTGATGGGTATCGAGGTGCCGCACGAATACGGCGGTGCGGGGATGGATCCGGTGGCTTATGCGCTGGCGATGATCGAGATCGCGGCGGCGGATGCGGCCACTTCCACCATCATGTCGGTGAACAATTCGCTGTTCTGCAACGGCATCCTGAAGCACGGTACGGAAGCGCAGAAGCAGAAATACGTGCGCGCGATCGCGCAGGGCGAGGCGATTGGCGCGTACGCGCTGACCGAGCCGCAATCGGGTTCGGATGCATCGGCCATGCACACGCGCGCATCGAAGAACGCCGGTGGCGACTGGGTGATCAACGGCAAGAAGAGCTGGATCACCTCCGGCCCGGTGGCGCGCTACATCGTGTTGTTTGCGATCACCACGCCGGGCATCGGCGCCAAGGGCGTATCTGCTTTCATCATCGACACGCAGCGTGCCGGTTTCCATGCGGGCAAGACCGAACCCAAGCTCGGCATTCGCGCTTCGGCCACCTGCGAAATCGAATTCAACGATTACCTGTGTCCGAAGGAAGACCTGCTGGGTGACGAAGGCAAGGGCTTTTCGATTGCGATGGGCGTGCTCGACGCCGGTCGCATCGGTATCGCCTCGCAGGCTGTCGGCATTGCCCGCGCCGCGTACGAAGCCACGCTGCAGTGGTCGCGCGACCGCAAGGCGTTCGGCCACCCGATCGGCACGTTCCAGATGACGCAGGCGAAGATCGCCGACATGAAATGCAAGCTCGACGCGGCCACGTTGCTGACGCTGCGCGCCGCGTGGACGAAGGGCGAGGCGGAAAAGAACGGCGGGCGTTTCGGCACCGAGGCGTCCATTGCCAAGCTCGTCGCTTCCGAAGCGGCAATGTGGATTACGCACCAGGCGGTGCAGATCCACGGCGGCATGGGTTATTCGAAGGAGATGCCGCTGGAGCGTTACTTCCGCGATGCGAAGATCACCGAGATCTACGAAGGCACCAGCGAGATCCAGCGCCTGGTGATTGCGCGCGCGGAAACCGGCTTGCGTTGAATAGGTTGGGGTGCAAACCCTGACGTATCCCCACGTTTTTGCTCGATGATTTCAATAAAATCAGCGAGCTATACACCTTGCACATGATCTTCCAGATTACTGGGCCGTCATTCCCGCGTTCGCGGGAATGACGGCATTTCGGGCACATATGCACCAAACGAAAAAACGTGGGGATATATCAGGGGTTTGCACCCCAACCTACGTGCGAATCGGCAA
>NZ_JBQCHP010000024.1:0-51223 GCF_051954575.1 Dyella sp. | reverse complement strand
CTGCTTTAAGCCCTCAGCGCCTGGACGCCTCGCGGCATAGCCGGTACGTGGAACCTTTGGAGACTACCTTTCTATCTAGACGTGAGCGCTCAGGCTTTTAACCTTCCCATGCCGTGAGCCTTTTAGGCCATTTCTTTGGGTTACTTTTCTTTGGGCCAGCAAAGAAAAGTGACTCGGGCCCTTTAGGGACCGAAAGCGCCGCAGGCAATGGTCACCTTCGCGTGCGGCTCTGTTTCCTCGGCAAATTGTGGGGATATTTCAGGGTTTGCAACCCAGCTTTGTATTGTTCTTTTATCCGAATCAACATCGGTTACAGCAGCCTGATGCCGCACCCAGCCTACGTTGCGCGCTTGTACGGCTGCATGGCAATGCGTACCAGGTAGATCACGATCACCACGTTGCCGATCAACGCACCCAGCTTCAGCCACCCGAACTTGTGGAACACCTCGTACGCCTCCACCGGGATCAGCGAACCGGTGGCGATCACCGTGAACCATTCCGCCCAGTGTTTGCGCAGCCACAGGCCGATGCCTTCGGTCGCGAAGATCGCGGCGTAAGCCAGGGCAACGATACCGATGGCCATGAACTTGCTGGGGCCCATTTCCTGCAGCAAGCCGACCAGGCGCCAGCGCAGGTCGCTGCTGTCCTGCAACGACAGGTGCTCCAGGATGTGCACCAGGTGATCGAAGTTCTTTTCCTGGTGCAGGCCGAACGCTACGAAGGCGACGAAGAGCAGGCACAGCGTCTTGATCACCTCATAGATGGCGATCACGCGCAGGCCGAAACTGTGGCGGGCCTCGATCTCGGGGACGGGCTTGGTCATGGGGATTGCCCAGGGGCGATGGCTCGGGGTGAAGGGGACAGTGTAGTGGCAGCTACGGCTTGCGCACGTGCGGCTGCATCGCAATCCGCACCAGATAGATCACGATGGCGATATTGCCGATGAACGCCCCCAGTTTCAGCCAGCTGAACTTGTGGAACATCTCGTACGCCTCGAACGGAACCAGTGAACCGGTGGCGATCACGGTGAACCATTCCGCCCAGTGCTTGCGCAGCCATAGGCCGGTGCCTTCCGTTGCGAAGATCGCCGCATAGGCCAGCGCCACGATGCCGATCGCAGTGAACTTGCTGGGTCCCCAATTCTGCAGCAGTCCGACCAGGCGCCAACGCACGCCGCTGATGTCCTGTAACGATAGATGCTCCAGCACGTACATCAAGTGCTCGAAGTTCCGTTCCTTGTGCAAGTGGAACGCCGCCAAGGCCACAAGGATCAGGCCCGCCGACTTGATCGCCTTGTAGATGGCGATGAGGCGCAAGCCGAAACTGTGTTGGGCTTCGATGTCGGAAACGGGCTTGGTCATAGGGGCGCATCCCGGGTCATGGCCCGGGTTGAAAGAAACAGCTTAATTGCGGGTAGGTACGGCAAGGCCATGTCTCTATATGGACACAGCCTTGGCTTTCCAGCGTGACGAACGACAGGGCCGGGTCTGTTTGCCCGCCATGCCGCGTCATCGCTTAAGTCGTGTACCGACGTACACTCCTTCGCTCTTCCTTGCCTGGCGCGCACACAGATCCCGGCGCGGGCCACGCCAATAGTGCGAACAGGCCCTAGCAGCAGCGCCCGCCCGTGCCCTTGTAGCGCGCGGTCTGCCGGTCGCGGAAGAACTCGGCATAAGTGGGCACCTGGCGTTCCGGATGATGCGCGCGCAGGTGCGCGACGTATACGTCGTAATCGGGTACGCCGCAGCTGAGGCGGGCGGTTTGTACCAGGCGTCGCCAGAATGTCAGCAGCGTCATGGTCAGGTCCCCCGGTTGGCCGCCACGCTGGCCAGGGCGACGCGTGGCGCTTCACGCGCGGTGGGCGCATTGCTGCGCAGGGCCTTGACGATGGCGTACAGGCTGAAACACAGCATCGACAGCACCAGCAGGATGAACACCGCGGTGAGCGTGGCATCCACCCGGTTGTTGGTGATGATGCGCTGCATTTCGCCCAGGTTCTTGGCCGGCGCCAGCAACTTGCCGGCCGCCAGCGCGTCGGTGTACTTCTGCGCGGCGGCGGTGAAACTGATCGAGCCGGTGAGCTTTTCGAAACCCGCGGTCAGCGTGCAGATCACCAGCCACAGCGCCGGAATACCCGGCACCCACGCATAGCGCTGGCGCTTGAGCTTTACCGTCACCACGGTGGCGAGCATCAGTGCGATCGCCGCCAGCATCTGGTTGGCGATGCCGAACAACGGCCACAAGGTGTTGATGCCGCCCAGCGGATCGACCGCGCCCTGATACAGGAAATAGCCCCACAGACCCACGCAGATGGTCGTGGCCAGCACGTTGCCGATCCACGATTCGGTGTTCTTCAATGGCGCATGCACCAGGCCGGCGATTTCCTGGATCATGAAACGGCCCACGCGCGTGCCGGCATCGACCGTGGTGAGAATGAACAACGCTTCGAACAGGATCGCGTAGTGGTACCAGAACGCGACCATGCCTTCGCCGGGCAGGATGTTGTGCAGCAGTTGCGCCATGCCCACCGCCAGCGTGGGCGCGCCGCCGGCGCGGCCGAGGATGGTGGTTTCGCCGATGTCTTTTGCGGTGCGCGTCAGCTCGTCCGGCGTCACCACGAAGCCCCACTGGCTGATCACGCCGGCCGCGTGCTCGACCGTGGTGCCCACGACCGCCGCGGGCGAGTTCATGGCGAAGTACACGCCCGGATGCAGCGACGCCGCCGCGATCAAGGCCATGATCGCCACGAACGCTTCCATCAGCATGCCGCCGTAGCCGACCATGCGCGCTTCGCCTTCATTGGAAAGCAGTTTCGGCGTGGTGCCCGAGGCGATGATCGAATGCCAGCCCGATACTGCGCCGCACGCGATGGTGATGAACAGGAACGGGAACAACTGGCCCTGGAACACCGGTCCCGTGCCGTCGATGAAGCGCGACACCGCCGGCATCTGCAACTGCGGCGCGGCAAACACGATCGCGATCGCCAATAGGAAAATGGTGCCGATCTTCAGGAACGTGGACAGGTAATCGCGCGGCGCAAGCAGCAGCCATACCGGCAGCACCGAGGCGACGAAGCCGTAGACGATCAGCAGCCAGGCCAGCGATTTCGCATCGAAATCGAACAGCGCGGCCAGGCCCGGCGTGGCCGCCACGTGCGCACCGTAAGCGATGGAGCTCAGCAGCAGCACCAGGCCGATCAGCGACACTTCCAGGATCTTGCCGGGCCGCAACCAACGCAGATAAATACCCATCAGCAGCGCGATCGGAATGGTGCAGGCGACCGAGAACGTGCCCCACGGGCTGTGCGTCAGCGCCTTGACCACCACCAGCGCGAGCACCGCCAGCACGATCATCATTAATGCCAGCAGGCCGAACATCGCCACCACGCCGGCCAGTGCGCCCAGCTCTTCGCGCAGCATGTGGCCGAGCGAGCGCGCATCGCGACGCACCGACAAGCCCAGCACCATGAAATCCTGCACCGCACCACCCAGCACCACGCCGAACAGGATCCACAAGGTGCCCGGCAGATAACCCATCTGCGCCGCCAGTACCGGCCCCACCAGCGGGCCCGCGCCGGCGATGGCGGCGAAGTGGTGGCCGAATACCACCCACTTGTCGGTGGGCACGTAATCCAGGCCGTCGTTGCGCAAGACTGATGGTGGCGCGCGACCCGGATCCATCTGCAGCACGCGGTGTTCGATGAATTTGCCGTAGAAACGATAGCCGATCAGGAAGATCGCCACCGCGGCGGCCACCAGCCAGATCGCGTTGACCGGTTCGCCGCGCCGCAGCGCGATCACCGCCAGGCATGCGGCGCCTATCGCGGCGACGATGGCCCAGAGGATCTTGCCCGCAATACCCGTCGGCCTCAGTGCAGCGGTAGCCATAAATACCCCGGATCGTCAAAGCCTGCCTAAGATTCTTCCTGTCGACGCCGGGGGTCAATACCGGATCGGGCGCGTTTTGCAACGGCTTGGGTTCACGCCACGCCGCCCGCAGTTAGACTTCCAGGCAACCGGCATACGCGACGAGGTTGGCATGATCCGCGAGATTCTGAAGATGGGCGACCCCCGCCTGCTGCGCGTCGCGCCGCCCGTGCCCGACAGCATGGTCGGCAGCGCCGAGCTCGATGCGTTGATCGCCGACATGTTCGGCACCATGCACGACGCCGGTGGCGTGGGCCTGGCCGCGCCGCAGATCGGCGTGGACCTGCAACTGGTCATTTTCGGCTTCGAAAGTTCCGAGCGTTATCCGGACGCGCCGCCGGTGCCGCAGACCATCCTGCTCAATCCCATCATCACGCCGCTCTCGCAAGACATGGAAGAAGGCTGGGAAGGTTGCCTGTCCGTGCCGGGGTTGCGCGGTGCGGTCAACCGCTATTCGCTGATCCGCTACGAAGGCATCGATCCCAAGGGCGCGCGCATCGACCGCAACGCCGAAGGTTTTCATGCGCGCGTGGTGCAGCACGAATGCGATCACCTGATCGGGCGGCTGTATCCATCGCGCATTACCGATTTCACCAAATTCGGCTTTACCGACGTGCTGTTTCCGGGCACGGATGCCGGCGCGGAAGATTGAGCCCACCGCTACTCAAGATCGCGACACCGACGCGCGGCCGGCCACCAAGGTCGTAGCGGCCTTGTGGCCGATGCGCGTGGCCACGGGAGCGGCCACGAAGGCCAGCGCAACCAGGCAAACGCCGTTCCATCCGGCGTGCGCCCACGCAAGGCCAGCGACCGCCGCGCCGATGGCGCCGCCGATAAAGAAGATGCCGGTGAACAACGCATTGATCCGGCCGCGCGCTTCGGGCCTCAACAGGTTGACCGCGCGCCGGCCCAAGGCCTGATCGCCGATGGTGCCGGCATCGAGCAGGATCGCCGCCACCACCAGCAGAAACAGCGATAACACCGGTGAAAGCCGGCTGGCCATTAGTCCGCCGATCCAGGCCAGCGCGATGCCGGCGATCGCCACCAGGCGCGCGGCGTGCGTGCCGAGGCGATCGTGGCCGCGATCGCCAAGCCGGCCCGCAATCGGCGCCGCCAATGCACCGCTCACGCCGACCAGGGCGTACAGCGCGATGCCGTTGGCGCTCAGGCCGAATGGCGCGTTCGAAAGCCGCAGTACCACCGTGCTCCAGAACGCATTGAAGGCCGCAAAGACCAGCGCCGCCGAAAAGGCGCGCTGGCGCAACACCGGCTCTTCGCGCAGCAAGCTCGCCATGGAAGCAAGCAATGCGACATAACGTCCGGCATGCGCCGGTTGCCGGCGCGGAAGCATGCGCGCCAGGAGCAGCGTCAGCGCACCCACCGTTACAGCCAGCAGCAGATAGCTGGCGCGCCATCCAAAATACCCGGCCACCACGCTGGCCAGCGGACGCGAAAGCAGCACGCCCAGGATCAGCCCGCTCATGATGTTGCCGATCACGCGCCCGCGCTGCGCTTCGGGCGCCATCGCCGCGGCCATCGGTATCAGCATCTGGATCGCCACCGCGGTGAAACCGGTCAGGCCGCTGACCAGCAGAAACGCGGCCGGCGGTATCGGGCAGGCGGCCAGCCCCAACGCCACCACGTTGGCACTCAGCGTGGCGAGCACCAGCGAACGGTTCTCGCAGATATCGCACAGCGGCACCAGCACGAACAGTCCGCACGCATAGCCCAGCAAAGTCAGCGTGGACACCAGTCCGACGGCAGCCGGTGAAAGATGTAGCGAGCGCGCGATCATACCCACCAGCGGCTGCGCCTGGTAAAGGCATAACACGATCACCGCCGTCGCCACCGCGAACAAGCGGACGGGAACCTGCTGGGTTGCGACGGTGGTGGAAGAGGTCGGTGACATGAGGCCCTCGATTAAAGCACCTGGCGGCACATTCTCATGCTTCGCCTGTGCCGGGAGAATCATCGCTAAGATGGAAGGATCATTCCGCTGAACGGGAGAATCGCCATGGCCAGCCTGGATGACTACCGCACCTTCGTCGCCGTGGTGGAGCAGGGCAACCTTACCGCCGCCGCGCGGCATCTGGAGCGCTCGCTGCAGGCGGTGAGCCGTTCGCTGGCCTCGCTGGAAAGCGAACTGGGCGTGGAACTGATCCAGCGCACCACGCGCCGGGCCCAACCCAGCGAAGCCGGGTTGGCGTTTCATGCGCGCATCAAGGCGGCGTTGGCCGATATCGACCTGGCCCGTTCGGAACTGGCCGAGCATGGGGCGCGTATCGATGGCGTGCTGCGCATCGGCGGCTCCACCCAGTTCAGTGCGCCGTATGTGGTGCCGGTGATCGCCGCTTTCATGGAGCGTTATCCGGAGGTGAGCGTCGAATTGGTGGTGGGCGACCAGCGCGCCGATCTGCAACGCGAAAAATTGGACGCTGCCATACGGCTCGGCGATTTGCCTTCCAGCCGGCTGCACGCGCGTCAGCTGGGCACGCTGCGCATGGTGACGATCGGGGCGCCTGGTTATTTTGCGCGTCACGGCCGTCCGCGCACGCCGGCCGATCTGCGCAAGCACGCCTGCATCGTGCGTCGTACGGCGCAGGCGCCGCAGCGTTGGGACTATCGCCGTGGCAGCCGCAAACAGACCGTGGAAGTGCGCGGACGTTTCAGCGCCGACAACGCGGCAGCCTGCAATGCGGCGGCGATCGCCGGGCTGGGTATCGGCGTGGCGGCGCTATGGCAGGTGCGTCATCTGCTTGACCAGGGCCGGCTGGAAACTGTGCTGGATGAGTGGCAATTGCCGGGATTGCCGCTGCACATCGTATGGTCGCCGTCGAAGCAGCTGCCCGCGCGCACGCGTGCCTTCATCGACTTCGTGGCGGCACGCTGGACGGCCGAACCGCCAAGCTGAGCACCTCAAGCACGCTGCGGATGCAGCAGGAACCAACCCAGAAAGAACACGCCGGCGATCATGCAATACGTGCCGAACGTCGCCAACCTTCCGCGGCCTTCGAAATAGCGCATCAGGAAATGCAGGCTGAGCCACGCTGCGACAGCGGTCAGCACGCCACCCAACAACGCATCGCCCAATTGCGCGGGCGCTTTGAGCAACTTGGGAATTTCCAGCAGGCCGGCGGCGAGAATGATCGGCGTGCCGAGCAGGAACGAAAATTCGGCCGCCTTTTCCTTGTCCAGGCCGGTGGCGGAACCGGCGATCATGGTAAGACCGCTGCGCGAGAAGCCGGGAATCAACGCGCCCACTTGCGCCAACCCGACCAGGAAGGCGTGCCGGAACCGCAGCTTCTCCGGCCGCCTGTGCGCGCGCGTGCGCTCGATGCGATCACCAAGCCACAGCAATACGCCATTGACGATCAGCGCGAAGGCGACGATGCGCAGATCCTTGAACACCAGCTCCAGCCGCTTTTCCAGCAGCAGGCCCACTACGCACGCCGGCAACGTGCCGATGATCAGCGCCCACATCATATGGCCTTCATCGTTGTGCCGGCCGGACAACGATGCGACGAAACCGCGCATCAGCGCCACCCAGCGCTGACGGAAATAAAGCAGCAACGACAGTGCCGTACCCAGGTGCAACGCGACCAGAAAGGGAATGAGCTGCGGCGCGTGCTTGTCGATGTGCACACCGAACAGCGCGGGCACCAGTAGCGTGTGGCCAAGACTGCTGACCGGAAACAGCTCGGTGACACCTTGCAGCACGCTCAGGAAAAACAGAAACCACAAACTCACACGGTCATCCTTAGAGGGTGGAGCGGCGAGGATGCCATCGCTGTGGTGAAAGGCGTCTGAGCGTGTTGCGCGATGCACTTGCCTGTCTTGCAGCCGTCATCTTCGCGAAAGGAAGCATGACGGCCACAAGACTGGTGATCGGCTATACCCCGCCTTAAGGCGACTTAACCTTGAACTGCTGCGTCAGCAAGGCAAGCTTCGCCTTCATCTCTTCCGGCTTGTGCGTGCCCTGCGTGGCGTAGAACGCGGTGTACAGCTCTTTGGGCGTGTCGCTTGCGGGCGGATCGATCACCGTGGCGATGTCCATCTCGTCGCCATCGTTGTATGGCACGCCATCGTACGGATGCTGCTTGTGCACCAGCTTGCCCCAGGCTTCCTTGAAGTTATCGTCGAGATCGACACTGGGCGCGATATGCCGCGTGATGCTGATGCGATCCGGGTCGGTGGTGTTCAAGCGCAATTGCACCACACCGGCCTGCAGCGCGAACTTGCCGTGGCTTTCGTAGTAACCCACGCCGACGGCGAACAGGTTGTCCGGATCGACGGACTGCAGCGCCACGGGATAGCCAAAGGCGATGTTGCTGGATTCGTAGCTGAAATGCTTGCCGTAGTCGACGTCGATGCGGGCGTCTTTGAGCACATCCGGCAGCAGTGATTTTTCGGCCAGGAAATCCTTCCACTGCGCCAGCGTGCCGCCGTAGTCGACGTTGAGGAAATCGGCCAGCGCTTTCAGGTCAATGATGCTGTCGTGCGTGATCACCGAGGGATTCAAACGCATCATGATCGCGTAGCCATCGGGCGTGGGCAGCGCGAACACCACCATTTGGCCGTTGATGTACGACAGCGACCACACGAACGTCTTCCAGTGCCGCTGCCAGTTGTCTGTATAGGTGGCGCTGCTGGCCGGGTTGCCGAGCGAGGTGATCTTGATCTTTTCCGGGCCGACTTCGCGCGTCCAGTAACCGGTCTTCAGGATCAGATCCATCATCTGCTTGGGATCGTTGTAGAAGGTGACCGCCTTCACGGTATCCGGCCGGCGCAAATGCATCAGGAAGGTGTGCCCGACGTAGCCGCTGGCGACATAGCCGTTGCCGCTGAGCGGAACGCGATTGAGTTCGCGTCCGGAATACACCCACTGCCCGCTGCGGTTGCGCACGATCATTTCGGGAAACAGGCTCAACTGCGGCGTGTCGTGCAGGATGTGATTGGAACCGGCGCCACGCGGAAACAGCTCATCGCCCTGCTGCTGCAGCAGCGCCTTCAACATGTCCTCGCTCTTGGCGTTGAGCAGCTTGAGATAGGTGGCGCTGAACTCGTCGTACGTGGCGGGTAGGGGGAATTGCGCCTTGAACGTGCCGTTCTGGTTCTCTTCGATGATGTCCAGCTGATAGGACTCGCGCTTGTCCATCACCGCCAAGCTGCTCGTCGCGTTGAGCACTTCGCCGATCGGTAGCGCGTAATTGAGGTTTTCGTTCGGCGACTTCATCAGCACCACGCCAATGACCTTGCCATCTTGGTCGAGCAACGGACCGCCGCTGTTGCCAGGCGAGGCGGCCGCGGAGAAGCGCATCCACTTCCAGCGCCCGTTTTCGTCCTCCGGTGTGTCAGAGGTATACAAGCCGTCGCGAATCACCACGCCCGTACCGAGCGCATTGCCGACCGCGTACACCACGCTGTTCAACGAAGGCTTGGCGTTGGTGTCCAGTGCGGCGTCGCCGTTGGGTTGCTCCTTCAGCGAGAACACCACGAAATCTTGCTGCAGGGAAAACTTCACGATCTTGTCGATCGCATACACGTGACCGCCGGCATCGCGCAACGCTGGCGGCCCGGTGAGATCGCCTACTGCAGCCAGGAATACGTGGCCGGCGGTGACATAGCGGTTGTGGCCGATCGAAAAGGCCGTGCCGACGGAAAAGAACTTGTCCGTGCGCTCCTGATACGGCAGCAGGTCGAGTGGCAGCGGTTTTTCGTAGGTGAGCGGATCATCCACCGCGCGCGGAATCACCACCTCGAAGGTGGCGGCGTCGATTTTCGAAACCATGGAGGGGTCGGGGCTGGCCGCATGCACGCATGCCGGTGCGGCAAACGCCACTATTACACACAGCATCGGCATCAGCCGCTGCAATAAAACGCAAGTTCCTGAGATGACTGCCCGAGCCTGCCCACTCAACGTCTGCATATGTCCGTTCCCTCTTATAGATTCCCGACCGGTAGAACACCGATTTCCCGCGCCGGATACTGACATAGTGCCGTTGCGCGGGGGAGGGGCCGGAAAGGCGAGGGTCGATCAGCGGTAGCGGTTGATGCTGTCGCGCAGTTCGATGGTGGCGGCGCGCGCGGCCTGGGCGAAGTCCTCGCCTTTACCTGCGTAGAGAATGGCGCGCGAGGAACTGATCATCAGCCCCGTACCCGTCGAGGTGCGGCCATTGCGCACCACCGCTTCGACATCGCCGCCTTGCGCGCCGATACCCGGCACCAAGAGCGGTACGTCGCCGACCAGGGCGCGCACCTCGGCCAGCTGTTCCGGCCAGGTGGCGCCGGTGACCAGCGCGCAGTTGCCGTGCGTGTTCCATTCCTGCGCGATCAGGCGGGCGACGTGCTGGTAGAGCGGCTTGCCGCCGACGTCCAGGTCCTGCAGGTCGGCGGCGCCGGGGTTGGAAGTGTGGCAGAGCAAGATCACGCCCTTGTCGGCGCGGTCGAGAAACGGCTGCACCGAATCGCGGCCGAGATAGGGGTTCAGCGTGACGGCATCGGCGCCGTAGCGATCGAAGGCTTCGGTGACGTAATGCTGCGCCGTACTGCCGATGTCGCCGCGCTTGGCGTCGAGGATCACCGGCACGCCCGGATGGCTGGCGTGGATGTGCGCGATCAGGCGTTCCAAGATTTCTTCGGCGCGCAGGGCGGCGAAGTGGGCGATTTGCGGCTTGTACGCGCACACCAGGTCGGCGGTGGCGTCGACGATGGCTGCGCAGAAGTCGAACACCGCGTTGGGATTGTTCTTGAGATGCGCGGGGAACTTGGCGGGTTCGGGATCGAGGCCGACGCAGACGAGGGAGTTGTTGCGGGTCCATGCTTGTTGCAGGGATGGCATGAAATGCATCGGTCTCTCTCCTTGCCGCCTTTTGATCCCCTCTCCCCTCCGGAAAGAGGGTTAGGGCGAGGGGGTAATCTTGCGTTGCAGGTCAATCAGGGCGTGGTTCTATTTGGAGGTTGAGGCCAGCCTTGGCCCCTCACCCCCAGCCCTCTCCCCCGTTATTGATCAAAGATGGGGGAGAGGGAGTGGAGCGCGGCATCAGGCAAGCTTCTTGTACTTCACCCGATGCGGCTTCGAAGCCTCTTCGCCCAGGCGACGCTTCTTGTCCGCCTCGTACTCGTTGTAGTTGCCGGGGAAGAATTCCACGTGCGAGTCGCCTTCGAACGCCAGGATGTGCGTGGCGATGCGATCGAGGAACCAGCGATCGTGCGAGATCACCATCGCGCAGCCGGGGAATTCCAGCAGCGCGTCTTCCAGGGCGCGCAGGGTTTCCACGTCCAGGTCGTTGGACGGTTCGTCCAGCAGCAGCACGTTGCCGCCCTGCAGCAGCGTCTTGGCCAGGTGCAGGCGGCCGCGTTCACCGCCGGAGAGGTTGCCGACGATCTTCTGCTGGTCGGTGCCTTTGAAGTTGAAACGGCCGATGTAGGCGCGCGACTGGATCTCGAAGTTGCCGATGGTGAGGATGTCCAGTCCGCCGGATATTTCCTGCCACACGTTGTTCTTGGCATCGAGCATGCCGCGCGACTGGTCGACGTAGGCCAGCTTGACCGTATGGCCCAGCTTCACTTCGCCCGAATCGGGCTGCTCCCTGCCGATGATCAGCTTCATCAGCGTGGATTTGCCGGCGCCGTTCGGGCCGATCACGCCGACGATCGCGCCCGGCGGCACCTTGAACGACAGGTCGTCGATCAGCAGGCGATCGCCGAAGGCCTTGGTGACGTTCTTGAACTCGATCACTTCCTGGCCCAGGCGCTCGCCCGGCGGAATGAAGATCTCGTTGGTTTCGTTGCGGCGCTGGTATTCGACCGCGTTCAATTCCTCGAAGCGGTTCAGGCGCGCCTTGCCCTTGGACTGGCGGCCCTTGGCGGCCGAGCGTACCCATTCCAGTTCCTTCTCGATCGCCTTCTGGCGCGATTTTTCCTGCTGCGCTTCCTGCTTCAGGCGCTGGTCTTTCTGCTCCAGCCATTCGGTGTAGTTGCCCTTCCACGGAATGCCGCGGCCGCGGTCCAGTTCCAGGATCCATTCTGCGGCGTTGTCCAGGAAGTAGCGATCATGGGTGACCGCTACCACGGTGCCCGGATAGTTCTGCAGGAACTGCTCCAGCCAGTCCACCGATTCGGCGTCCAAATGGTTGGTGGGCTCGTCCAAGAGCAGCATGTCCGGCTTGGATAGCAGCAGGCGGCACAGCGCCACGCGGCGCTTCTCGCCACCGGAGAGCGGGCCGATCTTGGCGTCCCACGGCGGCAGGCGCAGCGCATCGGCGGCCACTTCCAGCTGACGCTCCAGCGCGTGCGCATCGTTCACCGCCAGGATGCTTTCCAACTGCTCCTGTTCCTTGGCCAGCTTGTCGAAGTCGGCGCCTTCCTCGGCATAAGCGGCATACACCTCTTCCAGGCGCTTCTGTGCGTCGAGCACCACCGACACGCCTTCTTCGACCGCTTCGCGGACGGTCTTTTCCGGATCCAGTTCCGGCTCCTGCGCCAGGTAGCCGACCTTGATGCCTGGCTGCGGACGTGCCTCGCCCTGAAAATCCTTGTCGACGCCGGCCATGATGCGCAGCACCGTGGACTTGCCCGCGCCATTCAAGCCCAGCAGGCCGATCTTGGCGCCGGGGAAGAACGAGAGCGAAATGTCTTTGATGATCTGGCGCTTCGGGGGGACGATCTTGCTGACCCCGTTCATGGTGTAGATGTACTGCGAGCTCATGGAGTCTCCGGAGGCGTGCGCGCGCTGGCCACGAGGGCGGGCGACGCGGCGGGCGTGGGTATCAAACCCGGCATTATAGCGGTTTAAATGTAAGCGCCGGTGACGGCACGCCGCCTTATTGCGAGCCGACGGTCACCTGTTCGCCACTTTTCGCATCCGCCCGGCCATGCCGCCCGGCCAGGCTCTGCGGCCATGCGTACACGACGAATGGCGGCCGGCGCCGCACCTCTCGCTCTGCCCGCCGCGTTGCGCCGCTGGGACCGGCGCGCGGCACGCTGGACGCACGCGCGGGGCCGCGCGGCCGTGGCCTTGCACGAGTTCGTCTGCTTCGGCGTGAAGCAGGCTTCGGCCTGCCTGTTCGGCGGCGGCATGGTGCTGCTGCTGGGCTTGAGCTGGGCGTTCTATCCACCGCATGCGACGCTGGCTCGCTACGACTTCTTGACGCTCGCCGCGCTGGCGATCCAGTGCGCGCTGATCGCAACGCGCCTGGAAACACTGGAAGAGGCGAAGGTGATCTTGCTGTTCCATGTGGTCGGCACCGTGATGGAGGTGTTCAAGACCTCGATGGGCTCGTGGATCTATCCGGAAGCCTCGCTGCTGCGCATCGGTGGCGTGCCACTCTTCAGCGGCTTCATGTATGCCTCGGTGGGCAGCTATATCGCGCGGGCATGGCGGTTGTTCGATTTTCGCTTCACGCGTCATCCGTCATTCGCCACCACTGTGTGGTTGGCGGTGGCGATCTATGTGAACTTTTTTGCGCATCACTTTCTGCCGGATGCACGCTGGTTGCTGTTCCCCGCGGTGGCCATGTTGTTCGGGCGCACGTGGGTGCATTTTCGTATCCGCCGCGCGCATCGGCGCATGCCCTTGCTGCTGGGTTTCGCGCTGGTAGCGCTTTTTATCTGGTTTGCCGAGAACATCGGCACGTTTACGGCCGCATGGCGCTATCCCGCACAGCATCATGGCTGGCAGATGGTGCCGCTGTCGAAACTCGGTGCGTGGTTTTTGCTGATGATCATCAGCTATGTAATGGTGAGTGCGGTGGCGAAAAAGCCGGCGAGGGCCGCGTAGGTTGGGGTGCAACCCCAACACCGCGAAGCCTGGAGGGATGGCGACGTTGGGGTTTGCACCCCAACCTACGGCTCAGTGCCTTGATTTCAAAGCAAAGTCCTGGCCCCGCTGGCGGGCTCATGACAAACCGGCATGTGCCCAGACGGCAGGACCAGGGTGGCCGCCTACACCGCCGGCCATTACACTTTCAAGTCTTACCCCGCCCCACGCGACCCAACGAGGCCCGAATGTTCCCGAAGCAGCAAACGATCGCCGGCTATGACGAAGAGCTGGCCAAGGCCATTGCCGACGAAGCCCGCCGCCAGGAGGACCACGTCGAGCTGATCGCTTCGGAAAACTACGCCAGCCCGCGCGTGCTGGAAGCCCAGGGTTCGGTGCTTACCAACAAGTACGCCGAAGGCTATCCGGGCAAGCGCTACTACGGCGGTTGCGAATACGTGGACGTGGCCGAGCGCCTCGCCATCGAGCGCCTCAAGCAATTGTTCGGCGCCACCTATGCCAACGTACAGCCGCATTCGGGCTCGCAGGCCAACCAGGCGGTGTATTTCGCACTGCTCAATCCGGGCGACACCATCCTGGGCATGAGCCTGGCGCACGGCGGCCACCTCACGCACGGTGCGAAGGTGAACCTCTCCGGCAAGATCTACAACGCCGTGCAGTACGGCGTGAACGAGCAGGGCCTGGTCGATTACGACGAAGTCGAGCGCCTCGCCGTCGAGCACAGGCCGAAGATGATCGTGGCCGGCTTCAGCGCCTACTCGCAGATCATGGACTGGGCGCGCTTCCGCGCCATCGCCGACAAGGTCGGCGCCTATCTGTTCGTGGACATGGCGCACATCGCCGGGCTGGTCGCCGCGGGCGTGTATCCCAGCCCGCTGCCGCATGCACACGTGGTCACCTCCACCACGCACAAAACGCTGCGCGGCCCGCGCGGCGGCATCGTGCTGGCCAAGGATGCGGGCGAGGAGATCGAGAAGAAGCTGCAATCGATCGTGTTCCCCGGCATCCAGGGCGGTCCGCTGATGCACGTGATCGCCGCCAAGGCGGTGGCGTTCAAGGAAGCGCTGGAGCCGTCCTTCAAGGACTACCAGACTCAGGTGGTGAAGAACGCCAAGGCCATGGCCAAGACGCTGATCGAGCGCGGCTACAAGGTGGTCTCCGGCGGCACCGAAAACCACCTGATGCTGATCGACCTGATCGGCCGCGAAGTCACCGGTAAGGATGCGGAAGCGGCGCTCGGCAAGGCGCACATCACCGTCAACAAGAACGCCGTGCCGAACGATCCGCGCTCGCCGTTCGTCACCTCCGGCCTGCGCGTCGGCACACCGGCGATCACCACGCGCGGTTACAAGGAAGCCGACGTGGTGGAACTCACGCAGTGGATCTGCGATGTGCTGGATGCGCCGGCGGACGAGAATGTCATCAAGACCGTGCGCGAGAAGGTTTCCGCGCAGTGCAAGAAATTCCCCGTTTACGGCTAAGACGTGCATTGTCCGTTCTGCCAGCACGAAGACACCCGCGTGATCGACTCACGCCTCGCTGACGACGGCGCCACCGTGCGCCGCCGTCGTGAGTGTCCGCAGTGTGGCGAGCGCTTCAATACGTTCGAAACGGCGGAACTGAAACTGCCCGCTATCGTGAAAAGCGGCGAGCGGCGAGAGAGTTTCGACGAGCGCAAGCTGCGCACGAGCTTCGAGCGCGCGTTGCAGAAACGCCCGGTGGCCAGTGATGACGTGGACGCCGCGGTGCGCGCCGTGATCGATGACCTGCGCAGAAGCGGCGAGCGCGAAGTGCCGTCGCGCTACGTCGGCGAACTGGTCATGCGTGAGCTGAAGAAGCTCGATCAAGTTGCTTACGTGCGCTTCGCGTCGGTCTATCGCAAGTTCGAAGACGTGCACGCGTTCCGTGAGGAAATCGAGAAACTTGAGCGCGATCTGCCGGGATTGGAAAACCTGCAGCTTTCATTGCTTGGCGAAGCGGGAGCCGCCGCCAAGCGCGGACATCGCAAGGGGTAATGTAGGTTGGGGTGCAAACCCCAACATCGGTATGCCACGCATCGTGACGTTGGGGTTTGCACCCCAACCTACATCAGGTTTCCGCTGAGTCAGCCGAGGCTTGCCAGCCATGCATCATCGGAGCCTTCTTCAACGCCTTCGAACAGGAACGTGGACAGGTAGCGTTCGCCGGTATCGGGCAACATCGCCAGGATCACGCTGCCTTGTTCGGCCTTTTCTGCATACTGAAGTGCAGCGGCGACCGTGGCGCCGGAAGAGATGCCAACGAAAATGCCTTCTTCCTTGGCCAGCCGGCGCGCGGTGTCGCGGGCGACGACTTCGTCGACCGGCAGGTCCACGTCGAACACTTTGCGGTTGAGCACGTCGGGCACGAAGTCCGGCGTCCAGCCCTGGATCTTGTGCGGCTGCCAGGGCTTGTCCTGCAGCATGGATGCGCCGGCCGGTTCGGAGGCGACGATCTTCACCTCCGGCCGTGCGAGTTTCAGCATCTCGCCCACACCGGTGAGGGTGCCGCCGGTGCCCCAGCCGGTGACGAAGGCGTCGAGCCGCTTGCCGGCGAAATCGCGCAGGATTTCCGCGGCGGTGGTGTTGCGGTGATAAGCGGGGTTGGCCGGGTTCTGGAACTGGCGCGGCAGGAACCAGCCGTGCTGCTTGGCCAGCTCTTCCGCGCGGCGCACCATGCCGGTGCCGCGCTCGGCGGCGGGTGTGAGGATGACCTTGGCGCCGTAAGCGCGCATCAGTTTGCGGCGCTCGATCGAGAAGGTTTCGGTCATCACTGCCACGAACTTGTAGCCGCGGGCGGCGCATACCATCGCCAGCGCCACGCCGGTGTTGCCGGAGGTGGCTTCGACCACCGTATCACCGGCCTTGAGCAGGCCCTGCTTTTCGGCATCCAGGATCACCGCGATGGCCAGGCGATCCTTGACCGATCCGCCGGGATTGAACGCTTCCACCTTCGCATAGAGCGTGACGTGCGAAGGCGCCACCCGATGCAGGCGAACGATGGGTGTGTGGCCGATGGTGTCGAGGATGTTTTCGTAGATCATGGCCGTCGCCCTTACGCAGATGAAGGTCACCAAGGCTACTCCCGATTTTGGCGGCGCGACAAATGCCGCCGGTTCGCGCACACTGATGATCTTGCATATTGATATTCAGAAGCTTCCATGACTTTCTCCGTCGTCGATGCTATGCACATGGCCCAGGCGCTGCGCCTGGCCGAACGCGGCCTGACCACCACCCATCCCAATCCGCGTGTAGGTTGCGTCATCGCCCACGGCGAGCGCGTGGTGGGGCAGGGCTGGCACGTACGCGCCGGCGAACCGCATGCGGAGGTTCATGCGCTGCGTGAGGCCGGTGAACAGGCACGCGGCGCCACCGCCTACGTGACGCTGGAACCCTGCGCGCACCACGGCCGCACGCCGCCGTGTGCCGATGCGTTGATCGCCGCCGGTGTGGCCAGGGTCGTGATCGCCGCCGAAGATCCATTCCCGCAAGTGGCCGGCAAGGGCATCGCCAAATTGCACGCCGCCGGCATCGTCGTGGAAAGCGGCCTGATGCGCGAGGCTGCGCGGGAGATCAATATCGGCTTCTTCAGCCGCATCGAACGGCAACGTCCGTGGGTGCGCGTGAAGCTGGCGATGAGCCTGGATGGACGCACCGCCTTGGCCAACGGCGAATCCAAATGGATTACCGGCGAAGCGGCGCGCATGGATGGACAGCGCTGGCGTGCGCGCAGCTCGGCCATCCTCACCGGCGTGGGCACCGTGCTTGCCGACAATCCGCAGCTGACCGTGCGCCTTCCATCCACTCAGGATGAGAAGCCAAGCGTTTTTCCCACGCGGGTCATTCTCGACCGCCAGCTCCGCACGCCCGCCGATAGTCATGTTCTGGATGGCCAAACGCCCACGCTTATCCTGCACGCGGCATCGGCGCAAGTCATAGACGACCGCTTCGCCAAGGTGGAGCGCATCGCCGTGCCCGAACAGGGCGATGCGCTCGATCTGCGCGCCATGCTTGGCCTGCTGGCCGAGCGCCATTGCAGCGAACTGCACGTGGAAGCCGGCCCCACGCTTTGCGGCGCGTTGTTTGCGGCCGGATTGGTCGATGAGCTACTGCTTTACGTCGCGCCCGTCCTGCTCGGTGACCAGGCGCGTCCGCTGATGCATCTGCCATCGTTGACCGAGATGACGTCACGCTGGTCGTTGCGCGCGGTGGACCAGCGCCAGTTGGGTAGCGACTGGCGCCTATTGTTGCGTCCGGCGTAGTTCGTTGGTTGTTTTCGGCACGCCCATCATTTGGCGAAATCGATACCGATCTTTCCAAAGTGCGTGCCGGCAATCATCTGCTCTATCGCTGCGCGCAATTGCCCGAATCCATAGACGCTGTCGAGTACCGGCTGCAGTTGTGTCGCCCCAAGCGCGGCGACCAGGCGCTCATGTTGTTCCAGCGACGCTACCGAAATGCCTTGTACCTGCACGCGCTTGAGAATGATCGGTATGAGCGAGGCTTGCAGCTCGCCGCCGGCCAAAAAGCCGACGACTCCGACGAAGCCATGCATGCGTACCGCTTCCAGCGATTGCGCAAACGTGGCGGCGCCGGCGGTTTCGACCACGACATCGACACCCTCGCCGCCAGTGGCTTCGCGTACGGCGGCACCCCATTGCGGCGTCGTGCGGTAGTTGATGCCGATATCGGCGCCGAGCGCTTTGCTACGCGCGAGCTTTTCATCGCTCGATGAAAGCAGGATCACCTTCGCACCGCGCAGCTTGGCCAATTGCAATGCAAAGATCGATACGCCACCCGTGCCTATCACCAGCACGGTCTGTCCGGTAGTAACGTGCGCCTGCTCCAGGACTTGCCAGGCGGTAAGCGCGGCAATCGGCAGGGTTGCCGCTTGCAGTGCATTCATATGGGCGGGAGCGTGGGCCAGCGAGTAGGCGTCGAAGTTGGCGAACTCGCGCATGACGCCTTCGTCGGGGCCGCCAATCTCCGCGCCCTCCCATTCCGGCCGCATGCGACCACCCAGCCAGCGCGACTTATAGAACGTGGTGACGCGATCGCCAGGCTTGAACCGCGTCACCGCCTCGCCCACTTCCATCACCGTGCCGGCGCCGTCGGAAATCGGTGCAATCGGCAAGTTCACGCCGCGGTACAAATTGCCGCTTATCAGCAGGTAATCGCGGTAATTCAAGGAGGCCGCTTCCATTCGCACCAGCACTTCGTTGGGCCTGGGGCGTGGAGCGGGAAGGTCGGCAAGTTTCAGGTGGTCGAGGCCGAAGGCATTGAGCTGGATGCTGCGCATGTCCGTGTTCCGTGGTGGGGGAGAGATGCCGGCCATGCTCTGCCGTTTTATGAAAGGTGATAATCTTCTGGAAATACATATCTTTTATTCATTACGTGAATAAATCTTTCGAGCTGACGCCCACCCGTTTGCGCGAGCTTCGCGGCTTTGCCGCTGCCGCGCGGCTGCTCAATTTCTCGCAGGCTGCGCGCATCGCTGGCTGCACGCCGTCGGTGCTGAGCCGGCGCATCGCCTCGCTGGAACAGGCCACCGGCAGTGCGTTGTTCTTGCGTACGACGCGGCGCATGACGCTCACCAAGCGCGGCGAGCAGTTGCTTGCCTATTGCGAACGGTTGGAAGCGGTGATGGCCGAACTGGCGGTCAACTTGCGGCCGGCCACTGGTGAGCTGACGGGCCGCCTTTGCGTGAACCTGCCGGCCGCGTACGGGCGCACTCGCATTGCGCCGTTGCTTGCGCAATTCATGCGCAGCCATCCTCAGATACGTGTCGAGGCGATCTACGACGACGCCTATGTGGATCTTGTCGAGCAGAAAGTGGATCTGGCCTTGCGCGTCGGCAAGCTGGCCGATGCGCGCTGGGTGGCGCGGCGGGTCGGCAACATGGTGCGTTATGCGTGCGCGGCGCCCGACTATCTGACTGCCGCGCCGCCCTTGCATGACCCCGCCGATTTGAAACAGCACCGCTGCGTGGCTTTCACCGGGTTGCGCACCGGCACGCTGTGGCAGTTCGCCCGGCAACGACAGCGCCGCTCGGTGCGCGTGGACCCGATACTCACCTGCAACGATTCACAAGCCGTGCGCGACGCCATCCTGGCCGGTGTGGGTATCGGCATTCAGGGCGATTACATGGCCGACGCGCTGGTCGCGGAAGGCCGCCTGGTGAAGGTGCTGCCGGAGTGGCCGCTCCCGAGTTCGCCGATCCATTTGTTGTGGCTACCCGGCGCGGATCGTGCGCCGGCGGTGCGCAGCCTGATCGATTTTCTGGTCGAGTCCCTGGTCGACACGTAGGTCGGGGTGCAAACGGCCGCCATCGCATTCGGTGTTAAACTCCGCCGGCCGGTTTCGGCACTTACAACAAACGTCTTCAGGGCGGGGTGGAATTCCCCACCGGCGGTAGAGGTTGGAGCTTGCTCACTATGACCTAAGCCCGCGAGCGCTTCCGGTTGCATCGGAAGGTCAGCAGATCCGGTCCAAAGCCGGAGCCGACGGTCACGCTGTTTCCGGTTCGCCGGGGCGGCTCATAGTCCGGATGAAAGAAGACGGCATCATGCATCGCCTGCGCGGTGCGTGTGCCTTTGCCTTGGGGCGTTCCCACATTCGTAGCTCGTGGAGAACGTTCATGCTTATACGCAAATACCAAGTTTCGTCCACCTTCCGTGCGGAGGTGCGCTGATGTTTACCGGCATCATCCAGAGTGTCGGCCGCATCGCGCGGCTGGAACCTCGCGGCGGTGACGTGCGCCTGCATGTCGATACCGCCGATCTCGATCTTTCCGATGTGCAGTTGGGCGACAGCATCGCGGTATCCGGTGCCTGCCTTACTGTGATCGCGCTGGAATCGCGTGGCTTCGCCGCTGATGTCTCCAACGAAACGCTATCGCTCACCACGCTGGGCAAGCACAAGAGCGGCGATCCGGTGAATCTGGAAAAAGCGCTGCGCCTGGCCGATCGGCTCGGCGGTCATCTGGTGTCCGGCCATGTCGATGGCGTGGGCAAGGTGGTGTCCATCGCGCCGGACGGCCGTTCGCAGCGCTGGACCTTCGAGGTGCCGGCGTCGCTCGCGCGCTATATCGCGTCCAAAGGGTCGATCTGCATCGATGGCACCAGCCTCACCGTCAACGAAGTAAACGGCACCCGCTTCGGCGTCAACCTGATTCCGCACACGGTGGAACACACGGTGTTCCATGCGCGGCGCGCGGGCGATGCGGTGAACATCGAAGTGGACGTGGTGGCGCGTTATGTCGAGCGGTTGATCGGTGGCGGCGAAGGCTCGCGCATCGATGAGGCATTTCTTAAGCAGCACGGCTTCGTGTGATCACCGGGCAAGGCAAAAACAAGGAAACAACCATGGCATTCAATACCATCCCAGAGATCCTCGAAGACATCCGCGCCGGCCGCATGGTCGTGATCGTCGACGACGAAGATCGCGAAAACGAGGGTGACCTGATCATGGCCGCGCAAATGGTGCGGCCCGAAGACGTCAACTTCATGGTGCGCGAGGCGCGCGGGCTGCTGTGCCTCACGCTCACCGAACAACGCACGCGCCAGCTCGGGCTGCGCCCGATGGTGAGCGACAACACCTCGCCGTACCACACCAACTTCACTGTTTCGATCGAGGCGGCCGAAGGCGTCACCACCGGCATTTCCGCGCACGATCGCGCGCGTACCATCCAGGTGGCGGTCAAGTCGGATGCGCAGCCGCAGGACCTGGCGCAACCCGGCCACGTGTTCCCGCTCACCGCGCAGGCCGGCGGCGTGCTGACGCGCGCGGGCCACACCGAAGCCGGCTGCGATCTCGCTGCGCTCGCCGGGCTGGAACCGGCCGCGGTGTTGATCGAGGTGCTGCATGAAGACGGTTCGATGGCGCGCCGGCCCGAGCTGGAAATCTTCGCGAAGAAACATGGCTTGAAGATCGGCTCCATCGCCGACCTGATCCGTTACCGGTTGGAAACGGAAAAGACCGTTGAGCGCGTGTACGAAGAAGATGTGCAGACCGAATTCGGCCCGTTCCGCCTGGTGGCCTATCGCGACGCCATTCGCCAGGGGCTGCATTTCGCGTTGACGCGCGGCGTGGTGGACGATGGTGAGCCGGTGCTGAGTCGCGTGCACGTGCGCAACACCTTGTCCGACGTATTGCATCTGCAGCGCGAGGATCTCGGTCTTACCGTCACGGCCGCGCTGCGCCGCATCGCCGATGAAAACCGCGGCGTGCTGCTGGTGCTGTCCGGAGAAGATACGCCCGAGGCCTTGCTGCGCCGCCTCAACCGGCAAACCACGCCGCAGGTGCCCAGCGACCAGCATCAGGAATGGCGTCAGCATGGCCTGGGCGCGCAGATACTGGCTGACCTTGGCGTACGCCGCCTGCGCGTATTGGGCACGCCGCGCAAGCTGGTGGGCCTGGCGGGCTTCGGCCTGCAAGTGGTCGAATACGCGGAATAAATCCGTAGGTTGGGGTGCAAACCCCAACATCGCCATGTTTGGGTGGATCGATGTTGGGGTTCACACCCCAACCTACATTTCAGGGATCGTAAGGCGGTCTGGCCATATTCATCACTGCCACGCGCCTCGCTTCGTGGCATCCTTCGCCCGGTTCACACCAGCTCGAAGGGATCAGGATGAAGCTCGCTCATTTGCCGCGCACCGCCGTCGTAGCCCGCACCGCCTTGTTCACCGCACTCTCGCTGGCCTGCCTGTCGCCGGCGCTGGCCGATCAATCGGCCACGTCGCCGGACCTGCGCGCATCGAACATGCTCAAGCGCATGTCGCTGCAAGACATGCATCACATGGTGCAGAGCTACAACGACATGATGACCCTGCAACAGCAGCCGGGCGGGATCGGCGCGGCCGGTTACGTGCCGGCCTTGCCGAAGCTGGGCATTCCCGCGCAACAGCAGAACGATGCCGGCATCGGCGTGCACAACTATCCGATCGACCAGGGCCCGGGCAAGCAGCCGGCGCATGTGCGTGGCGAAGCGGGCAACACCACGCCGCTGCCTTCCACGCTGGCCATCGCGGCCACCTGGAATCCGCAGATCGCCTACGAAGGCGGCCGCATGATCGCGGGCGAGGCGCACCGCCAGGGCATCAATGTGCTGCTTGCCGGCGGCATCAACCTCACGCGCGAACCGCGCGACGGCCGCACCTTCGAATACCTGGGCGAAGATCCGCTGCTCGCCGCACGCATCGATGGCGGCGAGATTCGTGGCATCCAGTCGCAGCACGTGATCTCCACCATCAAGCACTATGCCTTGAACGACCAGGAAACCAACCGCACCACCGTCAACGCCAACATCGGCGAACAAGCGATGCGCGAATCGGATCTGCTCGCGTTCGAGCTGGCGATCGAAGACGGCCATCCCGGTTCGGTGATGTGCGGCTACAACAAGGTCAACGGCGTGTGGGATTGCTCCAACAGGCATCTGTTGACCGACATTCTCAAAGGCGACTGGAAATACCCTGGCTGGGTGATGACCGACTGGGGTGGCGATCACGGCGTGATGGATGCCATGGCCGGCACCGACCAGGTTTCCGGCATCGATCCGGTCACCGGCTTCAGCCTGGGGCAAACCTTCAGCAGCTTCGGCGCGCCGTTGCTGCAGGCGATCGACAAGGGTGAGATTCCACGCAGCCGCCTGGAAGACATGGTGCATCGCATTTTACGCTCCATGTACGCGGTTGGCTTGTTCGAGCATCCGCCGGTGAACAAGCCGCTCGATGTGGAAGCCGATGCCCTGGTCGCGCAACACGCGGCCGAGCAGGCGATCGTGCTGCTCAAGAACGACCAGGACCAATTGCCATTGAAGTCGGACATCAATACCGTCGCGATCATCGGCGGCCATGCCGACGCCGGCGTGCTGTCGGGTGGCGGTTCGGCGCAGGTGTGGCCGATTGGCGGCCCCGCCATTCCTGCCGTGAAGGGACCAGAGTGGCAGTGGAAGGTCTACGACCCTTCCTCGCCGATGAAAGCACTACAGAAGCTGCTGCCGAACGCGAAGATCGTCTACGACGACGGCAGCGACCCGGCGAAAGCCGCGGCCTTGGCGAAGTCTTCCGACGTTGCGCTCGTGTTCGCCACGCAGTGGACCTGCGAAGGCATCGACCAGCCGAATCTTTCACTGGACGGCAAACAGGACGATTTGATCGATGCCGTAGCGGCCGCCAACACGCACACCGTGGTCGTGCTGGAAAACGGCGGCCCGGTAAAGATGCCGTGGTTGCCGAAGGTCAATGCGGTGGTAGAGGCGTGGTATCCAGGCGCGCGCGGTGGCGAGGCGATCGCCGGCGTGCTAGCCGGCAAGATCAATCCGTCCGGCCGTTTGCCGGTGACCTTCCCGCAGGACGAGCAGCAGCTGCCGCGGCCGCAGGTCACCAAGGCACTGGATGTCGACTACAACATCGAAGGCGCCGCGGTCGGCTACAAGTGGTTCGACAAGAAAAACCTCGAGCCGCTGTTCCCGTTCGGCTTTGGTCTCTCGTACAGCCATTTCGACTACAGCGACCTGCACGTGAGCACGCAGGGCAAGCGCGTGACGGTCAGCTTCAAGGTGAGCAACGCCGGCAAGCGTGCCGGCATGGATACGCCGCAGGTATACGTAAGCCTGCCGGGCGACAGCGGCGAAGCGCCGCGCCGATTGGCGGGCTTCGAAAAGGTATCGCTGCAGCCGGGCCAGAGCCGCACGGTATCCGTCACCATCGATCCGCGCCTGCTGGCGACGTTCGATGTGCCGGGGCATCAGTGGAAGATCGCGGGGGGCAGCTATCCGATCCAGGTGGGGCATTCGTCGCGGGATCTGGCGTTGAAGGGGGAGGCGACGGTAGCGGCAGCGACCGTGGCGCCCTGAATAGGTTGGGGTGCAAACCCCAGCATCGCGATGCGTACACGTTGGGGTTTGCACCCCAACCTACGCAAAATGGCTACGGCAAGGTCATGATCTTGCCGTAGCAATGACTCAGTGGGTCGGTTCGATTGCGCTAGAGTGCTCCCCTTGCCAATGGACTGACGAAACGAGCCTCGCATGCCAACCACGCCCTCCTGCCGCATCCGCCTGATCGCGCCTTCTGGCTATCCGCACGATCGCGAGGCCATGACGCGCGGCATCGAGAGGTTGCGCCAGGCCGGTTGCGCGGTGGAAGGCACGGAGGTGATCGATCGCGCCGAACTGCGCTACGCCGGCAGCGATGCGCAGCGCACGGCCGATATCAATGGGCTGACCACGCTCGACAGCTTGCCGGATATCGCGCTTTCCATCCGCGGCGGCTACGGCGCCACGCGCCTGCTGGAGCATCTGCATTACGACGCCTTGCGCGAACGTCTCGCCGGCCAGCCGATCGCATTGGTCGGGCATAGCGATTTCACCGCGCTGCAGATGGCGCTGTATGCGAAAAGCAGCATCGTCACCTTCGGCGGTCCGATGCTGGGGCCGGATTTCGGTGCGCAGCGATTGAGCCCGCTGACCTGGCGGCATTTCTGGCGCACGCTCAGCGCGCCGCACGGCAACGCCAGCTGGGATTGCGGCGAGGCAACGGAACTGGCGGTGGAAGGGCCGCTGTGGGGTGGCAATCTCGCCATGCTGTGCAGCCTGCTCGAGACGCCGTATTTCCCTCGCATCGAAGGCGGCATCCTGTTCGTGGAAGACATCGGCGAGCCGCCGTTCCGCATCGAGCGCCTGCTGTATCAACTGCATCTGTCGGGCGTGCTGGGGCGGCAGCGGGCGCTGATCCTGGGCGATTTCACGCAATGCCGGCCGGCCGCTTACGACAACGGCTATGGCCTGCCCGATGCCTTCGAGCAGATCCGGCGCATGGCGGGTATTCCGGTGCTGTCCGGCATGCCGTTCGGCCACGATGCGGACAAGTTCACCCTGCCGTTCGGGGTGCCGGCGCGGTTGCGCGTGGTGGGGCAACGGGCCAGCCTGGATTTCCACGGCTACCCCCATTTGCGCCAGGGCCACGAACCTTCCATGGCCTGATCGGCACTCACGGAACGCCAGTTTTGGGTCACACCGGTCCGCCGCCTGACCCGCACGCGCCAAAACCCGTAAAATGGCCCGCTCGCCATGGGCAGGCCGCCCAGCACAGGAATCCTAAGCAGCATGAAGATCATCGAAGGCGATTTCGCCACGCCCAAGGGCCGTTTTGTCATTGTCGCCGGTCGTTTCAATGGCTTTGTCGTCGAGCCGCTGGTGGCTGGCGCACGCGACGCCCTGGTGCGCCATGGCGTAAGCGACGAGGCCATCGATGTGGTGCGCGTGCCGGGCGCGTGGGAAATCGGGCTGGTGGCGCACAAGCTGGCGCACTCGGGCAAGTATGCGGCGGTGATCGCGTTGGGCGCGGTGATCCGCGGCGCCACCCCGCATTTCGATTTCGTCGCCGGCGAATGCGCCAAGGCGCTGACCCAGGCCGCGCTCGGCTCCGGCGTGCCGGTCTCGTTCGGCGTGCTCACCACCGATACCATCGAACAGGCCATCGAGCGTTCCGGCACCAAGGCCGGCAACAAGGGCGCGGACGCCGCCATCGCCGCGCTGGAAATGGTCAACCTGTACGGAAAGCTGTAATGAACCAACGTCCCGAGGGCATCGATCTCGCCGCGCGCTCGCGTGCCCGCCGCCGTGCGCTGCAGGCGCTGTACGCCTGGCAGATGAGCGGTAGCAAGATGTCATCGGTGATCGAGCAGTTCCGTCACGAGCAGGACATGGAAGTGGCGGATCTTGAATATTTCGAAGACCTGCTGCGCGGTGTGGAAGAACACGTGCAGGCGCTGGACGAAGCACTCAAGCCGTATATCGATCGCGAGGTGGAGCAGATCGATCCGGTGGAACGCGCCGCGCTGCGCCTGGCCGCCTATGAACTGAAATACCGCCCGGACGTACCGTACCGCGTGATCATCAACGAGGCGATCGAGGTGACCAAGCGCTTCGGTGCCGATCATGGTCACAGCTACGTCAATGGCGTGCTCGATAAGCTGGCGGCGCAGCTTAGGGTGACGGAGAAGCAGGGATAATCGGGCTTCTCTATCGAAGCGCTCGTCATTCCGGTGAAAGCCGGAATCCAGTACAAACATGTGTGCGCAGCACACGACTTAAAACAGGGTTTGCGTGCTTCGCACGGCGTATTCAACTGGATTCAGGCTTTCGCCGGAATGACGGCAACGCAAGATCGAGCTGTCAGGCAAGCATGGATGTCTGCGCGTAATAGGCCATAGTCAATCCATGGAATTCTCCCTCATCGACCGCATCCGCCAGCGCACCGCGCAAAGCCGTGATGATGTGCGCCTGGGCATCGGCGATGACGCCGCCTTGCTGGCCGTACCAACTGGCCAGGAACTGGCGGTGGCGATCGACACCATGGTCGAAGGCGTGCATTTCCCGCGCGATGCGGCGCCTGCCGACATCGGCTGGAAAGCATTGGCGGTGAACCTCTCCGATCTTGCCGCGATGGGCGCTACGCCGGCGTGGGCCTTGCTGGCGCTGACCTTGCCGCACGCCGATGAGGCTTTCATCGATGGTTTCGCCGACGGCTTCGCGCAGCTGGCGCAAACCTATCGGCTTGCCTTGGTGGGCGGCGATACCACGCGCGGCGCGCTCACCCTCAGCGTGGCCGTGCATGGCTTCGTGCCGCCGGGCAAGGCGCTGACGCGCGCAGGTGCGCAAGCAGGCGATGCGGTGCTGGTCACCGGCACGCTCGGCGATGCGGCGGCGGGTTTGCGCTTGTTGCAGCAAAGCCGCCACGGCGATGGGCAAGCGGACTATCTGATCGCGCGCTTGAATCGTCCCATGCCGCGCGTCGCGGCCGGCCTGGCGTTGCGCGAACGCGCCAGCGCCTGCATCGATGTTTCCGACGGCTTGCTCGCCGATCTCGGACATATCTGCGCGGCCAGCGGCGTCGGTGCCGAAATCGAAGCGGCACTGCTGCCGCGTTCCTCCGCCTTGCTGGATCGATTCGACGACGCTAGTTCGCGCGACTTCGCCTTGAGTGGCGGCGACGATTACGAACTGTGCTTCACCGTGCCGCCGCAACGGGTTGCCTCCGTGCAGGCAGACTTGGCCAAGCTCGGCTGCGGCGCCACGCGCATCGGCCGCATCGTGGACGGCCAGGGCGTCAAGGTTCGTGATGCGGATGGCCAGTGGCTCGAACCGGCCCGGAAAGGATGGGATCATTTCCGCGCATGAGCGATCGCAAAATACTTACCCACGAACAACGCCGCGCGCTGCTCGCCACGCCGGCCGGCTGGCTGGCCTGCGGCTTCGGGTCCGGCCTCGCACCGGTGGCGCAAGGTACGTTCGGTTCGCTGGCGGCAATCCTGCCGTGGCTGCTGCTGCGCCAGTACTCGCTGTCGCTCAACCTCGCGGTGATCGTGATCGGCTTTGCCGTAGGCATATGGGCATGCGATATCGCGGGTCGCGCCTTGCGCGTGGACGATCATCGCAGCCTGGTATGGGACGAATTCATCGGCCAGTGGATCGCCTTGCTGCCGGCGCTGCTGGCGTCGTGGTGGGCGATCGTGCTCGGCTTTGCCTTGTTCCGTCTGTTCGATGTGTGGAAACCGTGGCCGATCCGTTATCTCGACCGGCACCTGAAAGGCGGCCTGGGCGTGATGGCGGACGACGTGATCGCTGGCATTTTTGCCGCGGTGGTGCTGAAGCTGGTGCTTACCTGGTCGTGATGCGCAGTCGGCCGCTTACGGAAGATCGATCGTCCTTGTTATCGTAACGCCCTCTCCAACGCATCGAGGTGGCAGCCATGAGCATGGCATGGACGAAAAGGCTGGCGGCGTCGACAGTGATGGCGTTGCTCGCGGGCACACCTGTGGCGTACGCACAAGGCGCAACGCAAGGCAGTGATGCCGGCTCGACCTATCTCGCGCAGCATTTCAGCTTCGACGCGCTCAATCCGGATGTGAAGGATGCCATCACGCGCGCGAACCTTGCGCCGGTGCCGTTCGCCAAGGTCACCCTGCACACGCGCGAGGTGGTGACTTCATCGGACCAGACGCAACAACCGTCCCACTACACCACCGCCATGTCGCTGGAAAATGCCGGGCATGGCCTGGTGCGTCGCGTGGCGGCGGTGCAGGACAGCAACGGCAATACGATCGCCACGCGGCTGGATCTGACCTATCGCGGTTATTTTTCGTTTCTCACCCAGGGCATCTCCGCGCGCGCGAACAGCCTTCCGCCGGTGCAGGAGGCGCGCAAGGTATTGCGCCTGGATACCGCTACCGGCGGACACTTTGCCTTCGTCTATCTCTACGGCAGCACGGGCGGGCAAACCTTCCAGGATCCAGGGCAATTCCTGTGCGACAGCGGCAAACGCTACAGCGCATCGCAGCTCAATGCGGCGATCGAGGGCCAGGCGACGGAACTGGATTGCCGCATGATCGATACCAACGGTATCGAGACCGACAAACTGACGCTGGCCTATCTGGAGAAGTACGACGTGGCCGTGACCTTGCGCACGCACAATGTGCAGCGCACGGTGGAGAGTACGATCCAGGACTTCAGCGCGCACTGAAGTCTTGATCTCGGCAGGGATAGCAACGCGGTTCAACGCAAGCCAAAAGAGGATATCCCATGCAATACCGTCGCCTTGGTCGCACCGGCTTGCAATTGTCCGCACTGTCCTTCGGTGCATGGGTCACCTTCGGCCGCCAGGTCGGCCGCGCCGAAGCGCGCGAGATGATGGCATTGGCCTGGGATCGCGGCGTCAACTTTTTCGATAACGCCGAAACCTACAATCACGGCGAAGCCGAGCGCCTGATGGGCGACGTGCTGGCGGATCTGCGCTTTCCACGCGACAGCTATTGCATATCGAGCAAAGTGTATTTCGGTGCCGCGGAAAAGCCGCGTCCCACGCAGCGCGGCTTGTCGCGCAAGCACGTGATCGAAGCCTGCAATCAAGCGTTGGAACGCCTGCGCGTCGGGCATCTTGATCTGTACCTGTGCCATCGCCCCGATCCGGAAACGCCGATCGAGGAAACGGTGGCGGCGATGGATACCCTGGTGCGCCAAGGCAAGGTGCTTTATTGGGGCACCAGCGAATGGCCGGCCGCGGCCATCCACGAAGCGCATCGCGTGGCGCAAGCCATGCACATGTACGCACCGGTGGTCGAGCAACCGCAATACAACCTGCTGCATCGCGAACGTGTGGAACAGGAATATGCGCCGCTGTACGCCGCCTATGGCATGGGCACCACCATCTGGTCGCCGCTGGCGTCGGGTCTGCTGAGCGGCAAATACAACCAGGGCATTCCGGAAGGCTCCCGCCTCACGCAACCGGGCTACGAATGGCTGCGCGACATGGTGCTGGGCGAGGGCGGCGAACGCATCGAAAAAGTGAAGCGCATGCCGGCGATCGCCGCGGAAGTCGGCGCCACGCCGGCACAACTTGCGATTGCATGGTGCCTGGCCAATCCGAACGTATCGACCGTGTTGCTGGGCGCAAGCAGGAAGGAACAGCTGGAGCACAATCTCGATACATTGGAGTTGTTGCCGCGGTTTGATCTGGCGTTGAAGGAAAGGATCGAGCAGGCGTTGGCATAAACACGGCGCATCGCAAGCACCCGTAGGTTGGGCTGAGGCAACGCCGAACCCAACGTCGCGATGCAAACGCTCGCATTGGGCTCCCCCTGCACGTGGATGGCGTCAGCCTCCACCGGCTTGACTCACAAATGAGAATCATTATCATCCATTCGTCCCTTGACGATGGAGCTTAAAGTCATGTCCCACACCGGCACGCTACTCACGCTTTCCCGCCTGTCGCCGCCGCCGAGGGCGGCGAACCTGGACGATACCGGCCGCGATGCAGCTACCACCCCGGTTCGCCGGGTTTCCAGCCATCGCCTGCTGGCCGGCGAGCGCGAGCTGGTGATCCAGCACATGGGCAGCGAATACCACCTGCGGCTTACCCGCAACGGCAAGCTGATCCTTACCAAGTAACGCCGCTTCGTTCGAAAAACACACTCAGCCAGCCCTTCACGCCAGCCGGGTCTTCTACCTGTCCAGGAGATCGCCATGTTCGGCTGGCTTGCCGCCCGTTCCCCTCTGCTTTGCCATCGCGTGCCGCGCATGCCCGCGACGCGGCGCATTCGACGTATCACGCCGTATACGTTGATCAGCGCGCTGCCTGGTTTGGGCAACGTGCTCTATCTCCATGCAACCTCGAATGATGCGATGGCGAACATGCCGACGCCAGGACTATTGGTCGCACAGCCTGCGTTTGCGCCGTTGTTGCATGCACATTGGCTGGTGGCTGTCAGTGTGGTGACGGATGACGGCCCGCGCGAATGGTGTGAATGCATCGATCGCATGGGCCGTGCACGCGCGCGCTGGCATCTGCTGCCCGATACGGATTACCTCGCCTGGGATGCGCTTACGGCTCGCTGCACACCCGATTCGGGCACGTCGTCTTCCATCGATGCACAACCGTTGCGCCCTCATCATGCGTGCGTGGTGAATTTTCGCCTGCGCACGATCGCCGGCATGCTGTTGCTGGAACAAGATGCGAACACCACGTTGTCGGACTTGGGGGATCGCATCGCCGCACGCATCGCGCATGCCGAATCGGCCGTGCTGCAGGCGTAGCGGCCGGTCTGTCCACTGTCCGGCGAGTGTCCGCGGACAACGACCGAGCTGCGCCATGCGCATGCAAGCCTTTGAATAGACGCATGTAATTCTCCATCCGAAGGCTGGCACACGGATTGCAGTTCATGATCAGGGGCCGCCCTGTCCGCGGCCAAGGACTGCATCATGATTCGTGACACTTCCGCCCAGGACCGCCTGATCCAGGTCAAGCCCAGCCCCAAGAAAAAACTCTTGTGGATCGGCGGTGCGGCGGCCGTCGTGATCGTTCTGGCTTTCTTGATGCCTGGCGTCACGCGTCTGTTTTCCGCCGATTCGTCGGTAAGCGCCTCGCGGCTCGCGTTCGCCACCGTGCAACGCGGCCCCTTCATCCGTGATATCGCCGCCGAAGGCCAAGTGGTCGCCGCGGTCAGCCCCACGCTGTACGCCACCTATGGCGGCGCCGTCACCTTGAAAGTGCACGCGGGCGACACGGTGAAGAAAGGCCAGGTGCTGGCGGTGATCGACAGCCCCGAACTGGTCAACAAGCTGGCGCAGGAGCAATCCAACGCCGATGCGATGCAGGTGGACTACCTGCGCGCGCAGATCGATGCGCGCAAGAAGCAGTCGGAACTGCAGAAGGGCTACGACAACGCCAAGATCGACGAGGAAAGCGCCGAGCGCGATTTCGACCGCTACGAGAAAGCGTACAAGCTCGGCGGCGTGCCACAAATGGACGTGGACAAATGGCAGGACACGCTGACCAAGTCCAAGATCGCGCTGGCCCATGCGCAAGCCGATCTCAATCTCGGCAACGATACCGGCACGTTCGACATCAAGGCCAAGAAGCTTGCACACGATCGCCAGGTGCTGATGGTGCAGGATCTGCAGCGCCAGGTGGACAACCTCAACGTACGCTCGCCGGTGGACGGCCAGGTCGGCCAGTTGTTCATCGCCGAACGCGCCACCGTGGCGAAAGATGCGCAACTGCTCAGCGTGATCGACCTGTCCGCACTGGAAGTGGAAGTGAAGGTGCCGGAAAGCTTCGCGCGTGACCTTGCCGTGGGCATGGGCGGCGAGATCAGTGGCAACGGCAACAACTGGAAGGGCCTGGTCAGCGCGATTTCGCCGGAAGTGGTGAACGGCGAAGTGGCCGCACGCGTGCGCTTCGAAGGCGGCACGCCCAAGCAGTTGCGCCAGAACCAGCGCCTGTCCGTACGCATCCTGCTCGACCATCGCGACAACGTACTGACCGTGCAACGCGGCTCCTTCGTGGATGAATCCGGCGGCAGCTATGCCTACGTCGTGCGCGACGGCATTGCCACCAAGACGCCGATCCGCGCGGGCGAAAGCAGCATCGACAAGGTGGAGATCCTCGATGGCCTGAAGGAAGGCGACAACATCGTGATCTCCGGTACCGACAACTTCAAAGGCGCGCAGCGCGTGGTGATCAGTCGCTGATGCTTTGCGGGAATCGTAAATCGGCAATAGCGAAGAGCGCTCTCCGAGAGACCTTGGCACCTCGCTCCAACTGTTCCCGATTGACGATTTGAGAATCCCGGTCTGTAAAGAACTCTCTCGTACTCAATTCACTGGAAAGGACCAACACCATGCTGAAGATGACGCATCTCTCCAAGGTCTACCGCACCGAAGTGGTCGAGACCTATGCGCTCCGCGATTTCAACATCGACGTGAAGGAAGGCGAGTTCGTCGCCGTGACCGGTCCGTCCGGTTCGGGCAAGACCACCTTTCTTACCATCGCCGGCCTCTTGGAAACCTTCACCGGCGGCGAATACCACCTCGACGGCGTCGAGGTGAGCCACCTCGACGACAACGCACGCTCGAAGATCCGCAACGAAAAGATCGGCTTCATCTTCCAGGCCTTCAACCTGATTCCCGATCTGAACGTGTTCGACAACGTGGAAGTGCCGCTGCGCTATCGCGGCATGAAGGCGCCGGAGCGCAAGGAACGCATCATGGGTGCGCTGGAACGCGTCGGCCTTGCCTCGCGCGCCAAGCACTATCCGGCCGAACTTTCCGGCGGCCAGCAACAGCGCGTCGCCATCGCCCGCGCGCTCGCCGGCAGCCCACGCCTGCTGCTCGCCGACGAACCCACCGGCAACCTGGATACGCAGATGGCGCGCGGCGTGTTGGAGCTGCTCGAAGAAATCCACCGCGAAGGCGCCACCATCGTGATGGTCACGCACGATCCGGAACTGGCCGCGCGTGCGCAGCGCAACGTGCACATCATCGACGGCCAGGTGGTGGACCTTGCCGAAGATCCGCGCTTTCACACCGCGTATGTCGCCGCCGCAGGCCAGATTCGCGGCTGACACGCTTTGCTCCCTCTCTCCCATCTTTAATCAAAAATGGGGGAGAGGGCTGGGGTGAGGGGCCGCTCTCGCCAAAAACGTTGATACCGAGATTGAACACATCCCCATGTTCACCTATTACCTCCAGCTCGGCCTGAGAAGTCTCAAGCGCAATCCGATGCTCACCGCGCTGATGGTGATGGCGATCGGCTTTGGTGTGTCGGCTTCGATGATCACCTATTCGGTATTCCGTGCCGTATCCGGTAACCCGATACCGGAAAAGTCATCCCAACTGTTCGTGCCGCAGATCGACGCATGGGGGCCGCAGCAGAATGACAAAGGCGAACCATCAGGCGCACTGACGTATACGGACGCGATGGCCCTGATGCGGGCGCACCAAGCTACGCGCCAGACCTTGATTTATCGGGTAATGCTGTCTGCGTTGCCGCTGCGCGCCAATAGCGTGCCGACGTCAGCGGAAGGCTATGCCGTAACGGGCGATTTCTTTCCCATGTTCAATGTGCCGTTTCTGTATGGCAGCGGCTGGAACAGCGGCGACGATGAGAACCGCGCAGCAGATGTGGTGCTCTCGCAGGAATTCAACCAGCGCATGTTCGGTGGCGCCAACACAGTGGGGCGGGAAATCACGCTTTCCGGTCACGATTACCGCATCGTCGGCGTAATGAAACATTGGAATCCCACTCCACGCTTCTACAGCGTTTGGGGTGAAAGCGGATTTAACGATCCACCCGACTTCTACGTGCTGCTCAACCGTATGCTCGATCTGAAGGTCGATACCTGGGGCAGAAACAGCTGCCGCGGCAACCTGGCTTTCACCAGCTTTGATCAGTGGCTGCAAAGCAACTGCGTTTGGTTGATGCCATGGGTGGAATTGGATACGTCCAGCGAGGTTGCGCGCTATCGGCGTTTTCTCGAAGGCTACGCCGCCGATCAGCAGCGCGCGGGACGTTTCGCCTGGTCGCCCAATATTCGCTTGCCTGACGTGATGAAATGGCTTGAGGTGGAGCATGTGGTACCACCCGAAAGCCGCATTTCCTTGGCGGTGGCGACAGCTTTCTTTGTGATCTGCCTGGTTAACACGATCGGATTGCTGCTAGCCAAATTCATGCGTCGCGCCAGTGAGATCGGCGTACGCCGCGCGCTCGGTGCGACGCGTCATGAAATCTATGCGCAGTACTTGGTCGAAGCCGCTTCCGTCGGCCTTGCTGGCGGTCTGGTTGGCCTGCTGCTGACAGCTATCGGAATGTCGGGCGTGGGACTGCTGTTCGCACCGGAGATCGCCAAGCTGGCACACCTGGATATGTCGTTGGTGGGCCTGACACTAGTGGTGGCCACCCTTGCCACAGTGGCGGCTGCGTTCTATCCCGCATGGCGTGCCGCACAGGTGCAACCTGCCTGGCAACTGAAATCCAATTGAGGCGAGGGCATAAGCGTGCAGATTCATCCCATTCTTACAGCCTTGCGCCGGCACAAGGCCGGTACCCTGCTGATCGCACTGCAGATCGCACTGACTTTGGCGATCGTCTGCAATGCGCTGTTCATCATTCATCAGCGCTTGTCGCACATATCCGAAGCGAGTGGCGTGGATGAAGAAAATGTGTTCGTGATTTCAAATTTATGGGGCGAGGAATATTCCCCCGATGAAGCGGCAGCAAAGATTAAGGAGGACCTCGCAACGCTGCGGCAATTGCCTAGCGTGCAAGATGCCACGCCCAGCAATAGCTACCCATTGAGCACCAGCGGCTGGGACAACTTCATCACGCTGACGCCGGAACAGGTCAAGCCAACCACCGATGCGTCGGTTTACGCCGGCGACGAACATTTCGTGCGCACGCTTGGCCTCAAGTTGATTGCGGGGCGGGACTTCCGCGCGGACGAAGTGGTCAACCTAGGCAAGCGCCAGAACATCACTCCGGCCGTTACGATCGTCAGCAAGACGTTGGCCAGCAAGTTGTTTCCCCACGGCGATGCGCTTGGAAAAGCGTTCTACTCCATGAGCAGTACGCCGACTACCATCATCGGGATTGTGGAAACCCTGCATCGGGAAGATGTTGATACGTGGAGTGCACCCTACACTGGTGAGTCATTGATCTGGCCCATACGTCTGGTGGGGCCGGTGGGCGTCCGCTATCTGGTGCGCTCCAAGCCAGGCCAACTCGATGCGGCCATGCACGAAGCACCCAAAGCGTTGTATGCGGAAAACCGCATGCGCATGATCGATCCCAAGGATGGTCTCTTGAGCTTCGCGGAAGTGCGTAGGCGCGCGTTTGAGCGTGACCGCGGCATGGCGGTCTTGATGGGCATCATCTCCGTCGTGCTGCTGGCGATCACTGGCGCAGGCATCGTCGGGCTTACCAGCTTCTGGGTTGGACAGCGGCGCCGCCAGATCGGTGTACGTCGCGCGTTGGGCGCTACTCATCGCGATATCCTGAATTACTTTCTCACCGAGAACCTGCTGATAAGCCTGGGTGGCATCGCCATCGGCATCCTGCTGACGTTCGGCCTAAACATGTGGCTGGTTACACGCTTTGAATTGAAGTTGATGCCGCTCACGTATGTGCTGACTGGCATGGTGATCCTGCTTCTGCTCGGCCAAGGCGCGGTGTTCGCTCCGGCTTTGCGCGCCTCGCGCGTGCCGCCGGTGGAGGCGACGCGCCCGGTATGAAACACGACATTTCTCGCACGAAAACGAAGAACATAAATGGGGAGGCACGGCATGCTGGGCTACTACATTGATCTTGCAGTACGGAGTCTGAAGCGAAGTCGTGGCCTTACCGCCTTGATGATCCTGATCATCGGTTTTGGCGTGGCGGCTTCCATGACCAGCTATTCGGTGTTCCGCGCGGTATCGGGCGATCCGATTCCGTGGAAATCGTCGAAGTTGTTCGTACCGCAAATCGATATCTGGGGGCCGAAAGGGCATTCGGACGCGACCAACAACAACGAGCCGCCGGATGCTTTCGACTACATCGATGCCGTGGCGCTGATGCGCGATCATCGCGGGCGGTATCAATCGGCGATGTACCGGGTGTCGCCCTCCATCGTCCCGGCCGACGCGCACATGCATCCGATCAACGTCGGTGGCCATGCGGTGTATAGCGAGTTCTTCCCCATGCTCGACGTACCGTTCAAGTTCGGCACGGGCTGGGGTGCCGATGGCGATGCGCAGCGGGCGTCCGTGGCGGTGATCAGCGGCAAGCTCAACCAGAAGTTGTTCGGCGGCGCCAACAGCGTGGGCAAGACCATCGATATCGACGGCAAGGATTACCGCGTGGTCGGCGTGCTGGGCGACTGGAGCCCCAAGCCGGTGTTTTATGACGTGGTGAACACGGGGGGCTTCACCAGCGGGCAGGAGGACATCTTCCTGCCATTCACCCGCGCCATCGATGTCGGCATGCCCAACGACGGCAATACCAACTGTTCGGAAATTCCCAAGGGCTCGGGCTTCGTCGGCCTGCAGCAATCCTCCTGCGTGTGGATTGCCTACATGGTCCAGCTGGACGACCAGGCCGCCGTGTCTGCATACAAGGAATACCTGGACGGTTATTTCCGTGACCAGAAGGCGGCCGGTCGTTTCAGTTGGCCGTTGAACAACCGGCTGCGCGATCTTCCGGCATGGCTGGATGCCGAGCACGTAGTGCCGAGCGATACCAAGATTTCGCTGATGGTGGCGCTGGGCTTGCTGATCGCCTGCCTAGTGAACACCGCAGGCCTGCTGCTGGCCAAGTTCCTACGTCGCAGCGGCGAAATCGGTGTGCGTCGCGCGCTGGGCGCGCCGAAGGCGGCGATCTATTTGCAGTTCCTGATCGAGGCGGGTGTGGTTGGATTGTCCGGCGGCGTGCTCGGTCTGTTGTTGACCTGGTTGGGTGTGCTGGGCGTGGGCCTGGTGTTGCCGAAGGAAATCTCTTCCCTGGCGCGAGTCGACCTGGGGCTGCTGGCGCTGACCCTGGCGGTGGCGGTGATCGCCACCATGCTGTCGGGGCTGTATCCCACCTTCCGCGCCTCGCGCGTGCAGCCTGCGCTGCAGCTGAAAACGAACTGAGGAGACACCCATGTCCTTGCACCCCATGATCGCGGCATTGCGCAAGCACAAGGCGGGCGTGGTGCTGATCGCCATGCAGATCGCCGTGACGCTCGCCATTGTCTGCAATGCGATCTTCATCATCTACGCACGCATCGACAACGTGCGCCGGCCCACCGGCCTGGACGAGAACAACCTGTTACTGGTGACCCAGCAGTGGGTGGGCGCGCCCAGCGGTGACGACCCTGCCGGCGTGCAGAAGCTCGACGCCATGCTGCGCGAGGATCTCAACGCCTTGCGTGCGCTTCCCGATGTCGAATCGGTTTCACCGACCAACTCCATTCCGCTGCTTCAATCAAGCTGGAACGGCAGCGCCGCGCTGAAGCCCGGTACCGATCTGCGCGAAGGCAATGCGCGCACCACCTTCTACTTCGGCGATGAGCAGTGGTTGAAAACCGCGGGCTTGCATCTGATCGCCGGGCGCGATTTCACAGCGGCGGACGTGACCAACATGGATTTCCGCAGCAACTCGCAGCCGGCCATCGTGATCGTTTCCAAGCCGCTCGCCGACAAGCTCTTTCCGGCCGGCAATGCGGTCGGCAAGGTAATCTATCTCAACGGCGATACCAGGCCGAGCACCATCGTAGGCGAAGTGGAGCGGCTGCAAGTCCCGTCGGTTAGCAGCTGGGCCAGCACGTTCGTATGGAACTCCACCATTGCGCCGATCCGCTTGAACGCCAATTTCTCGCGCTACGTGGTACGTGCCAAGCCGGGTCGGCTGGAGGCGGCCATGCGTGCGGTGCCCAATGCGCTGTATGCGGCCAACCCCATGCGCGTGCTCGATGACGACAGCGTCAAATCGTTCAAGGACATCCGCGCCGAAGCGTACCGCGCAGATATCGGCATGGCGGCGTTGATGGGCATGGTGTGCCTGATCCTGCTCGCCGTCACCGCCGCCGGCATTGTTGGCCTGACCAGCTTCTGGGTCGGCCAGCGGCATCGCCAGATCGGCGTACGCCGCGCGCTGGGCGCGCGCAAGATCGACATCCTGCATTACTTCCAGATGGAGAACCTGATGATTGCCGGTGCCGGCGCGCTGGTCGGCATTGCGTTGGCGGTCGGCTTGAATCGTGTGCTGATGAGCAAGTTCGAAATGCAGAGCATGCCGGTCTACTACGTGCTGGTGGGCCTGGCAGTGGTGATGACGTTGGGGCAGATCGCGGTGTTCGTGCCGGCGCGGCGTGCGTCCAACGTGCCGCCCGTGGTGGCGACGCGGACGGTGTAACGGACGGTTCGGGGAAGAGGAGACATCACCATGCTGTCCTACTACTTAGGTTTGGCGCTGCGTAGCCTGAAGCGAAACCGCATGCTTACCGCGCTGATGATCCTGGCGATCGCCATGGGTATCGGCGCGAGCATGACCACGCTGACAGTGCTGCACGTGCTCTCCGGCGATCCGCTGCCCGGGCGCAGCGCATCGCTGTATTACCCGCAGATCGATCCGCGGGACATGCAGTCCTACACGCCGGGCGTCGAACCGCCTGCCCAGTTGAGCTGGATCGACGGCATGTACCTGCTGCATGCCAAGCGTGGAACACGCCAGGCGTTGATGACCGGCGGCATGGTGCCGTTGCAGCCAGCGCAATCGAGCATCGATCCGTTTCACGCCAGTGCGCGTTACGCCACGGCCGACTTCTTCCCGATGTTTGGCGTACCGTTCCAATACGGTGCGGCTTGGGGCGATCGCGAAGACGAGGGCAAGGCGCGCGTGGTGGTAATCAGTTCCGAATTGAACGACAAGCTGTTCGGCGGCAAGAACAGCGTCGGCAAGACGCTGCGCCTGCAGGAGACGGATTTCCGCATCATCGGCGTATTGGGCGATTGGCGCCCCGATCCGCACTTCTACGACCTTTTCATGGGCGCGTATGCCAACTACGAGCAGGTCTACGTGCCGTTGTCGACCTCGCGCGACCTGCTCATGGAGCATGATGGTTCCATGGATTGCTGGGGCAATGGCGGCAGCGACCAGGCGCATCTGCAGACCTCGTCCTGCACCTGGCTGCAGTTTTGGGTGCAGTTGGATTCTCCCGCCAGCGTGGCCGACTACACGCAGTTTCTTCAGCATTATTCGCAAGACCAGCACGCCAGCGGACGCTTTGCGCGACCGCCGAACATACGGCTGCGCAACGTGATGCAGTGGCTGGATTACAACCAGGTGGTGCCCAGCGATACGCGTCTTCAAGCATGGCTGGCGTTTGGATTTCTGGTGGTCTGCCTGATGAATACAGTGGGCTTGATGCTGGCCAAGTTCATGCGCCGCGCCGGCGAGCTCGGGATACGCCGCGCCCTGGGCGCATCGCGGCGCGCGCTGTTCGGGCAGTTGCTGATGGAGTCCGGCGTGATCGGATTCGCAGGAGGCGTGGTCGGGGCGCTGCTGGCTTTGCTGGGATTGTGGCTGGTGCGCCAGCAGCCATCGGACTACGCCAAGCTCGCGCATATGGATACGGCTATGTTGCTGGCGACGTTTGTTCTCTCGGTGGTGGCAAGCACGCTGGCGGGTCTGTTGCCTGCATGGCGCGCATGCCGCGTGGCCCCCGCACTGCAATTGAAGGCGCAATAGGATGGATATCCGACCGATACTCTTCTCTCTGCGGCGGCATAAGCTCACCTGTTGCCTGCTGGTGCTGCAAATTGCGTTCACCTGCGCCATCGTGTGCAACACGATCTTCCTTATCGGCCAGCGCTTGCATCGAATGAATATGCCAAGCGGCGTCGCCGAGCAGGAACTGGTGTACGTGCAGATGGCTTATATCGGTGACCGCAAGGACGCAGACGCTCGCGCGGCCGACGACCTGGCAGCCTTGCAGTCGATTCCGGGCGTGAAGTCGGCTGCGTTGATCAGTGAACTGCCGTTCGACTACGGGTCAAACAACATGGACGTGCGAACCGACCCCACGCAGCGCATGGCCACACTCAGCGCTACGCAGTACTTCGGCGAGAACGCGGTACAGACGCTTGGCGCGCAGCTTGTGGAAGGACGTCAGCTGCGGCCCGAAGAGTACATGGACCTGTCCCAGGTCTTCACGTTGCTGGCGAGTCAACAATTCGACAAGCTGCCGAAGGCCACGTTGATCACGCGTGCCATGGCCGATCGTTTGTGGCCGGGAAAGGATCCGCTCGGCAAACAGTTCTATGTGGGGCAAGGTCTTCCGTTTACGGTGGTGGGGGTGCTGGCAAACCTGGTCCGGCCCGGTAATGACCGGCTGAACTTCGGTGCGCAATACAGCACCGTGTGGCCGGTGCGCATATCGCTGACGGAAGGCGCTTCCTTCCTCATCCGTTGCGCGCCGCAGGATCGCGACCGGGTATTGCGCAGGGCGGTGGACAAGCTCAAGGCGCTGGACCCCAACCGCATCGTGCTCGACAAAGGCACGATGGAGCAGCACCGGCGTGATTTCTTCAAGAACGATCGCGCTATGGCGGGCATTCTGGTTGGCGTATGCATGGCGTTGCTGATCGTCACCGCGTTGGGCATCGTCGGCTTGGCCAGCTTCTGGGTATCCCAGCGCAATCGCAGCATCGGTGTGCGTCGCGCGCTGGGCGCTACGCGCAGGAATATCCTGCATTACTTTCAGACCGAGAATTTTCTGCTCACCACGATGGGCGTCGTACTCGGCATGGTGCTGGCCTACGGCATCAACTTGTTCCTGATCGTGCACTACGAGTTGCCGCGCATGCCGGTTGCCTATTTCCCGGTCGGCGCGATCCTGTTGTGGTGTCTCGGACAGGCCGCGGTGCTCGGTCCTGCTTTGCGCGCGGCAGCGGTGCCGCCGGTGGTGGCGACGCGATCGGTTTGAGATATCCCGAGCAACAAGGAGCGATGTCGCGCATGGTGGGATACAGCTTTGAATTGGCGCTGCAGGGCATGCGTCGCTTTCCGCGTACTTCGGCGCTGGCCATGTTGACGGTGGCGATCGGACTTGCCGCAAGCATGACCACGTTGACACTGTTGCATACGCTGTCGGCCGATCCGTTGCCTGGCCTGAGCCAGCACCTTTATCTGGTGTGGGTGGATACGGTGCGGGCCAAGCCGACAACCTATACCACGCTCGATGGCACGGGCGTGGTCGATTACAAGCGTCTTCGGATGGCTGATGTCGAAGCGCTGCTGGCTGCGCGCCGCGCTGTTCGGCAAACGGCGGTGGCGGATATGTTTGCGCGCGTGGAAGGAGGTGATGCCGGACATGGCAACGACGAAACCATCCTGGCGGCCACCAGCGACTTCATTCCCATGTTCGGCGTGGCCTTGCGGGATGGTCGAAGCTGGACGGCGGCCGAAGATGCCGCGCGCACACCGGTGGCGGTGATCGACAGCGAACTGGCGCGTTCGCTGTTCAGCACCGAGCGGGCGGTCGGCAAGGTATTGCGCATCAAGGGCCATGCGGTACGCGTGATCGGTGTGAGCGCGCCATATGCGCCGCAGCCGCACTTCTTTGCGCTGGACCAATGGAGCTTCAGCGGCAGCGAACGCGAGCGCGTCTTCATGCCTTACAGCGCGGCGCTCGACGTGGGCGCCGAGCCGCGGCGGTCCGATGGTTGCGACGCGGATACCGCCAAGGACAAGACGCTGTTCAGCGTGGACGTCGCGCGCTGCGCGTGGCTGGGTTACTGGGTGCAGTTGGATACGCCGCAGGCGGTGGCGGACTATCGCATCTACTTGAACAATTACTTGCAGCAGCAGAAGGATCTTGCCTCGTTCGGTCGATCGCAGCAGGCGCAACTGCTGGATGTGCCGCAATGGCTGACGCTGCAGAACGTGATTCCTGATAACGTGCGACTCAACGTGTGGCTGGCCGGATCGTTCCTGTTGCTGTGCATGGTGAATGTGACGGGATTGCTGGCGGCGAAGTTCATGCGCCGCAGCGCAGAGGTGGGCATTCGCCGTGCGCTCGGTGCGCCGCGGCGCGCGGTGATGCTGCAACACATGATCGAAGCGGGCGCGGTCTGCGTGCTGGGCGGTGTGCTTGCGTGGCCGCTTACGTTGCTGGGTTTGGCGTTGCTGCGCATGCAGGGGCAGGGCTTTACCGATCTGGCGCGCCTGGACGTCAGCATGTTCGGCGCGCTGTTCATGCTGGCCATGCTGGTGGGAATGCTGGTGGGTTTTCTGCCGGCGTGGCAGGTATCGATGGTCCAGCCGGGGCTGCAGGTCAAGAGCGCATGAGAGAGAGCGTGCCATGTCCTTGCGAGTGATGCTCGCTTCGCTGCGCCGCCATAGCCTGATGCCGGCGCTGGTCCTGCTGCAGGTCGCGTTTGCGTGCGCGATCCTGTGCAACGTGTTCTTTCTCGCCTGGCAGCGTCTGGAACCCATGCTCGCGCCCAGCGGCCTGGATGCCGACAACCTGATCGTGGTGGACAATCTGGCGGCGATGGGGCGCAGCTTCACCGTCGCGGAAACCGAAGCGGGCGAACGGGCATTACGCGCGGTGCCGGGCGTGCGCGCCGCGTCGGCGGGGTTTGCCTTGCCGATGGTCGACAGTGCATCGATCCTGCTCAATTTGCGCGGACCGACGCAGGTGGCGGTAGGGGTGAGCGCGTTTTTCGGCAAGGGCCTGGTGCAGTCATTGGGACTGAAGATGCTGGGTGGTCGCGATTTCGTTGCCAGTGAATACCGCCCGTGGGGCATCGGCGCCAGCAATGGCGACGATGCGTGGAATACGGGCGCGGCGCAGCCGATCATCATTACGCAGGCGTTGGCGGACAAGTTGTTCGGTCGCGCCAATCCGCTGGGTCAGATGCTGATCGACCCCGAAGACAAGGATGGCCACGGCTACCAGGTGATCGGCGTGGTCAAGCATATGTTGCGCAACCAACTGGGCCTGGCCATCGATGGTCGCGCGGACTACACCGTGCTGCTGGCGCGCAGTATCGGCAACACGGCCATGCTCAATTATGCGGTGCGCGTCGATCCGTCGATGCGCGAGGCGGCCATGCAGGGCGTCAAGAAAGCGATCGAGCGCCAGTTCGCCCCATTGATGAGTGGAGGCGTACAGCCGCGGGTGGAGTTCTATGCCGACAAGCGCGACGAGGCGTTGAAGAGCTCCCGCGCTACATTGTGGCTGTTACTGGGCCTGGTGCTGACCATTGCGATCGTTACGCTGGTCGGGATCATGGGCTTGACCGGCTTCTGGGTGCAGCGTCGAACGCGGCAGATCGGCATACGGCGTGCGCTCGGAGCGCGGCGGGCGGATATCCTGCGTTACTTCCTGTTGGAGAACGTGCTGATCGTGGGAGCGGGTATCGCGCTGGGTATGTTGCTGGCCTATGTCGGCAACCTCATGCTCATGCATTACTACGAATTGTCACATCTGCCTTTGGCCTATCTGCCGATGGGCGCGGCCGTGATGCTGGCGATGGGGCAGTTGGGCGTATGGGGGCCGGCACGGCGCGCGGCAGCAGTGCCGCCGGTGGTGGCGACGCGATCGGTCTAACGTGTGATATGCGTTTCGCCATGCACGGCGATAATCTGCAAGGGGCCGGTTCGCAACGTATGCCGAGGAGGGAACATGCCTGGTTATGGTTTCAATGTCGGTGTCCGCAGTTACATGCGCCACGGATGGCTGACGATGTTGGCGATCTTTGCGTCCGGTCTGTTTCCCGCGCTGTCCGCCCGCGCACACGAGGTGTTGGATGACGCGCGCCAGATCGTGGTCGTCACCACGGCCGACTGGACCGGCGTAAGCGGCACGCTGCAGCGGTTTGAGCGCAGCGGTCCGCACGATGCATGGAAAGCGGCCGGACAGCCGTTCCCCATCGTCGTAGGGAAAACCGGGCTGGCGTGGGGTAGCGGCCTGGTCGCCAATGAGCGGCTGGGTGCAAATGCCGGCGATCCGATCAAGCAGGAAGGCGATGGCAAGGCGCCGGCGGGCGTGTTCGCGTTGGGTACGACATTCGGGTACGAACCGCAGGCGCTGGCCGGCTCGCGTTTGCCATACCTGCATCTGACGCCATCGGTCGAGTGCGTGGACGATGCGAAGTCGCGCTACTACAACCAGATCGTCGATCGGCAGAACGTGAGTGCGCCGGACTGGAACAGCTCCGAGCACATGCTGCGCGACGACGAGCTCTACCACTGGGGCGTGGCCGTCGAGCACAACGTCAAGCCGGTCAGGCCGGCCGGTGGCTCGTGCATCTTCATGCATATCTGGCGCGCGGCGGGGGAGGGTACGGTCGGGTGCACGGCGATGCCGAAGGAGGATGTCGAGCGGCTGATTCGATGGCTCGACCCGGCCAGATCGCCGCTGCTGGTGCAGATGCCGCGCGGCCAATACGACAAGCTGCGCAAGCACTTGGCGTCGCTGCGGCTGCCGCCGGCGCCGTGAGCGGCGGCGGGCAGTTTCGTCAGTTCGATGTACGTAGGCCGATCGTCATGGCAACCTTCCCGCCTGGAGCAGCATCCATGCCTGCATGTGTAGACGACGAATGCGTACCGTACTGATCATCGATGACAACCCGGCCGTGGGCGAGGCGCTGTCGCTGCTGCTCTCGCTGCACGATATCCGCCCCCTGGTGGCGCTGACACCTGACGAGGGGCTGGCCACCCTGGCGCGACAGTCTGTGGATGTGGTGATCCAGGACATGAACTTCACCGCCGATACCACCTCCGGCGAGGAGGGTGTGGACTTGTTCCGCACCATCCGCCAGCGCCATGCGGATTTGCCGGTGATCTTGCTGACCGCATGGACGCATCTGGAAACCGCGGTGGAACTGGTCAAGGCCGGCGCCGCCGACTATCTGGCCAAGCCTTGGGATGACGCCAAGCTGCTGACCACGGTGGAGAACCTGCTGGAGCTGTCCGAATCCACGCGCGAGGTAAACCGCACGCGCATGGAGCGCCGCAAGCGCCGCGACGACCTGCAGCGCCGGTACGAGCTCGACGGCTTGGTGTTCGCCTCCGAAGCGATGGCGCGTACCATCGACCTGGCCTGCCAGGTGGCGCGCTCGGACGTGCCGGTGCTGATCACCGGGCCCAATGGTTCGGGCAAGGAGCGCATCGCGGCGATCGTGCACGCCAATTCCTCGGTGAAGCACGGACCCTTCATTGCGGTGAACTGCGGTGCCTTGCCGGGCGAGCTGATCGAGGCCGAGCTGTTCGGCGCCGAGGCCGGCGCATACACCGGTGCCAACAAGGCGCGCGAAGGGCGCTTCGAGCTGGCCGATGGCGGCACGCTGTTCCTGGACGAAATCGGTAACCTGCCGCTGCCGGGCCAGATGAAACTGCTGCGCGTGCTGGAAACCGGGCAGTTCGAGCGCTTGGGTTCCGGCCGTACGCGCAAGGTCAAAGTGCGCGTGCTGAGCGCAACCAATGCGGATCTCAAGGCGATGATCCGTGCGGGCACGTTCCGCGAGGATCTGTACTACCGCCTCAATGTGATCGACGTGAACCTGCCGCCGCTGTCCGAACGCATCGACGACATCCTGCCGTTGGCCGAGCACTTCCTGGCCGGGCGCGCGGAACTCAGTGATGCCGCGCGCGAAGCGATGTTGACCTATGCGTGGCCGGGGAACGTGCGCGAGCTGAAGAACGCGATCGAGCGTGCAGCTTTGTTGGCGGGCAGCAACCCCATCACGCCGGAGCTGCTCAACCTGCCGCAGAACGCTGCCGGCCTCGCGGCGGTACGCAACCTCGACGAACCCAGCCGCGAAGTAGTGGAGGCGGCTTTGCACAAGGCCGATGGCGTGGTCAGCCGCGCGGCGCAGTCGCTAGGCTTGTCGCGGCAGGCGCTGTATCGGCGCATGGAGCGGTATGGATTGATGACGCAGGCGTGAGGCGTAACCTTGCGAGCGTTCGTGGGTTGGGGTGCAAACCCCAACGTTGCCATGCACGCATACACGGTGATGCTGGGGTTCGCACCCCAACCTACGGGGCATCTTTCGGCAGTGGCGTACCTGGACCGCAACGTGTAGAACAGCCGCACTTCACGCGGAGACCGCCCATGCTTCCACGCACCCGCCAAGCCAGGATCGCCGCATGCGCCTGAGATCGCTGGAAGCCCGCCTCACCCTATGGCTGGCCCTGGCCGCGCTGATGGGCGTCATGAGCTACATCGGTGTTACGCAGTGGCCTTTGCCGCAGACACTGCAGTGGCTGCGCAGCAATATGCCGGTGACGATCGCCCAGCCGACCGGTACCGAAGCCCTCATCATCTGCATCGTGGTGCTGACGCCGTTGTCGTGGTGGTTCGCGCATATCGTGATGGATCCGGTCAAACGCCTGCTGCGCGCGCTGGAAGGCGCGGTGGCGAGCTATCGCGATGGCGATTTCAGCATCTCCATTGCGCTCAATCGGCACGATGAACTGGGCGACCTGGTGCGCGTGCACAACGAGCTTGGGCAGACCTTGCGCGAGCAACGGCAGAATCTGGCCCAGCGCGAACTGTTGCTCGATACCGTGGTGCAGAACACACCGGTGGCGCTGGTGCTGACCGATGGCAGCGGTCGCGTCGCCTACGCCAACATCGCCGCGCGACATTTGTTCAACGAAGGACGCAGCCTCAATGGCCTGCATTTCGCAACGCTGATCGCCGATGCGCCCGAAGCCTTGCGCAAGGCGACGGAAGGCACGGAAGACGCACTGTTCAGCGTGGAAATGGACGGCAGCGAAGAAACCTTCCATCTGTCGCAGCGCGCGTTCCGCCTGCAGGGTCGCCCGCATCGGCTGCAACTGTTCCGCCGCATGACGCGCGAACTATCGCGCCAGGAAGTGGCGGCGTGGAAGCGTGTGATCCGCGTGGTCAGCCATGAATTGAACAACTCGCTGGCGCCGATTTCCTCGCTTGCGCATTCCGGCGCCGAGCTGGCCAGGCGCGGCGACGTGCAGCGCCTGCCGGGCGTGTTCGCCACCATCGGTGAGCGTGCGCGTCACTTGCATGGTTTTATCGACGGGTATGCGCGCTTCGCCAAGCTTCCTGCACCGCGCATGGTGGCGGTGGAATGGAAACCGTTCCTCGATGCGCTGTCGTTGCATTGCCGTTTTCAGTTGCAAGGCAACGCGCCCACGCAGGCGGGCTGGTTCGATCCGGTGCAAATCGAGCAGGTGCTGATCAACCTGGTCAAGAACGCCCACGAATCGGGCAGCGCGCCCGAAGGGGTCACGTTGGCGCTGACCTTGGTCGGCCACGAGCTGCGTATCGAAGTGGGCGATCGCGGGCCAGGCATGAGCGAGGCGGTACTGGCGCAGGCGCTGCTGCCGTTCTATTCCACCAAGCGCTCGGGCACGGGACTTGGGCTGGCGTTGGCGCGCGAGATCAGCGAAGCGCATGGCGGGCGCATTGCGCTGGCCAATCGCGAGGATGGCGGCCTACGTGTAACGCTGATATTGCCGCAGCCGGCTAGCGCAACGTAGGTTGGGGTGCCAACCCCAACATCGGCATACGCACAGACATAGCAACGTTGGGGTTGGCACCCCAACCTACGCGTTCCTGCGCTGCCCTATACTCCCTCCAGGTCAACTAGGAGGACACGTCATGGGACAGATCTTTGCATTGGTGGTCGTCGTCGTTGCGATCATCGTGATCGCCAAGCTGGTGCGTATCGTTCCACAAGGCTACGAATGGACCGTCGAACGCTTTGGCCGTTACACGCGCACGCTTACGCCGGGGCTGCATTTCCTGATTCCTTTCATCTACGAGATCGGCCGCAAGATGAACATGATGGAACAGGTGCTGGATGTGCCCAGCCAGGACGTCATCACCAAGGACAACGCCGTGGTGCGCGTGGATGGCGTGGTGTTCTATCAGGTGCTGGATGCGGCCAAGGCGGCGTATGAAGTGGCGAACCTGGAACAGGCCGCGCTTGCGCTGGTGATGACCAACATCCGTACCGTGCTCGGTTCGATGGACCTGGACGAATCGCTGAGCCAGCGCGACGCGATCAACGCCAAGCTGCTGAAGGTGGTCGACGAAGCCACGCACCCGTGGGGCGTAAAGGTCAACCGCATCGAAATCAAGGATATCGCCCCGCCGCGCGATCTGGTCGATTCGATGGCGCGGCAGATGAAGGCCGAGCGCGAGAAGCGCGCCAATATTCTCGAAGCCGAAGGTTTCCGCCAGGCCGCGGTGCTGAAGGCCGACGGCGAGAAGCAGTCGGCGATCCTCGCCGCCGAGGGCAAGAAAGAAGCCGCGTTCCGCGAAGCCGAAGCGCGCATCCGCCTGGCCGAAGCCGAAGCGCAGGCCACCAAGCTGGTGTCCGATGCGATCGCCAGCGGCAACGTCAACGCACTCAATTACTTTGTCGCCAACAAATACGTGGAGGCGCTGAAGGAAATGGCCCATTCGCCGAACCAGAAGATGCTGCTGATGCCGGTGGAAGCCACCGGCATCATCGGTTCGATGGCCGGCATTGCCGAACTGGCGAAGGAAGCGCTGGGCCAGCAGCCGGCACGGGTCGCCGCGCCGCCGCGCGGGCCGAACGCGTAAGAGGAATCTTCCTATGAGCGTAGCGGCGCATTATTTGTGGTGGATCGTCGCGCTGGTGCTGATTGCCATCGAAGTGGCCATGCCCGGCTATTTCATGCTGTGGATCGGCATTGGCGCGGCCGCAACCGGCCTGCTCGTGCTGGTGATGCCGGGGCTGTCGCTGGTGGCGCAGGCGATCGTGTTCGTGGTGCTGGCGTTCGTGTCGTGCGTGGTCTATTGGTATGCGGTGCGCCCGGCGCTGCAGAAAGACGAGCAGGGCGATGGCCGCCTCAACCGGCGTGCGGAGCAGCTGATCGGTGGGCGCTACGTGCTGATCGAGGCGATCGTCAACGGACGCGGCAAGGCGCGCGTGGGCGATGGGCAATGGCTGGTCAGCGGGCCGGATCTGCCGGAAGGAAGCACGGTGGAAGTGGTGGCGGTGGAGGGGACGACGTTGAAGGTGAAGGCGACCTGATACGCCGCAGGCCAGGATGAAATCCCAGCGTTGTTTGCCGCTGCGCGTGAAACGGTTCCCTCCCTTGCTTGCAGGGGAGGGGTAGGGTGGGGGTGTCCGAGCTTGCTGCACGATTTGAATTCATCGCGAGGTTGCTTCACCCCACCCCCGACCCTCCCCTGCAAGCAGGGGAGGGAGCGATACCGGCAAGGCTGTGATTCAACGCAACGTCGAAGGCATATCACGACATACCCAAGCGCCGCGCTTCCGGTAAGAATGGCGTCATGCCTGTAGCCACTTCCCGCTCGCCGTTGCCGTCCTTCGCCACTACGGCGATCAATACCCGCATTGCCTTTCTGGTGGAACTGGCTACCCGCCTGCACAAATACGGTGCCTCGTCACCGCGTCTGGAAATGGCGATCGCAGGTTCAGCGCAACGTATCGGCCTGAGCGCGGACGTATGGTCCAGCCCGACGGCCATCATCATTTCCTTTGCCGATCTCGCGCATGGCGAAGAAGGGCGGCTGGCGCAAGTGACGCAGGTGATCCGTCTGCTGCCGGGCGACGTGAACCTGGACAAGCTTTGCCGCGCCGACGAGATCGCCGATCGCGTGATCGCCGGCGAGCTGGACCTGCGCGAAGGTTTCCGCCTGCTGCGCGCACTGGAGCTGCCGGATACGCCGCTGCAACAGGCGGGGGTGATCGTGAGCTACGGCTTGTCCGCGGCGGCCATCGATGCGCTGTTCCTGCACAGCTCCTGGGTGGATCTGTGCGTGGCGGCGCTGGTGGGACTGTTGATCGGCACGATCACCATCCTGTCGGCCACACGCCCGCGCCTGCAGGTGGCCAGTGATGCGATCTGCGCAATGGTGGCGACCTTGGTCACCATCGTGTTCAGCGCGTTCGTGGCGCCGCTGGCGATCAAATCGGTAGTGCTGGCGGGGTTGATCGTGCTGATGCCCGGCATGTCGCTGACGACGGCGGTGCGCGAGATTTCCAGCCAGCACCTGGTGGCCGGCATGGCGCGCATGGGCGGGGCGATGTCGACGCTGCTCAAGCTTACCTTCGGCACGGTGGCCGCGACGCAGATTTGCGCGGTGTTCGGTATCGAGCCCCGCGATTTCACATTGCCGGCGCTCCCTTCATGGATGGATTATCCGGCCCTGCTGGTGGCGGCGATCGCCTTCGCCATGCTGTTCCGCGCAGCGTGGCGCGATTGGCCGGTAGTGATACTGGCGGTGATCGTAGGTTATGTAGCGACACGCCTGGGTGGTGCCATCTCGATCAATCTGTCCGGCGCGCCGTTCGGCATTTTCCTGGGCGGTCTGCTGTTGAGCGCGCTGGCCAATATGTATGCGCGCTATGCGGGGCGCCCTGGTGCGGTGGTGCGCGAGCCGGGCATCCTGTTGCTGGTGCCGGGCAGCGTGGGGTTTCGCAGCGTTTCGTATCTGCTCGACCGCAATGCATCGCTGGGTTTCGATTCCACCGTGCTGCTGGTGACGATACTGATTTCGCTGGTGGCCGGATTGATGTTCGGCGAATTGCTGGTTGCGCCGAGAAGGTCGCTGTAGGTTGGGGTGCAAACCCCCAACGTGGGGTGGATGTGTTTTTTTAGATGTTTGGGTTTTGAACCCCACCCAAAAAAAAAAAAAAAAAAACCGCCTAAACC